>NZ_JEMF01000138.1 GCF_000591415.1 Cobetia crustatorum | reverse complement strand
GCACATTGCCGGAGGCCGGCGCTTTCTCGGCGACGGTAGCGGCGTCATCACCCGCCACCGGCGCGGTGTTGCTCGGTGTCAGGATGAAGGTATCGGTGACGGTGCCACCATTGCCATCATCCGCGGTGACAGTGATCTCGAACGGACCATTCTGCGAGGCATCGGCGCTCAGGGTGCCGGTGATCTCGCCGGTGGTGCCATTGATGGCCAGACCTGCCGGCAGACCCGCAACCGTATAGGCCAGCGTGTCAGTGGCGTCGACATCGCTGAAGGCGTCACCGGCAGCAATCGTGAGGGTCTCACCATCGACGGCAATGATGTCATCGGTCGGTGTCGCGACGACCGGCGCATCATTGGTGCCAGTCACGGTGATGCTCAGCGTGGCAGTGTCGAAGCCACCTTGGCCATCACTGACCTGGTAATCGACGGCAGTGACACGACTTTCGCCGTCAGCCAGATCATCAAAGTCCGTGCCCTGCGCGAAGGTATAGCTGCCGTCGGTATTGATGGTGATCAGACCACCGGTGGAGCCGGCAATCGCCTCACCGACATTGTCGGCATCGGCGTCCACCTGACTGACGACCAGAATGTCACTGTCGGTGCTATCAATGCCGCCATCGCTGTCATTGGTCAGCACGTTGCCGGTGGTCGGCGTCACGTTCTCGACCGCTGTCGCCGCGTCATCGGTGGCGACCGGTACGACGTTGCTGACCGTCAGGGTGAAGACGTCATTGATCGTGCCGCCATTGCCATCATTGGCGGTGACGGTGATCTCGAACGGACCATTCTGCGAGGCATCGGCGCTCAGGGTGCCGGTGATCTCGCCGGTGGTGCCATTGATGGCCAGACCTGCCGGCAGACCCGCAACCGTATAGGCCAGCTCATCGCTGCCATCCACGTCACTGAAGGCCTCGCCCGCAGCAATGCTGAGAGTCTCGCCATCCACGGCGGTCATGTCATTGGTCGGCGTGGCGACGACCGGCGCATCATTGGTGCCGGTCACGGTGATGCTCAGCGTGGCAGTGTCGAAGCCACCCTGACCATCACTGATCTGGTAATCGATCGCCGTGATACGGCTTTCTCCATCGGCCAGATCATCGAAGTCCGTGCCCTGCGCGAAGGTATAGCTGCCGTCGGTATTGATGGTGATCAGGCCACCGGTGGAGCCGGCAATCGCCTCACCGACATTGTCGGCATCGGCGTCCACCTGACTGACGACCAGAATGTCACTGTCGGTGCTATCAATGCCGCCATCGCTGTCATTGGTCAGCACGTTGCCGGTGGTCGGCGTCACGTTCTCGACCGCTGTCGCCGCGTCATCGGTGGCGACCGGTACAACGTTGCTGACCGTCAGGGTGAAGACGTCGTTGATCGTGCCACCATTGCCATCATTGGCGGTGACAGTGATCTCGAACGGACCATTCTGCGAGGCATCGGCGCTCAGGGTGCCGGTGATCTCGCCGGTGGTGCCATTGATGGCCAGACCTGCCGGCAGACCCGCAACCGTATAGGCCAGCTCATCGCTGCCATCCACGTCACTGAAGGCCTCGCCCGCAGCAATGCTGAGAGTCTCGCCATCCACGGCGGTCATGTCATTGGTCGGCGTGGCGACGACCGG
>NZ_JEMF01000137.1 GCF_000591415.1 Cobetia crustatorum | reverse complement strand
CCCTGCTCACAAGCCTCTCCCCCCAACATCAGTAGTCGCATTAATGACGGTCAGCCTCATCAACGTGATGCAGGACTTGAAGTCAGTGCATCCATGGAGAGTCCTGCGTCACGACCGACGATCAGGTGCCAAGTACACTGACCGACACGCATGACGCCTTGGCAGCCCAATCGGCGCAAAGCAACTTCATTTAACCCTTCCTCACTGACCAGCTCCACTCGCAGCCGGGTGATAGCGCACACATCGGAGCGGAGAATGTTGTCCTCGCCACCGAGAGCATCACGCCAGGCCAGGGTTTTCTCCTCACTCAGAGCGTGTCCTGACCCCGACATACCCACGTCCGATGCCCGACTACTGGCTTCGGGACGAGTGGCCTCCGGGTCGCATCCAGTGGCGACCATCGCCGCACGCACTTCATCAGCGACGCTATCAGCAATGGGGCCGAGGATGATCTGCACACCCCCACCTCCCAGGCGCATCACGCCGCGAGACCCCAATGCCTTGAGCGCTGGCTCGTCAATCCGAGATTCATCAGTCCACTGATACTGTCAACGTTGGCACTGTGCTCGGCGTGGGTGAGGTTCAAGCTGACATCGTGTTCCCGTGCGATAGCTCGCAGACGGGCCGCAGGCCGTGCATGCAGCCCGGTTTCGAGCGCCAGAACCACACTACGCTCACCCTTGGGGCCCTGAGCCGACACGGCTTGGTGTTCAGCGCTGGCGATGGCTTCAAGCACAACCAGTGAGTCACCTCGCTGGACCACGTCCCCTGACTTGAGCCCGGTCTCTGCCCAGCGCCAACCTGGCGCATCAATGACTATCAACGGCGTAATCAGAGACGTTGCCTCGCAGGCTAGCTTGTCGACATCGAAGTGACATAGAAGGTCCCCTACCTCAACCCGCTGACCAACGCTCACGCAGGGTTCGATTCCGCGCCCCTCGAGAGTGACAGTGTCGAGGCCAAGATGAATCAGCACTTCGACCCCCGCGTCGCTTCGCAAGGTAAAGGCGTGGTGCGTGCGAGCACACTGGATGACTTCACCGGCAAGGGGGGCATGCAGACAGTCCCCGAGAGGTCCAGGGCAATGCCCTGACCGAGAGCTCCCTCGGCGAATACCGGGTCCGGCACCTCGGCCAAGGGCACAACGATACCCTTGATCGGTGACACCAGAGTGAGAAAGGAGGATGACATGGTCGGCTCCGAATAATTGTTGGGTAAGATCGGATTTAGAGCGTGCAGGTAACCTTACGTAGGTGGCGCGGCTTGTCAGGGTCGATGCCGCGCGCGGTGGCAAGCCCCGCCACCATGGGATAGAAGCTCTGGATCACGGACAGCGGCTGCAGCGACTCGTGATTCGCATCGGTCAGAGTGAGATGGCGATGCGTGACGCGCTTGTCGGCGGCCAGCAGCACTTTGGCACCGATGCTCTCCAGCCACTCAGCCAGTTCAAGCAGCCCAACCTGTTCAGGCCCGGGGGGTGCGAAGACCAGCACTGGGTATCCCGGCTCGATCAACGCCATAGGGCCATGGCGCACCTCAGCGGCACTAAAGGGCTCAGCCTGAATGGCACAGGTTTCCTTGAATTTCAGCGCTGCCTCTTGGGCGATGGCCAGTCCTGGGCCACGGCCGATGACCATCAATTTGTCGGCATCGAGCAGCGTATCGATGGCTGGCGTCCAGTCTTGAGCGGCGGCCTCGACCAAGCGGTCCGGCAGCTCACTGAGCGCATTCAACATCAACGCATTCTCACCCCAGTGGGCAATGAGCTGGGCAGCAGCCGAGAGCGTCGCCAGATAGCTCTTGGTGGCGGCCACGCTGTGCTCTTCGCCGGCATGCAAAGGAACCTCGACATCGCTGTCCCGACCGAGCGGAGACTCGGGAGAATTGACCAGCGCAACGGTCCGCGCACCACCGGATTTGAACGCGGATTGACTGGCGATGAGGTCCGGGCTCTGGCCAGACTGTGAGATGGCCACCGATAGCTGCCCGTCGAGCTGCCACGGCGCACGCGCAAGAGTCGATAATGATGGCGGCAGCGAGGCTACCGGAATGCCTTGGGCTTGCATGCACAGGTAAGCGAAGTAGCCGGCAGCATGATCGGAGCTGCCTCGGGCAACCGTGACGACACAGCGAGGCGGTTCGATACGTAACCGCTGGCCTAGGTCGCGCAACATTTCCTGATTGCGACCGAGCTGGCCACGCAGACGGTCCGGCGCATTGAGCGCCTCTTCAAGCATGAGGGACATGGGACTCTCCACAGACGAGACGACCGTCCACATGGACGGACACGATATTGAGGTCGGCATCGAGCGTCACGACGTCGGCCTTGGCACCTACGCTCAGGCGGCCAATGTCATGAAGGCCAAGAAATTCGGCAGGGAACAACGAGAGACGATCAGACGCCTCAGCCAGACTTAGCCCAAGGGTGACAAAGTTGCGCAGCGCCTGATCCATGGTCAGGGTGCTGCCAGCCAAGGTGCCGTCGGCTAGACGCACACCGCCCAGGCATTTGGTGACGGACTGCTCACCGAGCTTGTATTCACCGTCCGGCATGCCAGCAGCCGCGGTGGAGTCCGTGACTGCATACAAACGTGGAATACAGCGAAGCGCTGCACGAATCGCCCCAGGGTGCACGTGAAGCAGATCCGGAATCAGTTCAGCGTATTCGGCGTGGGCCAAAGCCGCTCCGACCATCCCCGGCTTGCGGTGATGGAGGCCAGTCATGGCGTTGAACAGGTGGGTGAAACCACAGGCACCGTGAGCCAGAGCCTCAACGCCCTCCTCATAGCTGCCTAGAGTATGTCCAAGCTGAACCCGAACGCCCTTGTCGCTGAGGTAGCGAATCACCTCAGCGTGACCCGAAAGCTCCGGCGCTAACGTCATCAGTCTGATAGGGGCGAGCGCCATCAATGCATCCAGCTCTTCAATGCTGGCGGTCTGAGCATGTTGCGGCTGAGCACCGAGTTTGCCGGGGTTGATATAAGGACCTTCGAGATGCACGCCCAACACTCGTGCCGCCACGGTTGACGGAGACTCAAGATACTTGGTGATCTCACCGAGCGCCTGTCGCACCTCGTCGCGACGCGCGGTCATGGTGGTCGCTAGCAGACTCGTGGTACCGAAGCGCACATGGGTCTCGGCGAGTGTCGCAACGGCCTTCTGCCCTTCCATGGCATCGGCACCACCGCCGCCATGTACGTGTAGATCGATGAATCCAGGTAGCAGCCTCGGTAGATCATTATCGGCAGGATCGACCGCCTCACCTTCCACGGCACGAATGCGACCGGCGTCGACATGTAACTCGCCAAGACGCCATCCGCTGGGGGTCAGCAAGTTGCCGCGAAGTGAAATCGATGGCTCCGTGGGTATCGGCATAGGGTGCTCCTAGCGCATCAGTTCGACGCTGAAATCGTAGTAGTCAGTGCGACAATAAGTGATGGTCAGCTCGGCGGGTGTATCGTCGGCGAGATAGCCGAGTCGAGTTACCTTGAGCAGGGCCTGGCCCTCCGCCACCTTGGCGAGGCGTGCGAGCTCAGGGTCGGCGTTGACCGCCGTGACTTGCTGAAACGCCCTCACAATCGGCCGACCCGCGGCCTCCAGCCAGTTATACAAAGAACTCTCTACCGCTTCAGGATCAGGCAGGATCATCACCGGAAGACAGCTCTCCTCTACTGCCATCACTACATCATCAGCTAACCGCAAGCGTTTGAGGCGCGCTACCTGAGCATTAGCCGACAAGCCCAGGCGTAAATTTTCTTCATTGCTCGGCGCACACAACTCTCGAGATAGCCAACATGAGCTAGGAGTGAAGCCCCGGCGGGTCAATATTTCACTGAAGCTCGCCAATCGCGTCAGCGACTGGCTCATGCTCGGCCGAATAAAGTTGCCTGAGCCACGGTCGCGACGAATCAGGCCACTTTCAGTCAGTTGATCGATGGCCTTGCGCGCTGTGATCCGTGACACCGACAGCGCCTCAGCGAGGTTCCGCTCTGACGGCAAAGCCTCCCCGGCACGCCAAGTACCTCTTCGGATGGCAAGCTCCAGCTGACGCGCCAATTGGCGATACAGAGGAGTGGCCAAAGCGGCGTCCAGCTTGAGGTGTTCGAAGCTCGGGTCCATGGGGGCTCTCAATCTAGAATGATGAATACCAATATAGATCCAGATAGATACCAGTCAAGTACCAATTTATACTCATCGCAACAAACAAAACGCCC
>NZ_JEMF01000136.1 GCF_000591415.1 Cobetia crustatorum | reverse complement strand
GCTGTCCGAGCCTGTACACACGGATGGAGCATTAGCAGTTCATGCGTGGTGCGATGATCTCCTTGACACTTTGACAGACTGATCGCCCCAAATTGTCCTGAAAGGGAAAAATTGCAGCACTTGCAACCCGCACACCAACTATTTTCCCTATAGGGAAAAATTCAGGACTACTCCAGTATATCCACCCAATTATCCCTATAGGGAAATTTTTAAGTATACTAAATTGTTTACAACAACCCGCTTTCTTATCGTGAAAGGTCTTAGCATGCCCCTATCGCAAGCAGCTCCCATTCATGATGCCGCAACGCTTGGCAAGTTGATTCGCCGCGCTCGCAAGCAGCAAGGGCTAAATCTTGAAACCCTCGCAGGTCTTTGCGGGTTGAGCATTCGCTTTCTGAGTGAGTTGGAAAACGGCCGTGACAGCTGCGGGTTGGGTCGCATATTGATCGTACTTGATACGCTAGGCATCGAGCTGTCCGCTGTTCCTCCGGAGGGATTCGAATCATGATATTGCCGGATTCGTTGAACGTATGGCACGACACGCAGCATGTAGGGACGTTGTGGCGCGGCACGGATGGCCGACTGATGGGCTTCGAATACAACGAAACCTGGCGACAGAATGGGCATGCCATTTCGTACAGCTTGCCACTAAGCCAAAAGGCTTGGCAGCCCCAAGACCTTCTGGCGCATCACTGGTTCGCAAATTTGCTGCCTGAAGAGCAAGCCCGGGCGGCGCTGATCAAGCGCCTGGGTATACCAGACGACGACTTCTCGCTACTGGCGACCATAGGCGGCGATTGTGCTGGTGCGCTGACGATCCTTCCGAGCGATCACATGCCGCCGTCAAGAACCCTACCGTCACCCCTCGATGACAACTACCGCGAGTTGCCGCTCGATCGACTTGCGCAATGGGCAGGTGCTCGCGAGCGGTATGCCCTGATGAATGAAGGAGCTCTGGCCAAACGCCCTCGTCTTTCGCTGGCCGGCGCGCAGGACAAGATCCCTGTGCGACTGTGGAACGATACACTCTACTTACCTATCGGAATCGAACCCTCTACCCATATTTTGAAATTCGCCGTCGAAGGGCGTGAGCAAGTCATTCTGAATGAGCTGTATCTGAACAATCTGGCACGCTTGGGGGGAATAGCCTGCCCGAGGACCACGATGGTCTATGCCGGCCGACATCCTTACTTGATGGTCGAACGCTACGACCGCTTGGGTATTGAAAGCGGACACGTCGAGCGTTTGCATCAGGAGGATCTGTGTCAGGCCATGGGCGTGTCGCGGAATCAGAAATACCAGGCTTACGGTGGGCCACGTTTCGGAGAGATCGTGCAAACAGTCCGCGAAGCCTGCCGACCCTCAGCGGCATCCATTCAGCAGCTGCTTCGCTGGCAAATATTCAATGTGCTGGTTGGCAACAGTGACGGCCATGCCAAGAACGTGTCCTTGTTACAGGACTCCCGAGGTCGTTGGCAGATCGCCCCAGCCTATGACCTCGTTGGCACCATAGTGCTCGGTTACGATTCAGACATGGCCTTCTCCCTCGGCGGGGAGTTCAATTCGATGCAGCTGCTACCGCGCGATTGGCAGGCCTTTTCGGAGGAGTGCCGATTCAGTTATCCGTTTGTGAAGCGCCAAATTCAACAGATGGTTACCATGCTCGCTGATCTATCCGACTCAGTCATACTCAAGGAGCAGCTACAGCAAGCCGGTCTCGAAGGCAAAGGCTGGACGAGGTTGCAGCAGCAACGTCAACACATTCAAAAGCAGTGCCGCCGTGCCGAGCGATGGTAGTGCCTGTCAGCGAAATTCAAGTTTGGATGCTGCCTCGTTCGGGGCCGTGAAGGCAGTCATCACACCGCCTGTGTCGCGCGACACTCCGGATAGGCCGAGCATCCCCAGAACTGCTGGCCCTCACGTACACCTGCTTTGGCAGTACGCAGCACCATACGGCTACCGCATTTCGGGCATTCACGTCTCGCCTGTGGATCATTGCGCTGCTTGAGATGCTGCACATGAGCACGCTGCGTCGCCCGAGTCGGCGCCAGCCGCCCCGTCAGCAGCGCCTCATGCATGGCCTCGACCTGCGCCTCGCTGAAGATGGGGGCCTTGAACGACTGTACGAAGGAAACGAAGTCAGTACCGCGCGTCACGTTGGCTGGCATCTCACCCTTGAGCCTGGCGTTGCCGACGAAGACGATCACCGAATGCAGATGCTCGGGAGTCACGCCAAGCGTCGTCTCCAGTGCCTTGAGATGCTTGTAGTTCTGACGTAGCGGGTTCTGGAAGCTGAACGACTGTCGAGGAAACTGCTGGGTCCAGTTCGCCTCGTGCTCACTGCCGAAGATCCAGCCTTTCATGTTCTTGGTTTCCAACACGAAGCAGCCGAAACGCGACAGCAGCACATGATCGATCTGGGTGGTGCCGCTCTCGGTCTTGAGGGTGACATTGTGCAAGGCCCGATAGCCCTGCTTGCCGAGTCGACGCGCCATCCAGCGCACTCGCCACTCGCCAATGCGACCTTTCATGCGGGGAGACTTGAGATAACGACTGACGCAGGAGGCCAGCACGAGGCATAGCAGTACACTCATCACCGGCGCGATGTTCGAAGGGACAACCACTGTCATGACTCCTGGTGCAGCCTGTACGGAAAGGAATCAAGCGAGGTGATTCGTCCAACCGGAGTACTGAGCCTTGATAAGGGAAAGGTAATGCTGCACCGCGCCCGATGGAGGAGCGCGGTGCAGCAAACTGCAGGATTCTAACCATCTGGCGAACGCCAAGCTACTGTTCTCTATCGGTTTATCTCTGAAGCAGAGCACGACGGAGCGTTGTGCATCGACGAGAGAATCAGGTTGGCGACGAGCCGTTCGTCTGAATCACTCCACCTCCAACATGACCTTGTCGGTATCGAACGCCAGCCGCCCGGCGATCGCCTGCACCTCCTCGATGGGGTGATCGTAACTCCAGGCGATATCAGGAAGATCCGGCAGCGAGTAATAGGTACTGTCGCCCTTGAACGGACAATGAGTGACGGTGTGAGAAACCGAGAGCTCCGCCATCGCCACATCGGCGCGCGGCAAGTAGAGCCTCGGCGGATAGCCCTTCTCGCGCAATTCCAGCGCGTTGCCAGTGTCAGCGATCACCGTCTCACCGACCAGGATTCGCACCCGCGAGGATAGCGGGTGCAGCGTGATACGCGGTTCGAGGTGGTCGGCCATGAAGACTCCTTTACGGGTTGGCGGGTGAAAGCGGCAGATGAAAGCGGCAGATGAAAGTGCCTTGAGGCGCGTTCTGAAAGAGTCAGACCCTCAGACCCCACCGTCCCTGGCGAGCCGAAAGCCGGAGAACGCCCAGCGCGCCTCGGGCGGGAAGAAGTTGCGATAGGTCGCGCGGATATGATCGGCAGACGTGGCGCAGCAACCCCCACGGAGCACCATCTGACCGGACATGAACTTGCCGTTGTACTCCCCCAGGCTGCCCGGCAGTTTGCGAAAGCCCGGATACGGGCGATAGGCACTGCCCGTCCACTCCCAGACATCGCCGAACATCTGACTCGGCATGCCTTCGGAGCTCGCGGCCGCGACTGGCTGTAGATAATCCTGATCGACGAAGTTACCAGAGAGAGGGACATCCTGACCGACTGTCTCCCACTCGGCCTCGGTGGGCAGGCGCGCGCCCGCCCACTGGGCGTAGGCATCGGCCTCGAAGAAGCTGACATGGCAGACCGGCGCATTCAGATCCACCGGCACCAGGCCACCTAGCGTGTAGTGATGCCAGACGCCGTCGCGCTCGACCCAATAAAGCGGCGCTGGCCAGCCTTCCGCCTTGACCGTCGCCCAGCCATCCGCCAGCCAGTGCTCGGGGGTGGCGTATCCGCCGTCCTGCATAAAGGCGAGAAACTCGCCGTTGGTCACCGGACGGTCGGCCATCTCGAACGCTTCGACGAACTGACGGTGTCGGCCCATCTCGTTGTCGTAGGCGAAGCCACCTTCGGCTGCATCATGGCCGATCTCGCGAACCCCGGCTGGATAGGCCAGCCATCCAAGCGACGGCACCTCCTGCGCAGGGGCTGGTGCCAATCCCGGAGTCAGATCATCCCGATAGGCCGGACACAGTGGGTTCTGCGCCAGAATGTGCTTGATGTCCATCAACAGCAGCTCCTGATGCTGCTGCTCATGCGGCAGCCCCAGCTCCAAGCGGCGAAGAATCTCGGGCAGATGTTCCCGTGGCGGATTCTCAAGCAGCGCTTGCATGGCCTGATCGACGTGCGCGCGATAGCGATAGACATCGTCGACGGTCGGGCGCGAGATCGTGCCACGCTCGGCGCGCGGGAACGGTACGCCATGGGTCTCGTAGTAGGAGTTGAAGAGGTGATCGTAGGCGGGGTCGAGCGTCTGATAGTCCGGCTGAAACGGCTTCAGGATGAAGGCTTCGAAGAACCAGGTGACATGGGCGATGTGCCACTTGGGCGGGCTGACATCTGCCATGCTCTGCACCATGTAGTCTTCCTTATGCAGCGGCGCACAGATCGCCTCGGTGGCGGCGCGTACCCGCTGGTACGCGCGTAGCCACTCCTTGGCATGCAGGCTATCGGGTCTTTCGATGACGGTGTCATGGGCAGATGACATGATGGCTTCCTTTACGAGTCTGGTTCTCTCCCTGAAACGTGATCGGACAGGCTCTTGGCCAGCACGGCTGACGTGCCTCCCCAGCCCCATCAGCGCTTGGCCGGGGTGATATCCCCACCCTATCACTCGTGTTGCTAATGCCAACTCTTCACGGACTCTGGTCTTTCCTCTGAAACTAGGTCTGCACCTTGATCTACCCCTGATCTGCCCTAGCCTTCACTTCGCTGTAACGCACGTCCCGCTGCAAGTGTCTTACCTGAGCGCGCCAGCCTCAGTTCTGCATCGGAATATTCTCTTCCCAACGAAAGCCGATACCGCCGCCCTGCCATACACCATTCTCCAGCGGGCTGGGGCCATGGATATCCACCTGCAGCGGCAGTCCGAAGCCAGGTGCCAGATCCTGAGTGCCACGCACGGTACTGCGATGCATGATCCGCAGGCCTTGCTCCTGTGCCGGCAAGTGCGCGCCGGGCGCGGCCCTATGAGCGACCGCCAGGTTATCGATGAACACGCAGTCGTTTTCCTGGTACTCGAAGTCGAGGGCGTAACCCTCGGTGAAGCCGGCATTCAGGATGGCGTTGTACTCACGGCAGAGCTGCGTCAGCTCTTCGGCGGTCAGCAGCCGGAAGGCATCCTGATCGGGTAGCTTCTCGATCACTGCGCCGGTCATGCCCAGATGAAGCCAGATGCACTTGCGACCGGTGATGGGGTGCTCGTGTACCACGGGATGTACGGCCCCGGAGGAGGAATTCACCGAAGCAAGACGGCGCCAGAAGGCCTGACGCTCGGCAGACAAGGCGTCATGGGCCGCGCCCTGATGAGCAAAGCAGGTACCGCCGCCGTTCTCGGCCGGGCGGATGATGTGGTAGCCGGAGTGCGAGAACGTATCGGTATTGAAGCTGCCGTCGTTATGCCACTGCGGCCCGACGCCGGGAATGCCGTGACGGCGATCGTTCGACAGCCGGAAGATGTGCCGGTTGCCATCGGGCGTGGCCGGATGCATCCCATGGGTACTGTGCAGCTCCTTGCCGCCCCACCAGCAACTGGCGCGCAGAAAGTCATCGGCCTCCAGGGGCGTATCGCGCTTGAAGACCAAGAAGCCGCGCTCGGCCATGATCTGCTCCAGCGCCTCAAGCACTGGCGCGGGCGGCGCGTCCTGAGCGGACAGATCGATTCCCCTCACCTCGGCGCCTATCGGCTCCAGCGGTGTGATGCTGCCGCCGAATTGCTGGATGACAGCCACCTGTGCCGGGTCGAACGGAACGCCCGGTGCTGACTCGGCTACCTCAGTGCGTGTTGGATTCGCCATGACACTGACCTCCTGTCGCGGCTCCCACGCTGGCGAGACGCTGATGTGTCATCAGGCCGCGCTATCGCTGCGCGACGACACTCGCGGCTCACAGACTCTCGGCGTGGGATGAATGTATCAGCATTCTCGCAAACACATTCCCGTGCGCCAAACCTCGCCCCATCTCATCCCGAACGCCGCGAGTTACCTATCAGGATGACGCTGGTGCATCACGTCACTCGTATTTCTTCTGCCAACTCTTCACGGCGATCCGCTCCTTGAGCAGATCCAGCATGTCGATCAGCACCTGCTCGGTGATCTGCTCCGTCCTCGGGTCAGTGCGCGACCAAGCATCGAAACCACTCTCTGCCAGGTGCCCCACCAGCGCCGAGAACTCCTTGGAACGCAGGCCGACCAGCGCTTCATCGACGAGATGGCAGGCCAGATCCGACAGCGAGCTTTCCAGCCCTTTCGTAAGCTGGGTGCCCATGGGCAGGCGCGAGACACGCTGAAGCTCCGGACTCTCGGCGAGGGTGCGACTGACCAGGCCCCGCACATAGCGCAGGGTATCGTCGCGATTCTGGGTATAGACATCCCCCGCCATGGTCTCGAGGCGCTGGGTAATTTCACGGATCAAGGCCTGCTTGCGAGGCTCCACGACACGCTCGATCACCGAAGATGAGAGGTCATCGCTGTCGCGCAACTGCTGCTGGACGTTATCGAGCATGCGCAGGGAGATACGGTCCGTCAGCTCCTCCAGCAGAATATCGAGATACTTGGCCGCCACCCCGTAGAGGTACCAGCGGCGAACATCGATCAAGCCGAGACGTTGCAGGCGGAACAACAGCGAGATCACACGCAACACACGCAACAGGCGGAAGCCGCTCAGCGGGATACACCCCAGCACGTCGTACCAGTGCACGAAGGGATAGAAGAACCAGCGGTGGTAGCGCCGCTCCGCAATGGCCACTGCCCACCCCGCCAGCACATCGAGCAGGAAGACGGCGACGAATGCCAGGTCGATAGAGAGGAAATTGGCGTGGATATTCTGCTCATAGGCCGCATGCAACCCGGGTGTCACGGCCTCGAAGGCCGTGTTCAGCGGGGGAATCAGGAAGAGACTATCGAATAGCAGCAATGCCAGATTGGCGATCACGAGCACGATGATGAACAGATCCCACCACAGATGTATCCGCTCCCTGGCGGACGAGGGCGTGCGGGTGGCTGGCATGACAACTCCTTGGCGATTGTTTCAGAATGCGTAACGCGTCTTCCTGACTCAGCCTACAACGCTTCAGATGACCACGCTGGCGATGACCGCGCATCAGCTGACCACACTGGCGATGACGCTATCTGCGAGGGCTTGCAGCGCTACCGGAGCCCAGCCCCGAATCGCCGTAGACACCCTATTAGTGAGGGAGACACCCGCATGAAACAAGCGCAAGTGATGACATGGGCCGCCGTGATGAGCGCAGCACTCACCCTGGGCGGCTGCGCAGGCGCTCAATCCTCTGAGGATTATCAAGGTGTCGACGAGCCACTGGAGAACACCTATTGGAAGCTGGTGACACTCGACAACCAGCCAACACCCGTGGTGGAAGGCAAGCGTGAAGCCCATATCGTCTTACATACACAAGACTCGCGAGTAGCCGGCTCCACCGGCTGCAATCGCCTGATGGGGGAATATCACCATGATGCGCAAGAACTCGGCTTCGGCCGCCTGGCCATCACGCGAATGGCATGTCCCGGTGAAGTAGCAACGCTCGAACGCGATTTCCTCGCGACACTCAATGACGTGTCGGGCTGGCAGATAGAAGGCAAGACACTGACGCTGATGGATGCACAAGGGGCGTCGCGTGCCCGTTTCCAGACAGTCCATCTCTATTGAGGACTCACAAGCTCCAGTGACAAGGTGTCGGGACGAGAAGAAATGCTTGCACTGCTTCATCGCGCCTGAATCACTCGTCCCGCTCCGGTCTTTTTGCGACATCCACGCCGCAGGGTATTCCCCATCTCGCATCTTCGGACTGCCGGGAGCATGAAGGGACTCACCTCGGCTACGCCTTTATCAGACGGCGAATTGTTTCTGGTAAAGGTCTATACTGTAGTGGCACAGTGAATC
>NZ_JEMF01000135.1 GCF_000591415.1 Cobetia crustatorum | reverse complement strand
CGTGGTCAGTACACCTGAGTTGCATGCACCACTGAAGCGTCTCTTGGAAGACGCGGATGCCACCTCCGGTCTACCGGGTTTGTAAGACTTCGATGTCACCCTTGCTCGCTAGAGATAAAAACGGCCCGCACTCCATGGAGTGCGGGCCGTTTGCATATCGGCTTTCATCATCCACCGTGGACCAGCGATCCACCGGCCAAACCTGTCAGCTCGCAGGCGTTTCCGGTAATCCGAGTCGCTGGGCAACCTCCTGCCATAACTCACGGTAGCTAACCGCAGGCGCGCTAGTACGCGAATAGACGGAAATCGGTGCGCGCTCAATCCCCATACGTTCCACCACACTCGAATAGGGAATGTTGGCACTCAACTGTAGTGGGTAATCGCGCTTGAGCGAAGACATCACATCCTTGTGCAAGGTCTTGCGACGATCGACCAAGGTAAAGAACGGCCACACCTGAGCATCCAAGTCCAACTCTGCCAGACAGGTATTGAGTTGCTCAAGCGTACGCAGTGACAATACCGTCGGGATCAACGGTACGAGTAACGCATCAGCCGCCGCAAAAACCTGTTCCGACAGGCTGGAGATACTCGGAGGGCAATCCAGCACCACCAGATCATAATCATCACGGATCGGTTTGAGCAGCTTGCGCAGCCGCGAGCGCTTTTCATCCTCAAGAATATGATCAAGGTGCCGGTAGGAAAACTCGGCAGGCAGGATATCGAGCCCCTCATACTCTGTTGAGCGAATCACTCGCGCCATCTCCTGCTTGCCCTTGACCAGCTTCTCGATGCCGCCCTTGAGACGAGGCTTGGTACGCACATAGAAGGTCGCGGCAGCCTGGGGGTCCAGATCCCACAGCAGCACACGAAGGCCACATGCTGCTGCCGAATGAGCAAGATTAATTGCCGAAGCCGTTTTCCCCACGCCACCCTTGATGCTGTATAGCGCCACAATTCTCATTGCCACCCCGCCTCTCCCTGTTTTAAGCCACGTTAGCACATCATGGCAGCAGTTCGATGACAGTATGTGGGCAGTTACCCGTTAACGTTAGATCAGACGCCTTCGCGACCCGGCGACAGCCTTTCGCGACCAGCGTGCGGCTAAGCCAGCTCAGTAGCAGGCCGTACATGGGCAAGAACAGCAGCAGTGAAATTGCCAGCTTGATGGCATAATCCACCCAGGCAATTTCAATCCAATGCAGCGCCATAAAGGCGTCTGGCCCATTACGAAATGCTACCGAGAAGAAGGCAAAGGTATCGGCAAGATTACCCAATAATGTCGATGCCATCGGCGCCAGCCACCAATGTGCATTGCGACGCAGACGATCAAACACCTGAATATCGAGTAATTGGCCGATCACGTAGGCAATGAAGCTGGCCAGCGCAATACGCGCCACGAAGAGATTGAAATCTCCTAGCGCTTCAACGCCAGCAAAAATGCCATCCTGAAACATCACCGACAACATGTAGCTGATGATCAGCGCTGGCAGCATCACCAGTGCAATGATACGACGCGCATAGTACTTGCCGAACAACCGTACGGTGAGATCTGTCGCGAGGAAGATAAACGGGAAGCTGAAGGCGCCCCACGTTGTATGGAATCCAAACAGTGTCATCGGCAGCTGGACCAGATAGTTACTGGCCGTGATGATCAGAATATGAAACAGGGAAAGTGCAATAAGAGCACGTCGCGACTGGGTGTCGGAGAGGATCAACATCTAAGGTCCTTTTTTAACTGCAAGTCGCCGTTCAGGGGTGAGGGAACCCTGACACGAGGCATGACGCTATTATCGACATCATGAAACCGAAGAACCATGGACTCCATGACGTAAAATGGCCGCGCATCGTATCACGATGCGCGGCCATTGGCATGCAGAGCAGTGTCATTTCTGGCGAGTTGGTCAGGCCCTCAACTCACACTGCCTTTCATGCACTTACTTCTTCCAGATGCTCGGATCAATCTTGCCTTTGAGTTCCGGGAACTGGTCCGGATCAAAGGTCGGCTCCTTGCCTGCCTTGTGCTGACGGTCATAGTCCTTGAACAGACGGAAGGCCAGTGGTGACAGCAACAGGATGGCAATCAAGTTAATTAGTGCCATCGCGCCCATCGAGAGATCCGCGAAATTCCAGATGCTTTTCAGGCTAGCGACAGCCCCCAGCATGACCATGCCCAACACGGCAAAACGATAGATCATGATGACCGACTTGGCGTTCTTCTTGCCGGCGATGTACTCGATGTTGGACTCGCCATAGGAATAGTTGGCGACCAGCGAGGTGAAGGCAAACAACAGAATAGCAATTGCGATGAAGGCACCACCCCAGCTACCGACCTGAGACGTCAGCGCTGCTTGGGTGATCTGAATACCATCATTGCTGCCGTCAGTGCCCAGTGTGCCACTCATGATGATGATCGCCGCGGTCGCGGTGCAAATCACCAGCGTATCGATGAACACACCCAGCATCTGCACAAAGCCCTGCGAGGCCGGATGCTTGGTGGTCGCCATCGCAGCAGCATTCGGTGCGGAGCCCATACCCGCTTCGTTGGAGAACAGACCACGCTTGATACCGTTCATCATCGCCTGAGCAATTGTGTAACCCAGCGCGCCACCGGCCGCTTGCTCAAGACCAAAGGCACTACGGAAGATGGTACCCAGCGCCTGCGGAAGCTCAGTGATGTTAGAGATCACCACGAATACCGCCAACAGCAGATATAGGATGGCCATGATCGGAACGATCAGTTCGGCGGTACGTGCAATACGCTTCATACCACCGAAGATGATCGGTGTCATGACAACTACCAGCACAATACCCATGATCCATGGTGGCACATCGAAGGCCTGCTCCATGGCTAGCGCGATGGAATTGGACTGCACGGAGTTGAAAGCAAGACCAAAGGCGATGATCAAGCAGATGGAGAATAGAATCGCCATCCAGCGCTGACCCAGCCCTTTCTCGATGTAATACGCCGGGCCACCACGGAAGGTCTTGTCGTCGTGCGGAACCTTATAAGCTTGGGCCAATGTGGACTCGATGAAACTGGTGGCCATGCCGACCAGTGCCGTCATCCACATCCAGAAGATCGCGCCCGGGCCACCCAGGGAGATGGCCACGGCCACGCCCGCAAGGTTACCGGTCCCGACACGTGCCGCCAGGGAGGTGGCCAACGCCTGGAAGGAGGAGATGCCTCCCTCGCTGCCCTGACGAGAAGTCGCCAACAGCTTCCACATATGTCCGAAGTAACGGAACTGGATGCCCTTGGTCATGACAGTGAAGAAGATGCCTGCCCCGATGAGCAGGTAAATCAGCACACTGCCCCACAGCAGGCCGTTGCCGGCGTCGATCAGCGCAAGAATCGGCGCTGGAATGATGGAAGTAGTTTCCGACATGTCGGTCTCGCTTTAGCGGGTTCTTGGTCTCGTCGTCGCTGCCAGAGGTGTCATGGAGGCAAGCCTCGACCCTTGCTGACAGCGAGCAGCATCTACAGGCGTGCTGCTCGACATGCTTTGGTGAGCGCCATTCTTCATATCCAACAGCGATAAGCAAGAAGAGCCCACTGTTTGTCAGCATTTCGTGACACGATTTTAGGGGATAACAGCCGAAATAGCGGTCTTTTTTACTGCATTGTAGACTTTAGATTAAAGCAGCAATGTTTCGCTGTTTCGCCTGCTCGGGCATAATGCGCCCCCTCCTTTCCGGCCTGCCTGCTTCAGCGGGCCTGAAGTGGCAAGACTTGTCGTGCGCGCCTAATGTTTTCCGCATGCCCAATGGCTTTTCGGTCTCAAGGCGCGCTGCGATCAGGCGGTGCACCTCCCTGACGCCCACGCACCATAATAGCCAACATGGCACTCGGTAGAACGCATTGTCCCGGCGTCTACCTTTGAAAAACAGGTGATACATGGAACTGACCAGCTACGCGGCATCTCCGCTTTCGCTGCTCGCCCCGATCATAGCCATCGGTCTCGCAATACTGACACGCCGCGTCATGCTCTCCCTCGGGCTGGGCATTGTCTCTGGCGCGCTTCTGCTGAATGGCTTTGCGCCAATCGCAACGCTCGATTACCTCTGGCAGCAGCTGGTAGCCGTCTTTGTTGAGCTGCCTGAAAGTGGCCATTTCAGTGATGTCACTCTCAATAGCTGGAACGTCTACATCCTGCTATTCCTGCTCGCACTTGGGGCAATGGTTGGCGTCATCACCTTGGCCGGGGGCACGCGCGCTTCGGCAACTGGGCACGCGAACGCGTCACCACACGCCGCGGCTCGCAGCTGATGACGGTCATGCTCGGAGTCTTCATCTTCATCGATGACTACTTCAATAGCCTGGCAGTCGGCAATATCTGCCGTCCATTGACTGATCGCCAAGGGCTGTCTCGGGCACGTCTCGCCTATCTGATTGATTCGACTGCCGCACCGGTCTGCGTGCTGACGCCAATTTCCAGCTGGGGTGCCTACATCATCAGCTTGATTGCCGGTATCTTGGCAACGCATCACATCACGGACATCAGCCCCTTCGGTGCCTTCCTTGAGTTGTCTGCACTCAACTATTACGCCATTGCCGCGCTAGTGCTTGTAATTGCCTCAGCCTGGTTCGACATCAATTTCGGCGCCATGCGTCGTCACGCTGTCGCAGCACGTGATGGTGAGCTGTTTGATGCTTCGCGCGGTAACCCGCCGGGCAACACCCATGTCGAAGAGTCCAAGCGTGGTCGCCCGATGGACCTGCTGATTCCCATCGTCGTACTCGTGATCGCAACCTTCTTCATGATCGTCCAGACCGGTGCCAGCGCACTCGCCGCTGACGGTGAAGCCTTCGATATCATTCGTGCCTTTGAACTGACGGATGTCGCCAAGTCGCTGATCATCGGGGGCGCCATTGGCCTGCTGACAGCAGTACTGATGCTGCTGCGTCATCGCATGGGCATGAGCCGTAGCGTCGGTGCCATCGTGCAGGGCGCGCGCTCCATGATGCCTGCCGTGTATATCCTCATCTTCGCCTGGCTGTTGACGGGTATCATTGGTTCGCTCGGTACCGGTCAATATCTCGCAACACTGGTCGATGGTGTGGTCTCTCCGACCTGGTTGCCGATGTTACTGTTCGTGCTCTCTGGCTTGATGGCCTTTGCGACCGGCACGAGTTGGGGCACATTCGGCATCATGTTGCCAATCGCGGGAGACATGGCGGCCGCCACCGAGATCAGCATGATGCTGCCGATGATGGGCGCGGTACTGGCGGGCTCGGTGTTCGGTGATCACTGCTCCCCGATTTCCGATACCACCATCCTGTCTTCGACCGGTGCCAGCTGCCACCACATCGATCACGTGATGACACAGCTACCCTATGCACTATTGGGTGCTGCGATATCGCTACTGGCCTATCTGGTCATGGGCCTGACTGACAGTACGCTGTTCGGCTGGCTGAGCTTGGCTGGCCTGCTATTCGTCAGCATTGCCTGGTTGGCACGCCGTGAGCGAGCCAACCCGGTGGTTGCTCGCATCTAAATCGTCAGCTCTCCTCCCAGAATCACAGCGATGTTAGAACAATAAAGAAGCCCCGCCATGGCGGGGCTTCTTTATGTGTAGCAACTAACGAACTGTCGATTTACTCAA
>NZ_JEMF01000134.1 GCF_000591415.1 Cobetia crustatorum | reverse complement strand
CTGGGTCGAGCACAATGTTGATGATATCTGGGGCTCGGTGAAGCGCACCGTCCGTCAGGCATTGATCAACACCAATATCGGCGCCGAGCAGGTGGCTGCGATCGGTATCACCAACCAGCGTGAGACCACCATCGTCTGGGATCGCAAGACGGGTGTGCCGATTCACAATGCCATTGTCTGGCAGGATCGCCGCACACATGAGTATTGCCGTGAACTGACGGAAGCCGGTTACGGCGACATGATTCAGCGCAAGACCGGTCTACTGATTGATCCGTACTTCTCCGCGACCAAGCTACGCTGGCTTCTCGAGAATGTTGAAGGTGCCCGCGCGCGCGCCGAGAAGAGCGAACTAGCCTTCGGTACCGTCGATAGCTATCTGATCTGGAAGCTGACCAGCGGTGAGCGTCACGTCACCGATGCCACCAATGCCTCGCGTACCTGCCTGTTCAACATTGTTGAGCAATGCTGGGACACAGAGTTGCTGGAACTGTTCGGAATTCCTGAAAACATGCTGCCGAGCGTGCTCGACTCCAGTGATGATTTCGGTACGACGGATCCTCAGCTGTTCGGTGCTGCCATGCCGATTCGCGGTGTCGCGGGTGATCAGCAGGCGGCGTTGGTAGGCCAGGCTTGCTTCACGCCTGGCATGAGCAAAAGTACCTATGGCACCGGCTGTTTCATGATCATGAATACCGGTGAGAACATGGAGCTCTCCAAGAACCGCCTGCTCACCACCGTTGGCTATCGCCTGAATGGCAAGCCAACCTTTGCCATGGAAGGCAGCATCTTCGTGGCCGGTGCGACGGTTCAGTGGCTGCGTGATGGCCTGAAGCTATTCTCCGATGCCTCTGAGACTGAGCCGCTAGCGCGTGCCGCCAAGGCCGAACATGGCGTTTACATGGTGCCGGCCTTTACCGGACTGGGAGCGCCGCACTGGGACCCGCAGGCACGTGGCGCGATTCTCGGCCTGACTCGTGGTACCGGTATTACCGATATCGTGGCGGCTGGTCTCCAGTCGGTCTGTTATCAGACGCGTGACCTGCAGGAGTGCATGCTGCGTGATGTCACTATCAATTGCGCGAATTTGCGTGTCGATGGTGGCATGGTCAGCAATAACTGGGTGATGCAGTTCTTGTCCGACATGTTGGGTGTCAAGGTGGACCGCCCGCGTGTCCTTGAGACAACCGCGCTGGGTGTGGCTTATCTGGCTGGCCTACACATTGGCTGGTACGAAAGCCTGGAGCAGATCAGCGAGCTGTGGCACTGCGAGCGTACCTTCTCACCACAGATGGATGAGGAGCAGCGCGAGCGTCTGTATGCCGGTTGGCTGGAAGCGGTAGAGAGGGTGAAAAGCGACGGAGCTCACTGATCATGTGGACTGAAGTCATGACAGGCGAGTTTCTCGGCTGTCTGTTTCTCATTCTGTTCGGCGGCGGTGTGGTCGCCAACGTGTTATTGACGGACACCAAGGGTAACGGCTCCGGCTGGATCGTGATCACGACCGGCTGGGGCTTTGCCGTGATGATCGGTGTCTTCGTGGCCATCTCCACGGGGTCGCCTCAGGCTGATATCAACCCGGCAGTGACGCTGGCCAAGTATTTGCTGGGAGTGCATGCCGACCTGCTCGAAGTGGCACGGCTAGTGGTCGCTCAGATGCTGGGCTGCTTTACCGGTGCTGTACTGGTGTGGCTAGCCTATCTGCCACACTGGAAGCGTACGGGTGATGTAGGGCTCAAGCGGGCAGTATTCTGCACTGATCCGGCGATAGAGTGCCGATTGGGCAACATGCTCAGTGAAGTGATTGGCACTGTGGTGCTGATCTTTGGTATTGGTGCGATCGCGGGGGCTGGCACCATCAGCCCCGGACTGCTGCCGTATCTTGTCGGCATGCTGGTGTGGGCGATTGGGCTCTCGCTGGGCGGCACGACGGGCTACGCCATCAATCCGGCACGTGATCTTGGGCCGCGAATTGCCCACTCATTACTGCCTATTCATGGTAAGGGAAGTTCTGGCTGGGGATATGCCTGGGTGCCGATAGTCGGTCCTTTGATGGGCGCGTTGATCGCTGCTGCCATGTGGCATCTGTTGCTGTAACCCCTTCTGTCGCAAGTGGCTGGAGCCACCTCGTCAGCTGTGGCAATGTAACGCCTCCTTCGCCGTCACTCGACGGGGCGAAGTCTTTATACCCGTGTGCTGACATTCCTGTCTGGGGGAGCGATGCCGCGACCTTTCTCGGGGCTGGAAGACACAGTGGGTGGTGGATGGGGACAAGTGACGGAGGTCATCTGGCATGTGGACTGACGTCATGACGGGCGAATTTCTGGGTACCACGCTCATGATCCTGCAGGGCGGCGGAGTTGTCGCCAATGCGATGCTGCGCAAGACCAAGGGAGCCGGTTCCAGCTGGTTGATGATCAATGCCGGCTGGGGCTTTGCGGTGATGGTCGGGGTGCTGGTATCGACCTCGACAGGCTCTCCCTACGGAGATCTCAATCCAGCGGTCACCCTGGCCAAGTATCTGCTGGGCGTGCATGCAAGCGAGCTCAAGGTAGCCAGGATGATGCTGGCGGAGATGCTGGGATGCTTCACCGGGGCCGTGCTGGTGTGGGCGGCGTATTATCCCCACTGGAAGGTGACCCGTGACCCGCTGCGCAAGCGCGCGGTCTTCTGTACCGATCCGGCAGTCGATTCCCGATTGGCGAATGTCGTCAGTGAGGCGATCGCGACGGTGGTGCTCGTCTTCGCTATCGGCAGCATGGTCAACAGCGAGCTGATCACTGATCGGGTATTGCCGTATCTCATCGGGGCACTGGTGTGGGCCATCGGTCTGTCACTGGGTGGCCCGACCGGCAATGCGATGAATCCGGCGCGCGATCTTGCGCCACGTTTCGCGCATTGGCTTCTGCCGATTCCCGGCAAGGGCAGTTCCGGCTGGGGGTATGCCTGGGTGCCGATCGCCGGCCCCTTGTTGGGGGCGGCTGTGGCCGCGGGACTGCGATGGGTATTGTTTTGACGCCCCGTTGCTTTGTGATGTCGCTTGCGCGGCGCTGAGGGCGTGAAGAAGTGAAGACGTGATGAAGTGAGGCGGTGCCGGCATGGACTGGCACCGCCTCGCGCGTTCTCGGGGGAGGATCGGTGGCCCCGGTGAGACGTCTGAAAGAAGGCGCATACGGCAAGTATCGCGATGCTGCTCAGGCGAGAAATTTTTTTTATCATCAGGGGGTTGCATCAAAACGGAAGATAAGTAGAATACGTCTCCGCTGACAAGGCAAAACGTTTTGCAACACAGTGCTACCTTGTTTGGCACGCTGATATAGGACCATAGCTCAGTTGGT
>NZ_JEMF01000133.1 GCF_000591415.1 Cobetia crustatorum | reverse complement strand
CCGCCACGTCCCTCGCTGAAGTCGTAGATTACGGCCTTCAACCCGGCATACGGGGTGGTGGCGTAGGCCCAGAGATAGGCGCGGTGCGTCTTCTTCTTGCCAGGGGCCAGCATCGGTACCGGCGTTTCGTCGGCATGCAGCACCGGCTCGTTGAGCAACACTTCACGCAGTGCATCGATCAGCGGCTGAAGTCGCACCCCGCAGGTGCCGACCCACTCGGCCAGGGTGGAGCGCGGAATCGCTACGCCGGCGCGGGCGAAGATCTGCTCCTGGCGATAGAGTGGCAGGTGATCAGCATATTTGGCGATCAGCACCTGGGCCAGCAAGCCGGCGGTGGGGATGCCCTTGTCAATGATCTGCGTCGGCATCGGTGCCTGGGTCAGTGTCTCGCATTGGTCGCAGACCCACTTGCCACGGATATGCCGCTCGACGTGGAACACGCCCGGCGTGTAATCCAACTTCTCACTGATTTCCTCGCCGATCCGCCTCAGCTGACAACCACACCGGCAGTGATCATTCTCCGGATCATGATGAATCTCGGTGCGCGGTAGCTCGGGAGGTAAGGGCGTGCGCTTGGGCGTCTTCCTTGCCACTGGCGTGTCAGCAGTGAGGTGGAGCTCTTCCAGCTCGGTCTCGATGGCAGCAATGTCGGCGTCCACCCCTTCCTCCAGCAGGCTGATCTGCAGGACATTGAGCTGCTCGCTGCGCTTGCCGAAGGCGTGGCGCTTGAGCAATGCCATTTCATAGGTCAGTTTTTGATTGACCTGCTCGCTGTGGCGTAGCGCTTTCTCCTTTTCCTCCACCTGCGTCATCAGCGTTGCCGCCAAGTGGCGGAGCTGATCGGGAGAGAGTTGAGTCAGGTCGGGGGGCGTCGTCATTCCGCCAGTATGCCAGCCCGCCGAAGGCAGTGGGATTGGCGCATCAGCGAATAGCGGGCCGGGAGGTTCTGTGCCGTACCTGGCCTGGCGTGTCAGACGACAGAGATGACGCCGTCGGTGCCGAGACGCTGCCAGGGTAGGCCCTGCACCAGTGCCATGGCCTGCTCGGGGCAGAGCTCGACGCAATCGCCATGCCGGTTGCCAGCCCAGTGGAACTTGCCCTGGTTCAGGCGCCTGGCGCACAGCCAGATGCCCAGACCATCGTGGACCAGCACCTTCATGCGGTTGCCACGCCGGTTGGCGAACAGATAAGCACAATGCGGGCGAGCCGCGCCGAAGACCTTCACGACTCGGGCCAACGCAGTGTCCGGACCGGCCCGCATATCCAGGGGGTCGGTAGCCAGCCAGATTTCGTCGATGCGGATCATGCGAGCAGCTCCCGAATCAGAGATCGGCAGGTGTCGGCCTCCGAGGCAGGCCACTCGATGACCATCGGGCCGTTGGGGTGCGGGATGGTGAGGCGAATAGGGTCCGCCACCTGATGCTGGGGAGTGGCCGGTGACAACTCGCGAGTCATGGGCACCGGTACAAATGCCGGTATTTCTGGCACAGCCGTTTGCTGACGGGTGGTACGGATCCAATTGTGGACCAGGTTAGCATTCAGGCTGTGCTCCAACGCCACTCCGGCAACGGAGGCACCGGGTTGCTGACACGCTTCGACGATCCTGGCCTTGAAGGCGGCAGTGAAGCGGCGACGCTTGCGAGGAACTTCCAACACGC
>NZ_JEMF01000132.1 GCF_000591415.1 Cobetia crustatorum | reverse complement strand
TGATCATGATTGGTGAGATTCGCTCACGCGAGACCATGGAACATGCACTGACCTTCGCCGAAACAGGCCATCTGTGCTTGGCGACACTGCATGCCAATAATGCCAATCAGGCGCTGGACCGCATCATTCACTTCTTCCCCGAGGAGCGCCACGAGCAGGTCTGGATGGACCTGTCGCTAAACCTCAAGGGGATTGTCGCTCAGCAACTGCTACCGCATAAAAGTGGTGATGGTGCACAGCGCGTGCCGGCGATTGAAGTGATGTTACGCTCACCTCTGATCGTTGATCTCATTCGTAAAGGGGCAGTTGTCGAGATCAAGGACGTCATGAAGCGCTCCCAGCAGCTGGGCATGATGACGTTCGATCAATCGCTCTATGCATTGCATCAGCAGGGCTTGATCACTGAAGAGGTCGCGCTGGCACATGCGGATTCTGCCAACGACCTGCGCCTGATGATCAAGTTTGGAGATTCTGACAGTGCTCAAGAGGCGCAGCTGGATGTACTGAATGCCGCAAGCCGTTTCTCGCTTCAGGACGATGATGATTGATAAGCCAATGGGCCGATCAGAAAGCACTCCATGCATGACACAAGGCTGCCGCCTCCTGATTTGAAAGGAGGCGGCAGCCTTGCATTAGGGCAGCCTGAAATGAAGCGACCCGGTGAGCCGTCTAGCGAGCGTAAATTCCGCCCAAGACTCGCGAGCCACGCGCACCGGTCACGCTAGGCAAGTTGCCAGGACGGCCCAGTACGCGGCGAGCTGCCAGCCACGCAAACGCTCCTGCCTCCAGCAGGTCGGCATTCCATCCCAGCTCAGCACAATAGGTGATCTGCGTTGGATGCGGCCCGTTTGCCAAGCGCTGTTCAAGCGCCGTGATTAACGCCAGATTACGTGCACCGCCTCCACAAGGCGTTATTGCAGGTAAAGGTATGCCTGTTTCCTCCAGGCTGCGTGCAACGCTCTCTACTGTCAGGGTCAGTAGTGTGGCTTGCACATCGGCAGGAGTCTCATCGCCGGAGAGGTGTTGCTCTAGCCAGCCGAGATGAAAGTCTTCGCGGCCGGTGCTCTTGGGGAGTGGTTTGGCAAAATACTCAGCTGTCAGCAGGCCCTCGAGTAGTTCAGGAATAACACGGCCGTTGGCGGCCCACTGGCCATTGTGGTCTACCGGTGTGCCGTGGTGTCGGGCATGCCAGGCATCCAATAGGCAATTGGCGGGCCCCGTATCAAAGCCAATCACGGACTCACTCGAGTTCTGGGGGGG
>NZ_JEMF01000131.1 GCF_000591415.1 Cobetia crustatorum | reverse complement strand
CCCCAGTGTCAGGATGAGTGTCGCACCCTCTGATATCCTGTTCTTATAAACCGACAAGGGGGCGAAAGGAGACACTCATGCCTCGTTACTCCGAGGAGCGCCGGCAAGCCGTGGTGACCAAGCTGCTGCCTCCCCACAACCTCTCCCCGCAGGTGATCGCGGAGCAGGAAGGGATCTCGCTGGGCACCGTCTACAAGTGGCGCAAGGAAGCCCGCGCCGAGGGGCGTTGCCTGCCGGATGCTCTGGGCAAGGGCGCCGATGGCTGGTCGTCCAAGGACAAGTTCAGCGCCGTGATCGAGACCGCCTCAATGAACGCCCAGGAGACGGCGGAATACTGCCGCCGAAGGGGTATCTATCCCGAGCAGCTGGAGCGGTGGCGCCACGACTGCGAGCAAGCCGCCAGCCTCTCCCACTCGGAACGCCAACGTGAGGCCGACGAGGCCAAGCAGCAGCGTAAGCGCATCAAAGCCCTGGAGAAGGAGCTCGCCCGCAAGAACGAGGCCCTGGCAGAAACTGCGGCGTTACTGGCCCTCAGAAAAAAGGCGAGGGCGATCTGGGGGGACGAGGACGCATGATCAGCACCCCAGATCGCCAACGCGCCATCGCGCTGATCGAAGAAGCCCGGGCCCAGGGTGCCCGACTGGAGGCCGCCTGCCGCGAGCTTGGTATCACTGCCAGAACGTACCAGCGCTGGACGCGCGACGGCGAGTTACGCGAGGACCAGCGCCCTTTGGTCGACCGGCCGGTGCCGGCTAACGCACTGACACCGGCCGAAAAGCAGGAAATCCTCGATGTGTGCCATCGTCCCGAGTACGCCAGCCTGCCGCCAGAGCAGATCGTGGTGCGCTTGTTCGACGAGGAGCAGCGCTACCTGGCATCCCCCTCGTCGTTCTACCGCGTCCTGCACAAGCACCGTGAAATGGTGCATCGAGGCCGCTGCAAAGCTCCTCAGCGCCGTACCAAGCCCACGACCTACCAGACCAGCGCGCCGAACCAGGTGTGGTCGTGGGATTGCACATGGTTGGGCGGCCCAATCAAGGGGCAGCACTATTACTTAGTGATGATGCTCGACATTTACAGCCGCAAGATCACTGGCTGGGAGGTGTTCCTGGCCGAGTCGGCCCATAACTCTCGCAGCGTGCTGGAGCGGGCGGTCCTGGCCGAGCAAATCATCGGTCAGCCGCTGGTGTTGCATGCGGACAACGGCAGCCCGTTCAAGGGCGCGACGCTGCTGGAGAAGCTACATGAGCTGGGCATCACGCCATCGTTCAGTCGGCCGCGGGTCTCCAATGATAACCCCTACTCGGAGGCGCTGTTTCGCACCTGTAAGTACCGCCCTTGCTACCCCGGTGATGGGTTCGCCACGGTCGACGATGCCCGCCAGTGGGTGGCCGGCTTCGTGCAGTGGTACAACCACGAGCATCGCCACAGCGGGATCCGTCTGGTAACACCGGCACAGCGCCACGCTGGAGAAGATACCGAGGTGCTGGCCAAGCGCCATGCCATCAATCAGGCAGCCCGTGAGGCCAACCCCGCCCGTTGGAGCGGCAAGACCCGCAACTGGACGCCGGTTGGCACCGTGTCGCTTAACCCGGAGCGGGAGCTCCAGGTCACCGTCGCCGAACCGGAAAAACAGGCGGCTTGAAGGAACTCAGAGGCGACAGATTTCTTGACAACTACCGCTCTCCAGCACCTCATGCATGCGGGTGTTCTCGATCACCTCGCGGGCATCACGTCCCAATACCGCCTCAGGGTCGACGCCGAGAAACTCAGCGTACGGCGCATTGAGAAACTGGATGCAGCCGCGGGCATCT
>NZ_JEMF01000130.1 GCF_000591415.1 Cobetia crustatorum | reverse complement strand
CGTGTTCTGGCAGGAACATCCTGATTCTACAAGAGAAAACCACTCGCCATCTTCGTTTTCAGGTCGGCCTCATGAATAAGCCGGGATCATGTATTCTCTTATGGTCTGGATAAAATATTCAGAATTTATTATCTTGCGAGTGAGATCTATAAAAGTCATTATCTCATACTAAAATCGCTATAATATTTATATTGGGGCTCGTGTGATTGACCAATTGATTGGTAAATAACTTAGGCCGCTTCATCTGCCATTCCTGCAATCGGAGACTGAAGGTGTAGCACTTTCTGCGGGATGTGGTGGATTGTACAGGCAAGAGTAGGTTCTGTACGAAAAGTTGGCCCGTAGCTTTTATGCGATGGTATGCGTAGCTTGCATACGTCGTTGTCTGCGAGTCGACCTTTCGTACAGAATCTAATATCACTAAAAATAGGGGTAATGTAGCTTACAGTATATAGTTGTTGTTGTAATAAAATTATATATAATATGGTTCGCGAGATTTTTATGCTAGTCTGCTTATAGAGATGCTTGTATATTTTTCAATATACTATTAAGCTTTGAGTTTGAATGACGGCTTATAGTTATGGCTACTATCGTTATTTTGGTTTCTTGATCGTCTGAAATAGTTATAGTTTTTGAGGTGCCTGCGCTAAGATTAGCTTGTTCAGGATAAATTATCATTAAGTTATTACATTTATAAGTTGTAGCATAGGATAGCATCTGATAAAGATCGGCTGCTGAAAGTGATGATAGCGCATCAGTTTTGTCTATGCGTTTCCACTTGGTATCAAGAATAACCTTGGGGTACTTAGCATCACGATCACTTAAAAGACTAATATCTGGTCGCATTAGCAACCGACCGCGTCCACTTGAATCATGGCCTAAATAGCGTCTCGGGCCTTGCTCAATTAGTGTGAGTCCCTGTAGACGGGCCAATGGACTTAGAAGGCTAGCGGTGTATTTCTCGAAGAGCCGATTCATATCGAACAGTAGACTGAAGGCCTGCTGGCGCCCGGAGCGGGCATCCAGGAACTGGCCGTCCAGGAAAAGGTGGGCCAGCGCTACCAACGGGGAGTATCGGCTCTGCATCCGGTTGAGCTGTTCGGCCTTGGGGCCTCGCTCGTGGGGTGCCAGGGTTCCGACCCCGCCGAAGCGCATACGTAGGGCGTGGAGCCGCTGGGCGAGTAGAGGGCTGGTGGCAAGCGAGATCACCAGCCGCAGCGCGGAGTGCAATAGTCGGTTGACCGGTATGTCGGCAACCAGCTCGCTATAGCGGCAGGCCAGGCGCTGGGGCTTGAAGAGGTTTTCTCGCTGCTGGCGCACCAGGTCGATGCGGCCGCGCACCTGATCGAGGGTATCGTCGATATCCCGGTAGTCGCGCAGCAGTCCCTGCTGCAGCTGGCGCTCCAGCAGGTGGGCAAAGTGTCGGATAAAGAGATCTAGCAGGGTGGTGCGACTGGTGGCCAGACCGGCGCCTAGCGTATCTACCGCTTCCAGGTCACCGGCGCAAGTCAGCATGGTCAGCAAGGTATCTCGTTGCTGGGCTTCGGTCTGGTAGGGGGTGAGCTTGGGCAGCACCTCCACTTGAAGGCCGTCCACCTGGACCACCCCGCAGAACTGGGTGAACTTGACCCGCCGATGACCCCACTGCAGGCACCCGGCTGGCAGTAAACCTTCGGCGGCGGCTAGGGCATCCGCTTCGTGTGGTGCCAGTTCACGACCCTCGCCGACCGTAAGCCAACCGTGCTCGAAAGCGGTGAGCTGCTTCATGCCTCGACTTCCAACGACTCATAGATCTTCTTGATGGCGTCGGAGCTGATCTCTCCAGACGCCTTGACCCGGTAGTCGGGCCGCTCGGGGAGCAGGTCGTCGCTGCCGGGGAAGAGGCGGGCTGGGTCGAGGGTCTCGGCGGTGATCAGCTGCTGCTCCACATCGGCTCCTTCGTCGGCCAGCACGCGGCGGATCTGTCGCCAGTCGTCATAGAAGTACTCCGCGAGCATGGGAATAATGTCGTAGACCATCACCCGGCGCAGGGCCTCGAGGTCCTTCACCTCGGTGAAGTAGGCGTGGCCGAATGTCTGATCGCGGTGCAGCAGGTAGCGCAAGCGCAGGTTGATCGCCTCCAGCAGGGCACGCAGGTTGAGCAGTCCGCCTTCACCGTCGGGAATGTAGCCGTCCCCCTGGCTGCCGGGAATCCGCTTGGGTTCCGGCATCAGTTCCTGGAAGTGAAAGCGTCGACGCAGCGCGGCATCCATCAGCGCGATGGAGCGGTCGGCGGTGTTCATGGTGGCATAGATATCGAGATTCTTGGGCACCCCGAATCGCTCGCCGGAGTAGGGTAATACTAGCTCGATGCCCTCGATCAGCTGACCTTCATCATCCCACCAGGAGCGCTTGTCGGCCTCGATCAGGGTGATCAGCTCGCCGAAGATGCGTGAGATGTTGCCGCGATTGATCTCATCGATGAACAGCGCATAGCGCTGCTTGGGGTCCTGGCTGGCTCGTAGGCAGAACGCCTTGAACAGACCGTCACGTACTTCGTAACTGATGGCTCCGTCTTCGGTGGTCTGAGGGCGGATGCCTTCGACGAAGTCTTCGTAGCTGTAGGACTGATGGAAGGTCACCGTCAGGTGGCGCCTGATGCGGGCGTCGTCGCTGGCTGGGCCCTGCTTAAGCTGAGCGAGCTTTTCGCGCAGTCCCTCGCCGGCTTCTTCCCACTCGCCGGTCAGGATCCAGCGGCCGCCATGCTGCTTGTCGAAGATCAGGGGTGGCTGGCGCTTTTCCTCGGCATAGTTGACGGTGCTGGACTCCAGGGCCGTGTGAATCTGTAGGGCGCCCCAGCAGGTGGCCCGCAGGTTGGGGCTGTTGGGTCGCCCTTGCACTCGTGCCTTGGCCTTGAAGTAGGGATGGATGATCAGGTCATTGACCGTGGCAATGCCACCCAGGTCGGCGAGAGCCAGGGCGATGGCTTCCCACCAAGCGGTGCCCGCCAGCTGCTCCTCCAGCCACTCACCGGTGGGGGCCTGCTTCGCCACACTCTCGTACTTGGGCATCAAGTGCTTCTGCAGGTGGTAGGTCTTGCCAGTGCCGGGCGGGCCATAGAAGACAGTGTTGGCCGGCCGCGCGATCTGGATGGCCTGCTGTATAGGAGTGTCAGCATTCGCGGATGAGACATTCACCGGCGGCAGTTTGTCCCACAGCTTGCCGACCAGCTTGGCCGAGAGTGACTTGATCTCGATCCCCGAGCCCTGGGGCGACCAGTTTTGCCCATCGGGGCTTCCGGCTTGGAGGTCGGCCATGCTGATGTAGGCATCCACATCGGAATCGCGCAGGTCTGTCAGGGTGATATCGACAAAGCGGGCCGTCTCTCCTTTGGCGGCGCGTTTGGGGTCGTAGTGGCCATCCTCGTAGGGGGCCGACGCGATGTTCCCTCGGGCAATCAAGCCACGCGGCTCCTGTCCCACCCGCACTAAGTAGAAAGTGTCGCCTTCGCGTGGGTGGGTGGAGGCGGTGCGCCACGGCAGGGAGACATTCTCGCCGCTGGCGATCTTGAGGCGGTCGTCCTGGTACGTTTTCCAAGGCCAGTGGCTGGGGTTCCAGGCCATTAGCCAGATGCCGGGAGAGGGGCGCCACTGCTCCAGCCAGGGGGAGTCGTAGAAATCTACCTTTTGGTCGCCCTCACTTTCCAAGCGCTGGCGAAGCTCCAGGAGAGACTGGTCGATCTCTCGGTCCGAGAGTTGTTTAATCCGGTGTTTGGAGAGACCAGCCATCTTTTCTAGGATTTTTTGCTTATCGAGTGTGATGGAGATGTATTCGAAGCTATCCGGAAAGAGCAGGTAGCTCAGGATATGCGGAAGCTGTCGTATGCCATCGCGGCGGACCGTGGCCATCCAGTCGGCGAAGGCCCAGGGGTCTTCAGCCTGCCGCTGCTGCTGGTTGGGTGGGAGCGACTTGAAGGCACGCATCAGGTCGATCAGAAAGACCAGCTCACGCCACCGATGGGTATTGAAGCCCGTTCCGGTGCTGCCGACGCCGCCGAGAGCCTGGTCATCGAGGAAGAGTGCTGGCTCGGGGCAAGCCTCACCGCTCAGCTCCCAAATCTCCTTCACCATGCGGCGCTTGGTGTCAGGCTTGATATTGCTTGAGAAGAGCAGCAGCAGCCAGTTAAGTTCCGCCATCAGCTGAATGGCGTCTAGCGAGGTATCAGCCAGCTGAAGCGACAGCTTATGAACGAAGCTGTTGCCGCCCTCGATGGGATTCTGGGTAAAGCTTCGGTCCAGTTCCTCGAGGTTGTCGAGCGTCCAGAGGTCCTGGTCGCTGAAAAGGCTGCCGTCCTGAAGGAGGCATGTATCCTTCCAGCGTTGGGCGGAATCTGTCAACATAGTTGGCACATGAAGTGGTTCTGGCTTTTTAAAGCCCTACTGCCTGCGGTACCGGATCCCGCTCCGGATTCAGATGCACTATCTCCGGCAGGTCGAATTTTCGGATATCACCTGACCATCGCTCCGGGTGACGCTGCTTCGCGGCCTCGAAGACCTCTCGGCGCTGCGTCAGAATGCCTTTGGCCTCGCCGTCATGACGCTGGCTCGGCGTGACGTAGCGAAG
>NZ_JEMF01000129.1 GCF_000591415.1 Cobetia crustatorum | reverse complement strand
ACCCCCTATGGGACGCCATTCTGTTTTGCAGCACAGTTTTTCGACAGGCGGGAATAGCTCAGTGGTAGAGCACAACCTTGCCAAGGTTGGGGTCGCGAGTTCGAATCTCGTTTCCCGCTCCAGTCGTATGTGAAGTGAAGATTGATATAGCAGCATGCCATCGCCTGACAGACACAGTGTTTATCGTGTTCTCGTCATCGGCGATTTTTTTGTGTCTGTATTTCCCCTGATATCCCCGCAGTACTCGGTTTTTTCTGACGACTTCTGATGTGTCTTGCTCCACGACTCCTGCGTCATCGACTGTCATGTCGCTCTGTTTCTCTCTTTGCACCAATGCCATGCCAGCAACAGGTCTGATACCGGTGTGTTGGATGCGTTACCATGCACCTCTCATTCTGCGTGCCTTTTCTGTCGCCTTCGTGGCTGGCAGGCATGCTTCTTCTGACTGTCTTTTCATGACAGTGCACATTGATAAAATAGGTGTCTGATGTCACGACCTGCCTTGTCCATCCGTGGTCTGACCAAGGTTTACGACAACGGTTTCGAGGCGCTCAAGGGAATAGATCTTGATGTGCCCGAGGGCGATTTCTTCGCGTTGCTCGGCCCTAACGGAGCCGGAAAGTCCACGACACTCGGTGTGGTGTGTTCGCTGGTGCAAAAAACGGCGGGCAAGGTCGAGGTCTTCGGGATTGATATCGACAAGGACTTCTCGAAGGCCAAGTATCACCTCGGCGTGGTGCCGCAGGAGTTCAACTTCAATCAATTCGAGAAGGTCCAGGACATCGTGATGACCCAGGCGGGTTATTACGGCATGCCCATGAAGGAAGCGCGGCCGCGTGCCGAGCGCCTGCTCAAGGATCTCGGGTTGTGGGACAAGCGCGATACGGCTTCTCGCACGCTCTCGGGTGGCATGAAGCGTCGTCTGATGATCGCTCGCGCGCTGATTCACAAGCCGCGCCTGCTGATCCTCGACGAGCCGACCGCAGGCGTCGATATTGAACTGCGTCGCTCGATGTGGGACTTCATGCGCCGTATCAATCGTGAGGAAGGCACCACCATCATTCTCACTACGCATTATCTGGAAGAGGCCGAGAGCCTGTGTCGCAATATCGCCATCATCAATCATGGTGAAATTGTGCATAACACCAGTATGCGCAAGCTACTCAAGCAGCTGGATATTGAAACTTTCCTGCTCGATACGCGTGAGCCGCTCTCGGTGGTGCCGGCCATTGAAGGCTTTGAGGTGTCGCTCAGCGAGTCGAATCAGCTGTCGCTATCCGTGCGCAAAGGACAATCGATCAATGACGCCTTTGCTGCCCTCAGTGCTGCAGGCATCACGGTTGTCTCGATGCGTAACCGTGCCAATCGACTTGAGGAGCTGTTCGTCAATCTGGTCGAACGCTCCAACGCTGAAAGCGGTATTGCCTCTAACGTCGCCAAGGAGATCGCGCAGTGAATCCCCGTCAGTTGTGGGTGGCGCTAACCACCATCATCGTCAAGGAAATCCGTCGCTTCACGCGTATCTGGCCGCAAACCCTGTTGCCGCCGTCCATCACCATGACGTTGTACTTCGTGATCTTCGGTAATCTGATTGGCTCGCGGATTGGCACCATGGATGGCATCAAGTACATGGACTACATCGTACCGGGCTTGATCATGATGTCGGTGATCACCAACTCTTACTCCAACGTGGCCTCGTCATTCTTCTCCAACAAGTTCCAACGCAGCATCGAGGAGCTGATGGTCTCGCCGCTGCCGTCCTGGATCATTCTGCTCGGCTATATCATTGGTGGCGCAGCGCGCGGGCTGGGCGTAGGTATCATCGTGACGGCGGTAGCTTTCCTGTTCACTGATCTCGATATTCATCACCCATTGCTGACTATTGCTGTCGTGGTGCTGACGGCACTGCTGTTCTCGATCGGCGGTTTCATCAACGCACTGTTTGCGCGCAAGTTCGATGATATTTCCATCGTGCCGACCTTTATCCTCACGCCGCTGACCTATCTGGGTGGGGTGTTCTATTCCATCAACATGCTGCCGGAGTTCTGGCAGAACGTATCGTTGGCGAACCCGATCCTCTATATGGTCAATACCTTCCGCTACGGTATTCTGGGGGTGTCTGATATCAGTGTAGGGCCGGCACTGGCTGCCATCGCGGCCTTTATCATCGGCATGTTCAGCTTTGCGCTGTGGCTGCTGGAGCGCGGCAAGGGCATTCGTAGCTGAAGATGAAAAGTCGCAGAAGATGGTAATATGCGCGCCATCGCGCCAGTGCACGAAACGCCGGCTCATTGCCGGCGTTTCGCTGTCTGCGCCACGCGTTTTCACGCGTGCTCATCCTATTTCCGTCTTTTACTCCTGGAGTGCTGTCATGGCTCATCCCACTGCCGTCAATGTACCTGACGAGGTACGTCCCGAGACTCTCAAGGATGCACCGCTCGGTCGCGAGTCTGCCTATCCTGAGCAATACGATGCCAGTCTACTGTTTCCGATTGCGCGCGCGGCCAATCGTGGCCCGATCGGTATCAGTGACACGGCACTGCCGTTCGTCGGTGAGGATGAATGGCACGCCTTTGAGGTCTCCTGGCTGGATGAATCCGGCAAGCCGTGGGTGCGTGTGGCCCGTTTCCGCCTGCCGGCGGCCTCTCCGAATCTGATCGAGTCCAAATCCTGGAAGCTCTATCTCAACAGCCTCAATCAGAGCCGCTTCGCCGATCAGGCGGCCGTGCAGGCGACGTTGGAGCGGGATCTTGCCGCCGCGGCGGGTGCGCCGGTCGAGGTGCGTCTGCTGGAACTGAATGATGCCGAGCTTAATGTGGGGCGTCTGCCGGGGGAGTGCCTCGATGACTTGCCGGTCACCGTCGAGCACTACACGCCGTCGCCTGAACTACTCGCGGCAGATGAAGACGATATCGTCAGCGAAGACCTGCACAGCCATCTGCTCAAGTCCAACTGCCCGGTCACCGGTCAGCCGGACTGGGGCAGTGTCTGGATTCGCTATCGTGGTCCGCGTATCGACCGCGAGCGTCTGCTGGCCTACCTGATCAGCTATCGCCAGCATCAGGATTTTCATGAGCACTGCGTCGAGCATCTATTCGTGGATCTGATGGCGCGCGTGAAGCCTGAATCGCTACTGGTGATGGCGCGCTATGTGCGGCGCGGCGGATTGGACATCAGCCCGTGGCGTGCCACTGTTGATCTCGAAGGCGAAGCGCGTGCCAGCCTGCCGTTGCGCTTGTCGCGTCAGTAATGCACTGCGTGATAATATGAGAATCATTCTTATCTGATCTGTGCGAGGGGAGAGCCAATGGACGCGCTGACGTTACTGCATGAACGCAATTCAATGGGCAAGCTGATGGCGCCGGCTCCGGATGCCGAACAGATGGAAGCCTTGTATCAGGCTGCGCTGCGCGCACCGGACCACGCCGAGCTGACACCGTGGCGCTTTATTGAGTTCACGGGAGCGGGCCTGGAGCGCCTGGGCGAGCTTTTTGCCAGGGCCGAGCGTACAAAGTCTCCCGCTGGCGATGAGGCTGCTCAGGCATCGGCAGCCAAGAAGCCATTGCGTGCACCGATGGTGGTGGCAGTGATCGCCAAGGTGACGCCGGAGCATCCCAAGGTGCCAAGAGTTGAACAGGTTGTCAGTGCTGGTTGCGCGGCACATGCCATGCTGTATGCCGCACAGGCGCAAGGATTGGGCGGTATGTGGCGCACTGGTGGTTATGCTTTTGATGCCACCGTGCATGCTGGGCTTGGCATGGAAGAACACGACGAGTTGGTTGGCTTCCTGTATCTCGGCACGCCGGGTGGGCGCTTGAAGCCACTGGCCTCACGTGTCAGTGCCGATTTTGTCGAGCGCTGGCAGTAGCATGAGTCGTCAAGGCGGAGAGGCTTTTCCACCGCTGGCGCTGCCTTGCGGCTCCGACGGTCAGCTGGGGCGTGTGATGGCACCCGTTACCGAAGACCTGGAGCAGTTTCGCGACTGGCTGACGTGTGCGATTCCACTCGCTGGTCAGCTCGGGCTCAAGAGCATGTGCTGGTCGCAGCCACAGCAATCTGAAGGGCGGCTCGACTGGCAGCTAATGCTGGCGCCTAACCTCAATGACAAGGGCACGGCGTTTGGCGGTGCTATGAGCCTTGAAGCGACACTGTGTGGTTGGAGTTGGCTGACGCTGTGGCTACGCGCACGCGGTATCCAGCGCGATATCGTCGTCTCACGTGCCAGTCAGCAATTTCTGGCGCCCGTTAGTGGAGAGTATCGACTGAGCTGTGCTCCGCTTGATGAGCAGGCGCTTGTCGGAGTCAGTGAACGGCTTGTGGCAGGACGGCGTGCGCGCCTGACGTTGGTCCAGCAGCTGTGGTGTCAGGCTGAAGAATCAGCGTTGCCGACACTGTGCTTCGAGGCGCAAGGTGACTACGTGGTGCTGGCACCATCAGCATGAATGGAGGTAGCGGTGAATGAGAGAGATTGACGCTATCTATATGAAAGATTTTGGAAAAGTATTGCAATGCATCCAGCGGCTCGATAATATACGCCGCGTTCTCAAGGGAAACACGGCGCAGCCGAGTCACTCGTGAGAATACTGATCTGGAGGAGTGTCCGAGTGGTCGAAGGAGCACGCCTGGAAAGTGTGTAAGTCGCAAGGCTTCGAGGGTTCGAATCCCTCCTCCTCCACCAGATTAAGAAAAGCCCGCATCCTAGGATGCGGGCTTTTCGCGTTTCTGAGGGGGGGGTATGGTCGAATTGCCTGTCCCTCTCGTGATTCCCTTCGTCTACTGGCGCCTCAGTCTCCTGTCATTCCTCCCTCATTGCTCGCGCCAGCATATCCACGACAGGCTTGCCGACATAACTGGCGAAGCTGCGCTCACCGGTACGGATCATCACTTCGGCAGGCATGCCGGAAAGCAATCGCATGCTCTCGGTCATGTTGCTCTGGCCGGTCCTGGTGACACGAATCCGCGCCTTGTAATAACGGGCACGAGTCGCTTCATCCTCGAAGCTGTTGGCACTCACGTGAGTGACCTCACCATCGATGATGTTGGATAACCGCTGATTGAATGCGCTGAAGCGAATCTCTGCGGGCTGACCGAGGTAGAGGTGGTCAATATCATGGTCCGGGACCCTGGCCTCGACGATGAAGCCGTCGCCGGCGGGCACGATATCGAGCAGGGGGTCGCCACTACGAATCACCGCGCCCAGCGTATGGACCTTCAGGCCGACCACGGTGCCGGCCACCGGTGCGATGACCTCTGTACGCCTGAGGTTGTCATTGAGCGCGACCAGTCGTTCTTCCGCATCGGTGACTTCTGCCTGAACCTGACGTAGAGACTCGCCGATCTGTTGCTGAAATTCCTGCAGGCGAATCTGTTTCTGCAGCTCGTTTTCGCTGATCTGGGAACGCAGCCGTGCGACCTCGGCAAATTGGCCGGCATTGTCGCTCTGGTATTCGAGACTCTCACGCTCCATTTCACGCAATCGCTGGTTATTGATCAGACCATTTCGGAACAGCTTGCGATGGTTGGCAACGTCATCATTGAGAGAGTTGATGCGTCGCTTTGTGATGGCTTGGGTATTTTCGAGACCTGCGATCTGCTCGTTCATCTGCACGACCTGCTCATCCAGGGCTGCCATGGCACCGTTCAGCGATTGACGACGTACCTCAAAGAGCCGCTGCTGTACTTCAAGGACCTCCAGCACACGAGGATTGGTCGACTGTCTCAATGATTCCGGGAAGGTCAGGGTGTCGGCGTTGCTGTACTCGGCAAGCAGGCGTATCTCACTGGCTCTGGCAATCAGGTATTCAGCCTCGACGATCTTCTGCTGAGAGCGTGCCTGGGTGTCATCGAAGACGATGAGCACGTCGCCGGCCTCGACATGATCGCCATCCTCCACGCGAATCGACTCCACGATGCCTCCCTCGAGGTGTTGGATGGTCTTCGTGAAGCTCTCTACCGATACCGATCCCGGTGCCACCACGGAAATTGCCAGGTTCGCCATGACTGACCAGCTGCCGAATCCGCCGACTGCGATGAGCAGTACGGCCAGGCCCAGGCGTCGATAATTGTGGTCGCGTAGCGGAAGCTCACTGTCAAAGCCGCCATTCGTGGATTGGGAGGTGGTCATCTCGGGCTCTCCTCACCGCCTTCATGGCGGCCTCTGGCACTAGGTTTCAGCTCGGTGACACGCTGAGCGTTCATGGACGGAGTCGAGTGCCCTCTCCCTGCCACGGCCCGTGCAATGGGTCGTCCTCGCGTCGGCGGGGACAGTGAAGCCACCTGGCCATCCTTGAGGGCCAGGATGCGGTCGACCTGCTGCAGAAGACGTTGACGATGGGTGATGATGATGGCCGTGGTGCCTGCCTGGCGCAGTTGCATCAGACACTGGGCCAACGCCTGCTCACCACTTTCATCCAGGTTGGCGTCCGGTTCATCGAGCACTACCAGCACCGGTTTTCCATAGAGTGCCCGTGCCAGGCCGATACGTTGTCGCTGACCCGCGGAAAGGGCGGCTCCACCGTGGGACAGCCAGGTGTCATAGCCTTGCGGCAGGCGAAGGATCATTTCGTGGACACCGGCGCTCTGGGCGGCTTGCACCACGAGTTGCGCTTCGACCTCTTGGAAGCGAGCGATATTCTCGGCGATGGAGCCATCGAACAGCTCGATATCCTGCGGCAGGTAGCCAAGATGAGGCCCTAGCGCGGTCCGCTTCCACTGACTGACGTCCACGCCATCGAGTCGTACGCACCCCAGCTGTACTGGCCATAGGCCGAGTATCACCCGTGCCAGGGTGGATTTGCCGGCGGCGCTGGGGCCTACCACGGCGATGTGCTCACCCTTGGCAAGTGTCAGAGTGATGTCCTTGAGTGTCGATAGCCGCTCGCCTGGCGGCGCGGCGTTGACTGCCTCGAGTGTCAGTCGGCCTTTGGGGGCCGGTAGTGGCATTGTGGGTGCATCGGCAGGCACGGCCTCGAGTAGCTCCTCGAGGCGGGCTCGTGAGGTGCGTGCACCGCTGAAGCCTTTCCAGCCGGTGATCATCTGATCGATCGGCGCCAGCGCCCGCCCCATCAGGATCGAGCCGGCAATCATCATGCCGGGCGTCAGGTCGCCGGTCAGCACCAGATAGGCGCCAAGACCGAGGATCAATGACTGGAACATCAAGCGCAGTACCTTGGAGGTGTTGGTCAAGAGACCTGCGCGGTCGCTTGCCTTGGACTGCAGCACCAGATACTCGCGGTGGCGCGCCTCCCACCGATTCTGGATGCCCGGCAGCATGCCCATGGCGTGGAGCACTTCGGCGTTGCGCAGATTGCTGTTGGCAAGATCCTGGGACAGGACATGTTGGCCGTTGGCATCGCTCAGCAGCTTCTTGGTGGTCTTCTCGTTGATCAGCGCAATGAGGGTCAGAACAAGGCCCGCGCCCAGGGCGAACAGACCAAACCATGGATGAAACAGTGCCAGCACGCCGATGTATATCGGCACCCAGGGCGCGTCAAAGAAAGCGAACAGGCCGTTGCCGGAAAGGAATTGGCGAAGGGTGGTGAGGTCGTTCAGCGGCTGTGCGGAGGGCTTGCCCGGCGTCATCAGGGAGTGCTTGAACATGGCACTGTAAAGTCTCGGGCTGATCAGTACATCCAGTCGATTCCCGACTCGGACCAGGATTCTTGAGCGAATCAGTTCAAGAGCCCCCATCACCATGAAGAGGAACACGACCACCAGAGTCAGCATCAGCAGTGTTTCCTGGCTACGTGTCGTGATGACTCGATCATAGACCTGCAGCATGTAGAGCGGCGGCACCAGCATCAGCAGATTGATGAACAAGCTGAAGAGTCCGACGTAGACAAAGCTGTGCCGACAGTGGTCCAGGACCTTTTGCAGGTCATTACCTTCCCGGGAGATGGCCATGGTGTCGTTCCCTAGCGTCGTTGTTGTTCTTTTTATCCAAGTCACCGTCGTTGACGGCTGCCCTGAGCTCGGATTTTTCACGTTGTCTTGCTTGGCTATGGAGTAGACGCCATTGCTCTGTGGTTAATATTGCCCATCTATTTATTAGATTATTCTGTTTTGTTTCTCTGGTTTACTGTTGAAATATTGCTGCTGATTGATCGGCGAGCAAGTGAATATTTCAATGATCAATAAAAAAATTCCAAGGCTTTATTTTTCTAGTTTTTGCTGTTTATTTTGCTCATGTCTGATGTTGAATATCCATATGATTTACGTTTTTAAAAAGCATGATAGTTCTGGCTTTCTGCAAGATTATCTTCTCTGATAAGTGCCTATTCAAAATTAATCGTGCGCTCAGCGCCATAACCGTCGAGCAGCCGGTGCACCTCATCGCACAGGTGCTCAAATGACAGATATGCACTCAGTGGC
>NZ_JEMF01000128.1 GCF_000591415.1 Cobetia crustatorum | reverse complement strand
CCTCGTGCGAGAACCCAACGGCCAGCCACTTCAAGCCGCCCGATCAGGGCACTCGTGAATAAGGCGGGGTTAGCGCAAGTCAGTGATTGAGGTGCCCTTCTTCACGCTGAGACTCACTTCGCGCTGAGACTCAGGCGGATGGGGGTATTTCACCGGCAGTCATTCAGAGGTTTTATAGGCGAAGCCATCGATGATGTACGCTCGATCCAGGCAGAGATCACTCATGTACTCATCTTGCTGCTTGACGATTTGAACGTAATTCCCCCCACGCGCGACCGCCTTCTCCCTCAGTATAATGACAGCACCTTCATAATTCCCCTGAGACCCAAACAGGCCACACCCCCGTCCATGCCTAGCTGTTATCGGGCCTAGATTCCGGTATTTACCGCCAGGTGCGACATTCTGGATGTCAACCTCTAGCGTAGCCTGATGCAGGCCCGATGGCCCTGCAGTACAAGCAGAAAGCACCAGTGCAGAGACGGAAATCATTGCCATTCGTAACATAGAAATCACCTAATTAATGGCATATGATCCACATGTTAAATCAACACATCGTATAAATTCCTATAAACCTCCTATCTACTACCAGACGCAGAGTACAGCATTTTACTGACAATCCATACACACAATATTGGCCACTAACGTTAATCTTGAAATATCACGATGTAAATATCTCTTCATTACATAAATATTCTCATGAGTAATTCGAGATAATATAAACATTCATAAATGGTCTATTATTTACATCAAGCTGATTCATGTAACCTCTCAATATTAGCGACCAGATCCGTGAACCTTTCCCCCTGAATATGCACGTGGTCTTTCAGTGCCTGTTCAGCGGCCGCCGCATCGCCCGTTTCAATGGCGGCGACGATGGCTTCGTGCTCCACGAAGGAGCTGTGCATGCGGTGGCGCACGTGCAGCTGCAAGCGGCGATATGGCTTGAGGATCGCGTGCAGGCGCGTGGCTTCTTCCGTCAGAAAGGCGTTGTGGCTGGCACGGTAGAGGCAGTGATGAAAGCAGCCATTCTCGTAGTAGTAACCATTGGCGTCGTCGGCTTCCAGCCGCTCGCGGCAGGCGGCATGGGCGGTTTTCAGCTCGCTCAACTCTTGCGAGGTGATACGCCGCGCGGCAAGACGGCCACACATGGCCTCCAGTTCTGCCATGACTTCAAAGCGTTCGACCAGCTCTGAAATCCCCAATTGCGTGACGAAGGTGCCGCGCTTGGGCACGACCTTCACCATGCCGGAGGCCGCCAGCTGCTGGAGCGCCTCGCGAATCGGCGTGCGTGAACACTGGTACTCGCGGCCCAGCGCTTCGGGGTCAAGCTTGGTGCCTGGTGGAAAGCGCCCTTCGACGATGGCGTCTTCCAGCAGATCGCGCAGGCGTTGAGCATGAGACATCTTGATCATCAGCGGAGTCCTTTTACGGCGCCATACCTTCCGGCTATCCCTGTGACCAGCGCCCCTGGTCATCACGTCTGGCCATTCCGATGGCCGTCTTTCTCTATCTTGCCATCTCGCTATCGCATGACGTCTAGCTCATGACACCTGAACCGTGACATTTGAACCAGAACGTCTGGCCCATGACGACAAGGTAACTTTGGTCGTGTTCGGCAGCAACTGACTTGACAGTAACACACCAGACGCCTATCTGTTGTATACAACAAGACGGGACAAGATATATCAGCCCTCAGGTACAAGACTGCAAATGCCCCCTGAGACTCTGAATCCAATTCCGCCGCCAGCGCCGTGTGCTATTGATGGGTTAGCGGGTTCCACCTCGCTTCGTTGCTGCTCTAGCCATGTGCACCAAGAGGATACGCCGTGAACATCAATCTCAGTTTCCTGCAAGACCTGCTCACGCATGTCGGCAATCGCGCCCGTCATCAGGTGGGCCTGCCACCGAGTCAGAATGGCAACGAGAATCGACTCGCACGCCTGACCGACAACTGCCATCGCCTGACCGAGAGCAGCGGTGAAGCCTCGCGCATCATGATTGCGCAACGCGCCCTCGAGGATTATCAGGCACTGGATGATGAGGAGCGTTACGCCTTCTTCCAGCTGCTGGCCGATGACTACGCCGCCAACCCAGAGGCCATTCACGCGGCCTATGCCGAGTACCGCGAGTCACCGGACAATGCCTGCCTCGAGACGTTATTCGCGGCCTGCGAACCCAAGCGACAGTCACTGCTTCGTCGCCTTAACCTGTGTCCGGGTGGCACCTATGAAATCGTGCGCATGCGGGCTGATCTGCTCAAGGTCATCAAGGCGCACCCCGAACTCAAACCGCTGGATGCTGATTTCGCGCACCTGTTCGGCTCCTGGTTCAATCGTGGCTTCCTGATGCTGGAAGCCATCGACTGGAACACGCCTGCTGCCGTGCTTGAAAAGATCATCCGCTACGAGGCCGTGCATGCCATTCAGGATTGGAGCGACCTGCGAGGACGCCTCGACCCGGAAGACCGCCGCTGCTACGCCTTCTTCCACCCGGCCATCGGCGATGAGCCGCTGATCTTCGTCGAGGTGGCGCTGTGCAAGGGCGTGCCCAACAACATCCAGCATCTGCTCGCCAATAGCGGTCAGACCACCGAGCGCGAAGCCGATACTGCCGTCTTCTATAGCATCAGCAACTGTCAGGCGGGCCTGAAGGGAATTTCCTTCGGCAACTTCCTGATCAAGCAGGTAGTGCAGGAGCTACAACGCGAGCTGCCCAATCTCAATCGTTTCGTCACTCTCTCGCCAGTGCCCGGCTTCAGCCAGTGGCTCAGTCAGGCGCGCGAGGAAGAGGAGCTATCTGTCTCGGATGCACTGGCCGAACAACTCGAGAGCGATGATTGGACTAGCGACGAGACTGCCCAGCAGAAGATCGCGCCGGAGCTACGCTCACTGGCCGCGCATTATCTGGTCAACATCAAACATCGCAGCGGTCAGCCGCTGAATCCGGTCGCGCGCTTCCACCTCGGCAACGGCGCCAGTCTGCATCGCATCAACTGGCCCGGCGACACCTCTGCCAATGGCTTGAAACAGGCGCATGGCCTGATGGTCAACTACCTCTACGAGCCTGATCGCATCGAGCAGAACCACGAAGCGTTCAGCCGTAATGACACCGTGGCGTGCAGCAACGAGGTCAAGAAAGAGGCCAAGCAAGGGGCGAGCAACGTCGAAAAAGACAAGCGAGCAGTGGAGAAAGATACCAAGCGTATCGCGAAGAAAGATGCCAAACCGAGTGCCCGCGAGTTGGAGGCTTCTGACGAAAGATCCGACGAACGCTCTCAGACCAGCTGATCAATAGACGACTAGTGATCGATCAAACGCCAACGTTTTGCACCAATAACAACACGCCAATACCAGGAAGACGTCATGAACCAGAACCTTTATCAGCAGTTCGCCGTCAATTTCACGCAACGTGCCGATGCCCCCTTCATGAGCACGCCCGGCGCCCGCAGCTACACCTTTGATCAGGCACGTCAGGCAGCGGGTCGCATGGCGACGGTACTTCGTGAGTTGGGTGTCTCGCCGGGCGACCGCATCGCCGTTCAGGTCGATAAAAGCTGTGAAGCCGTACTGCTGTATCTGGCCAGTCTGCAGGTCGGCGCGGTCTACCTGCCGCTGAATACCGCCTACACCGGCGAAGAGATTCGCTACTTCCTGAGCGATGCCCAGCCGCATCTGTATGTCTGCCAGCCTGCCGTACTGGACACCGCCCGACAGCTTGCCAGCGAATGTGGCGTGGCCTGCGTCGAGAGCCTGGGTGATGCCAATGATGGCAGCCTGATGACGAAGGTGGCGACGGCCGAGATCAGCGCGGCTGTCGAACCTCGCAGTGGCGATGATCTCGCCGCCATCCTCTATACCTCCGGCACCACGGGGCGCTCCAAGGGCGCGATGCTCAGCCATGACAATCTGGCCTCCAACTGCCTCGCACTGGCCAAGACCTGGCGCTTCACGAGTGATGACCACCTGATCCACGCGCTGCCCCTCTTCCATACCCACGGCTTGTTTGTGGCCTGCAACATCGTGCTGACGGTCGGTGCCTCAATGACCTTCCTGCCCAAATTCGATGCTGATCAGATTCTTGACCTGATGCCTGACGCGACCGTACTGATGGGTGTGCCCACCTTCTATACGCGCCTGCTCGGCTCTGAACGCCTCAATCGCGAAACGACCGCCAACATGCGCCTGTTCGTCTCCGGTTCCGCACCGCTGCTCAGCGAGACACACAGCGAATTCAGTGCACGCACCGGCCATGCGATTCTCGAACGCTACGGGATGACCGAGACCAACATGAACACCTCCAACCCCTACGACGGCGAACGTCGCCCCGGCACGGTCGGCATGGCATTGCCGGGGACTGAAGTGCGCATCACGGACCGCGAAAGTGGTGCGACACTGCCGCAGGGCGAGACAGGCTTGCTTGAGGTCAAGGGACCCAACGTCTTCGTTGGTTACTGGAACATGCCGGAAAAGACTGCCGAAGAATTCCGCAAAGACGGCTACTTCATCACCGGTGATCTTGCCCTGATCGATGCCGATGGCTACGTCAACATCGTGGGCCGCGACAAGGACTTGATCATCTCCGGTGGCTACAACATCTATCCGAAAGAAGTCGAGCTGCTGATCGATGACCTGCCCGGCGTCAATGAATCCGCCGTGTTCGGCATCGCACACCCTGATTTCGGTGAAGCTGTCTGCGCGGTGGTCGTGATGCAGCCAGGCCAGCAAGACAAGGCCAGTGAAGCCAGCATTCTGGCGGCCTTGCAGGACAATCTGGCGCGCTACAAGCAGCCCAAGCGCGTGTTCTTCATCGATAGCCTGCCACGCAACGTGATGGGCAAGGTACAGAAGAAACAGCTGCGCGATGACTACGCCGGCCTGTTCAGTCCCGAAAAATCCGTCAGCGCTTGAGGGCTGAGCTGGTCTGAGCAGAGTTGATCTGTACTGATGATCCGGCTTGACCCAATACGCATCACAGCGCCCACCGGCATGGCGAATTCGTCCACTTTGCCATGCCGGTGATGCCAGTCCACTGCCACATCTACCTGACTTCCAATTTACGTTTGATTCGCAACACTCAAAAAACGCCACATGTCCTACGCCGCATTCGGCTTACGCAACACCCACTAACGCCACACATAATCACAACAACAATGAAGGTATCCATGCCATGGTGATTTACGGAGTTGCCCTGCTCGCAGGGTGCATGATGGCCGGTCTCGTGATCGGTGACATGCTCGGAGAAATTCTCAATATCGATTCAAATCTCGGCGGTGTCGGCATCGCCATGCTGCTGCTTATCTTCATCACTGGCGTGCTGAAAGAGCGCGGCAAGATGGCCGACAGTACCTCCAGCGGCATCAACTTCTGGAATGCGATGTACATTCCGATAGTGGTCGCGATGGCCGCCAGCCAGAACGTGGCTGCTGCCTTCAGCGGTGGCATGGTCGCGTTGGTAGCAGGTGTGCTCGCCGTGGTACTCGGTCTCGCACTGGTCCCTATCCTGACGGGCAAGCGTCCTGAAACCGCGCTCGATGACGCGGCAGATGATGCTATACGCCTACCAAGACCTCCGTCACGACCGGCGCGGCAGTATTGGACCGCAGCCGTCACGCGACACCGGCCACCAACACCACACCCACCCATCGCCAGTAAGGAGGCAGCATCATGATCGATTCCATCGTCCACCTGTTCGATAAATATCATCTGGTTGCCGCCTTCGCCGTCATCGGCCTGGCCATGTACGTGGCCTACTGGATCAGCAACAACCTGACGCGCGGCAAGCTGCACGGCTCGGCCATTGCCATCATCCTCGGCCTGATACTGGCCTATGTCGGTGGCATCAGCACTGGCGGCAGCAAGGGGCTCTCGGACGTCACGCTCTTCTCGGGTCTCGGCCTGATGGGCGGCGGCATGCTGCGTGATCTCGCGATCATCGCCACCGCCTACGGTGTCAACCTGAAAGAGATTCGCCAGACAGGCTTCAGAGGTGTCATCGCGCTGTTCGTCGGGGTACTGATCTCCTTCATCGCCGGTGCGGGTGTCGCCATCGCCTTTGGTTATACCGATCCTGTCGATATCACCACCATCGGTGCGGGCGCTGTCACCTACATCGTTGGCCCGGTCACCGGTGCCACGTTGGGCGCAAGCTCCGAAGTGGTCGCACTCTCCATCGCGGCAGGCCTGGTGAAGTCGATCCTGACCATGGTTGCCACGCCGATGACGGCGCGCCTGATCGGGCTCGACAATCCGCGCTCCGCGATGATCTTCGGCGGGTTGATCGGCACCACCAGTGGCGTGGCCGCTGGCCTTGCCGCTACCGACGCCCGCCTGGTGCCCTACGGCGCGATGACGGCCACCTTCTACACCGGCCTGGGCATCCTGCTCGCCCCGACGGTGTTGTTCCTCGCGGTACGTGCGGTGATGTAAGCGCTTCTGACACGAGTGGCAATGACACAAGCCGCTCTGGTATAAGCCGCTCTGACACAAGCAGCCCTGAAGCAAAACGACGGCGGCATCAGCCAGGACGAAGAATGTCCCATGCTGATGCCGCCGTTTGCTTTCACTCTCTACTCCATTTCACTGCTTACGTTGTTCAGCTCATGCATCCGCGATCAGCGTGGCCTCAACAATCGCTCCATCACTGCCCGCGCGGCAGGCCACATCACGCTGCCGTGGTCTTCGCCCTCGAACAGCCGCCACTGGACGGCTGCCTGCGGACAGTGCTCGCGCAGATGGCGTGCATGCTCATGTGCGTTGTCGATCATCGCGCGCTCGGTCCGCAATCTGTCACGCTCAGGGTCCTGTCGCCTGGGCTGCGGCGATTGCTCGCGTCCACCAGCCGCAATGTACACCGGGCCCGCCGCCTCGGAGCAGGCAAGACGCAGCGGCCAGCTGGCCGGGTCATTCTCCTGCCGCCACCACAGTGAAGGGCTGATCGCGAAGATGGCCCCGAAGGCCTCGGGTGCCTTCTGCTGGGCATGGAGCGCGAACAGGCCGCCGAGTGAGTGGCCGACCAGTGCGGGCCGCTCGAGATCGAGCGGATAGCGTGAGGCCAGTTCTGGCGGCAATGATTGCGTCAGGTAGTTGAGGAATTCTGACCCACCGCCCGTCCTCTCTGGTGCCGTGCCGGTGGTGAGCGGTGGCGTGAAATCCTTGAAGCGTGCTTTTGAGATAAAGGCTCTGTCAGGGCCGCGACCGCCACTCCCCGCATAACCGACCGCGACGATGGCGAGATCTGACGGCGCCTTGTCATAACCACGACGTCCCAATATGTCGCGCGCTGCCGTGAACAGATCCAGGTGGCGATTGCCATCCAGTACCATCAGCACTGGGTAGCCTCCTTGCGGGGGGGCGACCTTGGGTAACGCTACCTGAATCAGATACTCCTGCCCCGTGGTGCTGGAATGCTGGGTGAAGGAGGTCGTGGTGCCTGGCAGCGCGTCATTGTCAGCAGCGTGAGTCATGGCAAAGGCCGGCAGACTGACAGCGCCGGATGTCAGCATGATGAGTCCCCATGCCTGTACTCTTGTGAAGAGACGTGTAAATGGCCGTGGGAATAACCGCGTGCGCACTCGCAATCCGATTCTCATGTTCAGAACTCATACTTCATGGTGGCAACGGCGCTGGCCGGACGTCCCACGAAGTTGAAGACACTGGCGGAACCGGCGCGCACATAATATTCACGATCGAACAGGTTGTAGACGTTGAGCTGGCCACTGAGTTTCGGCGTGAACTGATAGCCCAGCATGGCATCGAACACGGCATAGCCCGGTGCCTGGATGGTGCCCTGGGTGCTTTCGAAATCGCTCAGCGCCGTCATGCCGGCACCGACGGACACGCCATCCAGCAGGTTGCCCTCGAAGCGATACTGGGTCCACAGATTGACCATGTTGTTGGGCATCAGCATCAGCAGTGCATCGGAGCTGCCGGCCTCCAGCACCTCGGAGTCCATGTAGGTGTAGCCGAAGATGACATCCCATTGCGGCGTGATGTTGCCGGCCAGCTCAAGCTCCGCACCGGTGATGCGCATCTTGCCGGAATCCACCGAATAACTGACGCTACCGTCGGTCGAGGAGGCAGCGCGGTGGCTATCGGTCAGCTGGAAGCCACTGATACGCGCATTCAGTGCGCCATCCAGATAGCTGCCCTTGATCCCGATCTCGTATTGCTCGCCTTCGCGCGGATCGATCAGGTCCCCATCCTCGCCTTCGCGGGTCTGTGGCTCGAAGACTCTGGAGTAGCTGGCATAGAGGGAGTGGTCGGCGTCCAGGTCATAGACGAGTCCGCCGTAGGGCGTGACGGCGGTGTCCTGCATGTCGCTGCTGCCGCCATTGAGCTTGTCTTCGGTCTCGGCCGAGAACTGACTGACGCGCGCGCCCAGTATCACCGCCAGCGGTGCCACGGGACGCAGTGTCACCTTGCCGTACAGGCCCTGCTCTTCCAGGGTGGTCTCGGTGCGCGACAGGCTGTAGCCGCTCACGCCATCACGGGCATTGCCGAGTATGTCGACATAGGCCAGGCTGTTCAGCTCGCTGATGCTGGCGCTGGAGCCGGTCAGGTTGCTGGTGCGCGCCGCGGTGGTATCCGATTCCGATGTCTTGTAATCGACCCCGACCACGAATTCGTTCTGGTTACCGAAGGCATCGAAGCCCTGGGTGTAGCTGGCATCCACGCTCACCGAGGTCTCATCGGTGAAACCGGCATAGCCCGCGACACTGCTCAAGTCGCCGGTATCGCTCAGTGCCGAGCCGCTGTAGGCGTATTCGTAATCCGCATTGCGATCACTGTAACGCGCCGCCAGTCGGCCATAGCCGCGTGAGCTGAAGCGGTGGGTCAGCTCGGCGATCACATCGGTGGCATCACTCTCGAAGCTGTTCCAGTCTGCGCCGTAGAATGCCGAACGGCGGCCATAGCTGAAGTTGTTGTCACCATCGACCGGCTGACCCTGATTGACGGTGATGTCCTTGGTGTTGTGGATCACCCCCAGTGACAGCTCGGTATTCTCGTCGAGGTCGACATCCAGCGCGCCATAGAAATCATTCAGCGTGTTGTCGTTGTCATCCACCCATTGCGCCTGCTCGGTGGAGCGGGTCACCAGGCGTCCGCGGATACGGCCCTGCTCATCGATGGGCCCCGAGAGATCGACACTGACGCTTCGGTCTTCCAGCGTACCGACACTGCCGCTGATGGCGCCCTGGAAGGTATCGGTCGGGCGCTTGCGCACCAGATTGATGACCCCGCCCAGCTCACTGGTGCTGTTGAACAGACCCGATGGCCCACGCATGACCTCGACCCGGTCGATGGCAGTCAGGGATGGCACCGAGCCCGTCAGACTCGACATCGGCGCCGACAGCCCGTCGATGCTGTAGGCATCGTATTCATAGCCGCGCGCGAAGATCGAGGAACGACCGCTGTCATTGTTCAGCACCCGCACGCCCGGCGTACGCGCCGCCAGCTGATCCAGGGTGATGAAGTTCTGGTCCTCGATGGCGTCATGGGTCACCACGCTTACCGACTGCGGAATGTCGCGCAGCGAGGCCGGCACCTTCGAGCCCACCGTGGCAGCGTCAACGCTGTAGCCGCCGCTCTGCTCACTGGACGCCATGTCATACAGGCGCAGCCCCGTCACCCGCTGGGTATCCAGCACCATCGTCGCGTCTTCCGCCTGTGCCGGCAGACTGACCAGCACCACCCCCGCCCCGATCATCAAGCGACGCGTGCCTGCCCCGCACAGACCGCGTCCCCGTACCGTCACCTTCTTCATCGTGTCCCCTTGGCTCACCTGGCTATCGCTACTAATGATAATTATTTGCATCTGTGTGACTGACGGGGCATTTTGGCACTCCATGACGACAAAAACCTTTGCGGGACCCTCCCTGATGTTTGCAGGTGCGACAAGATGAGCCTTACTCCCCCTCCCGGCCTCCCCAGCTCTCACACCTCGGCAGGCGCACGCCACCGGATCATCGAGCTCGATCACGTGCACCGCATGGCGCGGGCGCTGACCAGCGACCACCAATGCCAGCCCGCCGAGGGCCAGTCAGCCGATGGCGCGCTGATCGGCAACATGCAACTGCAGGAAGTGCAGCCAGGCCTATTCATGCGCCTCAACCGCATCCGCAAGCGGGCGGATCTGATGATTCGCTCCCGCATCGAGCCATCGCTGAAGATCGCGGTGGTATGGCGTGGGGAGCCCAGGGTCAGTTTCGGGCCACAGCACCATGCGCTGAAGCCGGGCCGTGCGCTGTGCATCGCCCTCGATGAGCCCACCGAATTCCGGCTGCAAAGCCCCAAGGGGGCTTATGAGCACAGCGCCATCCTGACGCTGACGCCAGCCTGGCTGACGTGGCATCTGGGAGTCTCAAGCGCCAGCGAGGTGATGCCCGAGGCGCGGCATCTGGCCCATTACCATTGGCAACCGTCTACGCGTCTGGTCGAGCGCTTGGAGGAATTCAGTCGCCAACGGCCGGGAACGCTGGCGCTTAGACTCGGTATCGAGTCAGTGGCGCTTGAGGTGATCAGCGAGTGCCTGGCGGCCAGACCGGCCCAGGCGGATGACAGCGCACAGCGCAGCCTGCAGGACACGTCAGAATGGAAGGCGAGGCTCGAGGACTGGATCTCCAGCGGGGAAGTCGCCTATCTGAGTCAGGCGGAGATCGCCGCCCGGCTGGGCATGAGCGTGCGCCAGTTGCAGCGCCGTTATCGCGACGCCTACGGCCAGACCATGGCGCGGGACCTGAGGCGGCGGCAGTTGCTCCGTGCCGCTCACCTGCTGCAGGACCGCAATGTCACGGTGGAGGCCGCCGCCGAGATGGCGGGGTATCGCAGCGCGGCCAATTTCGCCACCGCCTTTCGCCGCCAGTTCGGCGTGCCGCCCAGCCAGCGGCCTGTCGTGACGGTGTGAACGACGCATGGACCTGGAGATGCCCCGTTGCTAATGTTGATCGGCATCACGGCCCGCGTCATGCCTGCCGGTTGCGGTAGTACCTGAACGGCACACGGCTCGAATCAAACGGCACGAACGAAAACAGCACGAACGAAAACAGCACCACACAACAAGATCTTCGCCACGCTCTCGCACAAGGACACTGCCATGTCAGTCGACAACATGAAGCTGGAATCGCTCGCCCTGCATCACGGTTACACCTCGGAAGCCACCACCAAGGCGGCGGCGGTGCCGATCTACCAGACCACCTCCTATACCTTCGATGACACCCAGCACGGCGCGGATCTGTTCGATCTCAAGGTGCCGGGCAATATCTACACCCGCATCATGAACCCGACCAATGACGTGCTGGAACAGCGCATGGCGGCGGTGGAAGGCGGCATCGCGGCATTGGCCGTGGCCTCTGGCATGGCAGCCATCACCTACGCCATTCAGGCATTGGCTCAGGTCGGCGACAACATCGTCAGTACCAGCCAGCTATATGGCGGCACCTACAACCTGTTCGCCCACAGTCTGCCGCGCCAGGGCATTGAAGTGCGCATGGCAGCGTTTGATGATTTCGCCGGACTTGAAGCACTGATCGATGACAAGACCAAAGCGGTGTTCTGTGAGTCCATCGGCAACCCGGCAGGCAATATCGTTGACCTGCAGCGTCTAGCTGAGATTGCACACAAATACGGCGTGCCATTGATCGTCGACAACACCGTCGCCACGCCGGTACTGTGCCGCGCCTTCGATCACGGCGCCGACATCGTGATCCACTCGCTGACCAAGTACATTGGCGGCCACGGCACCACCGTGGGCGGCATCATCATCGATTCCGGCAAGTTCGACTGGGTCGCCAACAAGGACCGCTTTCCGATCCTCAACGAGCCAGACCCGTCCTACCATGCGTCGTCTACACCGAAGCCTTCGGCCCGGCCGCCTATATCGGTCGCTGTCGCGTGGTGCCGCTGCGCAATACCGGCGCCGCACTCGCCCCGCACAGTGCCTTCCTGCTGCTGCAGGGGCTGGAGACACTCGCCCTGCGCATGGAACGCCACTGCAGCAATGCGCTCGCGCTGGCCGAATATCTTCAGCAGCATCCGAGTGTCAGCTGGGTCAACTACGGCGCCCTGCCGGACAGCCCCTATCACGCCACCTGCCAGAAGATCACCGGCGGCAAGGCCTCCGGCATCATCAGTTTCGGCATCAAGACGGACGCGACAGGGGCCGATCAGGCTGAAGCCGGGCGTATCGCCGGCGGCAAGTTCATCGATGCGCTGCAGATGATTCTGCGCCTGGTGAATATCGGTGACGCCAAGTCGCTGGCCTGCCACCCGGCCTCCACCACCCACCGCCAGCTCAACGAGGAAGAACTCGCCATGGCCGGTGTCTCGGCGGACCTGATTCGCATCTCGGTGGGGATCGAGCATATCGACGACATCATCGCCGATGTCAGTCAGGCGCTGGACAAGGCGGTGGCCTGACGCGAGGGCGGCTCCCAAGCGACATTCAGACCCCGACCAGGCCGCCTCAGCGACACATCAGCGACA
>NZ_JEMF01000127.1 GCF_000591415.1 Cobetia crustatorum | reverse complement strand
TGAGGAGTCAAGTGATGTTCTAGATGAGTATTCAGCTGAGTACAGCGGATGACTACTCTTGCAAACGACAACGCCCCACCGAGACCGGTGGCGTTGTCGTTACGGATGTCTCGGTAGGCACTGGTGATGAATGCTCAGGATGCCGTTGGTACGCGCTGGTGATCAATGACCTGGCGCAGCACAAAGCTTGAATGCACGCCGGTTACACCTTCGATACGCGTAATCTGCTTTAGCAGCAGATCGTGATAGTCGTCCATGTCCTTCACGACGACCTTGAGCTGATAGTCGGCTTCTTGCCCAGTGATCAGTAGGCATTCCATGACCTGTGGCAGGCTGGCGATCGTATCCTCGAAATTGGCGAAACGCTCAGGTGTGTGTCGATCCATTGAGATATGCAGCAGGGCCATCAGACTCAGTCCCAGCTTGCGAGCATCGATCTGAGCACGGTAGCCCAGGATCATGCCACTTTCTTCCAGAGCACGTACGCGACGCAGGCAGGGTGACGGTGACAGACCAATGCGCTCGGCGAGCTCCTGGTTGCTAATACGTCCTGAATGCTGAAGCTCATCTAGAATGCGACGATCAAAGCGATCCAGCGTAGGGAAAGTGATGTTCTGGCTCATTTTCGCAATCCATTAGCGGTGAATATGTGAATGGTAAAATAATCTGCTGTTAAGATGGCGATGTCATGTGATTTTCGCAATCGTCCGCCCTGATATGCGGCATATACTGTATTCACTGCCTGGCGACCTTTCAGGTCACTGCGCAATGTAAGCTGCCGGCGCTGGCCACACGCCTCTTTCGTTCGGTAAAGCGGTAAAGCAGGAGACTTCTGATCGAGACGGTCCTGCTGACAGGAATAGTGCGGTCACCCCGTCCTTTCTGCCTTGCCCGCTGTTGGTAGCCGTGATCCGGTGCCATGGTTTTACACAATCGAGCGGCCCGGTCCATGTGCACTCTGTCTTGGTCTTGCACGCTCTGGCTTATGCACTCTGGCTTATGCACTCTGACTTGCATATGCATTGTGGCTTGCTTGCCTGCGACGCTAACGGCAAGCTTTCAGAGACGAGACTCATAAGGCCCTCGTTACTTTACATTCACTCAGGCGCCCCTATTGGGACACTGCTGAGTGCGAAAGGTGCCATCGAATCACCATAATCAGGTGCCAAGACGCTACCTTGTTCACGCGCCCAGACCGCCAAGGATACGTTTATGATTGCTGCATCCACGCCAAGTGCTGCGTTCGACCACACTAAATATCGCCCCGTGACACCTGTGGCGCTGACCGACCGCCAGTGGCCGTCGCGTACAGTGACTCAGGCGCCGCTATGGGCCAGTGTCGATCTACGCGATGGCAATCAGGCACTGCTGGAGCCGATGACGGTCGAGCAGAAGAAACTGATGTGGAAGCTGCTGGTCAAGATCGGTCTGAAGGAAATCGAAGTAGGCTTCCCATCTGCCAGTCAATTGGACTTCGATTTCGTGCGCTGGTTGATTGAAGAGGATCAAGTGCCGGAAGGGGTCAGCATTCAAGTGTTGGTGCAGGCCCGTGAACACCTTATCGCACGGACTTACGAATCACTGATCGGGGCACGTGACGCGGTTGTTCACGTTTATAATTCAACGTCTACCGTGCAGCGTGAGCGCGTGTTTGAGATGGATCGCGAGGGCATCAAGGCCATTGCAGTAGAAGGTGCGCAATTGGTCAAGGACTATGCGGCACGCTATCCCGAGACGCGTTGGGTGTTCCAGTATTCGCCGGAGAGCTTCACTTCCACCGAGATGGATTATGCCGTTGAAGTATGTGAAGCAGTCATGGATGTCTGGCAGCCGACACCAGAAAATCGCTGCATTCTCAATCTGCCGGCGACGGTAGAAGTGGGTCCGGCCAATCATTTTGCCGATCAGGTCGAGTACTTTATCAAGCACCTCCGTCGTCGTGACTGCGCGATCATCTCGCTGCATACCCACAACGATCGTGGCGGCGCTGCGGCTGCTGCTGAGTTGGGCCTGCTTGCTGGTGCAGATCGTATCGAAGGCACATTGCTCGGCAATGGCGAGCGTACCGGCAACATGGATCTGATCACGCTGGCGATGAATCTCTACAGCCAGGGCATCGACCCGCAGCTGGATCTCTCCAATCCCGATGAGATCATCCAGGTCTACACCGAGTGCACCAATCTTCCAGTACACCCGCGTCATCCGTGGGTCGGCGAGCTGGTCTACACCGCCTTCTCAGGCAGTCACCAGGATGCGATTCGCAAGTGCCTCAAGAAGCAGCAGCCAGATGAACCGTGGCAGGTCGCCTACTTGCCGATCGACCCGCAGGATCTGGGGCGTGACTTCCAGGCGGTGATTCGCGTCAACAGCCAGTCCGGCAAGGGCGGCATGGCCTTCTTGCTTGAACGCGATCACGGCATCAGCCTGCCGCGCTGGATGAGCCTTGAATTGGCACCGCACGTGCAGAAGGCCAGTGAACAGGTCAGTGGTGAGCTTTCCAGTCAGCAGATTCGCGATATTCTGGATGCCAGCTTCAAGCGCGAGTCCCCGTTAAATCTCAAGGGCTATCGTCTGGATCGCGATGGCGCTGAGCAGCTGACTGCCACCCTGGTGGATGAACATGGCGAGCAGATCTCGTTGGCAGGCGAGGGCAATGGTGCTATTTCCGCCTTCATGGATGCCTGGCAGCGCCATACCGGTTCCACGGTCAGCGTGGTCGATTATGGTGAGCATGCGCTCGGTGAGGGTAGTGATGCCGTCGCAGTCGCCTTCGTGATGCTGAACCTGGATGGCAAGCGCGTCTGCGGTATGGCGGAAGACGGTGATACCGTCAGTGCCTCGCTCAAGGCGGTGCTCTCGGCGGTCAATCGTGGCCTGGAAAGTAATGCTCGCAGTGAAGCTGAACGTGCCGAAGAGGCAGCGCCTGTATCGGTGTAATGAAACACGAAATGTGAAAATCCTGACGCCCGCTGCGAGATACGTCACAAAACATGTCTGAAATGCTTGTTTGGAGCACTTACAACACCCCCGTTCATCTGAACGGGGGTGTTGTGCTTCAAGCCAGGAGACATTGGTGCTCAAGCCAGCGGTGGCGCGGGGTTTGATGTGTTTCAGACCACGTGTTCGGCAATGTCTCTGACGAGCAGTGATATAGACTTTTGTCGGAAGTTGTCTGGCTGTTCAACATCGGCGCTTGCACCGGTGTAATCCCTGCGTATCATCGCAGCACTCGCATAATGATAACGATCTGGTGGCAGACCGGATTCGAGAACACAACAATTCCAAGCGGTGCAAAGGCAGTCTCCCTGATGAGAGAGATAATGGATGTGTCCCCATCCTCCTCTTGTCGAGTATCGCCAGTGCACCTCTCGTTCAAAAGGTCCGCTAGAACAATCCACAACTACTCATCGGTATCGCATGATTCAACTTGATGCAATCACCACCCTGCTGCTGGCGGCGCTTGTCCTTGTCGTTGGCCATCTCATTGTCGAACGCGTGAGCGTGCTTCGAGAATTCAATATCCCCGAACCTGTGGTCGGCGGTCTTATCGCCACTGTCATCGTGACCGGCCTACGTGCCCTTGGTTATGAGTTCCAGTTCTTCGGTGGGCTGCAGACCCCCTTCATGTTGCTGTTCTTCGGTTCCGTCGGTCTGTCTGCTGACATACGGATGATTCGTGCCGGTGGCAGCAAGTTGGTGCTATTCCTCGCGTTGGTGATCGGTCTACTGATTCTGCAGAACCTGTTTGGCGTGGCCGTAGCCAGCCTGTTCGGTCTTGATCCGGTGCTGGGTCTACTCGGTGGTTCCATCACCATGTCCGGGGGCCACGGTACGGGCGCGGCATGGGCCAACGTCTTTGCTGAGGAATATGGCATCAATGGCGCCATGGAAGTCGCGATGGCGTGTGCCACATTCGGGTTGGTATTCGGCTCGCTGATCGGTGGTCCGACAGCGCGTTATCTGATCAAGCGCATGAAGCGCGATGGGCAGGATATTGCCGCCCAGACCAGCGAATCTGAATACGATGAGAGTGAAGTCCAGCATCCGCTCAATACCGCCAATGCACTGAAGACGCTCTTCATGCTGCTATTGGGCGTGGTCTGTGGTCAGCAGCTGCAGAGTCTTGCGGCCGACACTGCCTTCGAGCTACCGACCTTCGTGTGGGTACTGTTCAGCTGTATCGTGATCGGCAATGTGGTGCGCACCTTTGGTGACAAGCATCTCAATAGCCATGCGGTCGATGTGCTGGGCAACATCTGCCTATCCGTCTTTCTTGCGCTGGCATTGATGACGCTGAAGCTGTGGGATCTTGCCAACCTGGCGTTGCCGATTCTGGCTATCCTGCTGGTGCAGGTGGTGCTGGTGTTCGTTTACACCACTCAGGTGACCTTCCGTTTGATGGGCAAGAACTACGATGCTGCGGTACTTGTCGCAGGTAACTGTGGCTTCGGCATGGGGGCTACGCCGACGGCGATTGCCAACATGCAGGCGGTGACCCAGCATCATGGCCCATCGCGGCTAGCCTTCATCATCGTACCGGTGGTGGGTGGTTTCCTGATCGATATCGCGAACTCGCTGATCATCAAGGGTTTCCTCGGTTTCTTCTAAGCCTGAGCGAATCTCCTGTAAAACGACAACACCGGACTC
>NZ_JEMF01000126.1 GCF_000591415.1 Cobetia crustatorum | reverse complement strand
TAAGTGCCTATTCAAAATTAATCGTGCGCTCAGCGCCATAACCGTCGAGCAGCCGGTGCACCTCATCGCACAGGTGCTCAAATGACAGATATGCACTCAGTGGCAGCCATGCATACTTCATCTGTCGCCACAGAATCTCAATCAGATTCAGCTCCGGCGAGTACGCCGATAGGTAGATCAAGTACACACGCCGCGACATCCACTCAACTATCTTCCGCCTGAACGCCTTGGAGTGATGCATGCTGGCATTGTCCAGCACCACGACAGCGAAGGTATCAGGGTCTTTCTGATCGGCAAACTGGTCGAATGCATCGATGACCGTCTCGGTAGTCACGGAGTCGGTCACAGAGTGATAGACCAACTTGCCTGCTCGGCTGAGGAACCCCAGTACATTCAACCTCCGGCTGCGAGAGTAGGCGGTTACCTCGCAAGGTTTACCGACAGGGCTCCATGCATATGCACCGATGATGATTGTGAAAAGCCTGATTCATCAAAGTAATAGAGCTCATGCTCGCCCTGGTCTTCTCGCTGATGAAGCGCCTTGAGAAGGCCCTGAGTATTGCGAAAATCCGTTTCGTCACGCCGCGCCTTGAGTGAGTGCCGAATCCGCTTGAAGCTGAAGTCATTTTTTTTTCAACGCCCGGCGAAGAGTCACCGTGCTGACCGTCTTGCCGGTCTCTTCTTGAAAGCGGGCCTGCAAGGACCGAATTTGATGGGGCTGTTCGGCAACCAGTTCCTGCAATCGCTGGTGGTCATTCGCATCCAAGACCGGCGCTCGCCCACTGCGCGGTTTATCGATGAGCCCATCGAGTCCTGATGCTTCCCACTGCTTAAGCCATCGAGACACAGCATCACGGCGAACCTGCAGTATTTCAGTGATTTGATTGATCGTATGGCCTTTATCACTGAGCAGGATGGCATGTGCACGCCGCCGTAAGGCGCGCTTCTCACCATGGTGATAGGCCGAGGTCAGCGTTTGCTGTTCAGAGTCAGTGAGAGGAGCAACGAAGCGCCTTGCCATGGGGTCATCCGTGTCAGAAATCCTAGCATCGATGATACACGGAAACTTAAGACCAAGCACTT
>NZ_JEMF01000125.1 GCF_000591415.1 Cobetia crustatorum | reverse complement strand
AGATTCACTGTGCCACTACATTGGTCATGGTGTTCCGTATCTACGATAAGGTCAGTTATGCACTGGTAATGCAGGCGGCGCGCCCACTGAGCGTGGGCGATCTGCTGCTCGAGCCACGTGGCTGAGAGCAAGACCTGGAATAGTCGATGATGCGCCTGTGGCATGAATGTCGTTAAAGGCTGCGAATGATCCGCTCGGGAGGTGTTACGTGACGATCGATAGCAATGTCGAAAAGCGTATTCCCTCACGAGCGGATTTTGCGTTTCTGGCGCGACTGCCGGGCTTTGGTAATCATACCGGTGCCAAGCTCAGGGAGCATGCCGACTGGCCACAAGGCTGGTTGACTGCACTTCCTCCACGCTTGGCAGCATCATTGAGGCTCTGGTGTGAGCGACCGACCTCCTCGCCGTTATATCAGCAGGTGATGACAGATCTCGAATGGCACTCGCCGGCTTATGGTTGCTATCTCCTGACGCCAGCAGACCCTGAATGGCCAGCGATGCTGGATACCTTGCCTGATCCGCCACTGACATTATGGGCGCTGGGACGTCGTGATCTGCTCGCGCTACCACAGTTGGCCATTGTCGGTGCACGCAAGGCCAGTCAAGCAGGTCTTGCACATGCACATGGCTTTGCCGGTGAGCTGGTGATGCGAGGCTGGAGCGTGGCCAGCGGTCTAGCGCTGGGCGTTGATGCTGCGGCACACCAAGGTGCGCTGTCAGCTGCTGTACAGCTCTCTGACGATGATTACCCCGCACGTCCTTCGACGCTCGCCGTACTGGGCTGTGGTGTCGATGTCGTTTATCCAGCGCAGCATCATCATTTGCGTCAACGTCTGCTCGAGGGTGGTGGGTTGCTTCTGTCGGAGCATCCGCCCGGTACTGGCGCGCATGCGCGCCACTTTCCGCGCCGCAATCGCCTGATTACTGGCCTGTCACATGGTGTGCTGGTGGTAGAGGCGACGCTGCGCAGTGGCTCACTGGTCAGTGCACGACTGGCGATGGAGCAGAATCGTGAGGTGTTTGCGCTGCCTGGCCGCATTGAAGATATTGCTTCGAGTGGATGCCTTGAATTGATTCGTCAAGGCGCCACGCTGGTCCGCAATGTGGACGATATGCTTGCCGAGCTTGATCACCTCATGCCTGCCGCAAGCATGAGGCAAGAGCAGCCTGTCACTCCTCGCCAACAGCGGCATCTTGCACCGCGTGAATCACTCGCGCGTGGCATGACACAGGAGTTGCCATCACTGGCACCTGCTACGCCACCTGTGGTGCAAGAGAGTTCGCCGTTGTGCTTTCTGAGCGCCATACCGGTGGCGCTCGATCAACTGGTCGAGCTGAGCGGATGTCAGGTGAGTGAACTGAGCATGCAATTGCTGGAATTGGAGCTCGAAGGGCGTGCTGTACAGGCACCCGGTGGCTGGAAGCGGATATGAGTGGGATATAGACGAGAGCATGAAGCTGCATGGCAGATGGATGCTTCACCCAGAACGCCTCGCAGAAATCCTGCGGGGCGTCCTGGCAAGTCACGGCAGTCTACGATGACGGGACCTCACTGATGTAAGTCGGCAGTACTTACTTGCCAGCAGATACTGATCCATCATCGGGCTGCCAGGCATTCAGGGCAGCAGCACGCATGGCCCGCTTCTCGGTCTCGCTGGCTTCCCAGTTTCCCTTGTAGATGACGCCTTCCCATTCTCCGTAAGTCGGGTTGGGCAACATGACGAAACGACGGCCAAATGACTTGGCCTGCTTGTCGACCTCTGCATGGCGTGCGGCGGTGCTGTCCTGCTGGAAGGCTTGGTCGAAGTCGCCCAGATTGTCGCCCATCAGAATGGCAATATCGTGGTCAGCAGTGACGACAGCTCGACGTTCGGTCTTGTCGGAGCTGTCAGTCCGCGGCATCACATGCTCGGCGTTCGCTTGCGGGAAGCCCAATGCCGCCAGATTGGCAATGGTGGCCTGCTTGCCCGCTGCCTTGCGATTGGTGATGTAGTAGACATCGACGCCACTACGCTGCGCGTAGTTCAGAAAGTCCACGGCGCCAGGCGAGGCCGCGGAAACGGCATCATCTACCCAGTTGGCCCAGCTCTGGCTGTCGTAAGTCCGCCCTTTGCGTAGTGCCCAGCCACCGTAACTGGTGGTGTCGAGGACGGTATCGTCGACATCAACCACCACGGCCAGCGGCTTGTCATGTTGAACACGGCGGGCCAGTGCCATGTTCAAACGATCATGTGCGACATTGAAAGCCTGTAGCGACAGAGCATGGAATTCGGCACTGCGCTGGACCCATAACGTGGCCAGCATGGCTTGATCACTGATCGGCGCTATCTGAGTTGCCGCTGACGGTGCTTCGCTTGTGACAGGGCGAGGGGCTACCGGGACATCAGGCTGAGAAGCGGAGCTCGCACAACCCGCCATCGTCAGCAGCAAGGTGGCAGTAGTACTGAGCGTCACGTATTGGCGCATGGAACACGTCCTTATGTATTCGAGAATGATGGAGTGCTGATCTAAAGAATCGAAGCACAGCATTATCCATGATGCCGTGACAGCTGAACGACCATAAGGCGTGTCTGTGCGACGCATCGTTGCGTCGGCCTTGCGTTGGTGAGCATGCTAGAATTGCGCCGTGCTGCGGCGAGCATCCTGTCACGTGCGTCCATCGAGTGCGTTGTCAGCTGCCGTCATCTCTATCATCTGCTTTGAAGAGGCCTGTGCGGATCATGAATGCAAGTGCTGTCCCGCTCGATCATGCGGCTGTCGCGGATGCCGCTGGGTGTATACGCCGCGGCGGAATCGTTGCGTATCCTACTGAAGCCGTGTGGGGATTGGGGTGCGATCCTGACAATGGTGACGCGCTGGCACGCCTGATTCGGCTCAAGTCTCGAGATCCTGCCAAGGGGTTGATCCTGATTGCAGGCGATATCGCTCAGCTTGAAGGATGGCTTGTCGGCATCTCGACAGCACAGCGTGAGCAGCTGTTGGCCAGTTGGCCGGGGCCATTTACCTGGCTAGTGCCGGATAATGGTCGCGCCCATCCCTTGCTGCGCGGTGATCACGTAAGCCTTGCCGTGCGGGTCAGTGATCATCCCTTGGTGCAGGCGCTGTGTGCTGAACTTGATAGCCCGCTGGTGTCCACTTCGGCCAATCGTGCAGGCGAAGCGCCGGCGATGAGCGCTGACGAGATACGTGACGCCTTCGGTGCATCGCTGGCAGATGAAGTGATTCTCGACGGCCCGCTGGGCGGTAACGCACGGCCCAGTACTATCTGTGATCTTGTGACTGGCGCAGTGTTGCGGGCCTGAGCCTTGATTCAGGTCATGCGTGAGTAAAGTGCCGCCTGCCATGATTTCGAGGTGGCGGTATGCTGACAGCCTCTTGTCAGCGGGGAGACGGTTCGCTCCCCTGTTAATTTTTCATTTTTCGATTCACCGGAGGCACTGTGGCCCACGCCAATCTCGAAGACGTCAAGGTCTACCTACTCGACCTGCAGGACCGCCTATGTGATGCGCTGCAAGTCTGCGATGACAAGGCGAGTTTCCGTGAAGATAGTTGGGAGCGCGCAGAGGGCGGTGGTGGTCGTTCGCGAGTGATGGAGGATGGCGGTGTTTTCGAGAAGGGCGGCGTCAACTTCTCACATGTCTTTGGCCTACAATTACCGGCCTCTGCGACAGCCGTTCGCCCTGAGCTTGCGGGTCGCAGCTTCCACGCAGTTGGCGTCAGCTGGGTATTGCATCCGCATAACCCGCATGTGCCAACCAGTCACGGTAACGTGCGCTTCTTCATTGCTGAAAAAGACGGTGAAGCGCCGGTATGGTGGTTCGGTGGCGGCTACGATCTGACGCCGTTCTATCCCGAGCTTGAGGATGTGCGTCACTGGCACCAGACAGCCTTCGATGCCTGCATCGCCTTCGGTAGCGACGTCTATCCGCGTTACAAGACCTGGTGTGACGAGTATTTCTATCTGAAGCATCGTGATGAGACACGGGGTGTGGGTGGGCTGTTCTTCGATGACCTGAATGAGTGGGGCTTCGAACGTTGCTTCGCTTTCCAGCAGTCTGTAGGCAATAGCTTCCTGGAAGCGTATCTGCCGATCGTCGAGCGTCGTCGCAACATGGCTTACGGGGAGCGCGAGCGTAATTTCCAGTTGTATCGTCGTGGCCGCTATGTCGAGTTCAATCTGGTCTGGGATCGCGGCACCCTGTTCGGACTGCAAAGTGGCGGGCGTACCGAGTCGATCTTGATGTCGATGCCGCCAGTCGTTCACTGGGAGTATGGCTACCAACCCGAGGAAGACAGCGCCGAATCCGTGCTGTATCGCGACTTTCTGCATGCGCGCGACTGGCTGGGCGAAGGCGCCTGATAGCGCCTGTCAGCCTGATTCTTACCCTGAGATCGTCCCGGAGTCCTGATGTCTCGTTACGCTGTATTCGGCAACCCGATTGCCCACTCGAAGTCTCCCCTGATTCATCGCGCCTTCGCTGAACAGCTGGGAGACTCCTTGAGCTATGAGGCACGGCTGGCCCCAGCAGATGACTTTGCCGGTGGCTGGGCCGAGTTTGTCGCAGAAGGTGGGTTAGGTGCGAATGTCACCATGCCCTTCAAGGAGCAGGCGTATCGGCTTGTCGATGTGCTCAGTCCACGTGCGCAGCGTTCTTGCGCCGTCAATACTCTGCTGCTGGGCAAGAACGGTCAGGTTTACGGTGATACCACCGATGGCGTGGGCCTGGTGCGAGATCTTGAGCGTCTTCAAGCGCCTCTCGCGGGCGCACGTATTCTCGTGCTGGGGGCAGGTGGGGCTGTGCGGGGAGTGCTGGAGCCCTTGCTGGCGAAACAGCCAGCAGCGCTGATCATTGCCAATCGTACGGCAGCCAAGGCTAGCGGGCTGGCGGCTGACTTTGCGGATCTGGCGGTAGACGGGACTTCGCTATCCGGTGGTAGTTTTGAGGAGATCGAGGGGCACTTTGACCTGGTCATCAACGGTACCAGTGCGTCATTGGGTGGGGAATTACCGCCATTGCCGCAAGCGCTGTTCACCCCGCAAGCACTGGCGTACGACATGATGTATAGCGCAGAGCCTACCGTTTTCATGCGCTGGGCTGCTGATCGAGGTGCACGCTCAGAGGATGGCTTGGGCATGCTGGTAGAACAGGCAGCAGAGTCCTACTTCCTGTGGCGCCACAAGCGGCCGGATACGGCGCCCGTTGCGCTGATGTTGCGTCAGTTGTTGATGGCTTGATAGAGATATTCAGGCGCTCTTGCGAGCACTTTCTCCATCGCTGCAGAATTCCAGTCGATAGCCATGTTGATACACGCTTCTTAGCTTGAGGCCATGGCTACCATCAAATCCTAGTTTGCGGCGAAGGCGGCTGATATGGGTATCGACGGTGCGAGTAGAGATGTCACCGTTGATTCCCCATATCATTTCCAGCAAATAGGCGCGTGAAAACAGCTCTCCTATATGGCGCATTAATAGTACGGCAAGCTGATATTCGCGCTGTGTCAGATTGACCTGTAGTCCTGCGCACCAGATGGTGTGCTCTTCCTGCTCTATTCGGTACTGCCCCGGAATACCTTCCACCTCGTTCAGTGCATTGCTGGCGGTGCTGTTGGCCAGTCGTCGGCCAAGCGCTGCCACTAGCGCCGTGAGTTCCTTGGGGTTGATGGGCTTGCTCAGGAAGTCATCAGCGCCATTTTCCAGTGCATGTACGACGTCTCCTTCCCCTTGACTGGCGGTGATGAACAGAATCAATCCCTGCCAGCCATGCTCGCTGCGCAATGAACGTGTCAGCTCCATGCCGCAGGCATCTGGTAGCTGCCAATCGATGATCAACATGTCAAAACTCTGCTCGCGTAGGGCACGCAATAGTTGATTGGCGCGTTCGAAACCCGCCAGCTCGTGCCCCTGTGTCTGAAGGCAGAGCATCAGATAGTCACGTTGATCTTGATCATCCTCCAGAATGCCGATGTGCATGCCGTCACCTCCTTGTTCGGTTGATAGAACCACCTTACGCTGCTTTAGCGTGATACGACGTCACAATGGTTCACGGTTGGCATAAACGCTGCGGCTTATACTCGTTACTATCTATTATCGAGTGGAGTAAGTGGCATGCTGAAGTTCTCTGGATATTTGAACGTTATTTCGCAACTTGCCCAGTGTCGTCGCTGGATCTCGTCCGGCTTGCTGGGTGCCTTGTTGCTATCGCCTGTCGCCATGGCGCTTGAAGCACCACAAGGGCCGATCGTTTTGAGGGTCACCGGTAATATTGAGCACACCAATGCGGGTAATGAAGCGCATTTTGATCGTGAAATGCTGAAAACACTGGAGCAACGTGAAACCCTGACGGCGACGCTTGGCATGATGGTAAGGTTCGTTTCAGTGGTCCGTTAGGGTCTGCTCTATTGGAGGCCGTTGGCGCTGAAAGTGGCACGATGCGTGTCGTCGCGCTTAATGACTATGCCGCGAGTGTGCCAGTACAGGACTTTTTCGATTATCCAGTCATTCTGGCGATGCAAATCGACGGCAAGCGTTTGCGGGTGCGGGTGCGGGATAATGGTCCCATCTTCATCATTTATCCCTTTAGCGAGCAGCCCGATCTACTCAATGAAGAAATCATGACCCGTTCTGTCTGGCAGGTAAAGCGCATCGAAATCGACGATTAATTACCGTCTCAATCGTGTTTGGCAGGATGCCTACTCATGAATCCACTCAGATCGATGTATTTCAGAGCCGGTGTCGCGATTGCCGCGACGCTATTCTTTGTGTTGGTACTCGTGACAGGTGCATTGGTTTATCAGCACCAGCAAACACTTGAGCACAAGCTGCGCGAAAACATGATATGGGGGATTTATCAGTACGACCGAGAAGTTCGCGAGTTACGCATAGTGATCGCTGAAGAACGATTGTCACCTACCCCAGCACCATTGAGAGATGACAGCGAACTTCTATTGCGTCTCGATATCCTCTTCAGTCGTGTGCAGCTGCTGCAAAGTGGTGAGATGGGTCGCATGCTCAAGGCAATACCTGAGCTTCATGCACAACTGATGGCGAGCCTGCCGCGAGTCGATGCACTGGATAAAGATATCTTGGCACTGATTGAGGGTGGCGGTCGTAATGAACTGCTTTCTGAACAGCTGCTGACTCGCCTGACATCACTGCAAGGACTGACAGGTGAGTTGCTGCTGGATATCAATGCAGAGGCCGCTATTCAGCGTTCCAAAGAACGTAATGAGTTACTGGAGCTTTATACGCTGGCGTTGATACTGCTGTTGCTGTTGACACTGAGTGGGGCAGTACTCGTGGTGGCGCTTATCGCAGAAACACGCGGACGTGCCTCGAAAGCGAGAATGCTCGAAGAGCGCACCCGCGAGCTAGATGGCATGGTGCAGCTAGCGCAGGCAGCCAGTCAGGCCAAGTCTGAGTTCATGGCGATCATGAGTCACGAGATTCGTACTCCACTCAATGGGATGGTGGGTGTGGCAGATCTGATTGGTGAGGAAGTCACGTCTTCACGAGGCAAGGAATATCTCGACACATTGCGCCAGAGTGCAGAGAGCCTACAGGTTGTCATCAATGACGTACTGGATTATTCGAAGATCGAAGCTGGCAATCTAGAGTTGGATCAGCGCTGCTTTTCGCTACCGGACTTCCTTGATTCGCTCGTGGCGCACTATGCCCGTCAGTGTGATGGCACAACCCCTGAGAACACATGCATGTTCCTGGAAGAGCGTGCAGATGACCTGCCTACCTGGGTCAAGGGCGACATTAATCGTCTGCGTCAGGTGCTGACCAATTTACTTAACAACGCGTTCAAATTCTGCCCTAAAGGCACTATTCGACTAGGTATCCGCTCTCATGAGAACGATACCTTGTATTTCGAGGTGCAAGATAGCGGCTGCGGTATTGATCACACCCAGCTTGGCCATTTGTTTGCCCCCTTCACTCAGGTCGATACGTCCATGGCCCGTCGGCATGAAGGGACTGGGCTGGGACTCGCTATTTCCAAGCGTTTGGTCGAAGCGATGGGCGGTGAGATCGGCGTGGAAAGTCATCTCGGGCTGGGGAGTCGCTTCTGGTGCACGGTTACGCTTCCTGAGCTATCTGCTTCGGATGCATGTCCTGAGCAGATGATTGTCGATGAGCCCTTGCCGCAGGCCCGAATACTGGTGGTAGAAGATAATGAAGTTAACCAGTCACTGGCCCGTGCGATGCTCGAGTTTCTCGGTCAGCAGGTGACGGTCGTCGGTAATGGTGAACAGGCGTTGGAGTGGTTATCCCGAGAAGGCTCAGCAGTGGATTTGATCTTCATGGACATGCAGATGCCAGTGCTGGATGGCCTCGCAACTACGCGCCTCTGGCGTCAAATCGAAGCTGGTCAAGCTGAGCGAGCTCATCTCCCTATCATTTCCATGACCGCTAACGTGATGCAGGAAGATGCCCAGCGTTGTCTGGTCGCCGGTATGGATGCGGTGTTGCATAAACCCTTCACGCGAAATGATCTGAGTCGAGTGCTCCGCCAGCACCTTGTCGTCTCTTCTGCGTCAGATATCTCTTCTCATGAACCTCTCGATGCTATCGCTTTGCCTGATACTGCCTTGACCGAGAGCTATATGTTGGCGGCAAGGAAGAGTACAGCACCCGAGATAACCCATCGTGTTGCCGGCCAGCACGAGAAATCTCTCGCTGACAATATTCACGGGGATATGGGTTCAGCTATCGAAGATGAGCTTTCCGAGGAAGAGTTACAGTCTCTTTTGCAGTTGGATACCTGTCAGGAGTTACTGGAAACTCTAAATGCTGAAGCCTTTTCCAAACTGCTCGGTAATTACCTCACGCGCCTTGATCGCCGTGTGGAACAGATGTCGTCACTGCATGTTCAGAGTGACTACACCATGCTCAAGCGTGAGGCCCATTCGTTGAAGGGGGCCTCGGCGTCGCTAGGATGCCAGAGACTGGCCAGTGCTGCAGAGGTACTGGAAAGTGCGTTGGTCAGTGGCGATGATGAGATGATTCATCAGCAACTGCATCAACTTGAAGCATTGGGTGGTATGACGCGTCGTGCTCTCGTACAGATGCGCCTTCTGCAAGTATGAGAGCCCTAAAGGTAGTAAGGTTTCGTGAAAAATGTCGATCTAGAGATAAACGTATAATAATATAAATGTTAATGATGAAAATATGAAGTGGAATATGTTTGGAGAGAGAAAGTTTATAAAAATAACCCGGCTTTGGCCGGGTTATTTTTATATGTCATCTAGAGGCTAGCGTGCAGTGTTTTCCTTTTCGGTATCGCTAGCTCACTCACGGCTATTGGTGGCTGATGGCGCCAGGCATTAAAGGCCTCGATTTCAAGTGGCCGTGCAAACAAATAACCCTGTCCGATATTGCATTGAGTATCACGTAAATAGTCGCGCTGCTCTGGTGTCTCGATCCCTTCGCCAACGACGGCGAGATTAAGGCGCTGGCCTAACTCGACAATAGTACGTGTGATGGCTCTGGCTTCAGGATGGCTGTCACTGCGGCCAACAAAGCATTGATCGATTTTAATCTCGTCAAAGGGCAGGTTATAAAGCTGCATCATTGATGAAAATCCAGTACCAAAATCGTCGAGTGCCAAACGATAACCACGCTCTCGTATGGCATTAAGCAGATGACGTGCGTAGGTGAGACAGTCGATGCCGCAACTTTCTGTCAGTTCTAGCGTGATGCAATGTGGGTCGATACCATGTTCGATGGCGAGTGTATCAAGCTTTTTCAGCATATCGCGTGTGCGCAACAACTCAGGGGATAGGTTGAGTGCAAGATTTAGATTCAGGCCCTGCTTGTACCACAGCATCTGCTGACGGAAACCTTGATCCAGTACCTGCCACGTCAGTTGGTCGATACGACTACTGCGTTCTGCCAGGGTAATGAACTGGTTGGGCATGACCATGCCACGTAGTGGGTGCTGCCAGCGTACGAGCGCTTCGGCCCCCGTCAGTTTTCCGCTGCCAAGATCTATTTTTGGTTGATAGACCAAGTGAAGTTGCTGCTGGGAGAGCGCGTCATCCAATTCGCAGACGGTCAGCGGATTGTGATGCAGCTTGAGATCATTGAGCATGGAGGACAGGTGCTTGAGGTCGAAGGGCTTGCCAAGCTGTCCTAGCATGTTCAAGCCGCCTCGCCGCCCTCGATCAACCATCGTTTCCATCTCACTGGAATGGCAGGCACTCATCAGAATAATACCGGCTTCCACACTACGTTCTCGTAGATAATTGAGTACATCATCGCCAGTAAAGTCGCCAAGTTCATAATCGACCAGGATGAGATCGGCCTCCAGACGGCTAGGGTTGCAGGCAATATCCTGCAGCCCTTCACTCTCGGTACAACTGTAACCATGAGCGGAAAGCAATCCCGAGAGTAGTTCACGGAAGTCCGGGTCGTCGTCAATGATGAGTGCGAGTCGAGTCATGCTGCAGCTCCTTTACAAGTGAACGCGATGTCGATGCCCGAGAGAGGTGAGGGCTACAAAGCGTTAGGGCGTGCTAACAGACTAGCAATCCACTATGTGTCAGTGACGATATAGACACATTTGGCGACGAGTATTTACATTCTTCATTATGCAAAAGGCGCCCGGAGTCGCCTTTTTGCATAATGAGTGGAGAGCTAGCGCAAGCGATTACAGTTGGGCTTCTCTCCAGAGGCACGTGCCTGTTCATAGAGTGGCAGAGCTGTCTCCAGTCGCTCATTGAGCGCCGCCATGCGTTGTTCGTCACTAGGGTGCGTTGACATCCATACTGGTGGCTGGCCACCGCCAGAAGCATTCATGTTGGCCCATAGCTTGACGCTGGCACGCGGATCAAAACCAGCCTCGGCCATCAGATCAAGCCCTATTAGATCAGCCTCAGATTCATGTGAGCGCGAGAAGGGTTTGAGCACGCCGTACTCGGCTCCCATGCCCAAAAGACCCATTATCTGGTCACCTCCTGCCCCTTCCAGGCCTGCCAGTGCCTGTGTCAATGAAAGCCCGGCAGAGGTCAGCGATTGGGTCGAGACACGCTCATTGGCATGCCTCGCCAGTACGTGAGCAATTTCGTGTCCGATGACTGTTGCCAGTTGATCCTGATTCTCAGCGATGTCCAGCAGTCCGGTATTGACGCCGATGTGACCGCCCGGAAGCGCGAAGGCATTGGCAGACTCATCCTTGAAGACTTTCACTTCCCACTGCGTAATCCCATAGCTGGTCGGTACCTTGGCGGTCACGGCGTTGGCGACACAGCTGACATAGGCGTCTTCTTTACCCTCAACGACCGGTAGTTCTTCCTGATACTTGCTGAAGCTGGCAGCGCCCATCTTTTCCAGTTCCTGATCGGAATAGAGCGTCAGCTGGCTACGGCCCAGCGGTGAGCTGGCGCAGGCACTTAGCGTGACGGCGGTCGCGATGGCTGCCAGCGGTAGCAAGCGACGCAAAGGGAGGGAAGATAAAGGGGGGAGCAATCCTGGCATGGTGATCTCCTGGTAATGATATCGGCTGAACATGAAGCAAAAGAGAAAGTGTAAGAAAAGTGCAGACAGCATAACCGGACAGGCTCACTTGTGCAGTTTTCGGAATTACCGATTGCTTGACACGCAAGGCGAGGTGGTCTGATCCGATCCATCGGCGTGGCATACTGAGAGGTAATTTCGCCGGCTGCATTACGGCCCAATCATCGTTTACCCGACAGGGAGTCATCATGTCACCAGAGTTTGAACATCGCCTCAATCAGTTGCTTGATCGACTGGAACCCTTGCTACCACCTACCGTGATCGACGTTGATTGGAATTGCGATGTCGCTGCGTTGTGGACGCGGCATCCGTTGGGTGGGCGCCTGACGCCCATCGCGCCACGTGATGCGCTGACGCTTGAAGATCTGCTTGGTATCGCCCGCCAGAAGCGTGAATTGATGGCGAATACGCGCGCGTTTCTGGCGGGAAAGCCCGCTAACCATGCTCTGCTATGGGGGGCGCGTGGTACCGGCAAGTCATCACTGGTTCGTGCATTGCTCAATACTCTCGGTCACGAGGGGTTACGGTTGATTCAGATTGATCGTCATGATCTCCCCGCGCTACCGTCACTGGTGGCAGAGCTGGCGCATCAGCCGCATCGCTTTATCGTCTACTGCGATGATCTGTCTTTTGAGGGCAGTGATGATGCCTACAAGGCGCTCAAGAGTGTGCTGGATGGCACGCTGACAGGGCCGCCGGAGAACGTGCTGCTCTATGCGACCTCCAATCGTCGTCATCTGCTACCGGAGCAGATGAGTGACAATCTGGACACGCATATCGTGGATGGCGAGCTACATCACGGCGATGCAGTAGAGGAGAAGATTTCGCTGTCGGACCGCTTTGGCCTGTGGCTGGCCTTTCATCCCTTCAATCAGGACGCCTATCTCGAGACGTGTCAGCACTGGGTCGAATGGCGTCTGGGTGAGGGGAGCTTTGATGAAGCGGCCCGTGGTGAAGCATTACGCTATTCCACCCAGCGTGGCGTGCGTAGCGGGCGTGCTGCCTGGCAATTTGCCAATATGTGGGCGGGGCAGAAGACGCTGGAAGACTGAATAGCCTCTTGATTAGCTTTCTCGCTGACAAAAAAACGCCGACTCCGCAGTCATCTGCGGAGTCGGCGTTTTTTTGTGCGTCTAATCACGCCCTCAAGAAGC
>NZ_JEMF01000124.1 GCF_000591415.1 Cobetia crustatorum | reverse complement strand
CTCGGCCCAGAAGCCGATGGAGCAGATCAGCCATTGCCGCCAGCCAGGAGCTGCCGAGCACGAGGCGCTGAAGCGCAGATCCAGCGCGATCAGCACGCTCATCGCCAGCAAATAGCTGATGGTGATGGCCGGCAGCACGTAGGCGAAGGCCTTGGCGCCGGGGTAGCGCGACATGTGACGAATCGCCTGCAATGCGAGCAGGAAGCCGCCGCTGGCGGCGATGACACTGTGCATGCGCATCTCGCTGACCCACGGGCGCAGGCCATTGATCAGCAGCAGCGGGACACCCACTGCCAGAATCAGACCGACGATGGCCTGACACAGCGAGTTGAACATCAGTCGCTCGTACATGCGGGAGTGGCGCTGACGCCCTTCCAGCCCGGAGCTTGCATGGTTCGTCGTGGTATTCATATGCCGTTACCCCCTTGGCTTGCGTTCGTGTTGTGGTTCCGTTCATCACGCTCGGAGCCGCTGGTGCCGTCGCTCGACGGCGTGCTACCCGATGCTTCACCCGTACTGCCTCGCTCTCGCCTCGACTGCCGATCCCCACTGCCAACGAGGCACGCAGTCTCAGACATCGGGTTCGCGGGCTCTAATGCAAGTGGCCACTAACCCTTGGCGCCACCCTGGTACTGATAATCGTGATAGCTGTAGCCGTAGCTGTAGGTCGTGGTGGCCTTGCGCTCGACGGCATTGAGAATCGCGCCATCGACGTGCACGCCACTGGAGGCGAAGCGCTCCAGCGCCGCTTCGATTTCCTTGGGCGAGTTATGCATGAAGCGCGTCACCATCACGCTGACACCGCACTGCTTGCCGACGATGGCGGCATCGGTGACGGCCAGGATCGGCGGCGTATCGACGATGACCATGTCGAAGTTGGCGCTGGCCCACGTCAGCAGGTCGCTGAAGCGTGACTGCAGCAGCAGCTCCGACGGATTGGAGGGCGAGGTGCCGCGCGCCACGTAGCACAGGTTGCTCGGCGCGCCATTGGCGGCCACCCCTTCACCAAGCGCCGCAGCGGTGGACTCGGACATCGCCAGACTCGGATCAGTGATGCCACGCACGATGCTGTCGCGGTCGGCCTTGCCGAGCAGGAAGTCGCTCAGGCCCGGCGCGGCGTCGCTGTGCTGGACACCCGCCATGCTCTGGTGGACATGGCCACGGCGCATGTCGGCATCGATGACCAGCGCCCGATTGCCGGCCTGGGCGCAGACGGCGGCCAGGTTGGCGGACACGAAGCTCTTGCCGATGCCTGGGCTCGGGCCACAGATCATCAGGCGATTATCGGGGGCTTCCATCATCGCGAAGTGCAGGCTGGTACGCAGACCACGCAGGCCCTCGATGGAGAGATCCGCCGGGTTGCGGATCGCCAGCAGCCCCGGCGCGACGTTGTCATTGGCCGCTGCGGCGACACCACGCCCGGTGAAGCGCTTGAAGCCACGCGCCAGACGACGGTTGAGGCGTGCCTGCTCTTCGGAGAGCGGCAGGGTCGCGTGGACATTGAGGCCCAGGTCAGAAAGCTCCGACGGCGTCTCGATACCGCGATGCAGCATGGAGCGCAGCAGCACGAAGACCACCCCGAGCATGCCGCCCAGCAGGGTCGCGATCACCACGATCATCGCCTTGCGCGGGCTGATCGGATGCGGCTGTGCAACGGCCTCGTCCAGAATGCGGATATTGCCGATGGTGCTGGCCTGGGCGATGTTCATTTCCTGGGTCTTGTTGAGCAGTTGCACGTAGATCTGCTGATTGACCTCGACTTCACGCTCCAGACGCAGGATTTCCTGCTGGGTTTCCGGCAGATCACCGACCTGCTTCTCCAGCTCCTTGCGAGTCCGCTGCAGGTCCGCACGCTTCTTGCGCAGCGCCACGTAGTTGGGGTGACTGGGGTTGAACTTGCCGGACAGCTCCGCTTCTTCCAGCTGGGTCTCGTTGATCTGATTGTCGATATTGACCAGCTGCTCGAGCACCGACTTGGTCTCGAGATCCAGATTCACGCTATCGCTCTTGCCGCGATAGGCATTGAGACGGTTCTCGGCCACTTCGAGGCGCTCACGCACCGTCGGCACCTGCTTCTTGAGAAACTCGAGCGACTTCTCGGCTTCGGCGGACTGACGCTCGATGTTCTGCTGCTGGTAGGTATCGGTGATGCGCTGCAGGGTCTGCTGGGTGCGCAGCAGGTCTTCGCCGACCAGCGCCAGGCCCAGCACCCCGGCTTCCTTGCCCATCTCGGCCACCGCGAAGCGTGAACGCAGCGCGTTGGTCGCTTCCAGAGTCGACTGATGCATCAGCGTGAATTCAGCGCCCCTGGCCGCGTCCAGTGCGCTGACCTTGAGCGTCACCTCGCCCAGCGGGCCATCGAAGCGCGAGGCTTCGCCGACCACACCGGTGCCCAGCGCATCGCCGTCGTACTGCAATTCGTACTCACCCCCCTCTCCCAGCGACACCAGCGTCAGCGGCACATTGTCCCAGGCCGCCGGCACTTCCAGGCTGGCCACGTCGATCGACTCGCCGGCCCAGACCATGCTGGAACCGGCAAGCCAGCTCGGACGCGCAAATTCGTGGGTGCGCAGGAAGGTGCCGATCAGCGGGTACTGATACGGCTTGACCACCAGATCCAGCTGCTCCTTCTTGACCGTCTCGCCCAGCACCAGGCGTGAGGTGATGATCTGGATCTCGGACTCGGACGGCGGTGCCTCGCCACGCAGCAGGCTGGAGACATCACGCAGCGGGTTCATGTTGCCGCCGCCCTCCTCGACCTGCACCAGCGCATCGGCCTTGTAGATCGGAGTGGCCAGCAGCGCGTAGAGCACCGCCAGCACGGTGAAGGTGCCGGTGATCAGCGCCAGCGTCAGACGGCTGTCATACAGCTGGCCCAGCATGCGGCCGAGATCAAGACTGGTGCGCGCGGGCACGCTTGACGACTCGCTGGCCGAGGCCTGACGCGTGGTGTGGGAATTGCGGTTCGACATCGTTGGGTCACTCTCCTGGTGTCCTGCCCGGCCACGGCGGTGCCGGGCAGGGACGCCTTGACGACCCCTCGCCTTACTGCCCGAGGGTATCGAGGTTGTCCTGGATTTCGGTGCTGTAGTAGATGGAACTCACCGTCGGCAGCAGCTGGGTAATCACACGGTTCCAGCGCGAGACCGGTGCGGCGGTGACATAGACGACGTCCTGCGGCTTGAGGCCGAAGTCCGCGCCCAGAATCAGCGCCGTGGCATTGCGCGCATCCAGCTGATAGACGGTGGCCAGCTTCTCGGGGTCTTCACGATCACGACGGATGACGAAGATGCCCGACGCATCGGCGGAGTTTTCCTTGATGCCGCCGGCACGCGCGATGGCATCGGTCAGCGAGATCGGGCTTCTGCCCAGCGGCAGGCTGATGGACTTGTCCACCTCGCCCATCACGAACACCTTCTGGGTACCGACATCCGGCACGTAGAGGGTGTCGCCATCCTTGAGCAGGCGGTCATTGCCCGCCTCATCGTTGGCGCATTGCGCTCGGCCAGCAGCTCGTAGAGGGAGATGGTGGTCTCTTCGCCATTGCGCTTGAGCACCACGTTGTGCCAATCGGCGTCTTCGGACAGACCGCCCGCCGCCGCGATAGCGTCCAGCAGGCTCAGCGGCACATCGCTGATCGGTTGCACACCGGGAGACTGCACCTCGCCGGTGATCCGCACCTTCTGGCTGCGGAAGGCGGCGACCTTGACGTCGATCTGCGGCGCATTCAGGTAGGGCTGCAGCTTCTCGCCGAGATCACGGCGAATCTGGTCCAGCGTCATGCCACTGACCTTGACGCGACCGACATAGGGATAGAACAGCGTGCCATCGGCGTGCACGAGGTTGCCGGCTTCCTGCGCACTGCGCTCGGAACCCGTCGGCAAGGTCAGCTCGGGATGGTCATAGACGATGATGGTCAGGATGTCGCCGGGGCCGACACGGTACTGATAGTCCGGTGCCAGACTGGCGCGCGTGCTGCTGTTGAGCTCCTGGGCCAGCGCCTTTTCAAGCTCACGACGCTGCCTGTCATCGCCACTGGACTGGCGTGATTCGGCGTCTGCGCGCGCCTGGGCCTTGATCAGGCCAAAGGTGATCGGTTCAACATCGACGATGTCGTCCACCGGCGCAGCGCTGGTGTCGTAGTCGATGTTGCCACCGGGGGCGAAGACGCACCCGGCGAGCCCGGTGAGGACGCCGATACTCAAGCTGGCGCCCAGAAGTCGTGCTATCAGTGCATTTTTCATCTGAAGTCCGTTGAGTCGACAGACTCGGGCAGACGCATATTGCATCTGCCCGAGTCATCCCCCGCCGCGTCATGCTGCCGGGATAAATTCGATAACGTCTTCAGTTCACCTTGCATGGTGCGATATGCCGGAGGTTGTCCTCCGTGCCTTTACTATTACGTGCGAATTGAATCATCACGCCTGTATCGTTGCGTTACTGCCAATCGCAAGACTGCCAATCACAAGACTGCCAATCACAAGACTACCAATCACGAGAATATTCTCGTTATCACGGGAATGTATGCTTCATTATTCATCATGATCCACGCCTCTTTACGAGAACATTTAGAGCACCTGAAGAACGAGCATTATTGCCCATGACATCACTCTATTTTGAGTAGCGAGAGATTCATCACGAGAAATCCGTTCTGAAAAATCCTCTCGCCTTACTCACTCCTCACTTAGGACACTTGCCACCAGATCGATGACCACGTCTGCCGCAGCGCCTGTCACGTACATAATGAAGAGGTAGGCAGAGTGACCAAACTCCACCTGCTGTGCATTTTACCTTATCCGGACCGCTCGCCAATCGCGCACTGTTACAAAAATCCAATAAAAACATTGGTTTGTATTATCCCCAGTACGTCTTATGTCGCCATACCATGGATAGAGATGTAGCTGATAACAGACACCATAAATACCATTACGTCGGTAAAGTGACACAGTCTTTCCAAGGATTTCAGCAGCCATGCGGGCCATGGCTTGCGCAGCCCCGTAAAAAAACAGCCACAAGCATGTCGCCAATAACCCACACCATAATTACTCTTCTTTACATAAATATTTTGCCACGGTTAAACGCACTGATTACGCACCTCTTCAGAGTAGACAGGTCATATTTTCCCGTTAACATGAGCCACGCTTTAGAGACTTGTACATCCCAACCATCAGGAAAATAGCCTGACGCGCGGGATGCGCAAGTGGATAAAGCAAGAATGGCCAACGGAAGCGGCCAGGCTAGGAACACCTCGGAATGAGGCTGCGCCAGGGAAGATGCCACGGACGGTATCAGGGATGGCGCACCACTCCTGTTTCGTAATCTTCAGCAGCAGGATTTGCGGCAGCTGACGTTGCTACGTATGGCGACGCAATCCTGACCGGCAGACAACCGGTAATGCTCATCAAGGAGACATCACCATGCGCAAATCACATCTCGGTGCCATTCTCGGCCTGACGGGCGCCCTGCTAGTTGCAGGTAACGCCATGGCTGAAGAAGAAGCGCCACAGGGTACGACTGGAACTACCGGGACTACTGGGACGACTGGCACTACCGGTACGACTGGGACTACCGGCACGACTGGGACTACCGGCACGACTGGAACTACCGGCACGACTGGGACTACCGGTACGACTGGAACTACCGGCACGACTGGCACCACCGGCACCGTGCCAACCGGCAGCGCTGCCGGTAGCGGTACCGCCAGCCAGAACGCTACGGGTAGCGTCACGCCGAGCACCAGCAGTGGCAGCGTGGCAGCAGGTGCAGCTACCGGTACGTTAGGTGGCGGCACAGGTACCACGGGCACGACCGGTACCACAGGCACGACCGGCTCGACCGGGACACGCTGATGACTGCGCGTGCATCTCAGAGCTCATCGTTCTCTTCAGGCCAGCCACCGCTGGTAGCTCGCACGTCGGGCTGTCGAGCGCTGGCTTCTCGACCGTTGTCTTATAGGCACATGACGGCACTTGGCGCAGTCATGTGCCTGGTGACGTTGGCCGGTTGTGGCCAGATGGTGTCGCGCTCGCTCGGCGACGCTATCGGGAAGGATGATTTTGACGCCGCACGCGCCAGTGAACTGCCCTATGCCTCACTCAAGTTGAACCACGCCAACAGCACCGCGCTGGTGGTACTGGCAACGCTTGAGCGCAATGGGCGCGTCGCACGCTTCGAGAGTCGCGATCGCGGCATTATCGAGCTACGCGATGGCGTACTGTCAGCAACGTCAGGCTTCGCGCGTGATATCGCTGACAGGCGTGAGCAAAGCACTACCGGGCGCGCTTTGGCGCGTCCGGCCTGGCTGATGGACAGCGGCACGACCTATCGCGTCAGTGTCAGTGCGCTGACACCTCATCCGCGTCAACTGGAACGGCAAGACGCCGCCTCCACCGGCAGCCAGCGTCAGGACAACGTGGCCGTGATGCAGGTGCATGAAGCCAACGCTCGCCTTGAGTGCGAGGCACCGGCGCCGCATCAACTGCCACTGGCCGAACTGAATCTGAGCCACTGCACCGAGACCCTGAACTGGGATGATGGCCGCACCACGCACAACGAACTGTGGCGCGACGAGACACGCGTGTGGGCCGCCGACATGACGGCGTGGCCTGATGGCCCCCGCTTTGGCTGGGAGATTGCCAAGGCATGGTGATATCACTTTCCCGTCACGTTCTACGCTCACGCGAACGCCTGGCAGCACTGATGGCGCTCGCGATGCTGTCCCCGCTTGCAGTGGCTGATGACACGCCGCTGCCCTTCAGCGCTGCCAGTACCCCGTTGGCCAGTCAGGTATTGGAGCAACAATGGGCTGAGAGCGCACAGGTGTCTGCGCTCGACTGGCGTTACAGCTTCGTCAGCACGCCCTTGATCCGTCAACAGATGGCCGACAAGGCCAATCGCCTGAGCGCCGAGCTTGAGCTGATCGCCGCACGCTACACCGTGGGGGCTACACCAAATAGCCCACAAGCGCGCTATGTCGCAGCGCTGCAGGCGTGGCAGCACTATGTCGCTCAGGGGCGCTTGGTAGCAGGCCCCCAGGAAGTGGGCGCCCGACAGCAGGACATCTGAAGGCGGACAGCAACGACGCGGCGGCCGCTCCGCCAACGACTGAGCGCGTGTTGGCGCGCATTCCCGGTCAGCTTGATCCACGTCGTGACATGCGTGCAGGCCCACAGGCCATCCGTATCGCGCCGGGCATGGTCATCGGTGCCTGTCAGGCACCGCGCAACATCGTCATCATGGATGCGACTGGCGTTCATCAGCGCAAGTGGAGCCCCAACCTGACGCTGGATGCACTGATCGATGAGCGCAGTGCCGCCGAGGCACTGGGTCCGGCATCGCAGGTCAGTCTCGTCACGCCACAGGGACAGGTGCTGACGCGACCGATCGCACGCTGGAATCGCCTCACGAGTGGTGATGCTGATCTACCGATCGCGCCAGGTGCCAGCGTCGTGATCAGTACCCCGGGCCTCGATACTGCACAAAAGTGGGTAAATCAGGCACTGCCCGAGTGGCTCGCCAGTCGCCTACCCGGCCATGACTGCCAAAGCTGGCAGCTAGATGCCGCGACACTGCCTGATACGCAAGTGCAATAAACGCCAGCGCAGCCGGTTCATCATTGTTGTTCAATCGTCATTTCGGCCAGTCCCCGTCATTTCTGTCGAACCTGGCACGCTTGTCACTCCCCAGTGCTCCCTTGTTACCCCATTCACGTTCGTGAGCCCAAGGCTTGCGAGCTTGCGAGACGCCTATGTCGAGTCCCTTCCGCCCCGCCAATCATCTTGCCTTGTCTGAAGGCCAACAGCGCTCTGCCTCCGCACGCAACGGTTGGCTAGCGCTCGGTATCATGGGTGGCTTGTTGGGCGCACAGATCGCTCACGCCGCGACCGGTGAGTCACAGAGCGACTTCGGCGGTGTCGGTTTGATGCAAACCCCCACCGCACGCTTTGCACCTCAGGGCGAACTTAGCTTCACCTACAGCCGCACCCAGCCGTACAAGCGCTTCAGCGTCAATGCCACGCCCTTCGAGTGGATGGAGCTGGGCTTTCGCTATGTCTCAGTCGAAACCGTCAGCTATGGCGCCGCCGCACCGGATCGCGACTATCTGGATAAATCCTTCGATACCAAGTTCCGACTGTGGGAAGAAGGCCGCTATCAACCGGAAGTCGCGGTGGGGCTGCGAGATCTTGGCGGTACTGGCTTGTTCAGCTCGGAATATCTCGTCGCCAGCAAACGCTACGGCGATTTCGATTTCAGCCTGGGGCTCGGCTGGGGCTATCTGGGCAATCGTGGCGACTTCGGAAATCCGCTCAACGTGGTGGGTGATCGTTTCAGCAGCCGTGGTGATTCCGGCGGCAGTGACGGCGGGGAGTTCTCGATTGGCAGCATGTTCAGTGGCCGCCCGTCTGCCTTCGGCGGCATCGAATATCAGACGCCCTGGGACCCGCTGACCTTGAAGCTTGAGTACGAAGGCAACGACTATTCTGACGAGCCGCTGACGGTCGAGATCAATCAGGACTCGCCAATCAATCTTGGCGCGACCGTCAAGGTCAACGACACTCTCTCGCTGCACGGTGGCTGGGAGCGCGGTAATACCGCCATGCTCGGTCTATCGCTATCGACCAATCTGGCGGGACTCTCACAAGACAAGGATGACGGCACGCCAGAAGCCGTCGCGCCGAGCACGCAACATCGCTATCGCAACGACCAAACGCCAGAGGCTTTCCGTGTTCGTTCATTGAATGACGTCAATCGCCCCACAGCGAGCAGCCCTGCGCCAACTGACAGCCCTGAGCCAACTGACAGCCCTGCGCCAACTGACAGCCCTGAGCCATCACTGGCCGGTGGTCTCGTCAACGCCAACGGTAATGCTGGCCATGAGACCTACAGTAATGCCAACAGTGAGGCCGCCGGCACTCTATTGACGCTAGACGCTGATACCGCGCCGGAGGCTGCGGCAAACGCTTCCACCAACCCCGACATCAGTCTCGACACCGTGGACTGGGATGCGCTGGCCGATACGCTGCGCGCCCAGACCGGCCTTGAAGTCTCACGTTTGCGCGTCAATGGTGACACTCTGATCATCGAGGCCGAAGCCACGCGCTTCCGCAAGGACCTGCAAGCCGAAGGCCGTGCCAATCGCGTGCTGCACAATCGCCTGCCCGCCAGCATCACCACCTTCCGCTACCGCCTGAGCAGCAATGGCCTGGCACTGCGTGAGGACGATCATCCGCGTGAGTCATTCGTGGCCGCAGCCAATGATCGCCGCTTCGATGCCGAGTACGAGCATTCCATCACGCACGCGCCGCCTCTCCCGAGGCAAGCGACGATGCCAGCACCAGCCGCACTCTGCTCGACCGTGAACCCGGCGGGTTCAGCTGGGGTGTCTCGCCGGGCGTCAATCAAAACTTCGGCGGCCCTGACGGCTACCTCTATCAGCTCTACCTGCGTCTCGATGCCCTGTGGCGCACCGACCGCAATGGCTGGTTCTCCGGCTCCGCGACTTATCAGCTCTTCGATAACTTCGATGATTACGAATACATCGCCGATTCTGATCTACCGCGTGTGCGTACCTTCATCGGTGAGTATCTGAAAGAGACGGATGCCGGTATCGATAACCTGCAGTACACCCGTACCTATCAATTCGGACGTGATTGGTACTCACAGGCCTACGGCGGCATTCTCGAGATGATGTATGCCGGTGTCGGCGCCGAGGTACTCTATCGCCCGATGAACAGCGCACTGGCGCTGGGACTGGATATCAACCGCGTACGTCAGCGTGACTTCGACCAGCAGTTTGGCCTGCGCGATTACACCGTCACCACCGGCCACGCTACCGCCTACTGGCAAACCGACTGGCACGACGTGCTGGTCAAGGGCTCGGTAGGACGTTATCTGGCTGGTGATATCGGTGCCACGCTGGATGTCTCACGCAGCTTCTCCAATGGGGTCAATATTGGTGCCTGGGCGACGATGACCGATGCCGGCGACGATTATGGCGAGGGTAGCTTCGACAAGGGCCTGTACGTCAGCATTCCGCTGGACGCCTTCTTCACGACCTCCAGCAAGGGCAACACTGGCCTGGCATGGGCACCGCTGACACGTGATGGTGGCGCACGCCTCAATCGCCGTTATCAGCTGTATGACATGACCGGCGATCGTGATCCCGAAGGCTATTGGGATGGCATCAACAAGGTCTACAAGTAATACGACGCCAGGCGATCCTCAGGCGGCAGACATGCGCTCACTCGCGGAGTATGTTTCACTGCCGCCTGCTGCAGAGGCGCGACTTGCGTCATGAACGCCGTCACGTCACTGCTCCCCTTTTTCGGCACCTCGTCTCATGCCGTGCTACTGATACAGACCTCCATGAACATTCCCATCACCGATGTTTCGCATGCCACTCCTGACGCTGCCCGCCATGAGACTGCCACCCCACCACCCGCCGAGATTGCCTGTAGCAACTGCCAGGCATGTTGCTGTCGTCTCGAGGTCATTCTGCTCACCGATACCGGGGTGCCTGATTACCTCATCGATGAGGATGAATGGGGCGGAGAAGTCATGCGCCGCCTCGACGACGGCTGGTGTGCCGCTGTCGATCGCGAAACGCTGATGTGCACCATCTATGATCGCCGTCCGATGCTATGTCGTGAGTACGAGATGGGCAGCCCGGAATGTGAAGATGAACGCCTCGAAAATGGCCTCGATCAATGACACTGGCAACTGAGGGAAGAGGCCACGTTCACGCCAGTGCGGCTGGCCGGGCCTGAAGCATCGCCATCACGTCTTCTGGTGCCAGCGTGGTGATGATGCGATGCAGTGCCCCCTGGGGCAGGAAGCGCTGAGAGCGGCGAGTTCTACTAAGCGTAATGGTGGGCACATCAAGTGCCACAGCCATGTGCATCGGCCCGGAATCCGGAGTGATCAAGATAGCGGCTTGGCTCAGCAGCGCCGCAAACTCGCGTAGCGGACGCGGTGTCAGTAGCAGGCCGTGGCGAGAGTCCTGCATCAGCGCGCCCAGACGGGGGGCCAACCGGAATTCCTCCGGGCCCAGAAAGACCACATAAGGTTTACCTCCCGCTTCAAGGCGCGCAATCAATGCCTCCCAATAAGCGGGCGGGCAACGCTTGTCGAGGTGGCCACCGACAAACAGAGCCACGAAATTCTTTGCGCCGCCCTCTCCACTCTCCAGTGCACCCTCACTCTCCCGTCCAAGCTGGGAGGCAAGCAAGCGCTGTGCCTGACAAACCTCTTCCTCGCTCAATCTGAGCACCGGGCGTTCACGACAGCTGACGCCCAGCGCGGTCGCGAACAGCGCCGGCACCTGATAGGAATGCAGATTGCCCGGTCCAGGCGCTATTGCGACATCGAACCAGGTCCGCCCCTTATAGGGCAGCGCCATGGTATGACGTGCGCCGATCGTCTTGCCAACCAGTAACCCTGACAACGAACCGGTATTGAGCTGTAGCGCCAGATCATAGCGCTCGCGGCGCAGTGAGCGGATAAGATTCACCGCCTGCCACGGACGCGTGATGGCGTGACGCGAAGCGCAATGCACCTGCCCAAGTCCGAAATTCTCGAACAGCACGGCGGTCTTGTCAGTGGCCAGCATGTCGATGCTGGCCCCCGGAAAGTGGCGCTGGAGAGACTCAATGATCGGCGTACTGATCAAGGCATTGCCAATACGGAAATTGGGGCGAATGATCAAGATGCGCTGAATGGACGCAAGTTGATCAGCGGCCAGCGACTCGGGCACCGGCAACACTCGTTCCAGTGCCCCGATCATCATCCGCTTGGCTTTCTTTTCCAGCCACTGTGCGCCGGTCTTGAGAACACTGTTGGTTCTGATGGTCAGTAGTACGGATGTGGGGGACATGGAGGGGCTCCTGGAGAACGACAGACTCACGGCGCAGCAGTCCGCGAGCCAACGTCCCCACTCTAGGTGAAGCAGCTTAAGCCCCCATTAGCAAAACATGTTCAGAAAACTGGAGTCCCTCACAATTCTATCCGCGAGGAATGTTAAACAAGGCCCCGTCAAAGGAAGGCCGTGGTGAATTCAGGCCAAGGCTCGAGCATCCAGCAGTGAACGCATCGCGCGCATGTGGCCGTGAACTTCAACCTCACGATGCCAGCTGAGCGCCTGCTCCAGACAATGCGGCGTATGCCCGCCCCGCTGGCAAGCCTCCTCGAAGTAGGCGCGCAGGGCCGGACGATAGCTGGGGTCTGAGCAATGCTCGATGATCAGCTCGGCACGCTCACGCGGCGCAAGCCGCGCAGGTCCGCCAGTCCATGCTCGGTCACCAGAATATCGACATCGTGCTCGGTGTGATCGACATGACTGGCAAACGGCACCACGCTCGAGATATCCCCGCCCTTGGCCAGCGACTTGGTGATGAAGACCGAAAGCTGTGCGTTGCGCGCGAAATCCCCTGACCCACCGATGCCATTCATCATCCGCGTGCCACACACATGGGTGGAATTGACGTTGCCGTAGATGTCGAATTCCAGTGCGGTATTCACCGCAATCACCCCTAGACGACGCACGATACCCGGATGATTGGACAGCTCCTGCGGGCGCAGGATCAGGCGATCACGATAGCGCTCCAGATCTTTCCACAGCGTACGACCACGCTCCTCCGTGACGGTAATGGAGGAGCCGGACGCGAAGTCGAGCTTGCCGGCATCCAGCAAGTCAAAGGTGGAGTCCTGCAGCACCTCTGAGTACATGGTGAGGTGCTCGAACGGCCCGTCCTTCAAGCCACTCATCACTGCGTTCGCCATGCTGCCGATACCGGCCTGCAATGGCAGCAGAGATGGCGTCAACCGTCCGAGCACCACTTCCTGCTTCAAAAGCTCGACTAGATGGCCGGCAATCCTTTGTGTGTCGACATCCCCCGGCGCGCAGCTGGAGGGGCTGTCATGCCCGCACGTCAGCACGATGGCAGCGATCTTGTCAGGGTCGATGGGGATATAGGGCGTGCCGATGCGCGAGTCTGGCGCGACGATCGGAATCGGCTGACGACTCGGGCGCATCTGCGGAATATAGATATCGTGCAGGCCTTCCAGCGCGGCTGGCGACTCCAGATTCAGCTCGATGATGACCTTGTCGGCCAGGATGGCGTAGCTGGCCGAGTTACCCACCGACGTCGTCGGCACGATACCGCCATCGGCAGTGATGGCGCAGGCCTCAACCACGGCGACGTTCATGTCGCTCAGCTGATGATTGCGCAGCAGCTCGACCGTTTCCGACAGATGCTGATCAATGAACATCACCTCGCCTGCGTTGATCGCGCGGCGCAGCACCGGATCCACCTGGAATGGCATGCGCCGCGCCAGCATATGCGCATCAGCCATCTGGCCATCAAGGTCATTGCCCAGCGAAGCACCCGTCATCAGCGTGATCGAGAATGGCTCACGACGTGCCTTCTCGACCAGCGCCAGCGGCAAGGCCTTGGCCTCTCCTGCGCGCGTGAAGCCACTCATGCCGACCGTCATGCCATCCTGAATCAGCTCGGCGGCCTTGGCGGCGCTCATGTGGCGTGATTCCCACCCCTGCCAGCGACAGCGACGTGCCAGCTCGGCACGCGACGTCTCGTCCAGCTCACTGATTTCCATGCGTGACAACAGCGAGAACGTTTCCTGAGCCGGTGCCATGCCAGCAGTGGCCGAACCATCATCAGAGCCAGAGGTGACAGGACCAGCAGTAACGGAGCCAGCAGAACGAGAAAAAGGCGAAGACACGGCGACAAGTACCTCAGTGACAGGTGAATACCATGAACGAGCAAGCGCTGGGGGAATCATGGCAGCGAAAGGAAATGGCGGTGTGCCAAGAGCTATGTGCTAAGAGCTAAGAGCTACGCGCCAAGAGCCATGTGCTGAGCGCGTCAGGTGAAGCATCAGTAGGCACTCATATCAGCTTCCCATGTCGACTGGCCTCTCGCATCAGGCCTTGGTCGATATCGGGGTCCACAATGCGGAATCCAGAGATGCAGGAATGTCGACCTGCCATGTTGCGCCCGCCATGCACCCCGCGAGATGTCCCAGATCACGCAAGACGCATTCAGTGCATCTCATCGTCATCCGTCGTATCTATGTGAGCACTATAGCCACAAAAAAGCCCGCTCCTGGGGAGCGGGCTTTCGATGATAACGCCACTTGATCACACGCGACGTCATCAAGCGTGCCGTGGCGTTACACCATGCGATCGAAATCCATGTTGTCGAAGCTGTCTGGCGCATCGGCGTAGCCATACAGCGTATTACGACGTTGCAGGCGGAATTCACCCAACAGCTGCTCGTAGCGACGCGGCACTTCGGCGTTGTCCCGCGTGACGATATACAGATTCTCGTAAACCGCCTCGGTCAGTGGCATCTCTCGCACCTGACGCTGCCACGGCGAGGTCTCAAGCACGGTACGCGAGACCACCGTGAAGCCCAGGCCACGCGCCACGGCGTCCAGCACCATGCCGATGTCGTTGGTGAAGCCCTGCTGCGGGAAGTGGCTCATGGAGCGGAACTCGCCCGTGAAATTGGCGCGCAGCAACGCACTGGCGTTGTTGACGCCGTCCGCGTAATTCATGAAGCCCAGCGCCATCAGCTCGTTGAGGCTGTTACCGGCAAAATCAGCCGGCACCACCAGACACAGCGGCTCCTGATGCCATAACTCAAAGTTGAGATCAGGATGCTTGACCGGCTCGGTGACGATACCGAGGTCAAAGCGACCGGCCAGCACGTCCTGCACGATCTCGGAATTGTAGGCAAAGCTGTAGCTTACCGTCAGGCCCGGATGCTGTTGCTGATAGCCCAGCGTGAACGGGTAGAACATCAGCCCGACACTTGAGGGACTGGCCACACGGCATTCACCGCTATCAGGAGAGTCATCATCCAGCGAGTGCATGAACTGGGTGTGCTCAGCAAACAGTTTGATGGAGTAGTCGTAGCAGCGACGTCCTGCCGACGTCAGCGAGAACTTGCGTCCCTGACGATTGAGCAACGAGCGCTCCAGGTACTGCTCCAGCTTGCGGATATGCTGACTGACGCCAGGCTGGGTCATTTCCAGCTTGCGTGCGGTATGGGTAAAGCTGCCGGTCTCCACCAGAGTGATGAAGGTACGAAAATACTGGGCATTGAACATGGAGGCACTGACCACTCACGAACGGGGGACGCGACTCGGCGCGTCGTGTTGCCGAATAGCTGCCTGAATGTCTGCACAGGTGCCACCGACCCGCAAAGCCCATGATTCTATCAGAGCCAGCGCCTATGCGCAGCGCTGCGCGGTGGCACTCTCGCGTGTTAGCATCGAGGCATTGTTGAGCAAGAATTGCCGAGTGCAGCCTTGGCCAATATTCCGCGGCCGCGTGCTTCGGAATAAGTGCCACCCTCTGCCCTTTTTATTTGTCTTTGCCGGTGCCTTGGAGCACTGGCTCGAATCACGAGATGCTCCCGATGCTTGATCCTCTGGCCGCACGCGGCGAAGCCATTCACAAGGCGCTGCTCGCGATGGAAAGCGAATGCGCTGAAGTTGACCTGTTCCCACTGGGTTACATGATCCCCCAGGTGGAATTGGTGCTCGAGAACGCCGATTACGCCGCCGATGACGTGGTCGCGGAAGATTTTGACGCCACCTTTGAAGAGTGGATGCATCACGCCTTTGCACAAGACAGCATGAGCGTGGATGACCGCGAACGCATCGGCGAACTCTGGACAGAAGTCCGGAAACGCGCCCAGACCACCGTGGGCGCCTGACACAAGGAAGACGGCCATGAATTCTGTCACCAGTGAAGCCACCACTTATTCACGCGATACCAGCTCTACGCTGGTATCGACCATCATCTCGCCGGAAGGCAGCCTGGAAGTGCTGTCTCAGGATGAGGTCAATCGCCTGCGCGACACCTCCTCCAATGGCCTGCATGACATTCTGCGCCGCTGTGCGCTGGCAGTACTGAACTGCGGTAGTCAGACCGATGACAGCGTCTCGGTGCTCAACGCCCACAAGACCTTCGAGATTGAAGTGCTGCAGCAGGATCGCGGCATTCGCTTGAAGCTGGATAACGCACCGGGCGATGCATTTGTCGATGGCAAGATGATTCGCGGCATCCGCGAGCATCTCTCCAGCGTGCTGCGCGATATCGTCTATGTGGCCAACGAGATCCAGAACACACCGCGTTTTGATCTCTCGACCACCGAAGGCACCACCAACGCGGTGTTCCATATCCTGCGTAATGCCGGTGCCCTCAAGGCCTCGCGTGAGCCGAGTCTCGTCACCTGCTGGGGTGGCCACTCCATCAACCGCGAAGAGTACGAGTACACCAAGGACGTGGGCTACCACCTCGGCCTGCGTGAACTCGACATCTCCACCGGCTGTGGCCCCGGTGCGATGAAGGGGCCGATGAAAGGCGCCAACGTCGCGCACGCCAAGCAGCGTCGCAAGGAAGGGCGTTATCTGGGAGTGTCGGAGCCGGGCATCATCGCGGCTGAGTCGCCGAACCCGATCGTCAATGAACTGATCATCATGCCGGACATCGAGAAGCGCCTTGAAGCCTTCGTGCGCACCGCGCATGGCATCATCGTCTTCCCGGGCGGCGTGGGCACCGCAGAAGAGATTCTCTATCTGCTGGGTATTCTGCTGCATCCGGAAAACGAGGGGCTGCCTTTCCCGGTCATCTTCACGGGGCCGGCAGCCAGCGTTGAATATTTCCAGCAGATCGACGAATTCATCACCTATACCCTGGGTGAGGAAGCGCGCGCGCGCTACACCATCATCATCGATGATCCGGTTGAAGTGGCCCGCACCATGCGCGCGGGCATTGATGAAGTGGCCGAGTTCCGCCGCAGCCATCATGACGCCTTCTACTACAACTGGCGCCTGCACATTGCCCCGCACTTCCAGCAGCCGTTTGCACCGACGCATACCAACATGACGGGCCTTGCGCTCCACCGCAATCAACCGGTGCATGAACTGGCCGCCAACCTGCGTCGCGCCTTCTCAGGCATCGTCGCCGGTAACGTCAAGAAGGAAGGCATCGAAGAGATCGAGCGCGATGGCCCCTTCCGCCTGACTGCTGAGCCAGAGCTGATGCATCGCCTGGATGCATTGCTGACATCCTTCGTGGCCCAGGGACGCATGAAGCTGCCAGGCACCGATTACGTGCCCTGCTACACCCTCAGCAAGTGATACCTCACGACCATTGCTGAGAACAAAAACGAGAACGCCCCGATCAGTGATGATCGGGCGTTCTCGTTTGTATGAGACCGAGCGTCTTACTTGTCGTTGCGACCACGGTGCATCCACAGGCTGATCACATGCGCGACCAAGCCCAGCGTCAGGCCATCCACCAGCACTTCAAGACTACCTTCCTGCACACGGTCCAGCATCGGCGCGGCGAAGTTGAAGGCTGCCATTGCGGCAAGCCCGACCACCATCCAGACCAGCAGGCGGCGCATCAGCATCGGCACTTCGCCCTTGGCGGTATCCGGCAGCTGACGATAGATGTAGACGCCTAGTGCGGTAATCGCCACGGCAAAGCCCACGATCAGCATGAGACGGGTGTTATCGCCGCTCATCAGGAAGCGCGGCACATTGGCGACCATCACCACCGCCAGACCCGCCAATACCGAGACACGCTGCGGCGTCAGATTACGCGCGCGGGGATGATCAGATTTCAGTTTCGTCATGCAATCAGTCTCTGGAGTACGTTACGCGGGAAATCAGGCAGTCGCCGGCAGGGTCGGAATCCATGCCTCGACCCACGGCAGCGCCGCATCATCAGCCATGAAGGTTTCCATGGCATCAATCTCGAGGCGCTCACCGTGACGCGTGGCACCGAGGTCCGCCAGGCGCTCGTCAAGATGACGGCCAGCGCCGCAATAGGTTTCACCGTAGGAGCTATCGCCCAGCGCGATCATCCCATAGCGCAACCAATCGAGTGCGGGTGACTCAGTGCTGAGCGTATTGAGAAAGCCGGTGAGATTACCGGGCACATCGCCACTGCCGGTGGTGGAGGTGACGAATAGCGCCAGATCAGGCGCGTCTCGGTCAGGTCAGTCAGCGTCGGCTGATCCAGCACCTCGACCGTATACCCTGCCTGCTCGAACAACGGCTGCACCTGCTCGGCCACATCCAGTGAACCGCCATACATCGTGCCGACAAAAATCTTCAGTAGCGCCATGCATCCTTCCTTATCCGGGCTATCACCCGCCAGTGGCGGGAACATGAATACCGAGCCAAGCGCGATGAGCTATCGCACCCAACATTTGGTCGCGATGGTAGCACAGCCTGTCGGCCTCCCACAGGCACCGCCGACCTTCGGCAGTCACCTCCCAACGCCGTGTTCTACCTTCATCAGCCACGAAACACACGCCACGTCTCAAAAGATATTCACCCAGTGACATCAGCCCGAAAACGTAACGTAAAAGAACACCCTACATCACATGCAGTCGACACCTCGCTGAGCCATGCTAGAACAGCGCCACGCATTTCGCGTGCCGCCAGCGACTTCCACCATCCCGCATTCACCGACGTCCTACACGGGTCTCATACAAGCCACGCTCATGCCACGACATCATTCTCCAAGCGCGCCACATGACCTTATCGAACAACATCAGCTCACCGCGCAACATTCCGAGCCGGGCCCTCTGCGCAGAAGCAGCACACTCCATGGCCATGCCAATGATGATCACGATCGTCAATGCCAGTCTTGGCAGAGGGAATCCGCATGAGCCTGCCATCGTCCGTACCCGACCCCGCCTTCTCGATTCCTCCGCTAGCGCTGACATTACTGGGAGTATCAGCCGTACTGCATGCCAGCTGGAACCTGCTCGGCAAGCGTGGGCGTCCTTCACTAGCCTTCTTCAATCTCGCGATGCTGTATGGCGGACTGCTCTATCTCCCGATTCTATTGTGGAGCGGTTGGAGCATCAGCCAGACGCCCATGGCTTTCTGGGGCTGGCTAGCAGCATCAGGGCTATGTCAGGCGCTTTACATGGGCGGATTAGCCTGGGCCTATGCGCGTGGTGACATCAGCCTGCTCTATCCACTGGCACGCGCACTTCCGGTAGTGATGGTGCCTGTCGTGGGCCTGATGCTGGCGCTGGAACCCTGGCCGAGTGGACTGCACCTCACGGGCTTCATGCTGATCATGCTCGGTGCGCTACTGATGCCGCGAGGCTCGCGAGTGCCGACCAGCTCCCGCGTTGCCCTGCCAGCACTCGGCTTTGTCCTGCTCGCCGCACTGGGGACTACCGGCTATTCACTGGTCGACAAGCAGGCCGTTGACGTACTTGGCGTCTCAGGCATGTCTGCCATACAGGCCGGCGCCAGCTTCATGGTGTTACAAGCGCTCGCATCAGCCGCATGGATGCTACCGATAGTCGCGCTCATCCCTGACGAACGGCGTGAAATGCGCCTTATTCTCCGCCAAATCGATATGTGGCCCTGCCTGACGGGCATCATGATGATGGGCACCTACGGGCTAGTGCTGGTCGCCATGGCCATGAGCAGCAACGTCAGCCAAGTGGTAGCGCTCAGACAGCTCTCGATTCCCATCGGAGTACTGCTGGGCATTCTGTATCTTGGCGAGCGTCCGGGAGGTTGGCGACTGGCGGGACTGGCGATTCTGCTCAGTGGTCTTGTCATGGTGGCGTGGCCCAGCTGATGGGCAGCGTGTGACAAGACTGAAAAGATGCCCATGTGTCGCTGATGGCGCTTTATGCGTACGCCATCAGTCATCAAGGCGCTTTTATGGCACCTGTCTGTCATCAGATACGGAACCATCTCCTTTATCTGACGTCTGAGCCGATAGGGCAGTAGAAAAGAATGTCGTACAGGGACGGTATCCCCCCTGATCGTCGCGCCTTGCTGATACCGGAGTCGCGCAATACCTGGATTCGTCAGATGCAACCTTGGCATAGCAATGATATAGTTAGCCTGCTCAGAGTGATCCTCCTTTTTTATAGGTCCACTCCCTGTACCTGAGCCGGCATATCCCTGACATGTCGTACGTAATGCACTATCCGATTGTTGATCGATGAGCGTGTCTTTGCCGGTATCACGAACACCGGAAAGAGGGGCACGGTCATCGACAGGCAATCCGTTGTGCAGCGCCACGCGCTGCTGCGAGCATCTTGCGAGGCTCGTGACAAGGTGGGTGTTTCCTTGATGGCGCACCCCGACCCACTGAACAACCGGACCTATTCGATGAGCGATATCGACGCCTATAACACCTTCCTGATGGTGGCAGACCTTGGCAGCCTGTCCCGCGCCGCAGAACGTCTGCGCCTGCCCAAGTCCACCGTCAGCCGTCGTCTCGATGCCCTCGAGGGTCGCTTCGGCACTCGTCTGGTCGAACGTGGCCACCGCGGCATTCGCCTGTCGGAAGCTGGCGAAACGCTATACCGATACGCCCGATCGATGGCCAACCTCGATGACGAGGCACATCGCGCCATCGAAGATCGTCAGTCTGATCTCACGGGCACCATTCGTATTCACGCCACACCGGCACTCGGGCGTCACTTCCTGGGCCGCGCGCTGACAAGCTTCCTGTCAGAGCACGATGGCGTCGATATCAAGCTGAAGCTGTGGCACAACGGCCGCGAGATTCTCGAAAACCAGCCGCACCTGGTGATCGGCTTCCCGCATCTGGCCGGCAGCACGCACGTCTTCCGCCCGCTGACCCAGTGGCAGCAAGCGGCCTACGCCGCCTCTCACGTCGAGAATCCTGACGAGCTGCCGTGGGGTGAACTCGAACCGCTCGTCTCCGGTACCTCGCTGTCGCGTCACCCGGAAGACCCGCGTCCGAATCACATCCAGTCCGATGACCTCGAAGTGCTGACCGACTACGTCGCTGATGGCCTGATTCGCGCCGTGCTGCCGACTGACTGGGTCAACTCGCTCAGCGAACGCAACGGCCAGTCCTTCAAGCGTCTGGAATGTGACGAAATTCCGCCGGTCGAGATCGGCATGCTGCTACCGCGCGGCCCGATCCCGACCCGTGTGCGCCTGCTCGCCGACTGGCTGGCACGCGAAATCGGCAAGAACGAGCCGGAACGTGTCACTGCCAAGGCCGCACGTCGCACTGTCAGCGAAGCCGCCGCCAGCACGACAGGCTGATCAAGCGCGCCACACAACGCCCGATCAGTGCAGCAAAAAAGGCCAGCCCTCAGGGGCTGGCCTTTTGCGTTCTGGCGCGGCATGTTTAGCATGTACTGAATCAACAACAGGCAGGACTTCTCATGTGGCACCGTGACACCCTCACCCTCTCCGCACGTAAGCGCGGCTTTCACCTCATCAGTGACGAGGTGGAGCAGGCGTTAGCCGAAATGCCACCCGTCAGCGTCGGCCTGCTGCATGTGCAGTTGCTGCACACCTCCGCCTCGCTGACCCTCAACGAGAACGCAGACCCCGACGTACGCCACGACATGGACGCCTTCCTGCGCCGCCTGGTGCCCGGCAACCTGCCCTACTTCCGCCACACCCTCGAAGGCGACGACGACATGCCCGCGCATGTGCTCGCCAGCCTGCTCGGCACCCAGCTCACCCTGCCCGTCGAAGCCCGCCGCGGCGTCAACCGCCTCGCCCTCGGCACCTGGCAAGGCATCTGGCTTGGCGAACACCGCGATCACGGTGGTAGCCGAAGTGTGTATTTAACACTGAGTGGGGAATAGTAATTGAAATTTAATATTAATATAAAATATAAAAACTAGAGTCATTTCGCAGCATCAACCACTCATATGCTATGCACAAGTTTTAAAAACAGCTTAATCGTTTTCTACTATCAGCCCATTTAGCTCATTCACGACTTTCTCAACAACACTAAATGTATTATCAACAGCATTGTCTTTAGTTCTTTTCCAATCATCTGGATCAGACATAATAAAAACAAACAAGGCGATAATGATAGCTGTCCACAGATTTCCGAACATACCTGCAGCACCATTATTGTGCCAGCGGGTAAACTTCTTCCAAATTGGCTTAGAGGCCATCTCTGCCTGAGCTATTTTTTCAAAACTTTCAAAAGCTTGAGATCTTATACTAACAATCTTTTCATCTATTGCAGTTTGTAAAAAGATATTAATTAATTCATTCGCCTCTTTCTTATATTTCTTTATCTCATTCGCCTGCAATTTTAATCTCGTAAATTCATCCACATCGAAACCTTTCTTGATAGCATCTCGCTTTTCTTTCTTATATATAGAGTACGCTATCATACCTTCAAAATCGTTTTCATTTATCACTAACTTTTCATGGATTTTATTATATTTCTGAGTCATTCCTATGATCCTTAAAACTCTGCGCCTTACCCTTTGCAGATATCATCATCACATTAAATTTATGAGCAGAGACCTTGCCTGAAACTTTTTTCGCCGTATTGCTAGGCTTATAACCACCCATTACTTTTTGGTTAACTTTTTCTGATAACGACCTTTTTCTCAAACCCACATTTTTTAGTATTCTATCAATATTCATAATATTCTCCTCTTCACCTTATGAATATAGCTCATACGCATGCAGTGTGAAACTATAGATGATACTTAATCAATGTTAATCCACATATTCTTTAATCAATCTACCAGACATCAGCTCACGCTACCTGTCGAAGCCCGTCGCGGCGTCAACCGCCTCGCCCTCGGCACCTGGCAAGGCATCTGGCTCGGCGAACACCGCGACCACGGCGGTAGCCGCAGCCTGTGTCTGACGCTGAGTGGAGAATGAAAAAAGGCCGCGAATATTCGCGGCC
>NZ_JEMF01000123.1 GCF_000591415.1 Cobetia crustatorum | reverse complement strand
ATGGGCAGCCCTTGTTGTGACGACATGGTACTCGGTGTCGTCTATCAGCCTTCCTGCATAGCTTCGAGTTCCATCCAACGCTCCATTGTTTCTTCCAGCACTTTCTGCTTGTGACTGAGCTTCTCAAGCGTGGCGGTAATGGCCGTCGCCTCGCCAGCATAGAAACTCGGTGCTGCAATAGACGCCTCAAGCGCTGCGATCTCGCCCTCGAGTTTCTCGATGACCGCCGGAATCAAATCAAGCTCACGCTGAAACTTGTAGGCCAACTTGACCTTCTTGTTCGCCTGCTGCGCCTTGGCTTCCTCACGCTGACGGCGTTCATCTTCCTCGCGAGCTTCGCGCCGATGCTTTTCCTGACGCTCGCGTTCCTGCTCCCAGGGGGCAGACGGCAGACGTCCGCCCTGACGCACCCAGTCGCTGTAACCACCGACATAAGGTGTAACCTGTCCTTCACCCTCAAAGGCCAGAATGTTGGTGGCCACGTTGTCCATGAAGGCACGGTCGTGAGAAACCAACAGCACAGTGCCGTCGAAGTCGAGCAGTAGCTCTTCCAGCAGCTCCAGCGTCTCGACATCCAGGTCGTTGGTCGGCTCATCGAGTACCAGCACGTTGGCCGGCATGGTGAACAGACGCGCCAGCAGCAAGCGATTGGATTCACCACCTGACAGCGAGCGCACCGGCTGACGGGCACGGTCCGGCGTGAACAGGAAGTTCTGCAGATAGCTCATCACGTGCATGTCACGCCCGCCAACCGTGACACGGTCGCTGCCGCGCGCGACGTTATCGTAGACGGTGGCTTCCATGTCGAGGCCCTTGCGCAGCTGATCGAAGTAAGCGATCTGCAGCTTGGTCCCTTCGATGCGCTTGCCTTCACTGGCTTCGAGCTGGCCGAGCAGAATATGCAACAGTGTCGTCTTGCCCGCGCCGTTGCGACCCAGCAGACCGACCTTGTCGCCGCGCTGAATCTCGACACTCAGGTCACGGATAACCCACTGATCCTGCGTCTCATCGTAGCGATAACTGACATTTTCCAGCTCCACGACCCGCTTGCCACTGCGCTCGGCGGTGTCGACGGCGATACGCGCACGGCCCTGCACTTCGCGGCGCTGGCCACGTTCATCACGCATCTTCTCCAGTGCACGTACGCGGCCTTCGTTACGGGTGCGGCGCGCCTTGACCCCCTGCCGGATCCAGGTTTCTTCCTGAGCCAGCTTCTTGTCGAACTCGGAGTTCTCCTTCGCCTCGACGTCCATCTCATGCTGCTTCTGAGCTTGGTAGCCTTCGTAGTCGCCTGGATAACGTCCGAGACGGCCGCGATCCAGCTCCAGAATCTGGGTAGCAAGACGCTTGAGGAAGGCCCTATCGTGCGTGATGAACAGCACGGCGCCAGAGAAGGCGGCGACCTGCTCTTCCAGCCAGGCGATGGTGTCGAGATCCAGGTGGTTGGTCGGCTCATCGAGCAGCAGCAAGTCAGGGTCAGACACCAATGCACGCGCTAGAGCCACACGACGACGCCAGCCACCCGACAGGTCTTCCATCATCGTATCTTCCGGCAGACCTAGCCGGGTCAGCACGTTGTCGATGCGTTGCTGGAACTGCCAGCCATCGACGCTTTCCAGCGCGACCTGAACGTGTTCAAGGCGCTTGAGATCCGGGTCCGGATCGCTGACCAGATGATGGTACTCGGCCAACAAGGCCCCGGCCTTCGGGAGCCCTTCTGCGACGATATCAAAGATGGTGCGGCCTTCTGGAGCCGGCAGGTCCTGTGACAACACACCGATCTTGAGGCCAGGTGCCTTCCATATTTCACCGGCGTCCGCCTGGAACTCGCCGGTAATCAGCTTGAGCAGCGTGGACTTGCCCGTGCCGTTACGGCCAACAAGTGCCAGGCGCTCACCGCGCTCGACCACAAGGTCGGCGCCATTGAGCAAAACGTGGTGACCATAGGCCAGCTGAAGATTTTCCAGTCGTAACAATGCCATGTGCAACAGCGACTCGTGACGTGTCCATGGCCGGGAAGGCCACGGAGGAAGTGGGAATCTGACGGCGGGAGCCGTCGCCAGCGAGATTCGCTGGTGAATGAGGCCATTCTACCCGAGGCATGACGTGCAGGCGATGCACAGACAACGTTCGCGTTATCTGCAATAACGATCGAAGACTGAAATACAGGCTCGGCTTAGGTAGAATGGCGGACCGCACAATGGTCTGCTTGGCCGCTCCTTGTATTGTTTGCCTGTTCCATGACTATCTTCCCCATGCCTACCTCCTCTGTCTTACCGTGATTCAAGGGTATCTGATGTCCGCACTTCTCCCGCATGCCGACCCCGCTGCTCTGCCGCGCTATTCCGTTGATGGTCTCTCTGACGTCGCACTTGCTGATGAATGTGCGGACCTGTCCCTTGACGAAGAAGGGAGAAAGGAAGCTCTGACTCGCTTGGCGCCGGAGCTACGCTTCGCTAGCCCAATGCCACTAGTGGATATCGGTGCCAACCTGACGCATGAAAGCTACGCCAGTGATATCGAAGGTGTGCTTCTGCGGGCTCGTGCTGCCGGTGTTCAACAGCAGATATTGACGGGGACAAGTCTCGATGGCTCACGTGATGCGCGTGGACTGGCCGCTCGCTATCACGGACTATTTTCCACTGCGGGCGTGCATCCTCACGATGCCAGTCAGTGGAACCGTAGTGTAGAGAGCGGTATCCGTGAGCTACTCAGCCAACCTGAGGTGGTCGCGGTAGGTGAATGCGGTCTCGACTTCAATCGTAATTTCTCGACACCTCAAGAACAGACACAGGCCTTTGAAGCCCAGCTGACATTGGCCGCTGAAAGTGGCCTTCCGCTCTTTCTTCATGAGCGCGATGCTGGCCGCCAGATGCTCGAGATGCTCACGCATTGGCGCGACGATATTTCGCATGCCGTGGTGCACTGTTTCACCGGCGAGCGCGATACGCTCTATGGTTATCTAGACTTGGATCTACATATTGGCCTGACCGGCTGGTTATGTGACGAACGCCGTGGCGAACATCTACGTAGCCTATGCCGCGAGATTCCGCTGGAGCGCTTGATGCTGGAAACGGATTGCCCCTACCTGGTGCCACGCAACCTGCCAGCAAAGCTAAAAGGCCGTCGCCACGAACCCTCGCTACTGGTGTGGATTCTGGCCGAGGTCGCGGCATTGCGTGACATGGAAATTGACGAATTAGCCGATGTCACCACCCGCACCGCCACGAGCTTCTTCCGTCTACCGACCTGCTGAGACTGAATTCGGAAGATCATTCTGGAAAAATACTCAGCATGCCTGCTAACACGCCATTACTTCCGATTTCACCTGCTGTGGACACGATCATGCACGAGTATGAACCCGAAACTGGCGACTTTCCGGCCTTCATCGCCGTCGAGACTGGAGAAGACTCTAGCCTACCGCTAGCCATCGCCTGGGCACTGCCTAACGGTCAGATGAAGCATGTCTTGATCCAGCCTGACGATGAATGGCTCGATGATGAGCTACTCGAGCTAGGCGATTATAGCCTTGAGGACTTGAGAAGCTTCGGTGTCAGCCCACTCGACGTCCTCAAGGAGCTGGAGCAAGATTATTACCAGACCACGCTCTATACCACTGGCATCAATGATGATGAGCACTCTCTCGCGCGCCTGTTCGATGCTTACAACATGGACCCCTTCATCGAGTTCGCACCCGCGGAAGGGCTCTATCCTGAACTTTCACCAGGCGAGTGGGCGCGTGAGCGCAACAACATGATGTTTGAACAAGGCCTACAGCCTTTCCGCCCCGACAACGAAGTGCTGGTCATGCTCGCCATCCATACTCGCCTGCGTGGCGATGGCGTGCGTGGCGACGAGGTGATCAATGGCACTGGTCCGGATTATGAGATCGATTGGGAAGAGGATGTCTGACATCTACCCAGCATCGACCTGATGACGGATGTGCCATTGCTCGTAAGCGCTCAGAATACAAAATGCCCCGGCAACCATTGGGTTGCCGGGGCATTTTTCATGTGCAGTACCGAGATGAGTACCAATCAGCACTTACGGCATCAGGCCTATCAGCTGGACTGACCACCATTACCGCCACTGGAGCGATTACGGCCCCCACGAGTACGGCGACGCGGCTGCTCATCCTTCGACGGCTGCCCAGCCGATGTACGATTGCCATCAACCTCTGGGCGTGATGCAACACGATTACCATCAATTTCACGTGGTGCAGGCGCGCGGTTGCCACGATTATCATCATCCTGCACAACACGCGGTGTCGCTTGGCGCTGACCGCCCGTACGCTGGCCGCCACCATTGCCACGACCTTCACTGGCTGGCTTGCTGCCAGAACGCTGACCATCAGAGCGCTGACCGCCCGTACGCTGGCCGCCGCCATTGCCACGACCTTCACTGGCCGGCTTACCGTCAGAGCGCTGACCACCCGTGCGTTGTCCACTAGAACGTTGACCACTGGCTGGCTTGGCACCCGGTTTGGCAGCGCCAGAGCGCTGACCTCCACGCGGCTGGCGTGGCTCACGTTCCGGCTCGACATCGACTTCCGGTACGAAGCCTTCCACGACAACACGCTTGAGCTTGCCGTTGAGCAGACGCTCGATACCGTTCAGCTCCTTGCGCTCATCACTGGATACCAGTGAGATGGCACGCCCGCTGGCACCGGCGCGACCGGTACGGCCGATACGGTGTACATAGTCTTCCGGCACATTGGGCAATTCGTAGTTCACGACCTGCGGCAGCTGCTCGATATCCAGACCACGTGCCGCGATGTCGGTCGCGACCAGCACACGTACTTCGCCATTCTTGAAACCAGCCAACGCCTTGGTGCGCGCATTCTGACTCTTGTTGCCATGAATCGCCGCGGCACTGATACCTGATTTTTCAAGCTTGGTGGCCAGACGGTTGGCACCGTGTTTGGTACGGGTGAAGACCAGCACCTGGCGCCAGTCTTCCTTGATGATCAGGTGCTTGAGCAGTGAAGGCTTGTGGCTCTTCTCCACGGTGTGGATATGCTGCTCGACTTTCTCGGCAGCCGAGTTACGCGGACTAGCTTCCACGGCAACCGGATTATTAAGCAGCTTGCTGGTCATGCTGCGAATTTCATCGGAGAACGTCGCTGAAAACAGCAGCGTCTGACGCTTGGTCGGCAGTAGCTTGAGCAGGCGACGGATGTCGTGAATGAAGCCCATGTCCAACATGCGGTCAGCTTCGTCCAGCACCAGTGTTTCAAGATCAGAGAAGTCGATGGCTTTCTGAGAGTGCAGATCAAGCAGGCGCCCCGGCGTGGCCGTCAGAATCTCGACACCGGTCGACAGACGGCTGATTTGCGGGTTGATCTTCACGCCGCCAAATACCACCGCATTACGCAGCTTGAGGTGACGTGAATAAGCAGTGACGTTGTCGTCGATCTGTGCGGCCAGCTCGCGTGTGGGCGTGACGATCAAGGCCTTGATCTTGCGGGCACCTGCGGGGGTACTTTGGCTCAGGCGCTCAACCAGCGGCAGTGCAAAACCAGCGGTCTTGCCGGTACCTGTACGCGCGGCAGCCATGACATCACGGCCTTCCAGCACAGCAGGAATCGCGCCTGCCTGCACCGGAGAAGGCGTGGTATAGCCCATCTCAGCAATTGCTTTAAGAATAGGAGCAGACAGCCCCAAGGCGGCAAAAGCCGGGACGGAATTGGCAGTAGTCTCAGTCATCAATATCTCTTCGGCTGACCGGCCACGTACTGGTCGATCATTAAGGAATAGCGCCTGGCCGGGCACGTGCCGGGAAGGGGGAGCGAGGCGTATCAGGCGCAGAGATGAAGGAGTCGGTCAGGGAGACCTCGTCGGACTGCTGCCAGTCGCTCGCGTCAGGCGATGCCCCAGTCTACCATCTTCCGAGCATGACTGCAGAAGGCGACTTGATGACGTACCACGACTCATGTCGCTGTCGAACTGAATGACCTGACTTAATGCCAGTGCAGGGGATAGCGACGATGACGGGCGAGATTATTGATCAGCACAGCCAGCATCAGCATGACGACACATCCAAACCCTACGGGCAGCAAGGCATACCAGTAACCAAAAGAATGCAACGTCGGGCCACCAATTACCGCAATCAGTGCTGTCGCCCCGCCTGGCGGATGCAAAGTGTGCGTCATCTGCATCACCAACAATGCCACCGAGACTGCCATCGCGGCCGCCAGCCAGCCGTCGCCCAGCCATTGAAAGCAGGCCACGCCCACCAGTGCCGACAGCATGTTACCTCCTACCACATTCCGCGGCTGGGCCAGAGGGCTATGGGGCGCACCATATAACAGTACTGAGGTAGCACCGAAGGACCCCACCAACAACAATGAACTGACCGCAAAGTAGTGCGAAGACAACCAGCCAATCAGTGCCATGCCAAGAAAGGCACCCAACCATGACCACAGCGCATCAGCAATATGAGGCTTGCCTCGTGTTAAAGGCCCGCCACGCATCTTGGCAACGTAAGGCTTGATCATATCTTCAATATCCACAGGTATTCATCGCGTGCTTGTTGAGCAAGACACGCTATTTATCGAGCAGGGCACACTATGCGAAGCACGCAGTACGAGCAACTGCTGTATGGCAATAAGCTCATGCATCGCCAGACTTAGCTGACTTAGACTTAGCTCTCGCTACGCGAGGCCACGATAGTGCGCGAGATCACGATGACCGGCAGGATACCGACTGCAACAATCACTAACGCTGGCAGAGCCGCCTGCTCCAGCATTTCATCAGAAGCGTACTGATAGACATGCGTGGCGAGAGTGTCAAAGTTGAAGGGCCGCAGTAGTAGCGTAGCGGGTAGCTCCTTCATGGCATCGACGAATACCACCAGCGCTGCGGTCAGCAAACCGGGGCGAATCAGCGGTAGATGCACGCGTCGGAGCGTCGAGAGCGTATTTTCCCCCAGTGAGCGCGCTGCCATGTCCATCGATGGCGTGACCTTGTCGAGGCTCGATTCGATCGCCCCGGCAGCAATCGCCAGAAAGCGCACAACATAAGCGATGATGATCGCGCCCATAGTGCCGGTCAGCAGCAGACCGCTGGAGATACCGAAGTTGGCACGCAGGAAGCTATCAAGCGCATTATCGAAGCCTGCGAGCGGTACTAGTACACCCAAGCCTAGTACCGCACCGGGCATGGCATAGCCGAGGCTCGATAACTTGAGTGCCTGCTGTACGCTGGCAGTACGGTCCAGTCGCTTGGCATAGGCCAGCAATACACCAATGATCAGGGTCAACACTGCAGCGCTGACCGCCAGCATCAAGCTATTCAGCGCGTAGCCGGCGAAGTCGAGTGTCCACGACTCATCGAAGTAGCGAATGGCGTGGCGCGCCAACAGTCCAACGGGCAATAGAAAGCCGAATAACAGCGGCAGCAAGCACGCCAACGATGCCAGTGCCGCACGCCAGCCAGTTAGCCTGGGACGCTGATAGCGGCGATAGCGATCGCCCTTACCGAACTGACGCTGACGGCGACGTGCATGGCGTTCAAGCCAGATCAGCGTTACCACGAAGATCATCAGACACAGAGCGATCTGGGCGGCACCGCGCAGGCTGCCCATATTGAGCCAGACATTAAAGATGCCTGCCGTCAGCGAACGCACGGCAAAATAGTCCACCGTGCCGAAATCGTTGAGCGCTTCCATCATGGCCAGCGCCAGCCCGACGGCAATCGCCGGGCGAGCACTGGGTAACGCTACGCGCCAGAAACTCTGCCAGCCATTGCAGCCCAGTGTACGACTGGCATCTCTCAGCGAAGGTGACTGATCAAGAAACGCTGAGCGCGCCAGCATGAAGACATAGGGAAACAGCACCAGCGATAGCATGATGATGGCGCCGCCCAGACTCCTGATCTCGGGAAAGTAGTAATCCTGAGGTGAATTCCAGCCAAACAGCGCCCGCAGCGCACCCTGAAAGGGTCCCGCGTACTCGAAGACATCGGTATAGATATAGGCGATCACATTGGCAGGAATCGCGAACGGCAGCAGCAACGACCACTCAAAGGTCCGCCGCATCGGAAACTGATACATGGTGGTCAGCCAAGCCGAGACCACACCCATGCTGCCACTGAGTATCGCCACGCCTGCGACTAGCGCAAGGCTGGTCATCACGTAATCCGGCAGTACAGTAGATGCCAGATGTGGCCATATTCCGACCCCCGCCTGATCACTGCCATCATCCCCAAAGAGTGCCAACCAGATAATGGCCAACACCGGCATGACAACAAGTGCAGCGACCCCCCAGGCCGTGACGAACCAACCCATATGGGTGCCGAGACGACGCTGTCGGCGCCGAATAGCAGCGTCGTCTGCTGTCGTATCAATACCCACTGTTGAACCCCCTGCCGTACTCCCTGTCGCGAAAGGAGCACCCTCAAGGCCTGCACCTTGCTCTGCCAACAGCCGCTTGCCTTGCGTCATCTGACTTCCTCGCTATCCCGCCAACTGCAATTGCGTCTATTTTACATGGTTTACGCAAACGAAGAGGGGCTGTCGCATCGCGACAGCCCCTCTTCGTTCATGACGCCTCGTCCGGCGGTATTTTCCGTCGGCGAGCGTCCTTACTGGTTGAAGCCGACTTCATTGACCATCTGCGCGGCGCGCTTGCGGTACTTGGCGACTTCCGTCAGTGACAAGTCATCCTGCTTGAACTCACCCCAGGAAGTGAGCAGTTCAGAGCTTTCTGCTTCCGGATTGGCCGGATACTCGAAATTGACCTCGGCATACATGTGCTGAGCGGTCTTCTCGGTGAGGAAACGCATCAGGTTGAGTGCATTTTCTTCATGCGGCGCGTACTTGGTCATCGCCATCCCGGAGATGTTCATGTGCGTGCCAACGCCGTTCTGATCCGGGAATTCGATGCGTGCCTTCTCGGCCCACGGACGCTGCTCGTCATTATCCAGCATCTTGCCGTAGTAATAGCTATTGCCGATGGCCACGTCACAGACGTTGTCACGAATCGCCTTGATCTGATCACGATCACCACCTTGCGGCTTACGCGCCAGATTGTTCTTGAAGCCTTCCAGCCACTCGCGAGTCGCTTCTTCGCCATTGTGCGCGATACGTGAGGCAATCAGCGCGACGTTGTACGGGTGATCACCGGCACGTGAGCAGACGCGGCCCTTCAGGCTCGGATCAGCCAGGTCGTCATAGCTCGAGACCTGACCAGCTTCAAGACGATCCACGCTGGTATAGAGCACACGGGCGCGCGTAGTGATACCAAACCACTGATTCTCCGGACCATGATACTGCGCAGGCAGATTGGCCTCGATGACCTCGTCATTGACGCTCTTGACCAGTTCTTCATCGACCAGCTCCTGCAGGCGTCCCACATCGACGGTCAACAACACGTCAGCAGGCGTGTTGCGGCCTTCGCGTTTGAGACGCTCTGCCAAGCCTTGCTTGGCGAATACTACATTGACCTTGACGCCAGTTTCCTCGGTGAATTCCTTGAGGAACGGTTCAATCAGATAAGCCTGGCGATAGGAATAGACATTGACCTCTTCCTGAGCCTGCGCCGGCAACGCGGTGACCGCAGTAGCACCAACAAGCGCGCCAAGTAACAGCTTACGGAAGGAGGATGCAGAAATCGTGGATACAGCAGTCATCGAATGCCCCTGTTCAAAAGGTCTCTGCCTTATACCCGACGATGCAGGAAAAGCAGAATGATTGTGACAATACGAATCATTCTAATCACAAAGCCTTTGCGACCGCAACGTGAGTGCAACGCTGACTTGCATGATACGCAATCCCGCCACTGCATCATGACAGCCGCCCATCCTGTCCCCGCGCGGGCAATAGCGGTAGTGCTCGCTTTATCGCGTCTTCCGTTGTCAGGCCACGCTGCCAGACATCTTTCAGTGCATGACAGAAGGCTGCAGCACGGGCAGGCATGCCATTCTGTTCATACTCTGCCGCCCGCTGAGTAACTCGCTGGGCAAAGGCGTCGCGATCAACCTCAAGCCCGAGATTATCAACGCTGACATGAAACGGCTTGTCCACCGCAGCGTGGAAGAGCATCTCCAGCGCCTGCGGGGCGACTTCCACACTCTCGAAGGCTGTCTGCTGCTCAGTATCACGCCCGTCAGGCGCGTACCAATAGCCGTAGTCTTCCTTGAGACGGCGAGCAGCACCCGCGATGCACCAGTGGCTGACTTCATGCAATGCACTGGAGAAGAAGCCACGCGCCAGATAAATACGGTGATGGCGACTCTCTCTCTCTTCACGCTCGTCATCATCACCTCTCTCGCCTGTTTGCGTCAGGCGCATGCCTGCCGGCAGATAAAGCGGTTCTTCAGGTGCGCGGCGCAGCAACGTATTGAATGTCTCGGCGAACAGGCCATCGAACAGCGCGATCAGGGGTGCCAGTTCATGGCCATGCACTAGCGTCGATACAGGCGCATCAAGGATGGCTTTACTGGGCATGAACGAGCGACAAGTAGAGGAGAACTCGGAAGACGGCAGCACGGGCAACTCTCGGCAATCACGTCATGCGTGACAATGTCAGTGGAAGGCACAGCAGGCAGATTTTAGCCCTCTAAACGTTGTCATTATACGTGGCTTGCCCATCGAACGTCATTTCAGCTGACAGCTCATTGCACAGCCACGATAATTCACTCTACTCCGTCCCGCGGGCAGGCCTTATCTGCTAGGATGGCGCCCTTAAGCAAGAATGATTCTCGATTACTAGCAGGAGCCCATCGTGCACGCCGCTGATTCACCGCCCTCTTCAGGCCCACCTCCCCCCCTTCTTCCCAGGGTGCGCATAGAAACCTCGCGCCTGCTTAAACTAGCGCTGCCTATCTGTGGCGCTCAGCTGGCTCAGGCTGGTATGAGTGCCGTAGACATACTGATGACAGGGCGCTCCAGTGCCACAGATCTTGCCGCGGTTTCAGTAGGCTCAAGCCTGTGGGTACCCTTGTTGCTACTGATGGCTGGCACGCTGATGGGGCTGACGCCGGTCGTCGCGCAATTGATGGGCGGTAATCGTAGCGGTGAGGTGCGCGATAATGTGCACCAATCACTATGGATTTCACTCGTGCTCGGTAGCGTATCAGGGCTTGCACTTTGGTATCTGGCAGTCCCTATATTCACGGCAATGGACGTGCCTTCTGCTGTTGCTGAGCAAGCGACGCTCTATTTGATGGCCATTGCATGGGGGATGCCAGGCGCAGCCTTCTATCAGGTACTGCGCGCCTATTCCGATGGCATGAATCATACCCGGCCTGCCTTGATCATCAGCCTGGTAGGGCTGCTATCGAATATCCCGCTCAATTACGTATTGATTTACGGCTCCGCGGGGGTAGACGAGCTGCTGGGAATCACCCTTCCCGGAATATTGGGCGATATTCCCGCCATGGGTGCCGCCGGTTGTGGCATTGCAACAGGTCTCGCCATGTGGATCATGTGCCTGAGCATGTTCGCCTATACTCGTCGCAGCAGCGCATATCGTGCAGTCGCGCTGTGGTGCCAGCCCAGCCCGCCACAGTTCAAGAAAATAGCGGAACTGCTCAAGGTCGGCCTGCCTATTGGCATCGCCATCTTCTTTGAAGTCACTCTGTTCACGGTCATTGCTCTATTCGTGGCTAGCTTTGGTGAAATCAAGGTCGCTGCACATCAAGTAGCACTCAACTTCACCTCGCTGTTGTTCATGCTGCCGCTATCGATGGCAATGGCGCTTACCGTGAGGGTCGGCCATACCATCGGACGTGGAGATATGCGTGAGGCGCGCTTCGTCGCATGGAATGGTGTCGCTTTCTCGCTAGTAGTGGCGCTGGTCAATGATATGGTGATCTGGGTGTTGGCAGAACCAGCAGTTGCTCTCTATACCAGCAACCTCAAAGTACAGGCGCTGGCACTGTCATTGATAACGCTAGCGATGCTTTACCAGGTGTCCGACTCCCTGCAGGTCGCGATGGCAGGCGCACTACGTGGCTTCAAGGACACTCGTATCATCATGTTGATTACCATGTTCGCCTATTGGGTCGTCGGACTTGGCGGTGGCCATCTCCTGGGCGTCGGCAGTGAAGCCTTCCCTGTCTGGCCATGGCCTGTAGAGGAAATGGGCGTCTATGGCTATTGGATTGGCATGGTCGCGGGACTCACCGTCGCAGCGATTCTGCTCGGTTGGCGGCTATGGGTCATTGCGCGTCGCGCCATCAAGGGTGATGGCCTGCCCGGATAAGTACTGCATGAAATTAAGCACTCCTCGAGTACTTAATTACGAGGCGCCATTACAGGCTTTATCTAACGCGACATAGCATTCCACAAGAGCTCACTGACTGGTTCCCATCTGGTCAGTGAGCTCTTGCGTTTAAACAGAAAAGTGAACATGGACGGTCATTTCGTCCAAGAAGGGGTTACCGTCAAGGCTAAGGCTGTGCTAATGGTTATTGAGGGCGGTACGTTCTTTACCCCAAGACTTGATCTTTCTGCACGGGGAAAGACGTACCAGCACACGCCGAGGGCGATCGACAAGCTGCTGAGGAGGGTTCGTCATGGGCGTACCAGTTTCTTCCCCCCGCTCTGCCAAGGTCATCGACCTAAGTGTCATGCGCGACAGAATGCGGGCAAGACGCCGCGTTCTCCGTCTTGCACCGGAAAACGATGGTCTCGAAATGCTCTATCAACTCGACAGCGACCCGGAGAGCTATTACAGCATTCCAGTGCTGGCTTGGGGGCTACGTGAGGATGGTGAAGTGGTCGGTATGGTGCCGTGGATGGAGAGTCTAATCCCCTGCCACGAGCTTGAAGACCCACAGCAAGGCCATTTTGTCGGTTATCGCGATCCGGAAACCGATGATGTTTTCATGCTGGCACCTGATCACAAGGTGTTCGAGCTGGAACACGCGGCGGCCTATTACGACTATGAAGCATCGGAAAAGACCACACTATTGCAGCAGCTACCCGATACGCTGGGAACTCATGCACTATGCATGACGAATAGTGCATCGCAGTGGCAGCTCAAGCAGGTCTTTGGCTGGCGTCTGTACAGTGATGGCAATATCGAAGCGTTACTGGTCGATGAGGCTCGTGTAACGCAGACTCCAGTATTGGCGGGCGATGACTGCCTATATCCTGGTCGGAGTCGCCACGATATGGTCTATTTCTTCCAGCGCGCCGTAGCCAATCAGATTCGTGAGCAGGACCCGGCAACGCTGGAAGCTCTCGCGGTGATGATGACCGGCGACAACAGCGATCAGGTCAGCGTAGGGGTTCATGACTGCGAAGCCTGACATGCTGAACCTGCTACCTGCTGAGCTCAGCTGATGCGGATGTAATACAGGAATTGCTCCGGCGTTTCATGACGTAGCTCCAGAGTGTGTCCAAGGAAGGTGCAAAACTTGGGCACATCCCGAGTGGTCGCGGGGTCAGTAGCTATCACTTTGAGCAAATCTCCAGAAGATAGCTCACGTACCTTATTGTGCAGCATCATGATGGGCTCTGGGCAATATAGCCCACTGGTTTCGAGTTCAGCATCAGGCACAGGTAGAGTAGTATCGGTCATCGAAGGCTCCTGAAAATCCTGCCGCCAAGAGACGGCATGTGCAAAGTGGGGGGAGACAGGCATGATCAAGGTACTGATCGAACGGCATATCATGCCGGGGCTGGAACAGGATTACGAACAAGCTTCACGAGAAGTCGTGAGGGAGGCCATGCATGCACAAGGCTTCATTTCCGGTGAGAACCTGGTGGAAAGTGGCCGCCCAGGTCATCGTATTTTGATTACCTCATGGCGAGATGCAAGAGCCTGGCAGGAATGGTCAGTCAGTAACGCACGAGACCGTATGATGGCGCGTCTGGGCCCCATGCTATCCCAACCTGAGCGTATCGTGATGCTCGAGCACACCTGAGTGCATTCGGCTGCTGGTTGGCTACTCAAAGCGAAAACGAAAGACTGAAACAAAAATCCCACGTACCGCAATCGCGGCCGTGGGTTTTTTGTTGATATATCAGGCCACAAGATGGCTGAGCTTAGTGCGTGATACGTACGTGTACAGTGACTTCTTCCCGATCATGGTAGAGATGGCGACAGCGAATCTCAGCCCCGACATGAGAGTTCTCAAGACTCTGTGCCAGGTAATCAAGGCAACGCGACACTTCTTTCCAGCGCTGTTTCATCGGCAGCTTGAGATTGAAGACCGCTTCGTTGCACCAGCGCTTCTTCAGCCAGCGCTCGACCATCTCAGTCACACGGATGGGGCGATCAACAATATCGCAGACCAACCAATCAAGGCGCAATGGCGGCTCCCAGGTAAAGCCATCCTCCTTGAGGTGCTCTACCTGTCCGGTCGCCATCAGGTCCTTGTTCATGGGGCCATTATCGATGGCAAACACAAACATGCCCTTCTCTACCAATTGGAAAGTCCAGCCTCCCGGCGCAGCCCCCAGATCAGCAGCTTGCATACCGGTCGCAATACGACGCTCCCACTGATCGCGCGGTACGAATTCATGCCACGCCTCTTCCAGCTTGAGAGTAGAGCGGCTCGGTGCGCGACTCGGCGAACGTAAGTGGCGAATACCATTGGCGTACTCACTACGGTTACCCGGGAAACTCATCCCCAGCTGTACTTCATCGCCATCAGTCCAGAACACATGCAGCGCACGACCACCAGCCTTGCGACGCAGTGCACCACGCTTCTTGAGCGCAGATTCCAACGGGCGACCTACCGCCTTGCCAAGCCCGGAGAGCGCCTTGCCGTCATTGGTGTCCGGCATCTCGTGACGAATCTCTTCAAAGCTCCAGCCAGCATCCACCACCTGCTGCAGAATCGGAGAGACGCGATTCTCGCGTGACATGCCTACCATCGGCTCCAATGCCACGAGCGTCTGGCGCGCAAACACCAGTGCTTCCAGCGGCATCTCACGATGCAAGGTGTTGGCAGGCTCGTCGCCAGTCACCACGTAACGCACAAAACCACTGTTACGTGCCGCAATGGGGTAGCCCGGCGCACCAACATAGGCAGCTTTCTCACAGACTTCTGCAGCAAGATCAGCCTCGAAGCCAGGGCGGCAATACAGCAACAGTTCTTGAGGTTGCATCATCATCTCCAGTACAGAAGGCTGGGGAGTCTAACGTCTTGCCCCTACCTTCTACAAACGTGCACGCATGGCTGCAGTGACTGAATCACCGAAGCATTAAATCTCACGCATACTTTTTGACTTACAAAGAGAACCGCCCCTGCAGCAAGGCTACAGGGGCGGTTCAGTATAGGTGCCTGACGATGACCTACTCTCGCATGGAGAAACTCCACA
>NZ_JEMF01000122.1 GCF_000591415.1 Cobetia crustatorum | reverse complement strand
TGCATATCTGTCATTTGAGCACCTGTGCGATGAGGTGCACCGGCTGCTCGACGGTTATGGCGCTGAGCGCACGATTAATTTTGAATAGGCACTTAAAAGCGATACAGAGGATTTCATTACCTCTCTGATTAACAGAAATCCGCTATCCAATGAGGACCAAAAAAAATATTGGAAGGGGGTTAATTTTTTATCAGTACAACTTTATGGCGAGAGTCAAAAAGAACTATTAAAGATAGTAGATAAAACACTTCAGGAAAAATTTTCACTAAGCACAGAAGAGTGTGGCATTGGAAGTAACAAATACTTATACATCGACGACATACTATTCTCGGGCGGGCGAGCACAACAAGATATCAGAGAATGGGTCAATAACAAAGCTCCCTCTGAAGCCAACATAGAGATATGCTTAATAGCAGCTTATACCCTTGGATTACACGAAACCCAAAAGGCCATAACCAGAATTATCAGAGACTCCGGGAAGAACATAAAAGTAAACTACAATCACAAAATAAAAATAGAAAACAGAAAAACCTACAATATTAATTCTCAAGTATTTTGGCCTATACTCCCGCAAGAAGAACCCCTTATAAATGATTATATTACACAACTGAAATCTGAATACCCACCTGTAACGAGGGGTAAAAGGAAAGAAATTCTAGCTCCCTTCTTAAGTGAAGAAGGACGCCAAATTTTAGAGAATGAATTTTTATTAGCAGGAATAAAGATATGTCAGAAGATAGAAAACCCGACGGAAATATTAAAACCATTAGGATTCAGTAGATATGGTATAGGGTTTGGATCGACCATCATAACTTATAGAAACTGCCCTAACAATTGTCCTTTAGCTTTATGGTGGGGAGACCCCGAGGAGGAATCTGGTCCTTTGAGCTGGTATCCATTATTACCAAGAAAGACATATGATAAAACATTCGACTTCTGAGCATAGATATGAACAACTCAAAATCGAGAACTTACAACTCCGATGAATCAGTTGTATTTCATAGAACCAAAGAGAGTTATGGTGGGCTATCAAACATGGCTGCCGGCTTCCCAATATACGTTAATAATACAAAAATATTAACTTCTGAAGCCTTATACCAACTATGTCGTTTCCCAGCATACCCGAAAATACAGCTTGAAATTATAGCTCAGACTAGCCCAATGTATGCCAAAAAAATTGCCAGACATTATGAAAGTTTGACTCGTAAAGATTGGATGCTGGTACGCCACAAAGTTATGCGATGGGCTCTTCGAGTAAAGCTTTCGCAAAATCTAGAGAGCTTTGGAAGCATATTAATGCATACAGGAGAAAAACAAATTGTAGAAAAGTCCTATAAAGACGATTTTTGGGGAGCAATCCCCATTCATAAAGATAAAAAAACATTAATCGGACAAAATATACTAGGGAGATTATTGATGGAACTAAGAGAAGAACTTAATAAGAACACACAAACTTATTACAGCACAACCCCCTCAGTTAATATAGAAAACTTTCTACTCAATGGAAACCCGATAAGACAAGTAGACAATATCATCAAAAATATTGGCAAACCAACTCAAAACCAACTTCTTTAACAGGCCAGCCTATTTATTTGACTGACCTGACCGGCATTGTTTAGCTATTACCTAACAGCAGCGACCACGGTAATTTCACACAGCAGTTCCGGGCTGGCCATGGCGGCTTGTACGCAGGCGCGGGCGGGGGCGTGGCCTTGTGGTACCCAGCTGTCCCAGATGTCGTTGAAGGTCTTGAAGTCGTCCATTGTCTTGAGATAGACGGTGGCGGAGAGCAGGTGCTCGCGGTCGCTGCCGACTTCTTCAAGCAGAGCGTCTACACGGGCCAGCATACTTTCAGCCTGGTCGGTGATGGTGCAGAAGCGGTGTTCCGGGCCAGGCACCTGACCACACAGGTAGATGGTGTTGTTGTGGATTACGGCGCGGCTCATGCGTGGCTTGGTGTCATGACGCTGGATATTCATTGAGAGTGTCCTTGTACAGTTCTTTTTAGGTGTGAAGTAACAGGTGCAGCATAACGATGATGCCTTGGTACATCAGCAAGACATCACATTCTGGTGATTGCGAGTTTGCCACAAGTGCTAGCAGTTTTGATGGCAAAATGCCCATCAGGCCCGTCATATTCACTCGTTGACCCGCAGAGATCAGTCCCATCAGCGTTTCAGATTCCGACGATGGGCGCAACGCGACCTGCGGGGTACTGAGCGCCGTAAACGAGGGTTTCGTGGTTGCGGTGTCTGCTCTGACATTGCGCGGGAGATTGGCTCCTTTTCTGCCTTCTGTTCTCCCCCCCTACAACGACAGATGCCGCGTCCCTTGCCCATGAAGGGCAGGAGACGCGGCATCTGTGTCACCCCGTACAGTGTGGTGCGTTTGCGTCAGACCAACACGGCGTTATCTCAATATCAGCAGCGGCACGGTGGCGTGACGAATCATGTCAGTGGTGGTGCTGCCGACCAGCAACTGGCGAATCCGCGAGTGGCCGTAGGCGCCCATCACTTGCATGTCGATGGCGTGCTCGGTGGAGTATTCCCGCAGACAGGTTTCTACCTGCCCAGCCTTGAGGCTCGTCTTGACGTCAAAGCCTGCCGCTTGCAGTTCATCACGTGCGGCATTGAGCGGTGCCTGATTCTCGACCGAATCCGCGCCGATCATCACCAGATGCAGCTCTGCGCCTTCCAGCAACGGGCTGGCCGCCAGCACCTGCACCGCACGACGAATGGTGGCACTGCCATCAAAGGCGATCAGCACCTTGGTCGGCGCGGTGAAGACACCAGGCACGACCAGCACCGGACGATGCAGGCTGCGAATCACGCGTTCAAGATTGGTACCGAGGTGCTCACTGGCCTGATCGCCACTCTCGCCGCGCTTGCCCAACACCAGCAGGCGGATTTCATCTTCCAGTTCCGTCAGTGTCTCGACCAACCCGCCATTGCGCTGACGCGGACGCGGCGATTCGACACCCCCTTGTGCGGCACGCTCACAGGCGGCCTCCAGCATCAGGCGGCCTTGCTCCTGGGCGATACGTCCACGTTGCTCATCAAGGCTTGCGAGTTCTTCCAGCAGGTGCTCACGCGCGCCAAGCCCGATACTGCCGGAGAGGTCTCCCATGGTGGCCTCACCGACCGTCTCGTGGCGGTCAATCACGTGCAGAATGCTTAACGGTGCCTTGAGCTTCAGACTGACCCATACGGCAGCATCACAGACGGGGACGGCAAAGGCGGAGCCGTCAATGCAGGCAGTGACCTTGTCACTTTCTGTCGAGGCGACTGCAGACGATTCGCTCATGGCATGCTTCCTTTGTCTTGGCGGATGGCGTGGCGTCATCCGGTGAAAAGCGTTTCTTGGTGTGATTTCAGACTACCACTGCAACACGGCGGCAGCCAGTGACCTGACTGCCCGCCGTGGGGGGATTACCGCTGTCTTGCAGTGCTGAAAAGAATCAGTGACTCATCAGTTTCTCGACGGCATCCGGCTTGTCGTGCACCGCAAAACGATCCACCAGCGTGGCGCTGGCTTCGTTCAGGCCGAGAATCTCGACCTTGGTGCCTTCACGACGGAACTTGACCACGACGGTATCCAGCGCACCGATGGCAGTGATGTCCCAGAAGTGCGCGCGGCTGACGTCAATCACCACGCTCTCGACCGTTTCCTTGAGGTCAAAACCGGCGGTGAATTGCTCGCTGGAAGCGAAGAACACCTGACCCACGATACGGTATTCACGCGTGCGGCCATCGGCATTCATGTCACTGCCGATGTGCAGCACCTGACCGATCTTGTTGGCGAAGAACAGCGCCGACAGCAGCACGCCGACCAGCACGCCGATCGCCAGATTATGCGTCGCGACCACGACGGCCACGGTCGCCAGCATGACGATGTTGGTGGACATCGGGTGACTCTTGAGATCACGAATCGACTGCCAGGAGAAGGTGCCGATGGAAACCATGATCATCACCGCAACCAGTGCGGCCATCGGAATCTGCGACACCCACGGGCCGAGGAACACGACCATGATCAGCAGCACGACACCGGCCACCATGGTGGAGAGACGAGTACGTCCACCGGATTTCACGTTGATCATCGTCTGGCCGATCATCGCGCACCCTGCCATGCCACCGAAGAAACCGGTGACGAAGTTGGCCGCGCCCTGGCCCTTGCACTCACGATTCTTGTCGGAAGAGGTATCGGTCAGGTCATCGACCAGTGTGGCGGTCATCAGTGATTCAAGCAGACCGACCAGCGCCAGCGGCAGCGAGTACGGCAGGATGATCCACAGCGTTTCAAGATTGAAGGGGATGTCCGGAATCAGGAATACCGGCAGGCTGTCCGGCAGTTCGCCCATGTCACCGACGGTACGGATATCAAGACCGACAATCATCGCGAAGAGGGTCAGCACGACGATGCAGACCAGCGGTGACGGCAGGATCTTGCCGATCTTCGGCACCAGCGGCAGCAGGTAGATGATACCGAGACCCGCCGCCGTCATGGCATAGACATGCCAGGTGACGTTGGTCAGCTCCGGCAACTGGGCCATGAAAATCAAGATTGCCAAGGCATTCACGAAGCCGGTGACGACCGAACGAGACACGAAACGCATCAGCGAACCGAGTTTCAGATAACCGAAGACGATCTGAATCACCCCCGTCATCACCGTGGCGGCCAGCAGGTATTCAAGTCCGTGGTCCTTGACCAGATCGACCATCAACAGCGCCATCGCGCCGGTGGCGGCAGAAATCATGCCCGGACGACCGCCCGCAATGGCCGTGACCACTGCGATCGAGAAGGAGGCATACAGGCCGACCTTGGGGTCGACACCGGCAATGATGGAGAAGGCGATCGCTTCGGGAATCAGGGCCAACGCCACCACGAGCCCCGACAGAATGTCGGGCCTGAGGTTCGAGAACCACTGCTGTTTGAGGCTGCTTGTCATCGGGTCATCCGCAACAAAGGGTGGAGAATAGGGTGTAGGCCGGTCTACAGACCGGATGCGATACGTCACATGAAATAGGCCGTGGCACTTCGACTGACCGCCCGAACCAAGATCGCGTATCACTGTGACAGCGCGTGTCTTGCGAGAGCCTTTCGAGCATCTCTCAAGCGTCTGCCGCGTGTCTTTCGCAAGCCGTAGCTGCTTTTTTAGCCATGAGCTATTCGCTCCGGGCGCCGTGTGCGGGCGTCCAGAGGGCTGTCATTAGACAGTAGAGAAACTCAGGGAGGCGGCCATTCTATCAGCTGGGCAGCGTCGACGCATCCGTCGCGTGGCGTCGTAGGCGACGATCTATCAGGCTTTTGACCAGCATTGCACCCAGCACCAGCCCACCGCCCAGCCAACCACGCGAGGTGAGTGCCTCATCCAGCACCCACCACACCCACAGAATGCCGAACACGCTTTCGAGCAGCATCAGCAGCGCGACCTCAGCAGAGGGCAGATAGAGCGGCCCGCGCTGAATGAAGGTAAAGCCCAGCGGTAACAGCCCCAGACACAGCAACGCCAGCCAGCCAGCGCGCTGGGCGAAGTCAGCGGAATCCGCTGGCCACAACTGCTGGAGAACGCTCTCACTACCGTGGGCGGCGAACCATACGCAGGTCAGCAGACCACACAGGCCGGTCAGCAGCCCCGACAGCATCAGCATCGGACTCATGTCGATACCGGGCCGTGTTCGGCACAGCGTGAAGTTGGCAGCCAACGAGAGACTGCAGCCCAACGCCAGCAGATTGCCTGCCAGCGAGCCGCTACCCGCCTCGTCCATTACCAGCAAGGCGATGCCCGCCAGCGACGCCAGAATGGCCGCCCAGACATGCAGCCGTTGGCGTTCTCTCAACCATACGCGTGACATCAGCGCCGCAAACAGCGGACTGGCGGCGAGGATGATCAGCACATTACCGGCACGGGTGTATTGATTGGCAAGCACGAAACCCAGTGTCGAGCCGGTAAACAGCAGCGCCACCCACAGCCCTGTTCGTCCACAACGCCGTACCGTCGCAATGCATTCCGCCACACTACCGCGATGCGTCAGCAACACGATGCAGGCGAAGCCCAGCGCGGTCAGTACGCCGCGCCAGAACACTAGCGGCCCATCCGCGACATCCGCCAATCTGAGCAACAAGGCATCCGGTGAGATCAGCAACACGCCCATCGCCGTCAATGTCACACCGCGTGAACGCAGTGCAGCACTCGACACACCTGACGGAGCTGGCACGGCGATGTTGGATGATGAGGGCGTGGGAGCAGACATGAGCGTCAGGCCAACTGACGCGACAAGCGCCAATCGACTACCGGCCAACCACGCGATTCCGCCAATGCGCGCAGCGGCGCATCCGGCTGGGTCGCATGCGGATGATCGACACGCTCCAGCAACGGCAGGTCATTGTGGGAATCAGAGTAGCCCCACAGCGTCTGCGGCATACGGTGATTGCGGTCGGCACTGGCCAGCCAGGCATCCAGCGCCGCCAGCTTGCCTTCACGGAAGGTGACAATACCGGTGGTGGCACCCGTGAAGCAGCCGTTATCGTCAAAGGCGGGATGCGTGGCGAGCGCGCCATCAGCGGTCAGGCGGCTGGCGATCGGCCCGACGAGGTGATGCATGGAAGCCGAGATGATCAATGTGCGATGCCCGGCTTCGCCATGCTCGGCCAGCCGTGAGATCCCCCCTTCCAGCAAGCGCGGCATCACCATTTCCTCGACGAAATCGTCCACCTCGTGACGCACCTCATCGCGGTGACGGCCAATCAGTGGGCTGAGCAGATGCGCGACATGAGCATGGATATCCAACGTACCGGCGTGATACTCGGCCTGTTGCTGCTCGCCAGTGCCATGAACGCCTCGACATTCTCAATCCAGCCGCAAGCGGCCATCCAGCGCATCCACATGCCGCTGCAATCGCCGTCGAGCAAGGTATCGTCGAGATCGAAGACCGCCAGTGGCGCATCCAGCTCACAGACGTGGCGCAGATAGCCTTCGCCCGGCGGCAGTAGCGGTGGCAACAGAGTCACGGCATCGCAGTCAGCGCAGAGGTCTGCCAGCGGTGTACGGCAGGCCTCCACATCCGGGGCGGCATTCAATGCGCGGGGAGCGCGAGGCGTTGGCAAGGGTCGAGTCACGACTGGCTCCGAGTGGACAAGGGGGCGGACGGCATCCTGCCGTTCCATGCGTGACCCTCGCATGCAGCGCCGCGCTGGGCAAGCGCCAGTATGCAGTAGACATCGATCATGCAGCAGACATCGATCAGAGCGCCTGCATTGGCAACGCCATCATTGGTGCGTCAGTCGTGCCAAGGCCAGGCTGGCGATGGCGGTATCCTGCACGCCGGTACCGGTGAGGTCGGCCACGGTGATGAACTGCTGACCATCTTCCTCGTCATTGGCTTGCTCGCGCAGTCGATGCCCCGCTGCCAGTAACGCGCCCAGCTCATGCACCTCGAACGAGGGAGCCTCTTCCAGCCCCTTGAGCTCACCATTGATTTCCGACTGGCTGCGGCTGTCGCACACGAAGTGATTGCAGCCGGTCAGCACGTCGGAATCAAGCTCGCGTTTCTCGGGGCTATCGGACCCCATGGCTGTGACATGCACCCCGGCGGGCAACATCGAGAGTTCCAGCAACGGCGAGCGTGATGGCGTGGCCGTGACGATGATGTCGGCGTTCTCGCAGACGGCGTGCAGGCTGTCATGACTGCGTACCGTCAGGCCCAGGCGCTCTTCTGTCTCACGAGCGAAATGCTCGGCACGCTCCTTGTCCCGCGCCCAGACATCGACACTCTCGATATCACGCACCAGCCGTAGTGCTTCCAGCTGCAAGCCTGCCTGCTCGCCTGCGCCAATCAGCGCGACACGTTTGCTGTCAGGGCGTGACAGACACTCTGCCGCCACCGCGCCGGCCAGTGCCGTGCGGATGGCAGTGAGGTAGCCGCCATCATTCAATAGCGCCTCAGCGACCCCTGTCTCAGCAGAGAACACCACCATCAGGCCATTGAGGCTCGGCAGACCGCGCGCGGGATTATTGAAGAAACCGGGGCTGACCTTGATCGCGAAATGCTTGAGACCGCGAATATGCGCCGTCTTGACGTCAACTTCACCGTTGGCCTCCTCAATCGCCATCGACAGAATCGGCGGCTGGACCACTTCGCCACGCCCCAACGCCGTGAAGGCGTCGCGGATAACCCCGAGCGCCGTGGCATCCAGCCCCACGACCTGCTCAATCTGTTCGCGTGTATAAATCTGCATGCGTATTCCTCCTTCAAATCGCGCCTTTCAAACCGGCAAGGCCTTTCACGCTCACTGCGTCCTTCATGTCAGCAACGCACGCGCCTGATCGAGCGTTTCCAGGCTGACGCCATTGCCACTGATGATGAGCGCGACGCGCGTGCCACGAATCGACTCGGCCAGCTGTGGGTCTGTCTCACCGCGACGAGACGCCTCCAGTGCTGCCAGACCTACCACCGCCGCGCCTTCCACCAGCAGCTTTTCCTCTTCCAGCAGCATCAGCATGGCGCGTGCGATGGCACGCTCGCTGATCTGATGATGCTCATCCATCACGCGATGCACCAGCGGCAGCGTGGTGTGGTTGTCCAGGCCAATACCGCCACCCAGCGAGTCCGCGAGACTAGCGACTTCTTCGACCTCCACCGGCTTGCCTGCTTGCAGGCTTTCCCACATCGCTGCGCCGTGAGTCAGGCTGACGCCATGCACCTGTGTGGCCGGCCGAATCGCCTTGAGCGCCGCACCGATACCGCCCAGCAGTCCACCGCCAGATAACCCGATGAGCACATGGTCGAGCTGCGGGCAGTCTTCCAATAACTCAAGGCCGATGGTGCCTTGCCCGGCAGCGATCAGCGGATCATCAAAGGGCGGCACCGCAAGCATGCCCTCCTCCTCGACCAGCCGATTGACCTCATGAAAGGCCTCATCCTGACTACGCCCGATACGCCGCACCTCGACACTGCCCTGGCCTGAACCTGAACCGGACACCTCGCCCAGCGCTTCGATGGCGCGCACCTTGTTGGCGGGTACCTGCTCGGAAAGACAGATGATGGCGCGCAGACCGCGACGCATCGCGGCATAGGCCAGTGCCCTGCCGTGATTGCCGGTGGAAGCGGTCGTGACGCCGCGCGCCAACCGTTCAGCTGCGTCACCCGACGTCATTTCTGCCACCGCGGCCAGCAGATTGGTGGCGCCGCGCAGCTTGAAGGCGCCCGTCGGTTGACGAGTCTCCAACTTGAGAAAGATCTCGGCATCGAAGCGCGCGGATAGCGCCGGCGATGGCACCAGCGCCGTACGCTCGACACCTGTCGCGACAGCGCCATGCAACAGCCGCTGACGTGCTGCGTAGATATCGGCCAGCGCCAACGGCCCTATCCCGTTAGAGATAAGGCCGCTGGCGTTGGTGCTGCTGTCTTGTCGCATGGAGGACGCAGAAAGCAGCGGGGGCAATATCAATGCCATGGCTTACAGATCACCGCTGGCGATCAGCTCCTGATGCACCTTGTCTACTGCGCGACGGGCACGTGCCACGATGTCATCAATCTCTTGCGGCGTGACAATCAGCGGCGGCGCAAACCCGAGGATGTCGCCCTGTGGCATACCCCGTGCGATCAGATCTTCTTCCAATGCGGCGGCCGAGATACGCGGACCGACCTTGAGTGCGGGGTCGAAGTGGCGACGTGCAGCGGGTTCCGGCGAGAATTCGAGTGCCGCCAGCAGGCCGATACCGCGCACGTCGCCGACGATGGGGTGACCTGCGAAGGCGTCCTGCATGGCATTCTGCAGATAGGCACCTGTCTCGCGGGCGTTCTCCACCAGTCGCTCACGACGGATGATCTCCAGGTTGGCAACACCGGCGGCAGCCCCCAGCGCGTGACCGGAATATGTCCAACCGTGGCCGATCGCGCCGAATTCACCGGTGCCCTGCTCCAACACCTTCCACACGCGGTCGCCGACAATCACGCCGGACAGCGGCTGATAGGCACTGGTCAGACCCTTGGCGATGGTGATCAGGTCTGGCTTGATGCCAAAGTGCTGAAAACCGAACTGACTACCGATGCGCCCGAAACCACACACCACCTCATCACAGATCAACAGGATGTCGTGACGCTTGAGCACGGCCTGAATGGCGTCCCAATAGCCTTCCGGCGGCGGCACGATGCCCCCCGTGCCGAGTACCGGTTCGCCAATGAAGGCACCGACGGTCTCAGGCCCTTCAGCCTGAATCATGGCTTCGAGCTTGTCGGCACACCAGGCGGAGAATTCCTTCTCGCTCATCTCGGCGCATTCGTCCGGACGGCGGTAATAGCACGGCGCTTCGGTATGCAGAATGCCGGCAATCGGTAGATCGAAGTGATCATGGAAAGCCGCCAGCCCGGTCAGTGAGCCAGACGCGATGCCGGAACCGTGATAACCGCGCCAGCGCGAGATGACCTTCTTCTTCTCGGGCTTGCCGATCACGTTGTGGTAGTAGCGCACCAGCTTGAGCTGAGTCTCGTTGGCATCACTGCCGGACATGCCGTAGTAGACCTTGGACATTTCGGGGCCGGCTAGCTCGAGAATTTTCTCGGACAGCGCTATCTGCGGCTCATTCGAGTGGCCGACATAGGTGTGGTAATAGCTGAGTTTGAGCGCCTGCGCGTGAATGGCATCGGCCACCTCGGTACGCCCGTAGCCGATGTTGACGCAATAGAGGCCAGCGAAACCATCGATCATCTCGCGGCCATCACGCTCACGGATACGAATACCTTCGCCACCGGTGATGACACGCCCCGGTGCATCACCATGAGCGAAATCACGCAGATGAGTGGAGGCGTGGAAGGTCACCTTGCGATCACGACGAATCAGTTCTTCAGTGCTGGTGGAGCTATCAAAGCTGGCGGCTTGGCTGAGTGTGTTATCGGTGGTCATGAAGATCTCCTGAAATGTTTAACAGATGGCTATCGCCAAGTGACAGTGAACAATGTCTGACTCAACTGCCGGAGGCACTCGCCAACCCACCCAGGCAGTAGTACTTGATATCCAGATACTCATCGAGCCCCTGACGGCCGCCTTCGCGACCTAGCCCGGACTGCTTGACGCCCCCGAAGGGAATCGGCGCTCCGGTCATCTTCACCGAGTTGACCGAGACCATGCCGAAGCGCAGGCCGCGCATCAGTTGCCAGATGCGGCGAATGTCGTGGGTATAGACATAAGCGGCCAGCCCGTATTCGGTATCATTGGCCATCTCGATCACCTCTTCCTCGTCATGCCAGGCGGTCACGCCGGCCACGGGAGAGAAGTTTTCCTCGCGCCATGCCTTCATTGTCGGCGTCACGTCAGCCAACAGTACCGGCATGAAGAAGTTGGGGCCTGGCGCCATGCTCTGATCACCATGGATCAGACGTGCGCCCTGCTCAACGGCGTCATCGACAATGGTCTGCGCCTTGGCGACGGCATCGCGGTGGATCAGCGGACCGAGATCGATGTCCGAGACCAGGCCATTACCGACCTTGAGCTGCTTCATCAGCCTCACGAAGTGGGTCAGGAAATCCTCATACAGGCTGTCGTGAACCAGAATGCGGTTGGCGGCCAGACAGTCCTGACCAGAGGTCTGGAACTTGGCATCCACTGCGGCGCGCGCCGCTCCTCGGGTCCATGTCGGGCCCGACGATGAAAGGCGCATTACCGCCGAGCTCCAGCGAGACACGCTTGACGCTGTTGGCGCACTGGGACAGCAGCAGGCGCCCGACCCGCGTGGAGCCGGTAAAGGACAGCGCCGCAACGCGTGAGTCATCGCATAGCTGCTTGGAAACTTCTGCTGCTTCGCCAGTGATGACACTGAACACGCCTGCGGGAATGCCCGCACGTTCAGCCAATTCCGCCAGCGCCAACGCCGAGAACGGCGTCTCACCCGCAGGCTTGACCAGCACTGTGCAGCCCGCGGCCAACGCGGCGGCAGCCTTGCGGGTAATCATCGCCAGCGGGAAGTTCCACGGCGTGATCAGTGCGGCCACGCCGATGGGCTCGCGCAGAGTGCCCAGGGCGGCACCGGGAATATGACTGGGGATGGTCTCGCCATAGGCACGGCTGCCCTCTTCAGCGAACCAGTGAATGAAGCTGGCACCGTATTCGACCTCACCACGGGCATCCGCCAGCGTCTTGCCCTGCTCCCGCGTCATCAGCATGGCGAGATCTTCCTTATTCTCACGGATCAGCCGATACCAGGCATCCAGCAGCTCGCCACGCTCATCGGCACGTAACAGACGCCACGCACGCTGAGCCTTGTCTGCCGACGCAATGGCGGCCTCGATCTGATGGGACTCAAGCCACGGCACCTGCCCGAGACGCTCGCCGGTAGCGGGGTCAAAAACAGCCTCTTCACGACCGCCTTCGCCATATACCCAGCAGCCATCGACATAGGCGAGCTGGCGGAACAGGCGCGGATCTTCGAGTGCCATGCCATCGCTGGCGCTGGCCCACTGACGGGTAAGGGATTGAACACTCATGGGCTGCCTCCACGGCCGAAAGGCCGTCATCGAATATCACGAGCAAAACAGAACCCGCCGTGATGACGGGTGCTGTGTGATGACTTCAGTGTGGAGGATGTAAAGCGAGGAGACTTTCGGTACTGAGCGCTACGGCATAGCGTTTTTTCTGTATATGCCGTGCGAGGTTGAGGTTTTTTCTGTGCGGCGAAAATCGGTCTACCAAGACTGAGCGATACGACCTCTATCAAGCGCACGCATCAGGCCGTTTCCACATCGCTTTCGGTCAGCTCAGCATAGAGCTCTGGATAGGCCTCCTGGAGACGCTCAAGCTCTGCGCGCGCATGAGGAATGGCGTTAGTGAGCTGCTGCCACTCTTCATCATTGAGCAGATCGCGCATCAGCGGGAACAGCTCCTGACGCTCGGCACGCAGATAGTCACGATGAGACTCCACATAGTCGTGAAGGTCTGCATTGAACTGCTCCATCGGGATGACCTGGTCCATCAGGATACTGTCGAGATTGTCAGACAACTTGGACAGACTCGCGTGCAAGGTGTGGTACTGCTCGATAAGTCGCTTGCATAGGGGCCCGGCTTCAGTAGAACGCTCACACAGCATCTGGCTGCATTCGCGTTCCAGCGGAATGATGAAGCCCTGCATGTAATCAAGAATGTAATCCACGACTTCACGCATCATGCGAAAGTCCGGACGCTCACCACTGACCAACGTTTTATGGCGGTGCGAGAGCACATGCAGCAGGCGAGCCATATTGGCGTGATCCTGGCGCAGCTGAGTCACATTAGGCATGACTTCCTCCTCCTGACGGAACAGGTGGCCGATGCTGGCAGACAGCGCTGCCGCCTCGGGCATTACCACCGGATGTGGCAATGTCGTCATGCTCAAGTGTAGAACACATCACCCGAACGCTCGTTAGACGTTGGGTGGGATTGCCTTTATCAGAATGACATGCTGTCAAAAAAACCTGACAGATCTGCCGCATTCACTGCTGATTTGTACAGGATCATATGATCAGCGATGATGACAGCCTCCTCTACTCGTCATGCCTGCCGGAGCCTGAATCACTGATGGATCTCTTTGCCGATACTGTCTCGAACGCCCATGCGCCACTGGCCTTTCGCATGCGCCCGCGCACGCTGGATGACTACATCGGTCAGTCGGCGCTGGTCGGGGCGGACATGCCACTGCGTCAGATGGTCGCGACGGGGGTAGTGCGTTCGATGATCCTGTGGGGCCCACCGGGCGTTGGCAAGACAACGCTGGCCGAGATTCTGGCCCACGGGTGTGATGCACACCTGGAGCAGCTGTCGGCGGTGATGGCAGGCGTCAAGGATATCCGTGAGGTAGTCGAGCGCGCACGTCACCACCAGGCCAGTGATCGCCAGACAGTGATGTTTCTCGATGAGATTCACCGCCTCAACAAGAGCCAGCAGGACGCACTGTTGCCGCACGTGGAGTCCGGCCTGCTGACGCTGATCGGCGCGACCACCGAGAATCCGTCGTTTGAGGTCAACTCGGCCCTGCTGTCGCGGGCACGGGTGTATGTGCTCAAGGCGCTGGAGGTGGATGATTTGATCGAGGTGCTGACGCGGGCGCTGAGCGATGAAGAAAATGGCCTCGGGGCACGCGCGATCGAGGCCAGTCGCGAGACGCTGACGCGTATCGCGAGAGCGGCCTCCGGTGATGCGCGTCGCGCGTTGGGCCTGCTGGAGACGGCCTGCGACTTCGTGCGCCGCGAGCCTGCTGCCGACGGTGCGACGCGTGAGATTCTCGAGGATAGCTCACTGGAAGCGGTGCTCGGCCATCAGGCCTCAAGTTTCGACAAGCAAGGCGACGACTACTACGACCTGCTGTCAGCCATTCACAAGTCGGTACGCTCCTCGCGCCCGGATGCGGCACTGCTGTACATGGCGCGCTTCATGGATGGCGGTGGTGATCCGCTCGACGTGGTACGCCGACTGGCGGCAGTGGCCTCCGAGGATGTCGGTAATGCCGATCCTCGCGCCCTGCCGCTGACCATCGCCGCATGGGACGCCTACCTGCGCCTCGGCGATTACGAGGGCCAGCGGGCGATTGCCCACGCCGCGATTCATCTCTCCATCGCACCGAAGAGCAATGCCATCGATGTCGCCTGGAAAGAGGCCAAAGCCTTCGTGCGCCAGCAGCCGCACTTCGGGGTGCCGGTCTATTTGCGTAACGCGCCAACGACACTGATGAAGGAGCTGGGCATGGGGGAAGGCTATCGCTATGCCCACAACGAGCCCAATGGCTACCCTGCCGGCAGTGCGCATAATGCCTGGCCACAGGAGCTGCCCACGCAGCAGTTCTATCGCCCGACCCAATATGGCGGCGAGAAGCGCTTTGCGGAGGTCGAGCGTTGGCGGCGTGAGCTGGATGACTACGCTGATCAGAATGAGCCGCCGCAGTCGCGCTGAGCTGATGCCTTGCGGCCCAGGCCTTCGGACACAAATCTCTCGAACACCTGTCCCTCAAACACAAATGCCCGGACCAATGGTCCGGGCATTTGTGTTTGTTCAGCTGGCGAGTGCTTTATGGCCAGCGATGCACGTCTAGCGATGCATAGTTAACGATTGTCTGCTGTCTGCTCACGAATGACATCTGCGCCTTGCGGAATCTTGAACACGAAGCGACTAGCCTCCAGCGTCGGATTGAACTCGACGTTGTTGAAGTCGATCGCGGTGCGCTGGCCCGTCGAATCTGCCATCTGCAGCATGTCGAGACGCTCATTATCGAAGGTCAGCTTGAGACTCTCGAACAGGGTATCAGCTTGCTTGGGCGTCAGCGTAAAGGTCTCGCGGGCGCCCTGCTGCTGACGCTCCACCTCGTAGTTGGCGGTCAGCTCACTGGCACGCCCGGACAACAGCAACGCGGGAGTGTGAGTGACGCGCTCATCCAGCGGCTGCACGGTGACCTGCTCGAGATCCGGGTCGTGCAGATAGACTTCCTTGCCATCAGAAACCACTTCCTGACGATATGGCGCATCGACGCTCCAACGGAACTTGCCCGGACGCGACAACCACATCTTGCCGTGCGCTTCCTGCAATCGCTGGCCCGAACCATCGAGAATCTGCTGATCGAAATCTGCCGCGTAGGTCTTGAGCGGCTCCAACAGACGTGACAGGCGGTCACCCGCGGCCTGATCAGCATTCGCCGGCAGGCTGGCAACGCCAAAGCTGATGCCCAGCCCAAGCGCTGCACCCAAGGCTTTTAACTTACGAGTCGGCAGGGCAGTCGCCACTGCATTCAACAGGGACAGAGTTTTCATGCGGCTCCTTGCGATGAGGAAGGTACCGTTCGTTGACGACGCGCCGTAGCGCTCACATCAACGGCAATATATTCATCATCTTGGCTATTCGGGTGGGTCACGCCAGTCGTTCACAAGATGCCCTTGAACGACTGGCGTGATATCTGAAGGCTTTGACAGGGACGGAGGCAAAAAGCTCCCCACCCCGAGATGCCCCTCAACCGTTGGCGTTGGGCGCAATCACTTCGCGCGAGCCATTGGTGCCCATCGAGGACACCACACCGGCCATTTCCATCGCTTCGACCAGACGCGCAGCGCGGTTGTAGCCGATCTTGAAGCGTCGCTGTACGGCCGAGATGGAGGCACGACGTGATTCGATCACATAGGCCACCGCCTCGTCATAGATGGCGTCCTGTTCGGCATCGCTATCTTCACCTTCGGCTTCAAGCCCTGCCAGTGCGTCAGCCTGCACGCCACCGGTGAGGATTTCCTCGATGTATTCCGGCGAACCACGACGCTTCCAGTCATCGACCACGCGGTGAACCTCGTCATCATCAACGAAGGCACCGTGGATACGGGTCGGAATACCGGCGCCCGCAGGCAGGTACAGCATGTCACCATGACCCAGCAGGTGCTCGGCACCGCCCTGATCGAGGATGGTGCGTGAGTCGATGCGCGAGGACACCTGGAAAGCCATACGCGTCGGTATGTTCGCCTTGATCAAGCCCGTCACCACGTCCACCGAGGGACGCTGGGTGGCGAGAATCAGGTGAATACCGGCAGCACGCGCCTTCTGTGCCAAGCGAGCGATCAGCTCCTCGACCTTCTTGCCGACGATCATGAACATGTCGGCAAACTCGTCGATCACCACCACGATGTAGGGCAGCTTCTTCAGCACGGGCGGATGCTGATGCATCTCCCAGGGCTGCGGCTCCCACAGTGGATCAGCAATCTGCGCACCATGAGCCTCGGCTTCATCAATCTTGGCATTGAAGCCTGCCAGATTACGCACGCCCATGGCCGCCATCAGCTTGTAGCGACGCTCCATCTCGGCGACACACCAGCGCAGTGCGTTGGCGGCCTCCTTCATGTCGGTGACCACCGGCGCCAACAGATGCGGAATGCCATCGTAGACCGACAATTCCAACATCTTCGGATCGACCATGATCATGCGTACTTCTTCCGGCGTCGCCTTGAGCAACATCGAGATCAGCATCGAGTTGATACCGACCGACTTGCCCGAACCGGTAGTCCCGGCGACCAGCAGGTGCGGCATCTTGCCGAGGTTGGCGACGACAGGCTTGCCGCCGATGTCCTGACCCAGCGCCAGCGTGACCGGCGATTCCGCCAACTGATAGGCATCGGAATCAAACACTTCACGCAGACGGATCATGGCGCGGTTGGGATTGGGAATCTCGATCCCGACCGTCGGACGGCCCGGAATGACTTCCACCACACGCACGCTCTTGACCAACAACGAACGCGCCAGATCCTTGGCGAGGTTGGAAATCTTCGATGCCTTCACACCCGCAGCAGGCCGAATCTCGAAGCGCGTGATGACCGGCCCCGGCCAGATATCAGCGACTTCAGCCTTGACGCCATACTCACGCAGACGCGTCTCGAGCAGCTCGGCCATGTCGGCCAGCTCCTGCTCGGTGTAGTTGGGCTTCTGCTCATCCGGCGGTGTCAGCAGGCTCAACGGCGGCAGATCCCCTTCGGGCTCTTCCTCGTGGTCCATGCCATCGCTACGCTGGCTTTGCAGATGTTCTACCGTCCAGAGCGTCGGGCCGCTGGGATCAACCGCGGCTGCCTGAGCATCCGCAGCGGTCGCGAGACGACCCGCCGAAGGTCCATGCCCGCTTCATCACCTGCATGTGCCCATGCTGGGGGCACAGCTGGCGCCTCAGGGCTAGTCGGCTGCACTGGCGCGGGCTCTGACACCGACTCGGGGGCTGCTACCGGAGCAGCTGGACGTGATTCACTAACCGACACTTGATTAGCCAGCGCCGGATCAGTCGATGCTTGACCAGCGGGCGGCGCCTTACCAGCGGGAGCCTCAAAGGCATCATCCCAGGATACGGCCGCCTTGCGCACCGAAGTGCCGGTCGCTGGGGTGCCAGCCGCAGCAATGCCTGATGCCACCACACCGGCACCTGCCGCAATACCAGCCGCTGCCGTACCGAATGAAGCACTCGCAGTGGACAGCGGTGCATCATCCTCATCCTTGGGCTCTGGCGGCTGATTGCTGCTGTCTTCGGAAATTTCGGGGCGATGCAAACGCGAGCGCAAGGTTGCCGCCGATTCAGCCGCCTCACTTGACTCAGACCTCGTCGGTGCAGAGCTAGTCGGTGCAGAGCTAGTCGCCATCGGTGCAGCAGGCACGGCATTCGAGGAAGCAGCAGGTGCCCTCTCTGTCTGAGGCGCTTGCTCTGGCTGAGGTGCTTTCTCTGCCTGAGGTGCTGTCATGGCCTCATGTGCGACGACCGTTTCCTGGCGAGCCGACGGCGCAAAGGCGGATGCCGCATCCCATTCTTTCGGGGCGTCAGTGGCCCCCGACTCAACAGCAGGCTGAGTCGCCGTCGACACCGATGCTTCAGCCGTTGTCGCATGCCGCTGACGCTCGGCCTCGATAGCCGCACCTTCCGGCAAACGCGAGCGAGTCACATCAGCACGCGCGGTACGCGGCGCTGCCGCCATCTCAGAGGCGACGGCAGTCTTGAGCGCTGCCGCCAGATCAACCCCTTCAATGCTCACGTTCGCGCTTTGCACAGTCATGCGTTCGGTATAAGCGGCGCCCGGCACCTTGGCTGACGGCGTTGTCTCAGCAGTCTGCCAGGGAATGTTCGTACTGCGGTCGGTGGCGAAGTCGTCATCACGCGCGGTGATAGCCGGTGCTTCTTCTTCGCCAAGCGAAGGTTCGACGCGACGCGTGCCACGCGACTCTGCAGCGATACTCGCGTCACCCTGCCTGGTACCGAAGAGAATTTCGTCGTTATCTTCATCCCACTCGCCATTATTGTCATGGCGACGGCCAGGTATCAGACGCTGCCACCAACTCAGTGCCGGGGCATCGCTCCCATCCTGCGTCTCATCACTTTCTTCATGGCTCAGACTTTCTTCGGCATAGGCTGCTTCGTCATCGCTGTCATCACGGTGGCTGTTGAAGCGTTCGTTGAACCAGGCAATCAGGCGTGTACAGCCATTGCCCAGCTCATCCATGACAGTCAGCCACGACATGCCAGTAAACAGCGTGAAGCCGAACAGGAAGCTGGCCAGCGAGACCAGCACAGTACCGCCCATCCCAATCAACAATGTCAGGGCACCCGCGATACCTTTGCCCAGAATGCCACCGGCGCCGTTGGTCAGCTGGCTATCAGGGCTGTAGAACTGGATATCACCGATGACGCAGGTCGCCATGATCAGCAGGAACAGCCCGCCGGCACGCACCGCAAGAGCTGTCGGGTCCCACACCAGTTCAGTGCTGGGTTGGCGCATCAGACGCCAGGCACCAAAGCCCAGCATTGCCGGCCACCACAGCGCACTGCCGCCAAAGAGTGCATACAGCACGTCAGATAGCCAGGCACCAATGCTGCCCATCCAGTTGCTGAGCGTGACTTCAGGTCCGCTATACGACCACCCGGGATCTGTCGGTGCATAGCTGAACAGCGCCAATAGCATGAAGACGCACAGGCTAAGCATGACAATGACCGCCCCTTCACGACCAACGCCCTGTAGCGTGGTTGTCAGGCGTGACGGCGGGCGAGCTGCCACTTCCGCGCGACGTTCAGCACGAATCTCCTGGCGCTCGGCACGTTCAGCCTGTCGGTCAGCACGGCGCTGAGCTGCGGCACTGTCTTTAAGACCGGTCTCCTTGCCCACCTCCTTGCTGGTAGGCTTGCCTGACACCTTAGGTGTCTTGCGAGCCGGGCTCGCCTTGGCAGCCGGTGCGCCGCGCAGACGCGCGAAGAAACCCGGCGAGTCCGCTTTCTGACGGGCACGCTTTCTCGGTGTTGCTGCCGCTCTGCGGCTACGGGCCTCAGGCTTTGCCTGGTCCCGACTTGTCTTTCTGGCACTCTTGGCAGTCAAGTCGCCATCCCCCTTGCACCTTGTGGGCGATTTTCCATGTACCTTCAGCCGGTTATCATAACCATTCGATGGCAGTGACGTCACAATTGCCGATTCACGTCTGCTCATGACACAAAGGCGTCATGGGTTCGTTGCTCCGTGCATGTTCACGAACCGACAAGAGATTGCCGATGCTGCCCTGGCTCCCCCCTGCTCCCGTCCGCTTCCCGCACGCTTCCTCAGCCTTGAACGAGCCTGATGGCTTGCTGTGTGCTGGTGGTGATCTCAGTCCCGAGTGGCTGCTGGCCGCCTACCCACGCGGCATCTTCCCGTGGTTTAGTCCGGGTGACCCTATTCTGTGGTGGTCACCGGACCCACGCATGGTGCTGATTCCCAGCGAAATACGCGTGCGTCGCAGTCTGTCCAAGCGCCTGCGCAATGCTGGTATGCACTTCAGTATGGACCGCGACTTTACCGGCGTGATCAATGCCTGCGCCAGCATTCCTCGCGATGGCCAGGCTGGCACGTGGATATTGCCAGAAATGCGTGAGGCCTACATCGCCCTGCATGATATGGGACACGCCCATAGCGTCGAAGTCTGGCAGGACGATGTCCTGGTGGGCGGCCTGTACGGAGTCGCCTGTGGTCGCGTGTTCTTTGGCGAATCGATGTTCTCGCGATTACCAGACGCCTCCAAACTAGCGCTGGTGATCCTGTGTCGTGAACTCGAGGCGCGTGATTTTCAATTGATCGACTGCCAAATGCATACCCCGCACCTGGAAAGTCTTGGCGCCTGCAGCATCGCCCGCAACGACTTCATCAGCTATCTTGACCAGTATGCCATTGGCCAAGGGCGTGAAGGCAAGTGGTCACTGACGTGTAGCCCCCCAAAAGACGGCTCATGAGGCTCACATGGTCACGTTATCGAGACGAAAACTCCCAGGGGAGTCTAACGGCAACCCTCTATATGAGGAGAGGCATTCTAACAGTCTCGGTAATTCAGCGAGGGAGACGAGGCAAAGGTGAGCAGTAATACCCCTAAACAACCACAACGCGATCTGCGCTTCTTCCTGACCGTGCCACATGCCTGCAGCTACCTTGAAGGGCGGCAGGCGACGACACTGTTTCTCGATCCTCAGGAAGCACCGCATTCCGGCGTCTATGATGCACTTGCCCTGCTTGGCTTTCGCCGCAGCGGCTCTCATCTCTATCGCCCTCACTGCGGTGATTGTCGTGCCTGCGTTTCGGTACGCGTGCCAATTGGCGACTTTACCGCCGGTCGTACCCAGAAAAAACTGATGAAGCGCAATGCTGATCTCATCATTGAGGAAGGTCCTGCGCTTTTCGATCCGGAGCATTATCGGCTTTACGCGCATTACATTCGCAGCCGCCATGCCGACGGCGACATGTTTCCGCCCAGCCACGAGCAGTACCGCACTTTCCTGACCTCGCGGGATGAGTACGCTCGGCTAGTCAGCTTTCGCCTTGATGGCCGTCTGGTGGCAGTCGCCGCGATGGATCGCATGAGCCATGGCCTCTCGGCCATCTATACGTTCTATGATCCTGATGAAGCATTTCAGCACCGTTCGCTAGGCACCTATGCCGTGCTCTGGCAGATAGAACAGGCACATCGTGAAGGCCTGGCACATCTTTATCTGGGTTACTGGATTCGTGATTGCCGCAAGATGAACTACAAACAGCATTTTCAGCCACTTGAATATCTCGATGGCAGCCACTGGCGGCGGCACATCCCGACAGGTCTCAGCGACGGCAATCTGCCGTTGAGTCTCGTCAAACCGCATGATTCTCACAGTATTGAATAACTCGCCTAACAGCGATGAACCTCGCGTTTCCGCTGACTCCTCCAGCCTCGCCAAATACCCACCTGGTTAGTGATTCACACCTGTCGCCAAGCTTCGCTTGCGAGGCACAAGAGGCAGGTGCCGTGCGCTGGATACATTTTTATCTTTCTCTCAAGCTGCCCACAAGCGCTCAAGGAGCGTACAATCGCGCTTCGACTTTGCCTTGCTGCCGTCCTTACGGCACAATATCGCGTATCGAAGTCCCGAATCCGGCGTTTTTTGTGCTTACACGGCTCGGAACAACCTGCTTTATTCCCAGCATCAGATGAGGATCAGCCTATATGGCGCGTGAAGATCATATTGAAATGGAAGGCGTCATCGTCGACACCCTTCCGAACACCACTTTCCGGGTCGAACTGGAAAACGGTCACATCGTGACTGCCCACATCTCCGGCAAAATGCGCAAGAACTACATCCGCATTCTGACCGGCGACAAGGTCAAGGTTGAGCTAACTCCATACGACCTGTCCAAGGGCCGTATCGTCTACCGTTCGCGCTAAGCACGGTCAGACTGCCCCGCCGGTGCCATGAAAACGATCGATATGCGAGTACTTGACCCGCAAACGCTCAACATGAAACCGGCAGGCTAAACCGGTCGTCCCTGGCATTTCAGGTGTATGTGTCATCCCCGCCTGATCCCTCCGCCCGGACCCGGACCATCGAGATCGCATGACGTGCCATTCAATGTCATGAGTATGACTATCTCGATGTGATACGCCTCAGCATTCCGGTGATGCCGCTTTCCCAAAGGATGAGTTCGAGTCCGAACGCCAGCCATGGCCTTCGCTCCCATCCCTATGGTGCAAGCGGCTCATCCCTTGGGATGCCCCGCATTTATTATATTCTCGATACTGCTTCTTCCAGCAGTAGCTTTCGTGTGGATACGATTTGTCATTCGGCATCGTACGAGGATGACGCGCACAAAAAAAGCGGCCAGTGCCGAAGCACTGACCGCCTATTATCGCTCTTCAGACATTGCTGCCTTCAGGGAAAGCAGCTCTGCCTATCAAGCCATCTCAGCCTCGGTTTCCAGATGCAGCTCACCGTTATCGACGGTGACATGCACAATACCGCCAGACTCTGACAGATCGCCAAACAGGATCATCTCAGCCAGCGGCTTCTTGAGTTTCTCCTGAATGACACGGGCCATCGGACGAGCCCCCATTGCCGGGTCGTACCCCAGCGTTGCCAGCAGATCACGTGCTTCATCATCAACATCCAACTGGACACGCTTCTCATCGAGCTGCGCCTGTAGTTCGACCAGGAACTTGTCGACCACATTGCGCACGACGGAGAGATCCAGCGAACCGAACTGGATGATGCTGTCCAGACGATTGCGGAACTCCGGCGAGAAGGTCTTGCGAATGACTTCCATCGCATCAGTGGAATGATCCTGATGCTTGAAGCCAATCGAGCGACGCGCGACCTGTTCGGCACCTGCGTTGGAAGTCATCACCAGGATGACGTTGCGGAAGTCCGCCTCACGTCCGTTGTTGTCGGTCAGACGGCCGTGGTCCATGACCTGCAACAGCAGATTGAAGACTTCAGGGTGCGCCTTCTCGATTTCATCCAGCAACAGCACACAATGTGGCTGCTTGGTGATGGCTTCAGTCAGCAGCCCCCCCTGGTCATAGCCGACATACCCCGGCGGCGCCCCGATCAGGCGAGACACGGTATGACGCTCCATGTACTCGGACATGTCGAAGCGTACCAGCTCGATACCCATCAACGCGGCCAGCTGCTTGGCGACCTCCGTCTTGCCGACGCCTGTCGGGCCAGCAAACAGGAAGCTGCCCACTGGCTTGTCAGGTGCCTTCAGACCAGCACGCGACAGCTTGATGGCCGCAGACAACCCGGTAATGGCATCGTCCTGCCCGAACACCAGCATCTTGAGGTCACGCTCGATGTTGGAGAGCAGCTTCTTGTCGGAGCTGGACACTGTCTTCGGCGGAATGCGCGCAATGGATGCGACGATCGCCTCGACCTGTTCGACGTCGATAGTATCCACGCGAATGGCTTCAGGCAGCAGACGCTGATGCGCACCGGCCTCATCTATCACGTCAATCGCCTTGTCCGGCAGCTGACGGTCGTTGATGTAACGGTCTGCCAGACGCACGGCGGTCTCAAGCGACGCATCGGTGTACTTGATGGCGTGATGCTCTTCGAAGCGACTACGCAGTCCCTTGAGAATCTGGATGGTGTCCTCAACCGAGGGCTCCATCACATCGACTTTCTGGAAGCGACGCGCCAAGGCGCGGTCTTTTTCAAAGATGCCACGGAATTCCTGGAACGTGGTGGAACCGATACAGCGCAACTCACCGGAAGACAGCAGTGGTTTGAGCAGGTTGGAAGCATCCATCACGCCACCAGAAGCGGCACCCGCTCCGATCACGGTATGAATCTCATCGATGAACAGAATCGAGTTCGGTTCTTTGCGCAATTCGGCCAGCAGGGCCTTGAGACGCTTCTCGAAGTCACCGCGATACTTGGTGCCAGCGAGCAGTGCACCAAGGTCCAAGGAATACACCACGGCTTCCTTGATGACGTCTGGCACATCGTCTTCGACGATACGCTTGGCCAGACCTTCCGCGATGGCGGTCTTGCCGACACCAGCCTCACCGACCAGCAGCGGATTGTTCTTGCGGCGACGCACCAGAATCTGCACCACACGCTCAAGTTCACTGTCCCGCCCGATCAGCGGATCAATCTTGCCGAGGCGCGCTTGCTCATTGAGGTTGGTGGCGTAGTTGGTCAGCGGATTGTTGCCGCCTTCACTACTGGCCTCTTCACTCTCTTCGCTCTCGATGGAGGCTTGAGGCGCTTGAGTGTGGCCTGCCACCTTGGAGATGCCGTGGGCGATGTAGTTGACCGCATCTACACGGGCTACATTCTGCTGCTTGAGGAAGTAGACCGCCTGGCTTTCCTGCTCGGAGAAGATGGCGACCAGCACATTGGCACCGGTCACTTCACTCTTGCCAGAAGACTGCACGTGGAATACGGCACGCTGAAGCACGCGCTGGAAGCCCAGCGTCGGTTGTGTCTCGCGGTCTTCCTGTTCTTCCGGAATCAGCGGCGTGGTTGAATTGATGAAGTCCTGGAGATCGACTCGCAGCTTGTCCAGATTGGCACCACAGGCGCGCAGGACATCAGAAGCCGAGGCATTGTCGAGCAGTGCCAGCAGGAGGTGTTCCACGGTCATGAATTCGTGGCGCTTGGAACGTGCCACGGTGAAGGCCGTGTTCAGGGTCAGTTCAAGTTCTTTGCTCAACATGGCAAGTCCCCTCTAGGCCGCGTCTTGGTCGGATTACTCCGCCCGGTCGATGTCGCACAGCAGCGGATGCTGGCACTCTCGAGCATATTGATTCACTTGGTGGCATTTCGTTTCCGCGATGTCGCGACTGAAGATGCCACAGGTTCCTTTACCCTGATGATGGACAGCGAGCATGATCTGAACTGCTTGCTCCTGATCCTTGTTGAAAAAGGCGGTCAGCACCTCCACGACGAAATCCATTGGCGTGAAGTCATCATTGTGCAGAACAACCTTGTACATGGGCGGTGGTGCCAGTTCGGGTTCAGCAGTGGCGAACGCCAGATCGCCATCTTGATCTTCCTGATGCGTCGGCTCTTGAGCCAACGGAACCTGATTCCTGATCAGCAGCGCCTCCCGTGAGGGAGGTCTGCCGCGTGATGTCTCTATCTTGAACATAAGGGGCTGATCCGGTGAACACAAGCAGTGGCGAAGCAGATTGCCTCAACGCGCCGCAACAGGAGCAATCTCCTGCCGCCACACATTGGTGTTGGTGTGATAAAGAAAAGATGAGGGCATCTCGGGCATGTTGCAAGCGTTGCTCACGGATACCGCCTCATATAAGCCGATTGATGTGCATCTGACCAAGCATCTGACTGTTTGTCGCAGGCATTGATATCGAGAAAGCTGCCCCAGACGCAAGAAGGCCCCCGGACATGTCCGGGGGCCTTCTGCTGAAACTTTTGCATACGCCTGATGCTGAAAATTCAGCATTTCAGACTAACGCAGAGTTTCAGGCATCCATGTTGTCAGCAACAGCCTGACCGAACTCGGAGCACTTCAGCAGCTTGGCATCGTCCATCAGGCGATGGAAGTCAT
>NZ_JEMF01000121.1 GCF_000591415.1 Cobetia crustatorum | reverse complement strand
ATGCGTACTTTACGCACCGGACCGGTTCAGCGCAAGGCCTTTTGGGAAGAAATGTCACACTTCTGTCAGAAAGTGATAATCAGAGCCTCGCCGCGGGTCTGGACGCCCTATCTACCAGGCCGAGAATGGATTGATAACTCAGCCCCGAGTGCTCGCTGAGCCCTATCTCGCAGGTGCGTGAATTCGAGACACCGTAGTCACAGCCTGCGACCTCACTCCTTAAATCCTTGAGAGCAGAGGCGTTCAACTCTGGCGTCGAGAAGCCCTTGTCACCGGCAAAGCCACAGCAGGTGATCTCTTCAGGCACGACTATCTCCTGTGCACAGCGACGGGCGAGCTCTATAAACCGGTCCGCCAGCCCCATCCGCACGCTGGAGCAGGTGATATGGACAGCCACCCTGTCAGCCAGTGGCTCAATCGTGAGATGCGGCAATAGATAGTCGAGCACCAACTCCACTGGCTCCACCAATGTGAGCACAACCTCGAGGTGCTCCTGCGCATAGGCCTGAGCCTGAGCCAAGCACGGACTGGTATCACAGAAGATAGGCAGGCGACCGCCGTCACTGGCAGTGACCAGCGCCGCAGCCAGCTCAGCAGCCTTGCCATCACCTGCCTCAAACTGACCCTTGGACTGAAATGCCATGCCACAACACAGGCTATCCACTCCCTGCGGCACCACTACCTCGAAGCCCGCCTTATCCATCAGCGCCAGTGCCATCTCGGTTACGCTGCGTGCATCACGATCCTCGCGAGCAGCGCCAAACACGCGCGTGGCACAGGAAGGGAAGTAGACGACATGGCCACTGGGTGCATCACTGCGTCCAAGCGGCTGCGCCAAGTGCTTTATATAGGGGCGCGGCGCGTTGGCGGGCATGCTCGGTGTCCATTGCTGTACCTGACCACCCGAGCACTTGCGCGCCATATCACTCAGGCGTTGCATGTTACGCGCTCCCAGTATGCCATTCAGTCCATCTGCCAGCCTGAGCACGCCACGCATGCCACTAGTGACGCGCGTGAAGTGCTCACCCGTCCAGCGCGCGACCTTTACCTTGCCGGGATGCGCATCACCGGCATTCTCGTCGTGACGCAGACCGCGAATCAGATCACCTGTGTTGATGCCGACCGGACACTGCGTCGCACACAATCCATCACCGGCGCAGGTCTCCATACCTTGATAGGCATAATCCTTCTTGAGCGCCGTCAGCAGAGAAAGCTGTTCGGCATCGGGAGCCTCGAGCGCTGTCAGTCGCGCAATCTCGCGACGGATGACGATACGTTGCCGTGGCGTCAGGCTGAGATTCTTCGAGGGGCACACTGATTCACAGAAGCCACATTCGATGCAACGGTCCACCAGTGGGTCCGCCGCCGGCAGTGGCTTGAGGTTTTCCAGATGCAGTCGCGCATTGCGACTCAGAATCACGTCAGGATTGAGCAGGTTGTCCGGATCGAAAGCCGCCTTGATACGCCACATCAGCGCATAGGCATCCGTGCCCCACTCAAGTTCGACGTAAGGTGCCATGTTGCGTCCCGTACCATGCTCGGCCTTGAGCGAGCCGCCATATTCCTGCCCGACCAGCTGTGCCACCTCGTCCATCAATCCCTGATAGCGCTCCACCTCGCCATCGCGCTCGAATCCCTGCGGGAAGACGAAATGCAGATTGCCCTCCAGTGCATGGCCGAACAGGATCGCTTCGGGATATCCGTGACGCTGGAAGATCTCCGTCAGCGCACCGACGCCCTCCGCCAATCGTTCGATAGGGAAGGCGACATCTTCGATGATCACGGTCGTGCCGACATCACGCACTGCACCGACGGCCGGGAAGAGGCCTTTGCGGATTTTCCAGTAAAGCGCATAGCGCGCGGGGTCCTGAGTGAAGCCCCATGGCTCGCAGGTAGCGATATCCGCAAGTACTCGTCCTACCTCCGTCATGCGAGCCTCAAGCTCATGTAGCTGCGTACCGCGTACATCAATCAACAGTGCGACCGAGGCTTCCGGCAGCTGACGCAGCACCTCCGGCATGCCCGGTTCGTTCTCGACCGAACGCAGCGCAGCGCGGTCCATCAACTCCACGGCTGCAACCGGTGCCTGCTTGAGCAGCATGGTGGCACGACAGGCCGCATCGATATTCGGGTAATAGACGAGCGCGGCAGCCTTGTGCGCCTCCTCGACTACCGTGCGATAGGTAATGGACGCAATGAAGCCCAGCGTCCCTTCCGATCCGATCATCAGGTGCTTGAGAATCTCGAGGCCATCGACATAGTCAACCAACGCATTGAGCTATAGCCGGTGGTGTTCTTGAGGCGATACTTGTGACGAATGCGCTCTGCCAGCGGCGTATCGTGACGTATCTCATCCGCCATCTTTTCCAGTGACGCCAGCAACGTCGCGTGACTTTTACGGAAGGCTGCCACGCTATGGCGGTCTGCCGTATCCAGGCAACTACCATCCGCAAGAATGACGCGCATGTCTTCGACGGTACGATAACTGTTATGTGCTGTGCCGCAGCACATGCCCGACGCATTGTTGGCCGCGATGCCACCGATCATGCAGCTATTGATGGAGGCGGGATCGGGCCCGATCTTGCGTCCGAAAGGTGCCAGCAACTGATTGGCCCGTGCACCAATGACTCCCGGCTGCAGCCGAATGCGATTGCCTTGCTCGAGAATCTCGACACCACGCCACTCTCCCCCCAGCTGAATCAACACTGAATCCGTTACCGCCTGCCCTGACAGCGATGTTCCTGCCGCACGGAACGTGACCGGCAGCTTGCGCACACGACATTCGCGCAGCACATGGCCCAACTCCTGCTCATCGTGAACGCGCACCACCAGCTTCGGAATCAACCGATAGAAGCTGGCATCCGTGCCATACGCCAAAGTGCGCAGTGCATCATGGATCAAGCGCTCATCAGGGATATGGAGCGATAGCGCCTCACGCAGTGCCCGATAGGCGTCAGCCCGCTCGGCCATCAGAGACACATCGATCGGGGCAGCGGCAGTCATGGCTAGCCTCTCCTTATATACAGTTACGAATTCGGAAGGCCTGGCCCGAGGCGCTGCATTCCCTGAACAGTCAGCGCAGCGCCTCGGGCCCAATGCCTAGAGAGACAACGGATCACTTACTCCGATCAGGTGGAAGGCCAGCATTCCCAGCACACCCGAAGCGAGTAGATAGTAGGCCGTCGGAATGGCGGTCATGCGTAGTGTCCGTCCTTCACGTCCAAGCAGGCCGACAGTCGCCGATGCCGCCACGACATTATGGATGGCAATCATGTTACCTGCCGCAGCCCCCACCGCCTGCAGCGCCACCATCAGTGCACCGGACAAGCCAAGCTGCGTTGCCACGTTGAACTGGAACTGCGACAGCATCATGTTGGAAACGGTGTTGGAGCCCGCAATGAAAGCGCCCATCGCGCCAATGGTTGACGCGAACAGCGGATACATCTGCCCTAGTCCATCAGAGACGACGTTGGCCATCATCACCGGCATCGAGGCCAGATCATTCAGATTGACGCCGGAGTTGATCAGGATACGCACCATCGGAATGGTGAAGATCAACACGAAACCGGCACCGAGCAGCGTGCGCCACGACTCACTGGCTGCAGCCACCAATTGACGCCCCTGCATGCGATGCAGTACCAGCGTGATCAGTGCCACAAACACCATGATGCCGCCCGGCAGATACAGCGGCTGCACCGAGCCGGAAATCCCGCTCGCTCCCAGAAAATCCGTCACACTGAACTGCACACTGACCAGCAGCGCCTTGAAGTCTGCCGATACCCGCGATGCCACCAGCAGCAATGCGATCAGACCATACGGTAGCCATGCCAACCACAGCGGCAAGCGACGCGTACCAGCAGCGGCCACCTCGACATCATCACGCTCCAGCTTGAGATCTCCCAGCCAGTGCGTCGGCCATTCGGCTTGTGGCGGAAAGTCCCAGCTGTCCTTCGGCAACAGGAAGCCTGCACGGGCAGCAGGTACCACGATAATCAATCCAACCAATGCCCCGATCAGCGATGGGAATTCCGGACCGAGAAATACACCGGCCGCGACATACGGAAGCGTGAAGCAAAGACCCGCGAACAGGGCAAAGGGAGCAATCGAGAGCCCCTCGGTCCAGCTTTTCTTCGCTCCGAAGAAGCGCGTCATCATGACCGTCATGAAGAGTGGCATCAGCAGGCCGACGATGCCGTGCACGATTGCCACCTCAGAGGTGATCAACTGCAGGAAGACATCCCAGCTGGAATGGTTCGCCAGCAGTTGCTCACCAAGGCCAGCCTTGTCCAGGCCGGCATTCACGCCGATCACGATAGGTGTACCGACCGCGCCAAACGAGACCGGCGTCGACTGAATCATCATCCCCACCATGACTGCTCCCAGTGCAGGGAATCCGATGGCGACCAGCAACGGGGCGGCAATCGCGGCCGGTGTACCAAAGCCTGACGCACCCTCGATGAAACTACCGAACAGCCAGGCAATGATGATCGCCTGCACGCGGCGGTCCGGGCTGATGGTGGTGAAAGCACTGCGAATCACCGCGATCGCCCCGGAATGCTTGAGCGTGTTGAGCAGGAAAATGGCGCCGAAGATGATCCATAGCACCGAGACCGTCACCAGCAAGCCTTGCAGCGTGGACGCCAGAATACGCATCAGCGACATGTGCCATGCAAAGTAGCCGATGGCCGCCGTGACCAGGAAGACCAACGGCATGGCGCGGCGCGCAGGCCAATGCAGGCCGACGAGCAGTACGCCCGCCAGCAGAATAGGGGTAAAGGCCAGCAAGGCCAGGAGGGGCTCGGACATGACGGGGACTCCACAGGCATATTGTTTTGATTGTTGTCTTGGCGCAGTGATGACGAGAACCGTGGGCTTGGCGTACCCAATGGGCGAGAGGCATCTCGCATCAGATAATTGATCTTACCAATTTACCTTGCTGCGCGTCGGCATAATCTAGGCCTCACTCCAAGACAGGTCAAACCCCTTGAAGAATATGCGCAATAGACATTGGTCAAAGCCTATTGGTGGGCGATAATTGGTAATACCAATTATTTGATAGTGCATTCCTTCATGCAGGGCGTGGTTGTCAGCCATATTGGTAAGACCAATGTCTGGCTGTGTGGCCTGCCATCCAAACGCCACACTCGTCGAGATAGTGCCTATAGGCGTCATCGCCACACGCACTGCTTGATCAAAAAGCGCGCATCAACATCGCAGCAAGGACAATCCCATGCGTTATGCCCCCGTTCGCCAGCCTCGTATTGCCGACGTGCTGACCGAACGCCTCGAGAGCATGATTATCGAAGGCAGCCTGAAGCCCGGTGAGCGACTGCCTCCCGAGCGCACGCTCGCCGAGCAGTTCGCTGTATCGCGCCCCTCGGTGCGAGAAGCGATCCAGAAGTTGGCGGCCCGAGGCCTGTTAACCTCGCGCCAAGGCGGAGGCACTTACGTCTCCGAAGCCCTATCACGCGCTTGGTCCGACCCACTCAGCGAATTACTCGGCCGCCATAACGAGTTCAATCTCGACTTGCTGGAGTTTCGCGACGCACTGGAAGGCATCAGCGCCTATTACGCAGCGCTGCGCTCCACCCCTGCCGACAAGGAGATGCTGCGTCAGCGCTTCGAGGCATTGGAGCGCAGTTTCGAGGGACGAAACCCGGAGCTTGAGGCCAGGCTGATGCCGGATTCCACCTCGCCATCGCCGAGGCTGCCCACAACGTGGTGCTACTGCACTCGATGCGCAGCCTGTTCCAGTTGCTGGAAAAGAGCATCGTGGCCAATTTGCGCCATCTGTTCGAGAAGCCGGAATCTCGTCCACGCTTGATTCAGCAGCATCGCGCGCTGTTCGAGGCCATCATGGAAGGGCGCGCCGAAGACGCACGCAACGCCGCGCACGAACATCTGGTTTTCGTTGAGGATTCCCTGCTGGAACTGGAGCGTGCTGAAACCCGCGCCCAACGTGCCTTGCGTCGTGCCCAGGCCATGCCGGATCGCTCATGAAGGCCACCCGTCTGCCGCACATTTGGCGTCTTGCTCTCGCGATAGTCCTGCCACTGGGGCTGATGCTATGTGTGTGGCAGGCGGTGGAGGTGGCGCGTAACCAGGGGATTGAGCGCCTGACTCACGAGGCAGATAACGAGCTACGCTTGACGGCCGCCAGTCTGCGCGGCCAGCTGAGCCGTCACGCCTATCTACCACGATTGGTCGCCGAGAATGATCAATTACGTGCCTTTCTCGATCATCCGGGTGACCCCAGCGCCGAAGTGGCACTCAATCAGCGTCTGGACCGCATGCGGGCGCTCGCTGGCGTATCGGACCTCTATCTGGTGGACGATCGCGGTACCACAATTGCCGCCAGCAACTGGCGCTCGCCTTCCACCTTCATCGGTCAGAATTATCGTTTCCGTCCTTACTGGAAAGACGCCATCGGCGGTGGCGAAGGCCGCTTCTATGGACTCGGCACCAGCTCGGGTGAGCGTGGTTACTTCTTCAGTGCATCGGTCATCAGTCCTTCTGGCCGTCGCGGAGTCGTGGTGGTCAAGGTACAAATCGCCGACCTGGAAGCCAGCTGGCTGGACCAGAATGCCGACATCATGGTCACTGACCCACATGGCGTCATCTTCATCGCCAGCCAACCGTCCATGGTGCTGCATACGTTGGACCCTCTTAGCGAAGCAACGCGCAATCGCCTGCTCGACACCCAGCGCTACGCCAATCAACGCCTGCTCCCCTTGCGCCTCTATCATCGTGAAGCTCTGCCACAGACACTCGAGCGCTTGAATGTCGAGTCTCCGAGTGAGGCTAATGATGACGGCGGTGCTATCACTGAGGTTCGTAATAGCGCCGGTGACAGTTCTCATGACAGCGCTTATGACATCCCCGCCGAGCTGCTGCAGCTAACCCCGGGCGATCTCTGGCGGCATGCCTGGCTGAGTCTGTCGCGCCCGTTGCCGGATATCGGCTGGCGCCTGCATGTGCTCAAGCCTCTCGCCCCGTTACGCGGGGGTATCTGGCAAGCCGCAGGACTAGCGGCGGGGGTCTACGCCTTACTGTGCCTTTTAGCCGGGCTGGGCTGGCAGCGTTTACGTATCCTTCGCGAGCGACAACTGTTTGCGAAGCGTGAACGTCTGAGTCTCGCCGCAAGCCAACAACGCGTACGTGGCATCATCGACCGCACTCGCGCGGGACTGTGCATTCTCGATGAGCACACGCGTCTGGTGTATCTCAATCCCACGGCGGTTGAGCTATTCGGCGCAGCCTGAGCAGCGCGCATCCTCCCAGTGCACGTGAAGGGCGTGATCTGCGCGAATTATTTCTGCCCGCCGAGCGCCAGCAACTCGACTCCCTGACCCGACCACACGCCATCGGGCCATTAGAGCTACATGGCCTACGTGGCGGGATGGCAATCCCGCTGGAGCTATCCTGCTCACCACTGCAAAGCCCCAATGGTGCACGCTGGCTGGTCACGGTCTTCGATGTCAGCGAACGGCGGGCGCAGGCCGAGGCCCTCGCCCAGGCGCGCGATGCCTTTGAGCAACGCGTAGTCGAGCGCACCCGTGACCTCGCCGCCAGCAATGCGCGCCTGAGTGGTGAGGTGGAGGAGCGTACGCGTGCCGAGAGTGAACTGCGCACCACCCGTGATGAGCTGATTCAAACCGCCAAACTGGCAGTACTGGGTGAGCTGGCAGCAGGCATCAATCATGAACTCAATCAGCCACTGGCCGCTATCCGTGCCTATGCCGAGAATGCCACTGCCTTCCTTGCCCGTGGCCAGCATCAACAGGTCGATGCCAATCTGGCGCAGATTACCGAGCTGACCCAGCGCATGGGCGAGATCAGCGCTCAGCTGCGTCAGTTCTCACGCAAGAGCGGAGACCGCCTCGAAGCCGTCGATCTCGCCACCAGTCTCAACTACGCCTTGCGCTTGCTTCACGCGCGCAGCGACATGCTGGGTGTGGTGGTCGAGCTGCAACAGGATGGCCGACCGCTGGATGAGCAGACACCGCCACTCGCGAGTGTGCGTGCTGAGCCCGTCAGACTGGAGCAGGTATTGGTCAATCTGGTCGGTAATGCGTTGGATGCGCTGGCCGGCATGCCAGCCACCTTCCGCCAGCCTCGCATCACCATCACGCTGAGCGAGCAGCAGATGGTGCCCAACGCCTCCCCTCAGATCGTACTGGAAGTACATGACAACGGTCCCGGGCTCGCACCGGCGCAACTCGCGCGTGTCTTCGAGCCTTTCTACACCCAACGCGCCGACGGCCAAGGACTGGGGCTGGGCTTGTCGATCAGTGCTCGTATCGTCAATGACCTCGGGGGCATGCTGGAGGCACATCCTTCACCGCTGGGCGGCGCACTCTTCCGGCTGACACTGCCGGCTGCCCTTCCCGCCATGGCAGCACCGCTATCGCCTACTCTCCCCCCAACACCACAGGAGTCGACATGAGCCCATCACCCGCGCACACCAACGACGCCATGGCCTCATCCGCCGTCATGCAGGTGCTGGTGATTGATGACGAACCGTCTCTACGTGACAGCCTGAGCCAGAGTCTGATGCTGGCCGACTACACCACCCTGCCACTGGCGAGCGCCGAGCAGGCTCTCGAGTTGCTCCGCCGCGACACGCCCTTTTACGGCGTGGTAATTACCGATATCCGCATGCCGGGCATGGACGGCCTGAGTCTGTTGCGTGCTGCGCGTGAGCTGGATGACGAGCTACCGGTGATCGTGATGACCGGCCACGGCGACATCGATACCGCGGTTGCCGCGATGCAGGCCGGCGCCTGGGACTTCATCGAAAAGCCTTTCGATCGAGAGCGCCTGCTGGATGGAGTACGCCGTGCAGTCGCTGCCCGCAGACTGGCGCTGGAGAATCGCTCGCTACGCGAACAGTTGGAGACTCAGCGTAATAGCGCTGGACCACGGCTGGTGGGCAGCAGTGAAGTGATTCAGCGCTTGGATGCTCAGGTGTCACGACTAGCACGCGTGGATGCCGATACGCTGCTGTTTGGCGAAACCGGTGCCGGCAAGGACCGCGTCGCCCGCTGCCTGCACGAACGCAGTGCCCGCGCCAGCAGGCCCTTCGTGGCGCTCAACTGCGGCGGCATGCCAGAGACATTGATCGAGTCGGAGCTGTTCGGCCATGAGAAAGGCGCATTTACCGGTGCCAGCGCACGTCGCATCGGCAAGCTGGAACACGCCGACGGTGGCACCCTGTTTCTCGACGAGATTGAATCGATGCCGTTGTCACTGCAGATCAAGCTGCTGCGTGTCCTGCAGGAGCGCAGTATCGAGCGACTGGGCAGCAATACACCGCACCCGATCGACATTCGCGTAATCGCCGCGACCAAGCGTGATTTGCGTGAGGCCGCCAGCGCCGGTGAATTCCGCGAAGACCTCTACTATCGACTCAATGTCGTCACGCTCTATCTACCGCCCTTGCGTGAACACGCAGAAGACATCCTGCAACTGTTTCGCCACTTCGCGATTCTCGCCAGTGAGCGCACCAGCCTGGAAGTCCCACCCTTGGACGCCACGACACTCCAGGCACTGTTGGCTCACGACTGGCCAGGTAATGTGCGCGAATTGCGCAACTGCGCCGAACGTCATGTGCTGCTCGGCGGACTGGAGGGCAATATCGGTGACAGCATGGCGGAGGGACGCCCCTTGGGCCGCTCGCTAGACCGAGCCACCGAGGAGGTGCCCGCCTCATTGGAAGGCAGCATGACGGCTGCGACTCAAGGCCAGCCCCTGCCAGTACGCATGGAAGCCTTTGAGGCAGCGCTGATTTGTGAGGCACTGGCGGCCTGTCAGGGTCAGGTAGTGATGGCCTGCGAACAGTTGGGCCTGCCGCGCAAGACACTCTACGACAAGCTCAAGAAACATGGCTTGAGTGCCGAACCTTATCGTCGCTAGGCTCCACCGATATCACATGCCGCAATATCACATGCCGCCAAGCTGGAAAACGACAGCCCTTAGATACCGGCCATCAGACGAGACAAACCAGCACCAAAGATAGATAGCGGCACTTGCAGGTGCAGGATATCCACCAGCACCTGCAATGGTGGCAGCCACGGACTCATCGCACCGATCACTATCACCATCGCCAACGAGTTGCCTGGCTGGCGATAATCGAACAGCTTGAAGGCGGTGCCGAAGCTCTTCTTGAGACGCGCCCCCACCATGTCGACGCTATACATCTCGTCGAGCAGCAGGTGAATCATTGCACCGAACAATAGCGCCGCGCCCTGCCACCATGCCTGCTCTTCACTCTGACCGAGCAGATGCAAACTCGCCGCCGTCACGCCCAGTGCACACAGCAGCGACGCCAACAGCGAGTGCCAGATACCGCGATGAACGGTAAAGCGCTTGAAGATCGCGCTGGCGACATAACGCACGCCCATGTAGGTACCGCCGCCCGCCATCAGCAAGGGGCCAGCCAGCAGACGGTCTTGCAGCAATAGCACACAGGCCATGGTGGCCAGCACCGCAAACAGAGTAAACAAGATGCGAATGGCACGCGAGTTGTCGGAATCAATATCCGGCAGAATGCCGCCGAAGGTCGTCAGACCGGCCAGCGGAATGCTATCGACCAGCGACCAGAGGCCGCCCTGCCAACCAGCAGCCGCCACGATGCCGCCCGCAAAGGCAGCAACGGTAATATGGGTACGAAAATTGGCCATGAGATACGGGTCGCGAGCCCTCGCCAAGGTCACTGGACCAGCCACCACGTGCAGGCACTGGATATATGTCCAGATTATGACGCAGTCATTTCATGAAAAACAATGGCTTGTAGGATAATCAACGTTGAGATGACTCCTCCCGCCTCGCGCTCTAGTCTCTTATGGCCCAGATATATACCTGTAAACGCACACTCCCCGTCAGCGCGAGCCAACGGGGAGTGTGCGTTTACAGGCCAGGCGAGCCGCCTGACGAGGTCTCCGGACTAACACCAGAACCTCGTGCCGTGAGCTACTCGGGATAGCCTTCGGCCAGATGCTGATCCTTCAGCTTGACGTAGTTCACTGCCGAATAGGCGAAGAACTCACGTTCACTTTCCTTGATGGGACGCAATGCCCGCGCGGGATTACCGGCGTAGACATGCCCGCCCTCCAGACGCTTGCCCGGCGGCACCAGCGCGCCAGCTGCGATGATGACTTCATCTTCCACTACCACACCATCCATCACGATAGCGCCCATGCCGATCAGCACACGGTCGTGGATGGTGCAGCCATGCAGCACGGCCTTGTGACCAATCGTCACGTCATCTCCGATTTCCAGCGGATAGCCGCCCGGATTGAAATCACTGGCGTGGGTGATGTGCAGCACCGCGCCGTCCTGCACGCTGGTACGCGCGCCAATACGGATACGGTGCATGTCGCCACGAATCACGACCAGCGGCCATACCGAACTGTCATCGCCGAGCGCAACATCGCCCAACACCACACTGGTGGGGTCGATGAAAACCCGTTCGCCAAGACGCGGCGTCAAGCCCTTGAAGGATCGAATGCTCATGCTTTACCTCCTGATTTAGGCGCCCAGACTACTGCCAGAAAGCGCTTGGCGCCAATCCCGTGCTTCAGCGATCACTTGAGGAAGCTCCATGCCAGCACGACCAGCACCAGCGGAATCGAGACCCAGCGCAATACTCCCCGCCAGACGCGGAAGAAGCGCCGCGACGTCCCCAGCCCCGCCAGTGCCAGATGCTGCGGCATCACCCAAGCCGCGAAGATCGCGATCAACAGCCCGCCGACCGGCAGAAAGAAGTCAGGCGGAATCGTCGTCACCAGGTCAAAGAAGTTCATCTCACCTAGCACATGCACGTCCTTCAGGCTGGAGAATGACAATACGGACAACAGCCCCGCTGCCCACACACAGATACCCACGACCAGCGCCGCACGACGACGTGTCAGTCCCCAGCCTTCCAGCACCTCGACGATGGGCTCGGCGATATTGATTGAGCTGGTCCAGGTCGCCAGCAACAGCAGCAGGAAGAATAACGACAACAGCAGTGCGCCACCGGGCAGGTTGGCAAAGGCGATCGGCAAACTGACGAACATCAAGCCGGGGCCAGACGCGGGGTCCATACCCTGACTGAAAACGGCGGCAAAGATGGCGATACCCGCCAGCAGTGCCACGCCGATATCCAGTGCTGCAACCGCCACAGCGGCTGTCGGTAGGCTCTGGCGCTCCGGCATATAAGCACCATATGCCATCAGTGCGCAGGCACCGACGGCCAGCGTGAAGAAGGCATGCCCCATCGCATTGAGCACCACATCCAGCGTAATCGCCTCCGGATTGGGCATGAACAGCCAGCTGAGCGCAGGGCCAAAGCCGGGCGTGCTGACGCTGTAACCTGCCAACGCCAGCAACAGCACGTAGAGCATCGGCATCATCAGGTTGTTGAGGCGTTCAAGCCCGGAGGAGATACCCGCCGCAACCACGCTCATGGTCATCAACATGAACAGGGTGTGGTTGAAGGTCATCGAAATCGGATCATCAAGGAAGCCATTGAACGCCGCGCCGACCTGCGGCGGCGTCATGCCACTGAAATCGCCCTTGAGCGAATCCACCAGATATTCGATCGACCAGCCCGACACCACCGAATAGAACGACAGGATGAAAAACATGGTGAGCGCGCCGAATAGCCCCAACCAACGCCAATGAGGTGAGCTGCCGCCCGCAGTGGCCAGATAGGCCAGCGCCTGCATCGGCCCACGGCGTCCGGCACGCCCGATCATGATTTCAGCCATCATCACCGGCAGCCCCAGCAATACGACGAAGCCAATGTAGAGCAACAAAAACGCCGAGCCGCCGTTCTCGCCGGTCATGTAAGGGAAACGCCAGATGTTGCCCAACCCGACGGCGGCGCCGGTCACTGCCAGAATGAAGGCCCGGCGGCTGCCCCAGCGTTCGGTGGTTTCGCTCATGTCTGCTCTCGTGGTCAAGGGACGGTGATGAAGAGGTGTGATCCAGTAACAATGATCAAGGGCTGCAAGATAGCAGCCGCGCGGGTCAGGGCCAATGCGACGCGTACGTCTGAGCGATGCTCATGCCAACGCTCATGCCAGTCACCCTCTCAGGCGCCCCTATCACGTCGATAGATTGAATAACGCGCGCATAGGCCTCACATTCAGGGTATCCCCGCGGCAACGGTGGTCATGTTTTCAAATGCACATCAGTGCATGGCACTTTTTATCTCTCCCCGCTGCCGCTCATCTGAATAGCGTGAGGTATCGCATGTCGATCAATCCCCTGCTGGAACACAACACTCTGCCGCCCTTTGATAGCCTGAAGGCCGAGCACGTCGAGTCCGCGATCAGCGAGCTGCTGGAGCATAACCAGCAGGAGATGGAGCGTCTGATCGACGCCACGCGCGACGATACGCGCTGGGACAACTTCGCGGCGCCATTGGAAGCTCTAGGTGATCGCCTCAGTCAGGCGTGGTCGCCAGTCTCGCACCTCAATTCGACCATGAATTCACCTGAGCTGCGTGAAGCCTATCAAGCCTGTCTCGCCAAGCTGTCGGCCTACTCCACCTGGGTCGGTCAGAACAGTGATCTGGCAGCGGCGTATCAGCGTCTGGCAGACAGCAGCGAGTTCTCGACTCTCGATGAAGCGCAACAGAAGGCGATCACCAACAGCCTGCGCGACTTCCGTCTCGCCGGTGTCGATCTGCCGGACGACAAGAAGCAGCGTTATGGCGAGATCCAGGCGCGCCTGTCGGAGCTGTCCAACACCTTCTCCAACCATGTGCTGGATGCCACCCAGGCCTGGCACAAGGATGTCGAGGAAGAGGCGCTGACGGGCGTGCCGGAAAGCGGCCTCGCGGCGCTCAAGGCCAACGCTGAAGCGAAAGGGCTGGAAGGCTATCGTATCACTCTCGACTTCCCGAGCTTCTTCCCCGTGCTCAGCTACGCCGACAATCGCGAGCTGCGCGAAGAGGTCTATACCGCCTTCGTGACACGTGCCTCCGACAAGGGACCGCAGTCGGGTGATTACGATAACGGCCCGGTGATCGAAGAGATTCTGGCACTGCGTCAGGAGCTGGCAGGACTGATCGGCTTTGACGACTATGCTTCCCTGTCGCTGGCGACCAAGATGGCGGACTCGCCGGCTCAGGTCATCGCCTTCCTTGATGATCTGGCGACCCGAGCGGTGCCGCAAGCGCGTGAAGAATTCAACGAGCTGGCCGCCTACGCCACCGAGAGTCTCGGTATTGATGACCTGCAGCCGTGGGATGTCGGTTTTGCCAGCGAGAAACTGCGCGAATCACGCTACGCAATCAACCAAGAACAGCTACGCCCTTACTTCCCGGCGCCGCAAGCATCGATGGCCTGTTTGAAGTGGTCAATCGCCTCTACGGCATTACATTCAAGCAGCGCGACGTATCGGTATGGCACGCAGACGTGAGCTACTACGAAGTGCTGGAAGATGGCGCGCCGATCGCCGGTTTCTATCTCGATCTCTATTCACGCGAAGGCAAGCGTGGCGGTGCGTGGATGGACGAGTGCCGCGTACGTCGCCGCCGTGAAGATGGCAGCCTGCAGTTACCGGTCGCCTACCTGACCTGCAACTTCACCCGTCCGGTGGGCGAGCGTCCGGCACTGCTGACGCACGATGAAGTAGTCACGCTGTTCCACGAATTCGGCCACGGTCTGCACCACATGCTGACCCGTCAGGAAGTCGCCGAAGTCTCCGGCATCAATGGCGTGGCGTGGGACGCCGTCGAGCTGCCTAGCCAGTTCATGGAAAACTTCTGCTACGAACGTGAAGGCCTTGACCTGATCGCGCGTCACGTCGATACCGGCGACCGCCTGCCGGATGACCTGCTCGAACGCCTGCAGGCTGCACGTAACTTCCAGGCCGCGATGACCATGGTTCGCCAGCTGGAGTTCTCGCTGTTCGACTTCCGCCTGCACCACGAACTCGACAAGCCGTCCGCGACAGAAGTTCAGGCACTACTCGACGAAGTTCGCGGCAAGGTTGCCGTAGTGCCGCACGTCGATTTCAACCGCTTCCAGAATGGCTTCAGCCATATCTTTGCTGGCGGCTACGCGGCGGGCTACTACAGCTACAAATGGGCAGAAGTCCTGTCAGCCGATGTCTTCAGCGCCTTTGAGGAAAGCGCCGTCTTCGATACGGCAACAGGCCTGCGCTTCCGGGAAGAAGTCCTGGCACGCGGTGGCTCACGTGATGCCGCCGAGCTGTTCCGTGCCTTCCGTGGCCGTGATCCGCAGGTCGATGCTCTGCTGCGTCACTCTGGTATCGGTGCGCAAGCGGCCTGATCAAGAGCCATGCACCCGCCAGTACGTCTACACGCCCCTGACCTTTATCGGTCGGGGGCGTATCATATGGGGCATTGAATACCCTGTCCGATCCTGACCATCCGTATGATCTGCCCGCCAGCCTCGTACCTGCCTGAGGTTGATCCAGAGCTGACTGATACTGGCCCGACTGACACTGACCTGACTAAATAGGAGGCTCCATGTCTGCCATCAAGCGCTTCATCGCTGGCGCCGTCTGCCCGCGCTGCGGAGAAATGGACCGCCTGCGCACCTGGGAGCAGCACGACACGCGTTACCGTGACTGCGTATCCTGTGACTTCTTCGAACAGCAGGCCATAGAGGAACCGCCAACGCTGGCCGAGATCGCCACACGGGTCAATGCGCCGCGCGAGGCACCGGCAGTCGGCGAGGTTCAGCCGGTCAGAATCCTCGACCCCGGTAAACGTCACTGATGCCTGAATGGATAAGCTGTCGCTGATAATGAACCATGAAAAAGCC
>NZ_JEMF01000120.1 GCF_000591415.1 Cobetia crustatorum | reverse complement strand
GGCTTTCATTGGCGCCACACCGTTTTACTATAGCGCACTTGACAAAATTGTGACTACAGCCTGCCTGCAATGGCGACACCCCTGAATGGATGACGTAAGCTCAGGCATGCCTATGATGTCTGCAAGGAGTGTGCCGTGAGTCATGCCATCTTCGACGACCTGAGAAGCCGGATGGAAAATTTCCGTCGCTCAGAACAGAAGGTCGCCCGCTATGTTCTCCGTAATCCGGAGGAAGTGATTCACATGCGGATCGTGGATCTGGCCAGTGAGTCATCTGTCAGTGAGCCGACCGTCGTACGCTTCTGTCGAGCGATGGGGTTTGCTGGCTTCCAGGACTTCAAGCTTCAATTGGCCCAGCGTCTGGCGACGGGTACCCAGTTTGCCCAGTTCTCGATGAACGATTCTGACAGCGTGGCGGAGTTCTCCCACGCGTTGTTCGACTCCACCATCGGTACGCTACTGTCAGTACGTGACCGTCTGGATGCCGAGGCCGTTGCCCGCGCTATCCACGCATTGGCTTCTGCCAGCCGGGTTGAGTTCTACGGTTATGGTGCGTCGGGTGCGGTGGCACATGATGCCCAGCACAAGTTCTTCCGCTTGCAGATTTCCACCGCGGCCTACACTGATCCGCACATGCAGAACATGTCGGCGGTGACGCTAGGGCCACGTGATGTCGTCGTTGCCATCTCTCAGACCGGGCGCACCAAGGCGTTGATCGCGAGTGTCAGACTGGCACGCGATGCTGGTGCCACAGTGATTGGTCTGTGTCCGAGCGGCTCGCCGCTGGCGGATGAGGTGACTCTGCCGCTGCATATCGATGTGCATGAAGATACTGAGATCTACACGCCGATGAGTTCGCGTATTGCACACCTGGTCATCGTCGATACGCTGGCTGTTGGCGTTGCCAAGACTCGGGGACCCAAGCTCAAGGAGCAGCTTGAAGCAGTCAAGAAGAGCTTGGCGACACTGAGGTTTGATGAGCATGATTTCGACGCTCATTGATCAAACGGGCACCGCTTGAGAGGTAGTGGAGAGGGGAGAGTGACAGCGTAGCCATGTGATAAGGTGGATGTCTGAACAGGGGCGGCGATTGACGGGCTGCTCCGATCCTCGACCCTCTGCCCTGTGGTGAGCCCTGCATGTCTGAATCGCCCCTTCTTGACCATCTCAACACGCATCAGCGCGAGGCCGTGTCCGCGCCGCCTGGCAACATGCTGGTGCTGGCCGGGGCCGGTTCCGGCAAGACCCGCGTACTGGTCCATCGTATTGCCTGGCTGATGGACCAGCATCAGATGTCGCCCTACGCCATCCTGTCGGTGACCTTCACCAACAAGGCATCCCGCGAGATGCGCACGCGGCTTGAAGCGCTCAACGGTGCCAGCCTGCGTCATATGTGGGTCGGCACCTTCCACTCGATCAGTCACCGACTGCTGCGCACTCATTGGCAGGAGGCGCGCCTGCCCGAACACTTCCAGATCATCGACAGTGATGATCAGCTTCGGATGGTCAAGCGGCTGCTCAAACAGCACAACGTCGACGATGAGCGCTGGCCGCCCAAGCAGGTTCAGTACTTCATCTCCGGCTGCAAGGAAGAGGGGCTGCGGGCCCATCAGGTGCAGACCCACGGCGATGCCTATATGGGCAAGATGGTCGAGATGTATGAGCTCTATCAGCTAGCCTGTGAACGTGGCGGACTAGTGGATTTCGGTGAGTTGTTGTTGCGCTCGCTGGAATTGCTGCGTGATACCCCACCTCTACTGAACCACTATCGTGAGCGCTTCGCTCATATCCTGGTCGATGAGTTCCAGGACACCAACACCTTGCAGTATGCGTGGCTGAAGCTGCTGGCTGGCAATCGTGAATGCATGACGGTGGTGGGTGATGATGACCAGTCCATCTATGGCTGGCGTGGCGCGCGCGTCGAGAATATCCAGCGTTTTACCGATGAGTTCGCCAATACCCGCGTGGTACGCCTGGAACAGAACTATCGCTCGTCCAGCGCAATTCTCGAAGCTGCCAATGCCCTGATCAGCAACAACGGCGGGCGGATGGGCAAGAATCTGTGGACCGATAGCGGGCGTGGCGAGCGCATTCGCATCTATGCCGGCTTCAATGACATTGATGAATCACGCTTCATCGCTGACACCATTCGTGAGCTGGTCAACGAGCATGGTTATAGTCGTGATGACGTGGCGATTCTCTATCGCTCAAACGCTCAGTCTCGCGTGCTTGAGGAGACGCTGATTCGTCAAGGTATGCCGTATCGCATCTATGGTGGCCAGCGCTTCTATGAGCGTCTCGAAATCAAGAATGCACTGGCGTATCTGCGGTTGATGAACAATCGCGAAGATGATGCCGCTTTGGAGCGCGTGATCAACGTGCCCGCACGCGGTATCGGTATGCGGACTGTCGAGCAGCTGCGCGAACGCGCCCGTTACGGCAATCTCACGATGTGGCAGGCGATGAGCGATGCTGCTGCTGATGGCGCGCTCAAGGGACGCGCTGCCACTGCCGTGCGTGCCTTCAGTGATCTCATCGATGGCCTCGACAATGATACTGCCGGCATGGCACTGCACGAGCTGGTCGAACATGTCATCCATGTCTCGGCGCTGCGCGAGCATCACGCCGCCGAGAAGGGCGAAAAGGGTCAGGCACGTCTCGAGAACCTGGCCGAATTGGTCAATGCCTGTCGTGCTTTCAGTCAGGGCGAGCGAATGGACCCGAATGCCGTCAGTGAAGGTGCTGAGGCACTGGAGCCATTCCTTGCTGAAGCAGCGTTGGATGCGGGGGATCATGAGGCTGCCGAAGGCGAAGAATGCGTACAGATGATGACGCTGCACTCTGCCAAGGGCCTGGAGTTTCCGGTGGTCTTCGTCGCGGGTGTTGAGGAAGGTCTTTTCCCGCACAAGATGTCGTTGGAAGAGCCGGGTCGTCTCGAGGAGGAGCGCCGGCTGTGCTACGTCGGCGTCACGCGTGCCATGCAGCGTCTCTACCTCACCTATGCTGAACTTCGCCGCATGCACGGCAAGGAAACCTTCCAGCGTCCCTCACGCTTCCTGCGTGAGCTGCCGGAGGAGCTGCTGGAAGAGGTTCGTTTGCGTGGCCAGATTTCGCGTCCGGTCTCGACTCAGCGTACGACTCCGAATCGTCGTCCGTCCGGTCCGCGTCAGGAAGGTGTCGATGCCAGCGATGGCATGCCTGCACTATCACTGGGCAGCATGGTGCGCCATCACTGTTCGGGGAGGGTGTGGTCATCAATGCCGAAGGACAGGGCGAGCGCGCTCGAGTGCAGATCAGCTTCGAAGGTGAAGGTGACAAGTGGCTGGTGCTCGGTTTTGCCAAACTTGAAGTGCTGAGCTGAAGATATGGACTGAGCAGAGGCAAGTTAAAGCATCGGACTACGGCCTTGGTGCAGTTGTGGGCGGTACATTAGCGACGGCATAGTGGAGGTAGACGCTCTACTTTCAGATTGTGCCATTCGTATCGCCCAGTAACTCGAAAACCAATAACTCGAACAAGGACTGTGCCATGCAACGCCGTCATTTTCTCACAGCTCTCGGTGCGGGGGCTGCTGGCATCGCAGCCGCGCCTTTCGTTACCACGGCCAAGGCTGCCGAACCTGAGACCATTCACTGGAAGATGGTGACCTCCTGGCCGAAGAACTTTCCGGCGCTAGGCACGGGTGCCAACGAATTCGCGCGCTTGATTGGCGTGCTGTCTGGTGGCCGTCTGCAGGTCAAGGTCTACGGCGCCGGCGAGATGGTGCCGGCAATGGAAGTCTTTGATGCGGTGTCTTCTGGCACGGCCCAGATGGGCCACTCGGCGTCCTATTACTGGAAGGGCAAGGTGCCTGCTGCACAGTTCTTTACCGCCGTACCCTTTGGTATGAATACCACCGAGACCAATGCGTGGCTGTATCACGGCGACGGCATGGCGCTGTGGGATGAAATTTATGCGCGTCATAATCTCAAGCCACTGGCCGTTGGCAATACCGGCACGCAGATGGCTGGTTGGTTCAACAAGGAAGTGAAAAGTCTGGCTGACATGAAGGGACTCAAGATCCGCCTGCCCGGACTTGCTGGTGAGGTGATGAATCGGATTGGCGCCAGTACGCTGACATTGCCGGGCAGCGAGATATTCACGGCGATGGAAACAGGCGTCATTGATGCAGCGGATTGGGTCGGGCCCTACAACGACCTGGCCTTTGGGTTGCATCAGGTCGCCAAGTATTACTATTCACCGGCCTGGAATGAACCATCCGCAATTCTGGAGGGTACCGTCAACATGGACGCATGGCAGGCGCTGCCGGAAGACCTTCAGCAGGTGGTGATACAGTCGGCCAAGATTGCCAATCACGCCATGGTCGATGAATTCGCGCTACGCAATGCCACCGCTCTGACCTCGCTGGTAGAGGAGCATGGTGTGCAACTGCGCGAATTCCCGGACGATGTCTATGCTGCGCTGTATGAGGCCTCCAACGAGGTGCTGGATGAATTTGTCGCCGAAGACGCCGATGCCAAGCGAGTCTATGACTCCTACCGTGCTTTCCAGCAAAAGATCGCGCCTTGGACCAGAACCGGCGAACGCGGCTATCTCGATGGTCGTGCCCGTGTGCTGGGAGAAGATGCGACGTCTTGAGCCAGGCCCTGTTGAGCTTGGACTCATTGATAATATAAAAGGCCGCCCCGATCTGGGGCGGCCTTCTTGTCTTCTGGCATTCACCTCATTCCGCTGAAGGAAGAGGGGGAGTCAGTAGCGATGACTGCTCTACGGGAGCCGCAGGAACGGCACGAATACGGCCATTCTCGTCGAGTGCCACCATCACGTAACATGCCTCTGTCACCTTGGTTAGAGCGCGATGATTACGCTCCTGAGGTGGACGGATCCAGACCTCGACGGATAGGCGGATTGAACTACGCCCCACCTCGGCGACGTGAGTGAATACGTTGACGACCGAGCCAACACGCACCGGCGACAGGAAGTCGAGGCCTTCCACGGCGACGGTAGCAGTGCGGCCATTGGCGACTCGGCCGGCCGCCAGCTCACAGGCCTCATCCATACGATGCATCAACCAACCACCGCTAATATCGCCATAGAGATTGGTATCATGACGCTGGGCAATTAGCTTGAGCGTCAGGGTGCCATTGGGCGTTGGGGCGTCATCCAAAGCTTGCATGATGTGACTCGCTATCTTGTTGTTATGAAAATTATTGTGCTGGCAGTAATGGTTATAGCACTTGCGATGATGGCCCTTGTGCCACAGGCATGACATGTTCAAGGCGGTACTTGGCGTAATGGATCATCAGGCTCACAGGGTGAGCACTAGGGTTTATATCCTACTCTCCCTGACGAAGGGCTGTCAGGCTGCTTTTTGCACTGCAGCATAATGTCATCGGCCCTCAACGCAGCAAAGGCGGATACTCTTAGCTTGTACGTCATATATTAGACATCATCGATTAGATGATGTTCGTCAGGACGATTATTGCGTCCGGAGTGTCTCTGTATTTTTCATCACCCAGTCTGGGGATAGCCATGGTCATGTCATCAGCAGGTCACCCGCTGCAGCGTCTTTTGCGCTTTCTGCCCCCGGTGCGCTCCCCTTTACTGTGCCTGTTCTACGTGTGCTTCGCCGCGACAGTGACAGTGGTAAGGCCTGCTTCTGCCTCGGCTGTTCCGGAGTCTCCTTCTGTTCCAGTGTACCGGCCCGTGCCGGGTGTGGTTGGCAACTTGACGGCTGTCGGTTCCGATACCCTGTCTTCGCTAGTCACGCGCTGGGCATCGCAGCTGCATCGCTATCATCCCGGAGTGCGAGTGCAGTTACAGGCAGCAGGGTCTTCGACGGCGCCTCCGGCACTGGTTGCCGGCACGACACGCATTGGCTTGATGTCGCGACCCATGCGTGAACAGGAGCAGAGGGAATTCGAGCACAAGTATGGTTACCCGCCACTGGGGATTCCGGTCGCGTTGGATGCGATGGGTATCGTGGTGCATCGTGATAATCCACTAGAGAAAATTAGCCTGCGTCAGCTGGATTCCATTTTCTCAGCCACACATGCCTGTAACAGCAAGCCGTCTCTTGAGTGGGGAGATCTTGGCCTGAGCGGGCAATGGGCGGCGCGGCAGATCAGTCCTTATGGGCGCAGTGCGACGTCTGGCACCTATGGCGCCTTCCGGCGTATTGCCTTGTGTGGCGGTGACTTCCGGCTTGATGTCAGTGAGCAACCGGGCTCGGCCTCCATCATTCAGGCAGTGGGTGCCACGCCTGGTGGCATCGGCTATGCCAGCTTCAGTACGGCCTCTCCGATGGTGAAGCAGCTACCGGTCAGTACAGAAGAGAGCCCGATGGCTATTTCACCTAGCCGTACAAGTATTCGCGATGGTCGCTATCCTCTGACGCGCGCGCTGTATATCTATGTCAATCGTGTTCCGGGTCAGCCACTGCCTACGCTTGAACAGGCCTTCCTGTCACTGATCATGTCGCGTCAGGGCCAGCAATCCATCTTGCGTGAAGGCTACGTTCCGCTACCGGAAAGCCAGCTTGATCACTGGCGCGCGCAACTGGGGCTGGATAACGTGCCCGCTAGTTGAGACGGTCATGTCATCTATTTGTCATCTTACGGACATAATCTTGCTGAAATCCTTGCTCACCGCCTTATCGGATGGGCCTCTTTTGAGTGCAATTTATCGCGTGGTACCTATTCATGTCGGCAGTTGATGCCTCACGAATGCAGCGTCGTCGCCTACGACGCGACCGTCTGGCCAGCCTATGGCTGACCGCGTCGGGTCTTGGCGTAATGGCAGTGGTCATCGTGATGCTCAGCTATCTGTTCAGTGTGTCATGGCCGTTGCTCATGCCGGCCAGCACTCAACCGATGACACCGCAAGGCATCACGGCCACTGTCGATGATGAGTCTCGACAACTGGCTGACTTACTTGCTTTACCCACGACCTCGCCTATAGCTCGTGCTGCAGCAGCGCCGCTGATCGCGACCGGCTCCGAGCGGCTGGAGCTGGCCGGTATCTGGCTGGCGGATGGCCGGCTGCAGCCCGTACAGATTGATGACTCTGCAAAGATACCCACTGTGAAACGCCTTGCGACGCTCACTGTTCCCACAGGGCTATCGCGCTCGTCTGCTCACTTGATGATCAATGATGATCAGCTGTGGATGAGTGCGCCTGAGTCCTCTGGCTCTCGCCTGTGGCTGGCACGGCTCTCGTTGAGCGACTCGGATGCTATCTGGCAGCAGCAATGGCTTGAGAAGGCTGGAGCACAGGCCAGCATGGCGGGGCGACTGCTGATCACGGCCGGTGAGCATGACTTCCAGCAGTGGCAGTTGGCAGGCGTCGCGAACGAACAAGGCCCGCTGGCACATATCATCAGTCGTGGTACTCATGTGCCTGCGCGCATTACGGCACTGCGTGTGTTGCGTGGCGGTGAGAGTCTGATTCTTGGCGATGACACCGGCGGCCTGACGCATTATCTGCAGCCTGGTCATGCGCTGCCGCTGGTCGCCGTGGGTACCTTCGATAGCGGACTGAACGCGCCCATCGTTGCGCTTTCAGCCGCCCACCGCAGTCTCGGTTTCGCCGCGCTCGATGCCACGGGGCGCCTGGGCCTCTATCAGGCGACTGCAGAACGCAAGCGTCTGGTGCAGGACTGGCTGACGGCGCAGACGGTTGCCGAGGGTGTAACACTGGCCTTCAGTCGCAATGATCACCAGCTGGTAGCGACAGGATCGACAGCAGCGGCAAAGCCCACAGAGACGACAGCACAGGCCCTTGTCATCGACGATCCGCATCCGGATGTCGGGTTATCCACGCTGCTTGGCAAGGTCTGGTATGAAGGGCGCCCGGCACCGGAGTGGATCTGGCAGATGGGTGATAGCAGTAGTGAGCCACGTCTGTCGCTGGTGCCTATCGTGTGGGGCACGCTCAAGGCCGCGCTGGTCGGCTTGCTGTTCGCTGTCCCGCTGGGTCTGGGCTGTGCGATCCATGTGTCCTGTTTCATGGCACCGCGTCAGCGGTCTCGCATCAAGCCATTGCTCGAAATGATGGAGGCATTGCCGACCGTCGTGATCGGCTTCATCGCCGCACTGGTGGTGGCACCGTTCGTCGAGCGCGAATTGATGGCCGTGTTGTTGGGGCTGGTATTGATCCCGCTGGGTACCATGGTGGCAGGCTTCGTGTGGACTCTCGCACCGCGTGACTGGCGAGTATTGTTGCCGGAAAACATGGCCGCTTTCGGGCTGCTCCCGCTGCTGGTACTGCTGCTATGGCTGGATATCACTATTGCTAACCATGTTGAGCATTGGTGGTTCGAAGGCGATATCAAGCAGTGGTTATTCAGTCATTACGGCATTGGTTATGCCCAGCGAAATACTCTGGTCACGGGCATGGCCTTGGGGCTGGCGGTGATGCCGACCCTGTTCACGCTGAGTGAAGATGCGCTGTCCTCCGTGCCCAGAGGACTTGCCGCAGGCTCTGCTGCACTGGGGGCGACCCCGTGGCAAAGTTTGCGCCGCGTGATCTTGCCTGCTGCCGCTGTTGGCGTGTGTTCTGCGCTGATGATCGGCATGGGGCGTGCGGTCGGTGAAACCATGATCGTGCTGATGGTGGCCGGCAATACACCGCTGGTCGATGCCAGCCTGTTTGAAGGGCTGCGCTCGCTGGCAGCTACTATCGCGATCGAGCTACCAGAAGCTGATGTCGGCAGTAGCCACTATCGACTGCTGTTTCTCGCGGCACTGGCATTGTTTCTGTTCACCTTCATCGTCAACACGTTCGCCGAAGTGCTGCGTCAGCGCTTTGCACCGCCCACGCGGGGGGGTTGGGGATGAGGCACGCGCACACGTCACGTACACCGTCGAAGACTTCCTTGTTACGCCCACCGGAGCACCTGTTGGCGCGGCTGTCCCGTTACTGGCGCGATGGCGGCCCCTGGGGCTGGCTTAATGCGATGGCCGTCAGTGTCTCGCTGTTGTTGATGATGGGATTGATCAGCCTGCTACTGGTCGGTTCATTGGGCCATTTCTGGCCCTCACGGCTCGTCGAGATAGCGCTGCTTGAACCGATGACGCAGACGAGCGAAACAAGTGATGCCGATTCGGCAGCCATCGGCAACGGTCAGCATCTGCTCGGTGAGTTGATGCGAGAGGAGGTCCGTCATGTGCAGACGGCCAGCGGTACTTCCCGGCCTCGGCAATGGTGGTTGCTACAGACCTCTTCCGAGCAGAGCGCCGCCGCTAGTTGGCGATGGTTACCCAAGGACATGCTGAATGCGCTGACCTTTCCTGAGCAGGCGCTGGCGCTGGAATTGCGCGATGGCCGTGTGCTCTATGGCATGGCACAAGCACTGAGCGATCCCACGACAGGCGAGCTTGTCACCACCGATGTATCAGGTAGCGGCAAGCCATTGGCAGAAGATGCTACGCCATTGTTTGTACGCCTTGATGATATCGAGAGCCAGCGACGCAATCTGGCGGCGTTGCGCAGCCATGGTGAGCAACTGAGCAAGCAGTTGACGGCGCTCACGCAGCAGTACGCTGCTCGCCACGACAGCGGGACGGTAACGGCGGAATTTGAGGAAGAAATAAGCGCAGCGCGCCAAGCACTCATCACACGAGAACAACAGCTCATGTCGTTGCGGGATGCGTTGACAGCAGGCCAGTTGCAACTTGCTGGTCGCGGCGGCCATGACGGACAGATCGCGCTGGAGGAGATCAAGCGCGCCTGGCAGCCCAATGCACTGGGCTTTGGTGGGCGGTTGTCGCTGACGCTGAACCGGTTCGCGGACTTCATCTCGGACACGCCCAATGATGGCGGCGAAGGAGCCTGGCCGGCGATCTTCGGCACCGTGCTGATGGTGGTCTTGATGTCGGTAATCGTGATGCCCTTTGGCGTCATGGCGGCCCTTTATCTGCATGAGGTCGCGCATCAGGGACGGCTGACGCAGCTGACGAGGATTGCACTGCGTAATCTGGCGGGTGTGCCGTCGATCGTTTACGGCGTCTTCGGGCTCGGATTCTTCGTCTATGGCGTGGGAGCGGGGATAGATCGTCTGTTTTATGCTGATCAACTGCCGACGCCTACCTTCGGGACCGGCGGTATTCTCTGGTCATCACTGACGCTGTCGTTGCTGACGTTGCCGGTGGTGATCGTGGCAACGGAAGAAGGGTTGGCGCGTGTTCCTCGCCGTCTGCGCGAAGGAGCACTGGCACTGGGCGCGACACGCTTTGAAACCCTCTGGCGCGTGGTGGTGCCTGCCGCGTCGCCCGCGCTGATTACAGGGCTGATTCTGGCAGTGGCGCGCGCGGCGGGTGAGGTGGCGCCGTTGATGCTGGTCGGCGTGGTCAAGCTGGCCCCGGAACTGCCCGTCGATGATAGCTTCCCGTGGCTGCACCTCGACCGCAAGTTCATGCATCTTGGGCATCAGGTCTATGACCTGGCGTTTCAGAGCAGCGATGCCTTCAGCAATCGCCCGCTGGTCTACGCGACCGCACTGGTGCTGGTCGTCGTGATTCTGTGCCTCAATCTGAGTGCCATTCGCCTGCGACATCTGCTGGCACAACGCTACAAGGGAGCCACCGAATGAGCCGTGATGACGTGCTGATGCCCGCTGAGGATTCGTCGCGCAATGATTCGACGTACATTGACGCGGGCGATGTCTGTCTGGAAACGCGCGGCCTTTCTCTGGGCTATCACTCGCGGGGAGGGCGTCGTCAGAGCGCATTGGATGACATCAGTCTGTGTATTGAGCGCAAGCGCGTCACGGCTTTCATTGGCCCGTCGGGCTGTGGCAAATCGAGCCTGCTGCGGACTTTCAATCGCATGACGGACCTCGATGAGCAGTCACGCCTGACGGGCGAGGTCCGATTGGAAGGCGAAGACATTCATGCGCGTGGCGTTGATGTACCGATGCTGCGCCGCCGAGTGGGCATGGTGTTCCAGACGCCCAACCCCTTCCCGATGTCAGTCTATGAGAATGTCGCCTTCGGACTGCGCCTCGTTGGAGAACGCGACAAGCGCCATCTGGACGATAAGGTCGAGGCTTGTCTACGGGCCGCGGCGTTGTGGGATGAGGTGAAAGATCGTCTGTTCGACAGCGCGCTGGGTTTGTCGGGTGGCCAGCAGCAACGTTTGGTGATCGCCCGCACCCTCGCGGTAGAGCCCGAAGTGTTGTTGCTCGATGAGCCTGCTTCGGCACTGGACCCCATCTCGACCCTCAAGATCGAGGAGTTGATCCGCTCGCTGCGTTCACGCCTGACATTGGTCATCGTCACTCACAACATGCAGCAGGCTGCGCGCGTCTCTGATGCGACCGCCTTCCTGCACGATGGCCGACTGGTGGAATATGCGCCAACTGATCAGTTGTTCACCAATCCTCGTCGTCGCCAGACCGAGGACTACATCACGGGCCGCTTTGGATGAGGGAGGCTTGTGGCAGATCTGCTTGATGACAGTTTTATCTCACTGCAGTGCAACAAAACTGTCATCAAGCCTTGGCATGCTGAGAGGGAGCCATCTGCGCCAAGTCATGCTGCACGGCCCATACTTGTAATGTCATTCATGTCAGAGACCGCCTGCCTCGGCGGACGACTTCCCGGGAGAGGGTAATGGATATCACCAGCGATTCGCACGGCAAGCACATATCTCAGCAGTTCAATCACGAACTGGATGCGCTGAAGACACATCTGCTGGCCATGGGCGGTCTGGTAGAGAAGCAATTGCAGGATGCCGTCACCGCGCTGCTGGAAGGTGACAGTGAGCTTGCGACGCGTGTGCGTGACAATGACAAGGCCGTCAACGACATGCAGCTCAAGATCGATGACGAGTGCACTCGCGTATTGGCGCGCCGTCAGCCGGCGGCCTCCGACCTGCGCCTGGTGCTGGCTGTCATCCGCGCCACGTCTGATCTGGAGCGTATCGGTGATGAGTCGAGCAAGATTGCACGCAATGCCCTGTCGCTGGTCGAGAATGGCCAGAGTCCACGTGGCATGGTCGAGGTACGTCACCTCAGCCAGCATGTGCGCAGCATGGTGCGTGATGCGCTGACAGCCTTCGCGCGCTTTGATACGGATCTGGCC
>NZ_JEMF01000119.1 GCF_000591415.1 Cobetia crustatorum | reverse complement strand
CCTTGCTTACCGGTCGTCATCACCACCTGTCGCCCATCTTCACCCACCACAAGGCGCCCGCGGTGATAATCGACACGCTCCGGGCGCGAGCGCAGCGTTTCACCGGCGATCAGCTGAAGCCGCGGAGACTGCCAATATGCCAATGAGGTAGCCATCGGCACGACTGTCATTGCTGATTCACCCTCCTGCTGATGGGCGGGAGCCGTCATGCGCGGTTGTTGACCGGCCATCTGACGCAGTGCGGGCAGCACGAACTGCAGAAAGGTCACCATGGTCGCGACAGGATTACCGGGCAGACCAAAGAATGGCACCTGGCCACCTGCTTTCTCACTACCCACTGCCACCTTTAGTGTACCAAATGCGAGTGGTCGACCCGGACGCATGGCGATGCGCCATAACGCGAGCTCACCGCAGGCTTCAAGCGCACCACGAACATGGTCTGCCTCACCTACCGAGACACCGCCGGACGTCATCACCATATCGGCGCGTGAGGCTGCATCCTGCAGTGCCACGATCAATGCTTCACGATCATCGCTCAGGATACCGAGGTCGAGTACATCGATGCCCTGCTCAACCAATAACGCAGAAAGGCTAAAGCGATTGGCATCGAAAATGCCGCCAGCCGACAAGGTCTCACCCGGCGCAGTCACTTCATCGCCAGTGGAAAAGATCGCCACCGTCAAAGGGCGGTAGACTGTTATCTCGGCAAGCCCCAATGATGCCAGAACCCCAACGGCGGCTGGTGTCAGCCACTGCCCTAGAGACACTACGTCACTGCCACATGCAATATCTTCTCCTGCCTGACGTACATTCTGGCCCTGCCGTACGCTCGACGCGCCTTCAATCACGACCCGCTCAGCGTCGCCCGCGCCAGCCGCCGGCAATGAATCAGTGCGAGCGTCAACAAGCCCTGTAGCAAAATACTGCAACTGCTCCTGCATCACGACGCTATCCGCGCCCACAGGCAGTGCAGCACCGGTCGTGATACGCAGTGCTTCACCCGCTTCAAGCGCGCGTCCGTGCCACGGGTGCCCCGCCAGCGAGCTACCGATCACGCGCAGCTCACATGCATCATTCGCCGAATCCTGCAATGTAGCGCGTGGAAGCGACGCATGCGCCAGAGCGATGCCATCCATCGCAGCATTGGTCTGCGCAGGAACATCGAGCGGCGAAACGATGGTCTCGGCCAGTATCCGCCCCACCGCCTTATCGAGAGTGACACGCTCGGTAGCACGTAAGCGCTGCATGGCAGCCAGGCTATCGCCCAGCACGGCCAATGCCTCATCGACACTCAGCATTCGCTCACCAAACATCGGGTCAAAACACGACAGGCTCATGACGTTACCTCCCGACGCGGCTGGCCACCCTCGAGGCGCCAATGTATCGGCCATGCCGAGACCCAGGCAGCCAGTGTCTCGATATCATCGAGGTCCAGCTGCTTCAAATCGACCGGCAATGTGTCTTGCACGTCAATCGTGGCACCAGGTGTAGCGAGTGCGTGAATCCAGCGATCTTCCAGCACACGCAACGGCTTGCCGACAGCACTGCGATAAAGCTCAAGCTTCGGTAACGGCCACTGCTTGAAACCTTCGACCAGGATCAGGTCAACCTCCAGGCTATCCAGCTGTGCAACCAGTTGCTCAAGGTCCGCCTCTTGTTGCTCAGGGGTTTCCATCATCAACGCGAAGCGCTTCGCCGACGCCACCAGCATGGGCACGGCGCCCGCCATGCGTAAGCGATGACTATCCTTGCCCGGCACATCGACATCGAAGGCGTGATGAGCATGCTTGATCACCGCGACCTTGAGGCCTCGCTCGCGCAGCTTGGGCAACAGTTGCTCCAGCAACGTGGTCTTGCCTGTGCCACTCCAGGCCGCGACTCCCAGCAACGGGCAAGCCGTCGGCGCGAGGCGCGCAGCCCATGCCGACGACATGCTGTTGTCTGCCTCACCACTGCCTGGCGCACCTTCGGAAGAGATCGTCGACGATTCGCTCGGGGAGGTAACAGGCCGTGAAGCATTCGCGGGGAACTCGGACATGAAGACTCTCTTGGTAATTCCTGCGTACATACCGTCATGACAGCACGTACATCCGTATGCTGTGGACATGTGCTGTGAACAATGAACATCAGATGGGGGCGATGGTGAGACACGACAAGCAGAAGTAACGTTGCAAACCGAAGGCCGTGAAATCTCATCAGAGAAAGACAATAGACTGACAGGCTCCGGAAAACACAGTGGCGACGCAAAGACGGTGCATCATTTTGACTCGCCTATCGTCGCCAGCTGCTTCTTGATGACACGCATTGCTCACTGTCATCACTGAAGAGCAAGCCTTATGCTAGCGCGAGCCGGATTCCATCTCGCGGCATTCTTCAAGGGTATTCAGATTGGCGAAGGCGTGGCTATCACCGGCCTGCACGCGAAGCCAGGCATGTTGATCAAACCAGCGGTCAATCTTGCGCTCGCCAGCCGCAAGTGCAGCCTCCAGCGACGACAGCAGACCGCGATGCATCAGACAGATCACCGGATGATAACGCTCTTCATCGGCGGCGACGGCCAGCAATGCCAATGCGTTGGGAGCGGTATCGCCCTGAACACTGAAGCCCGCGAGCTTGTCGCCGTTGGCATGATCAATCAGCGCGACACTCAAGGTATCGATCAGCTCGATGGGCAGATGAGGCACGTCACAGGCAACGATGATCACCCACTCCGTTCGGGCAGCAGCCAGCGCGCTGGCCATTCCCATCAAAGGCCCGTGATAGCCCTGCTCACGGTCAGCCACCAACGTGTGCCCATAGGCTGCATATTCGGCGTGAGACCGATTGGCATTGATCAGCACCTCACCCACCTGCGGTGTCAATCGTGCCAACACATGCTCAATCAGTGGCACACCCTCCAGCGGCACTAGCCCCTTGTCGATGCCGCCCATGCGACGTGCCTGGCCACCGGCCAGTACCACCCCCGTGATGTTGCTCGGCGTCAGTGACGCCGCAAGTTGCTCACCACTCGCGGGGAGCGGGGTAACAGCGGGAAGTTCATTCGATGTTGACATGCAGGCGTGTCCCGATCGAGCGCGACAGGTGCGCGGGTAGATTCATTACAGCAATGACTCAGTGTGCAGCCTGCCCTCGGTCAGCGTCCAGCGTGCGCTACAGCCATCACTCAGCGCATTGTCCTGATGCGATGACAGGATCACGGCACACCCCTCACGACACATTTGCTCAAGACGGGTCGCCAACTGCTCGACGGCAGCCTGATCCAGGTTGGCAGCGGGCTCATCGAGCAACAGGACCGGAGGACGCGAGAGCCAGGCGCGCGCCAATGCCAGTCGAGCGCGCTCACCACCCGACAATGAGCGCGCCGGCTGACGGGCCTTATCACTCAAACCACTCCAATCGAGCATCTCCTCGACCTGAACACGCTGCTGCCCCGCTGAACGACGCTGCGGCTGCCAGCGGGCAGCCAATACGAGATTGCCGGACACACTGGTATCGAAAAGGTAGGGTTGCTGATGCAGATAGTGTACCCGCTCAGTGCCCGGGACTGCCCATTGCAGCTCGCCACCCGTAGGTGATTGCATCCCCGCCAGCACTCTCAGCAAGGTGGTCTTGCCGCTGCCATTGTCACCTTTCAGATGCACCCATCCGCCACTATGCGCAGGGGTCCAATCAAGCAACGGCACCTGCCACAGCAAGCGGCCACTGGCATCACAAGCGTCAGCGGTGCCGCGCGCAGCGGGGGGCAGGCGGTAATGGAGGTCTCGCACACAGAGCAGGGCATGACGTGCACACGGCGCCGCAGCAGCGGTGGCTGCCGAAAGGGATTCGTCCGTCGTGGCAGACGAGGACGAAGAAGTTGGGGGGGACATCATGACTCCATACGACAATTACGGCGTGTGCGACTCAGCGCTCCATGGTCAGACGCGACAGGGCTCGATGGGCTCTCTCGGCCGACGCTATGCGGCGATTGTATTACATCGCCCCATCAGGCATGAATTCGCTTGCGCGATCGGGTCAAGCTTGCACTGCCAGCTGGCCACGGCCCCGCAGCAGCCCCAGCAGAAGATTCAGCGCCAGCGCCAACACCAGCAATACCATGCCCAGTGCAACGCCTTGGGCGTATTCACCCTTGAGTGTTTCAAGCGCAATGGCCGTGGTGATGTTGCGCGTGAAGCCGGCAATGTTACCACCCACCATCATGGCGCAACCCACTTCAGCGATGATTCTGCCAAACGCCGCCACCAGCGCTGCCATCACACCAAAGCGCGCTTCCATGACCAGTCGCCAGAGGGCCGCCGGACGCGAGGCTCCCAACTGCAACGCAGTCTCCCAGGCACGCTTGTCAACGCTGGCCAGCGCAGCATGCAGCATCACGACCAGAATCGGCAGCGCCAGCAGTATCTGCCCCATAATCATGGCCGGCTGGGAAAACAGCAGATGCCAATCACCGAGAGGGCCAGCTCGCGACAACAGGATAAATAGCAGCAGGCCCACCACGACGGTGGGCACTGCCATCAACGTGTTCACCAGCGAAATCAGTAGCCAGCGCCCCGGAAAGGCGCAGCGCACCAACACGAAGGCGATCAACAGCGCAGGCGGCACCGCCGCCAGCATGGCCAGCAGCGATACCCGAAACGAGACGCCGATGATCTCCCACAACGCGGCGTCCATGCGCAGCAGGAGGCCCATGGCCTCCTGCGTGGTCTCCCAGAGACTCACGAGCGTGGCTCGGCCTGTTCAACCTTGCCCTGAGACGGGGAAGTGCTATCAGCGGTCTGCTGGGCATCAAAGCCTGTTTCACCGTGGCTTGCATGGAACAGCGCCTTGCCCTTGAGACGGAAGTCATTGATGGCCTGTTGACCTTCTTTCGAGATCAACCACTCGGCCAGCTCACGCGCGCCGTCAGTATTCAACCCCTCATGGTTGGCCGGATTGACCAGAATCACCTGGTAAGGATTGAAGAGGCGTGCATCGCCCTCGACCAGTACCGAGAGATCGAGCTTGTCTTGCATGGCAAGCCAGGTGCCACGGTCACTCAGTGTATAATCCTGTAGTTCGCTGGCCATGCTCAGCACCTTGCCCATGCCTTGGCCGACCGACTTGTAGCCGGAAAATTCAGGCACGACATCGGCACTCTTCCAGAGCGTCAGCTCTTTCTTGTGCGTACCAGAATCATCACCGCGCGAGACAAAGCCAGCATTGGCGGTAGCAATCTTGCTCAGCGCTGCATCGACATCCTGCATACCCTTGACAGCAGCAGGGTCAGCCTTCGGCCCAAGCAGCACAAAATCGTTGTACATCACGCCATGTGGCTCCACGCCGTAACCGGCATCGACGAAGGTGCGCTCGGCACCCGGTGCGTGGGTCATCACCACATCGACATCCCCATCCTGCCCCATGCGCAGTGCCTTGCCAGTGCCGACGGCAATCACCTGGATCGTGACGTCATGCGCCTTCTCGTAAGGCGGCAACAGGTTATCCAGCAAGCCAGAGTTATAGGTGCTGGTCGTCGTGGCCAGACGGATGATGTTGTCGGCAGCCTGAACGGGCAGGATGCTCAATGCACCGAGTGACAGCGCAGCAATGGCGCCCAATAGACGATGGGCAGAGACTGAATGGCGGTGCTGCATGGTAAAGCTCCCTTGGCGTATCAATGTTGTCAGGTGAATTCTGTTATCTCTGAGCGAGCGTCATGTCATTGCAAGGGGCGTGCCCATCTTCAGCTCTGGCGTTCACATCAATGTCTCGCCTCGAACGGTATCCTGACTGGGCGCGAATCATAACGGTATTGCGCCCAGTTATGCATACATGAGTCTGTCTCTCAGCTAGCTGAGCCTCCACACTCATATTCGGAAAATACTTACCCTATTGCTGCTCGTGCAAGAAATAGCGCCACTTCGACACACATGAGCATCCGATTGCGTCATCACGTCACGCCCCATAGATGTAGCTTGGCGCTAGCTGTCTACTGCCATTGACGAGACAATGGCTAGATAAGCCCTGAACTCCGCGCCACAATGCTCGCATGCCCGACATCAATATTTGCCAGCTCACCATGCAGCCCAGAGGAACGTCATGACCGCCCACGCCACCTCTCCCTTACGAGATTCTCGTCGGGCCAGCGATGAGCAGCGCCTGCCCACCGCTTCGGTACTGATCGTCGATGACGAACCCGGTATGCGCCGCTATCTGGAAAAGGCGCTGACCTCACGCTTCGCGTTGATCGAGTGCGTCGACAGTGTCGAGCAGGCCGAAGCACTACGCTCGCGACTGCACTTCGACCTGATCCTGCTCGATATCCGTCTGCCGGGGCGTGATGGGCTGGAGTGGGATGAAGCCTTGGCAGCCGACTCGGTCAGCGACGTCGTTTTCATGACCGCCTACGCCGACCTCGACACCGCGGTACGCGCCTGCGTGCCGGTGCCAGCGACTTCATCATCAAGCCCTTCAGGCTTGAGCAGCTGCATGCGGCGGTGGATCGTTGCCTTGAACGCCGCCAGCTAGCACGTGAGAACTTCCTGCTGCGTCGCGACAATGCACGTCACCAGTCAGAAGAAGCCAGCCTCAAGGGCGAAAGCGCCGCCATGCGTGAGCTGGGGCAGATCATCGCACGTGTCGCTCCAGCTCCTTCACCGGTACTGATTCTCGGTGAATCCGGCACCGGCAAGGAACTAGCTGCGCGTGATCTGCATCGGCTATCCGGAAGACGTGGCGCTTTCGTGCCTATCAACTGCGGCGCCATCAGCCCGGAGCTGCTTGAAAGTGAATTGTTCGGTCACCTGAAAGGCGCTTTCACTGGCGCGCATCGTGGGCGTGACGGTCTCTTCAGCTTTGCCGATGGCGGCACGCTGTTTCTCGATGAGATAGGTGAAATGCCGTTGGCCATGCAGGCCAAGCTGCTGCGCGTGCTGGAAACTCGCCGCGTGCGCCCTGTGGGTGGCGAGCAGGAACAGGCCGTGGATGTGCGCATTGTCGCTGCCACACATCGCACACTTGAGATAGAAGTGGCGGCAGGCCGCTTCCGCGAAGATCTTTACTACCGCCTCAACGTACTGAGCCTGACGCTGCCCGCCCTGCGTGAACGACCAGAGGACATTCCTGCGCTAGCCCAACACTTTTCCCAGCAGCTATCACGTGATCTCGGCCTGCCCCCCGTGCCCTGGGACCATGCGGACCTGACTCGTCTCTGCCGCTACGGCTGGCCCGGCAATGTCAGAGAACTCAAGAATGTCATTGAGCGCTCCTTGTTGCTCGGCCGCCTGCCAGGCGATGCACTGCCGATCGATCCCAAGACAGCTTTGCGGGATGAGAAAAACGCGACGGATACACCAGGAAGCAACAGCTATCCACTCGAATGGTCGCTGGATGCCGTTGAGCGAGCGCATCTGTGCGCAGTACTCGAGCGTCACGCCAACAACAAATCCGCCGCTGCGCGTCAGCTGGGAATCTCGCGCAAGACGCTGGATCGCAAGCTGACGACGTGGCGTAGCAATGATGTCGATACGCACAACGATGCCGATTCGAGCAGCGGCACGCGCGATGCCGACGACAGCGCATGATCCAACGACTCCGTCATTACCTCGCCAGCTCGCTGAGACGCCGCCTGCTGCTATTGACCCTCGCCCCGCTGCTGATCCTGCTGCTGGCGCTGGTCGGATTGACGGCCTACTGGACCACGGCCTACACCGATCGCCAGCTGTACATGAATGTGCGCAGTGATCTGGACGTCTCAAGCCGTGTTCTGCAGAGTCAGCATCAGCGTCTGCGTGATGGATTGGAGGCCATGCGTCGTAATCTGCATCAGACCGCGACGACGACAGATCAGGCATCACGTCTGCTGCCACGACTGGTGCCGCGCCTGCATGCCATGCGCGAGACACTGAATGCGGATTGGCTGCGCTGGCTGCCCGCGGAGGAGCTGAGCCAGACCCCTGGCGTTGCTTCGCTGGTGCCGCAGCTGGCGCGCGGCGAAAGTCTGGATGGCCTCGACGTACTGAGCGCTGATTCATTGGCCTCACTGGACCCGACCCTCGCTGAGCGTGCGCGCCTGGCATTGCGTCAGACACCGCATGCACAGCCCAGCGCGCGACGTGAGGAAAATCGCGGCATGCTGCTGCGCGCACTGGTACCTGTCAGCAACACCCAGGGCGAGCTGCTGGGCGTGCTGGATGCTGGCCGCCTACTCAATCGTGACCCACGGCTGGTCGATGAAATACGCGATCTTCTCTATGGTCCTGGCACCCTACCCGAGGACGGTATCGGCACCATCACGTTGTTTCTCGATGATGTTCGTATCGCGACCAATGTCACCGATCTGATCGGCGAGCGTGCGATAGGCACCCGCGCCTCATCAGACGTCACTCATCAGGTGCTCGACACCGGCCAGCGCTATGTGAATCGCGCTTTCGTGGTCCGTGACTGGTTCGTGGCCGCCTATGCGCCTCTTGAAGCGCTTGATGGCCAACGTATCGGCATGATCTACGCTGGCTACCCTCAAGCACCTTATGCCGCGCTGTACCGCGAAACCCTGGTACACATCAGCCTTATCCTGCTGGCCGTCAGTCTGCTGGGCGTCTTGTTGGTCTGGAGTGGTATCGAGCACCTGATGCAGCCAATTCGCCAGATTCGCCGCGTGGTACACGCCGTGCGTGACACACCCGCGCGTGATGACCTGCGAATCGGCACGCTCACCTCACTGGGCCCTGCTCAACGCCGCGGTGATGAACTTGATGACTTGGCCGAGGAATTCGATGCCATGCTGGCGCGGCTGGAAGCCCATCGACATGAGATTCAGGCAGCGGCCAGCACGCTGGAAGCACAGGTCGAGGACCGCACCCGTGACCTCAGTACTCAAACCGACACGCTGCGTGAACGTAGCCAGGCGCTGGAAGAGCACGTTCACCTGCTACGTGAGGCGAGAGCGCGACTGCTCACCCGTGAAAAGCTGGCAGCACTCGGTGAGCTGACGGCGGGAATTGGCCATGAGATCAATAATCCTGCCGCCGTCATCCTCGGCCACGTTGAGCTGATCGAAGTGATTCTTGGCGAGCAGGCCAAACCGGTGCAAGAAGAGATCTCGACCATCATTCACCAGGTCGAGCGTATCCGCGCACTGGTCGACAATCTGCGTCAGTACGCGCGTGATCCGCATCCCATGGCGGGTGATACTGACTCGCCGGGGTCTCTGGGCACTCCTGTGCTCAGTCAGATTCATCCCGATGAGGCGATTCACAGTATCGAGGTCTTGGTCCGCCATGCACTGGACCATCAGGGCCATCAGCTAAGACATCATCTGAGCGCTACACGCCTCATCGAGGCCGATCGTGCACAGCTCACGCAAGTGTTGGTCAATCTGCTGATCAATGCTATCGAGATGGCACCCCGCCCCGATACGCTCTGCATCACCAGTGCCGACCGCGATGACGTGCTGACACCGGACCTGGCAACAGAGCAGCAGCTCGACATGCCTCCTCAAGCTGCAGTAACAGGGGTCGAGATTCGCATCATCGATCACGGTAACGGCGTGCCGGAGCATCTGAAGGCACGTATCTTTACGCCCTTCTTCACTACGCGCGCCAACGGATCTGGCATTGGGCTATCCGTCTCGTCTGGCCTCATCACTCAGCTGGGTGGCCGTTTATGGCTAGAAGATACTCCTGGCGGTGGCGCGACGTTCTGCCTGTGGCTGCCCTGTATCGCGCGACGTCATCATGAAGACAATCAAGGTCGTCATCTGCTCGAAACCCTGAGTGCCGGCGGTAGTAGTCGCGCACATTGACGATGGCCATTCGTCACTCGTTTTCTATCTTCATTCAGCTGAACGTCTTTTCCTTTCTTCTCTTCTCCTTGATCAAGCTTTTGCGCCATGCAGCAAGACAGCCCACCCTCTCCCCCGTCGAGTCACCCAGCAGAACGCACACTTGGCGAGCGCTTACGCGCTTTGCGTATCCGCCACGGTCTCTCACAACGAGAACTTGCCAAACGTGCCCACGTGACCAATTCGACCATTTCTCAGGTTGAACAGAATGCCGTCAGCCCTTCGGTCAGCTCGCTCAACAAGATTCTCGACGTCTTTCCAATATCGCTCAGTGACTTCTTTGGTGATGAAATTCCAGAGCCTCCCGCCCGCGTGCTGCGCGCTGCAGAACATTCGACGGTAGAGGAATGTGTCGCGGGCATGACGTTACAGCGGCTAGCCGCCTGGCCGACAAGCGGCCACCACGACATGACGGCTCCCAATCTCAGTATTGGCAGTCTGACAGCCAATACCAGTGTCAGCCTTCAGGCGAGCCACGACACCGTGTTGGTCGTCACGCAAGGCGGTCTGCGTATCGAGGTGCCGGGCACGGGCAGTAAACCGCTCGACACGCAGCTGTGGCCGGATGATGCAGTACGCCTCTTTGCTGGCGAGCGTTATCGACTGCATCACGCACCCAGTGACGATATAGCATCAGGGCCCTGCCGCTGGATCAGCATGACACCCGTGCGCTGACGCGTTACACACGCAGAATCATATGGAGTGCGCTAGCAGGGGAATGCTTCGGGATCTACAGAGTCGGCGAGAAAGCGTTTCACCATGGTCTGCGGACAGAAGTCTTCCAGCCATTCATCACGGATCGGATATCCTCCGGCGGCCAGTAGCTCGTTCATACGTGTCGCAAGCCCTTCGGCAGAATGTGGTGCGATCGCCTGTTCAAGTCCGCCCTTGAGTATCTCGCGGATGCCACCGCGGCAATCGACCGAGACGACCGGCGTTCCACAGGCGAGCGCCTCCATCAGCACAATACCCATACCTTCGACTCGCGAGCTGAGCACGAACAGCTTGGCCGCACGCATCCACGCATAGGGATTAGCACGTTGCCCGGCAAACGTCACACGCTCAGCAATGCCTAACTGCTCAGCCTGCACCTGCAACTCCTCGAGCTTGGGGCCTGCACCGACGATGACCAACCGTTCGACAGGCTGCGCCAACGCATAGGCTTCAAGCAGCAGCGCGTGGTCCTTCTGGGGCACTAGCCGCGCGACGTTGAGAAGGAATGGTTCATCAGGAATATCCGGCTCGTCCAGCACCGCCTGCTTGCGTATCTGGTCAATCGGGCAGGCATTGACGATGGTCTCGACATGCATGGGCTGAACGCCAAGGCGCTGCGCGACATCACGCGCGCCTTGGGCGACATCATCCGACACGCCAACCAGATGCTTGCCTTGTAGCAGACACCGCGCAAACAAGCGCTGCTTCCACTGCGGTCCCTTGAAGTCAATGCGATTCTCGAGCACATAACGTGCGCGCGGATCTTGAAAGCCCCAGACCAGCTCGAAGGTACCCAAGCCGCGGAAGATGATCCGATCGACTGTGCCGTGCTCACGCTCAAACGCGTCGAGCCAATGCGAAAACACCTTCCCCCCCGCTCTCCCTACCGGTAGTTGTCAAGAAA
>NZ_JEMF01000118.1 GCF_000591415.1 Cobetia crustatorum | reverse complement strand
CGGCGGTCTCAAGTTCCAAGCGCAACGCTATTGAAGGGTGCTCGGGCCAGCAACCGATTTCTTTAGCATCTCGGCGTAAACTTCCAGCGGCGTACGCCAGTCCAGCGTCTCGCGCGGCCGAGTGTTCAGTGAGTCGGCAATCGCGTCGAGTTCTTCCTGGCTGTAGACGGAGAGATCCGTGCCCTTCGGCAGGTACTGCCTCAACAGCCCGTTGGTGTTCTCGTTGGAACCCCGCTGCCATGGGCTGTGCGGATCCGCAAAGTAGATCGCCGTCCCGGTTTTCTGCGTGATCTCGGCATGCTTCACCATCTCTCTGCCCTGATCGTAGGTCATGGACAGGCGCAGGGCTCGCGGCACCTCATTGAGTTTATCGCTGAACCCAACGGCCGCCGCCGTGGCCGTGGTACCGTCCACTTTCGCCAGGAGCACCAGCCGGGTGCTGCGCTCCACCAGCGTACCCACGGCAGAACGATTGTTGGCACCAATGATGAGATCGCCCTCCCAATGGCCTGGCATCAGACGATCTTCGATCTCAGGCGGGCGCATGTGGATGCTGACCAAATCGGGAATTTGTTGGCGTCGATCCTTGCCACGACGGCGTGAGCGACGCTTACCGTTACCCTGCCGCAGACAGGCGACAAGCTCCTTCTTGAGGCTGCCGCGGGGCATGACATAAAGCGCGTTATAAATGGTCTCATGCGAGACCTGTCGACGTGTATCGTTGGGAGACATACGCTTTAGTGTGCGGGCTATCTGCTCTGGTGACCAGTACTTGCGCAGCAGGTAGACCACGACTTCCAACAATTCTCCGCCGGCGTGCAGCTTGGGTTGGCGACGGGGGCGATGACGTGACAAGCGAGCTCTAAAACCTGCCAGGCTGGCATCATAGCCCTTGGAAACGTTGACCGTATGGCGAGCGAGTTCACGCGATATGGTACTCGGTGCGCGGTTCAAGTGGGTGGCAATAGCCCGGATCGAGTGCGTGGCACGCATCATCATGATCGCGGCTCGGTCTTCAGCAGTGAGATGGCGGTAACAATAGGTCATGGCAACACCGTACCTGATGGGTTATGTGTTGCACTTGGTTATTGAGACCGC
>NZ_JEMF01000117.1 GCF_000591415.1 Cobetia crustatorum | reverse complement strand
CGTGTTCTGGCAGGAACATCATGATTCTACAAGAGAAAACCACTCGCCACCTTCGTTTTCAGGTCGGCCTCATGAATAAGCCGGGGTGAAGCCAACTCGCTCGTAGAATCTCAGTGCTTTTTCATTATCTGCAAGTAACCATAGACTGGCTGAGGTATAACCTTTGGCGATTATTTCCTGCTGAGCACTGACCCACAGAGAATGGCCTATCCCCATGGACCATGATTCAGGCGCAACATAAATCGCCCAGATTTCAGATCGATCGATGGAAGCATCTTTATCTCTTGAGGCTCCAAAGGCGACAAATCCAGTAATCTGTTCAGCAATGCGGGCGACCAGCAACTGAGCTGATTGCTGCTTAATCATACGACGCCACATTATCTCACGGTCTGATACGGATAAAGAATTGAGATAGCACTCTGGGAGCATGCCGCGGTATGCATGTTGCCATGTCTTGACGTGTAGTATGGCAACTTCAAAGCAATCATTTATTGTGGCGCTCTGGATTTTTATAGGCGTTGTCTTGTTGTTGATACACATAGGATATCTCTGCGCTTCAATAAGGAATCTTGTGTTAGCTTGTTGAGCTACGAATATAGTTTTATCGCTATGAGTCGACGATCTCATGTTCTTGAATATGATTGAACCTCATGCAATCGATAGCCAAGCCGAGATGACTAGATCAAGCTACCATGGCGCAAGGCAAGGACATAGGCCTTTCGTGGATCAGTGACTCGTTGATCAAGTCGTGGTGAATTACGGTTCCCGTCCGATGGAAGATCTCTACTTCGAACTTAAACCCCACTCACACAATGGCAGGGCAGTGGAATAAGACACCTTGATCGAAGGAATCGCCCAGCCCGCAGACGGCCCAAGCCCTGAGCACACCGAGCGCGCAGCAGAGGGCAAGTTCCAGCTCTACCGCATCGGCGACGCGACCCGCAATACCCATGCAGCGATCTATGACGCGCTGAGGCTGATGAAGATGGTGTGAGTCCCGGCTAAAATTTCAATGCACTAGGTCAAAAGGTGCTTGTTTATGACTACTCTTAGACTTTTACTGGTATGGTTAAGACTATGAGGTTTGTGAAGTCTATGATAAGCTTTATCTTGTATAAGGCAAGCGATAAGGTAATAGTAATATACTTATTTTTGGCTCAAATTTTTAACGTTTTGGCTTGTACGGTGTTGCTGCTTTTTATATTTTAATTTAAGTGTTTGTTTATTCGAGGATGCTACCGTGACCAATCTATATTACTTGCATGAATGGTTATCGGGTTTTATCTCGAGTGTAAAGGTAGACTTATTTTGGACAATAGCTTCGGGCTTTCTGCTATTCTTACTAAAGCAATATTTAGATTACAGGAACGATATTGCTGTCAGGAAGAGAAAAATTAGTGCATGTAAGCTGTTGATACTTAATGAGTCACAGGCAAACTTAGACTCACTGACTAGCATGCTTTCAATGTTAAATGAAATTGAAGCGCTTGAGAAAGAGGAAGGTGAAGCGAATTTCTCGCTCTCGATTAGAGAGATGGGTAATGAATATTTAGTTGGTGAGTTAGACGATAAACTGCATATCTGTCGACCGATTCCTCATAGTTCTAATGATGTATATCATAAAGTGGTGCTGGATGTGGCTGAATTAAGCAAACCATTATTTTTATCAGTTCAGAATGGATATGAAGGTTTTTCAATGCTCAAGCATATACACTCGGGGCTGATCAAAGGACTGCAAGCAAAACAAAATAATGAACCTTTTTCCCACAATATTGCTAGAAGCGGGTTTGTGGAATATGCAAAAAATGAACTAGGTAGAGCTGAAGCCAAGATAGTAGCTTTAGTGAAATATTGCGAGGATTAAGCTTTTTATGATGATTTTATAAGGTTGTCTTGAATATTATTCGGCCATCCACGTATGTATTAAATATTGCTCCCATCTTCTCAGAAGACGTACTGTCCGGATGGGTACCTTCCAGCCATAGCATGCCATCTGGTTGTATCTCACGGATGCGCTTGATGATGCGGCCATAGTGGGGGTGCCGTGCCACCACGATATCCCCGACGCGATAGCGCGATCTCCAGCGTTTCAGCGTGACGACATAATCTCCCGGCGCAAGGCCGGGAGACATGCTGAGTCCATTGACGCGATAGAGTCCGAAGGGCATCCGTTCACTCTTGATCAATTCACTCTTCATCAGTTCTTTGGCGCATCATGTCGCTGAATCAGTCCAGCTTCGGATAGACGACAGTTTCAGACGGCGGATACGGGCAGGTGGCGGTAAAGGTGGTGAGTCCCTTGGTATCCCAGAACGCCGCGGCGAATTCATTGATGAGGGTCAGCAGTTTCTCGCCCTTGTCCCGCTCGATGCCCTGTTTGCAGGCAGAGCCGGCCAGCATGATGCTGTGGACCAGTGCATCGATGTCCGGATAGGCGTCACGCTGAGGCTGCTTGATGTAGTCGCCCCAGATGATGCGGATCTCATGCTTGGCTTTCTCGGCGTGGCTTTCCTTCTGCTCCACCAGACGGGCGAGCAAGGCCTGGTCTGCCAGCGTCAGGCTGTCCTTCTGGCCCAGCTCATTGATGAGGTCCATGAAGCGGATCACACTGAGGGCGGCGATCTGAGCAGCGGACGGGTCATAGATCTTGCAGGGGATATCACAATGCGCGGAGGCCGCAGGGAGTGAGACCAGGCGGTCAACGGTGCGGAGCAGGGCATACATCATAACTGACGATCCTTTTGTTCACTGCGTTGACGCTTCAGTCTGGCTTGACGCATGACATAGAAAGCAGTTCCCACGACTGCCGCGATTGATCCATAGAACAAGGTATGGGTAAGAGGGCTGGTCCAGCTACTGTGATCATGTCCCGGATGAGCTTGAGCAGTATTGGCAATGGCCAATATCAATAGGCTACTAATGCTGAGCGCTTTCTTCATGCCTTGCCTCCTGTTGCGGTGCAGGTTAGTAATCAGCTTTGGTATTGCGTGCTTGACTGACACGCTGGGTAGAGACACCCAGCCATTGAACAGTGTTCATGATGTCGAGACGGGCTTGTCCCGACCCACGCAGTAACGCTTGCTGTCGTTCGTATGAAAGATCTGGCAATGCAAGCGCGTGAGAGAGGCGAGCGTGCACTGTTTGCAGTGCCTCCAAGGCTTGCTGGTGGTGGCCTTGAGCGCGATAGAGATCCGCCAGATTCTGATAGCTCACCACCAGTGCCACTACCGCTCCTTCAGGGTCTTTCCAGGGCTCAAGCAGAGTGTCAGCGCGTAGGCACGCGCTCAGATAGTGGTGCTCAGCGATGTGGTACTGGCCTTTATCAAATAGGGCATTTCCCGCTGTCGTCTCGAACTTCCACTGATCCATGGGTCACTCCTTGTAAGCGCTGTACAGATGCAGATCTACATGATTTTGATAATCATTATCATTTGATGATGATCTATCCCATGAAATATTTCAAGGGGAAAGTGGGGTAAGACGGAAGAGGTTTACCAGGGGCTCTTTTGACACCGCCAGGTTTTGTACATGACGAGCGGGGCGACCTATCACATTGACATTTTGCCCCTTGTGCTGGTGACAGGCATCACACCACTGATGGCGTGGGTAATGGGCTGGGCACCGGTGTCGTGCTCACTCTTTTCTGGGATGTCTTCATGATGGACTCCATGCTGGCGTACACCATATAAAGCTCGCCCATGTTCTCTTCTGTCTGCAAGGTCGACTCATGAATGGGGAGTAATCCGAAGCGCTTGAAGATCTTCATGTTGGAGCGCTTGCACAAGGCGAGGATGCCATCCCCCTTGTTGGCTTTGACATGTCTGGCTGCTGCCGCCATCAGCAGGTTGCCGTGGGCAAATCGTTTCGCACTAGGGTCTGTTACAAGGCGACTGAACTCGTAGATAGCTCCTTCGGGGATGCTGACCTTGTCGTTCTGATCAAACAGGGTTCTTGATTCAAGACCCCCAGGCGTCACTCTGATACATCCCATCAATGCATCACGCTGTGTATCCACCAGGCAGATATGCTGACTATTGCTATCGATGACATCGTCATGATTCTTGTGCTTCATCACGTATGCCTTGGCGGCCCCATGATGTTCATCACGCATCTTCAGAACGTCTTTGTAGAGAGGGTGGCTTCGACCGAAAAATGACACGGTCTTTCTATCTGACTGATTCGGAAATGATGACGAGAATTGCGTGATTACCGCTATGTCTGAATCACTATCTTTCATTGCCTGCCTTCCTCTGTGTCTGCGCTTGCCGATGGTTATGATTTTCATTCTCGATTGATGAGAATACTAATACTTTATTAGTAAATATGCATGTTTGTTACAGGTATCTGACGATAGTTGATGTAAGAAATTGACCAGAGATATGTAAGTGATTGACTATGATGATATTTATGCCAAGTCATTCGATGGGGTATGGCACGTCAATCTCAAAATATGACAGTACGTGCAAGTCTGGTGGGGGATATGAGGCTTTGAAAGTGGAGGATGCTGAGGAGCAATGTTAGTACGGGGCACGAGCCCATAGGCCATGCTGAACGCAAAAGGGGCTGCCATTGGCAGCCCCTTTTGCGTTTCCGGTGAGTTTCAAGCCAAGTCAGGCCATGAGATGTTTTGCTGTCTGCTTACTCGAAGTATCCACGCACTTTGTCCATGTCATCTGTCTCGGTCAGCACCAGTGAGAGCAGGATGCGGGCCTTCTGGGGATTCAGGGCGCCGCTGCCGATACCTTCTTCCTTGGCGCTGACGATGCCATTGCCGGTACGGGTGCTACGTACGACGGGGATACCATCTTCCACTGCCTGCTTGACCAGCGGCTTGAGGGTATCGGGGATGGAGCCATTGCCACTGCCGGCAATCACGATGCCTTTGGCACCATTGTCGAGCGCTGCGGTAAACAGTGCCGGGTCCATGTCCTGATGGGCGTAGACGATATCGACCTTCGGCAGGCCATCCAGAGAGGTCACATCAAAGTGCGGCTTGTCGGTCGGTGTTGCCGGTGTGTAGTAGAAGTGCGGCTTGCCGCTGACGAAGGCACCCAGATAGCCCTGCTCGGTGGCCTTGAAGGTATCCATCATGATGGCGTTGGTCTTGGTGGTGTAATACGCCGAACCGATTCGGTCGTTGAGTACGATCATGGCACCACGACCTTCCGCCCCATCATCGGCCGCCAGAGTGACCGCTTCCAGCAGGTTGAACGGGCCATCGGCACTGATGGCGGTGGCCGGGCGCATGGCACCGACCATCACGACAGGCTTGTCACTATTGACAGTGAGGTCGAGGAAAAAGCCTGTCTCTTCCAGGGTATCGGTGCCGTGAGTGATGACCACGCCATGCGTCGCATCCGTGGCCAATGCTTCATTGATGGCCTTGGACAGCTTGAGCAGGATTTCCTGATTGATGTTGCTGCTGCCGGTATTGGCGATCTGCTCGCCTGTCACGTCAGCGACATCGGCCAGTTCTGGGACGGCATCCAGCAGCGTTTGCACGCCCAGACTGCCGGAGGTGTAGTTGGTGGTATCCGTGGAGCGATGTCTGTCAAGCTTGTTGGAACCTGTAATCAGGCGGCTTCTAATCGCTGATCCTGTTGAACCAGCGGGTCTTCCTGGTCGGGGTTCAGCCAGACTGTCCGGCGCGGTGTCCAGTTGCGGGTGGCACTGCTCCACCGCCCGGGATGTTGCCGTTTCGCCTCGGCATAGATGGCGTCTCGCCTTGCCAGCACCTCGTTATCCAGGCCGGCATGCCGCTCCCCCGGGGTGACGAACCGTATGGCGCTGTGGCGGTGTTCGTGGTTGTACCACTGCACGAAGCGCGTCACCCACTGCTGCGCCGCTGACAGGTTCTCGTATCCGTCCATCGGGGTAGTCG
>NZ_JEMF01000116.1 GCF_000591415.1 Cobetia crustatorum | reverse complement strand
GGGCGGTTCTCTTTGTGCGCAGAAAAAGTCAGTGCGCAGGAACACGCCAGACCGAGCAAGAGTACTGAACGCGAGTGCAACAGAATGCTTTCGTGATACACCGGCCCTGTCGCCACTGCGATAGGGGCGTTCGTGTGTGTGGAGCAGGGCGTTGTCGAGGATTTTCTCAAGTAGATGAGCGTTCATGTGAGGTCGACAGCATCGAGTGGAATGGCCTCAGATGATGCTAGACGATGGCAGAAGGCCTGATGACAGGGGTGTGGATAACCCTCTTTCAGTACTCATCGTTTAGACATATTGGTTTGGGGTGATAGACGGATGAGACTTGCCTTAGTGGCCTGATAAAAACGATGCTGCCAGTAGCTGCTGGCTGAGAGAGGATTTCCGAGGGACTCCTCAAGAGAAGGTAGCGATGAATGAAGGCCGGGGTGCTGTGCAGGTTTTTAGCGTTCACCATTCTTCACTGCAGAGTTGCTCAAGTTTATGAGGATCAGAATGAACTAATGACATGCAGGGGCGTCAGAGTATGTGAGTTTCGACGTTCCCTTGCTTAGAAACTTGTCTGTGCTATCCCATCAGCAGACTTTTGAGATGCGGCGCTCCTGCCTTGCAGTCGAGCAGCCTATCCGCCGGTCACTTCCCCAGTGGCCGGTTTTTTTATGCCTGAATGATGAAATTTTCCGATTATGGAAGAAGAAGGCGCCACGTTATCAGCATATGAGAGGCATTTGTGCTTTTGTGGAGATCATCGGCGGTCTGCGTTAGGCATGAAAAAAACGGCTGAATGATTGCTTATCCAGCCGTCTGCTTACGGTCTATCGGCCTGCATGCTGCTTAACTATTCTGCTCAATGCCCTGGATGTACCAGTCGGCACCATCGCGCAACTCACGGATCAGATGCCAGGTCTCGCTGAACTCGTTCTGCTCACCGTTTTCATTGAGTACGCCATGGAATAGCACTGTAGCTTCAGCTTGTTGGCCGATTTCCTGCACGCTGCTCAGCTCTGCGAATAAACGTATGATCTCTGTCTGGTTATTGGCCGGTTGCTTGGCGCGTTCTTCACGCAGCAAGTTATAAAGTGTTGGTGTCACGTATTCCTGGATACGGGGCAGATCATTGTTATCCCAAGCGCGCTGCAGGGTCATGAAGTGCTCTTTGGCACCGCCGAGGAACTGCTCTTTGTCGAACCAGGCAGGCTCGCCGATCGATGGTGTGCCAGCAAGTCCTGCTCCGGTGCCGCTAGCGGACGCCAACGACTCACCTTGGCCATGTTGCTCACGAGCCTGCGCATTGCGTGGTTGATCATCGTGGCGTGTAGTACGACCTGCTGGCCCGCCACTCGCCATCGTCGCTTTCCTGCGCGCACTGAGGAATTTGAAGGCCACGAAGGCAATCAGCGCGATGATCAGAAAGTCTGTCATACGCAGACCATCAAAGGCGCCACCGAAGAAAAGAGAGGCCAATAGACCGCCTGCGAGTAGTCCTGCCATAGGGCCTGCAAACTTGGACAGACTGTTGGAAGGCTTGGATTTAGCCGTCGTGCCGCTGGTGGTCTTGTTGCTGCCAAACAGCGAGCTTGACGACTTTCCGCTATCGGCAGAACGCGAGTAACTTCCAAAACTCTTGCCGCCGCCGAGGCGCTTGGCTTCTGCGTGTTCGACACTCAGTCCGAAACCGAGTAGGCCGACCATCAGCATGATGAACAGATGGCGCATGTAGTATCTCCTTGGATGCGCTAGCGTGTAAGTAAGAGTCCCATTCTAGCCTTGGAACCGCCGCGGGAGGATCAATGGACGACGAAAAGTCTCAACATCTGATGGCACGACGTTCGCTACTGCTGTTGATAGATTTTCAGACACGCTTGATGCCGGTATTAAGTGGAGGGACAGAGGCTATCAATTCAGCAGTCTGGCTGGGTCGGATAGCCGAGACGCTGGAGATTCCCGTGTGGCTGACCGAGCACTGTCCTGACAAGTTGGGCGAAGGCGCCCCTCTGACGCACATGTTGAGTAAGCGCAGTCGTTGCTTCACTAAACGTAGTTTTAGTGCTTTTGAGGCATCTGATTTCAGGGAGGCACTTGTTGCAAGTGGCTGTGATCAGTTAGTGATATGCGGTGCTGAAGCACATATCTGCGTGATGCAAACAGTGCTGTCGTTATGTGAGGCGGGCTATCGTGTGGCGCTGGTCGCCGATGGTGTTGCCAGTCGCCGTCCGCGAGAGGCGGCGCTGGGAGTAGCGCGTTGCGAGGCTGCGGGCGCCAGTATTGTCAGTGCCGAGATGGTAGCTTATGAGTGGTTGGGGCGTGCCGATCACGCCATGTTCGGCGAAATTCATCGTCATTACCTCAAACCGCGAGCCGGCGAGCCCCTGACGTTTCCGGGGCTCGGCGGTTGGCGATGAAAGCTGCATAAGCTGTTGAAATTAGCCAAATATTTGAGATTATCAGGCGCGTGCAGCCTCAGCCTCGGTACGTGTGAAGACGAGTGTATCGCTGTCGGAGGCGGCAGAAGAGAAGCGATAGCCAGCTATATCGAAGTGCTTGAGATCATCGGCGCTGTCGATGTCTTCCTTGAGCAGCCAAGCACTCATCATGCCGCGGGCTTTCTTGGCATAGAAGCTGATGATCTTGGATTGACCATTCTTCTCGTCCTTGAAAACGGGGGTGACGATACGATGGCGGAAGGCCTTGCTATCAATGGCCTTGAAGTACTCGTTGGAAGCCAGGTTGACGAGTACTGGCGTGCCACTGTCTTCCACCGCGTGCTCCAGGGCAGGCGTCAGTGTCTTACGCCAGTAAGCATACAAGTCCTTGCCCGCCGGGTTGCTCAGTCGCGTGCCCATTTCTAGCCGATAGGGCTGAATTAGATCGAGTGGGCGAAGTAAGCCATACAGGCCAGACAGAATCCGCAATTTGTGTTGCGCGCGATCGAATTCTGCTTCGTTGAAGGTGTCGGCTGCCATGCCTTGATAAACATCACCTTGGAAGGCGAGTACCGCCTGTTTGGCATTATCGGGTGTGAAGGGTGTCTGCCATTCCTGAAAGCGAGCCGCATTGAGACCGGCCAGCTTATCGGACAGCTTCATCAGGCTGGCGATATCTTGAGGCGATTGCTCGCGAAGGATATCGATAAGTGGCTGTGCCTGATTCAGGAAATCCGGTTGGGTGTGACGTGATGTAGCGGGAGCGCTATCGAAATCCAGCGACTTGGCGGGCGAAATCACACTCAGCATGAAGACCTCCTGACAGGGAAAGCATTCAGTATATCAGGGCCACAAGAAGGCCCCGAGTTCATGAAGACTATCGGGGCCATAGAGCAGCTATCGAGAGACTGTACTGAGACAGCATTTGTGCGGCTGATTCAGTAGCGGCGTATCAAATAGACGCCAGCAAACAGCAGCAAGACTCCCGCCACACGGCCTGGTGACAGGTCATGCTGAGGGAAGGTCGCCCAGCCGAAGTGGTCCAAGATGACCGAGGCGGTCAGCTGGCCGGCCAGGAAGGTCGCCATCATGGTCGCGGCGCCCAGCTTGGGGACCAGGATGACACTTGCCGCGACGAAGAATGCACCCAGTAGTCCGCCGGTCCAACTCCACCATGGCGCCGCCTTCAAGGCCCCCATGGCGGGGATGGGTAGACGCATGGCCATTACCACGCCTGCCAATGCGATAGAGCCCACCACAAAGCTGATCATCGCCGCCATGGTCGAACTGTGGGTTTGCAGGGCGAGTGTGGAATTGACGCCGGCCTGAATAGGCATCATCGCGCCAGCGGCAATGGCCATGAGGATCATGCCCAGTTCTGCGGGGTTCATGTGTATTCCTTGTGAGCGGGCTGGCTGTTGCGATTCATGGGCCAGTCGTGGATATACGCGCAGGGCCACCGATATATCAACGATGGCCCTGCAAAAGCTTAGGGGCAGGGGTTGGGCGCAGTGTTGTGGATCATCTCGATCTCGGCCAGCACCTCGTCACTCAGCTCTACCTCGAGACTGGCGATATTGCTATTGAGCTGTCCGAGGGTCGTCGCACCGATGATATTGCTGGTCAGGAACGGACGCGTATTCACAAAGGCGAGCGCCATCTGCGCCGGGTTCAGACCATGGCGACGGGCGATATCCACGTAGCAAGCGATGACGTGCTGAGCTGGCTCGGCGTTGTAGCGCTGGAAGCGTTCGAACAAGGTCAGGCGAGCGCCTTCTGGACGTGCACCATCCAGATACTTGCCAGACAGCGTACCGAACGCCAGCGGTGAATAGGCAAGCAGACCGACATCTTCACGATGTGCAAATTCAGCTAAACCTACTTCAAAGCTGCGGTTGACCAGATTGTAGGGGTTCTGAACGCTGGCGACGCGAGGCAGATTCAGACGTTCTGCCAGATTCAGACACTGCATCACGCCCCAGGGTGTCTCGTTGGAGAGACCCACGGCGCGAATCTTGCCTGCAGTGACCAGTTCGCCGAGTGCTGAAAGACTTTCCTCCAGCGGTGTCATGTCTTCGTCTTCTACTGCCTGATAGCCCAGCTTGCCGAAGAAGTTGGCCTTTCTATCCGGCCAGTGCAGCTGATAGAGATCGATATAGTCAGTGCCGAGACGACGTAGATTGTCATCACAGGCTTCAATGATCTGGGCACGTGTCAGGCGAGAGCCGCCACGCAGGTAGTCCATACCCGGCCCCGTCACCTTGGTGGCGAGGGTGATCTTGTCACGATTACCGCGTGCGGCCAGCCAGCTGCCAATGTACTGCTCGGTACGGCCTTGGGTTTCTCCGTTGGGCGGTACCGGATACATCTCGGCGGTGTCGATGAAATCGATACCAGCCTCAAGCGCGCGATCCAGTTGTTGATGGGCATCGGCTTCACTGTTCTGCTCGCCAAAGGTCATGGTGCCAAGGCATAGCAGACTGACGTCAATACCGGTACGGCCGAGAGCTCTTCGTTGCATGCTGGATTCTCTTGTCGGATGAGTGTCGAGTAATAGGTGTCGAGGCACGTATCGCATGAAGATGCGCGTAAGTGATGGCACATATATTAGCAGCGTAACAAAAACCCACAAAGCAAGCTTGAGTCCCCCCGATTGCGCGCGTATGCTTGGCGCCCCGCCGTCAGGGGAGCAGTCTTTCGAGGCCGCCCGCAAGGGTAAACTGACCGCGGTGGCAAGGAGAACAGCGTCGCAGGCTCAGGATCGAGCTACATACGGCGTCACCCCTCTTATCAGTTTCAAGGTTACTCGTCATGCCGCAGGCCCAAACCCTGATGACCGGACTGAAATATCGCCTGGCGGAGCGTCTGTTCCACGCCTCCTGGCTTTCCGGCTCTCAGCAGAAGCATCGTCTGACCATGCGTCTGTTCAATCACTGCGCGAATGCCGGTCACACCGGTGCGTTGTCATTGTACGGGCACATGCTGTTCCAGCGAGGTAACTCCGCGCAGGAAAAGGCTAAGGGCGCGCGCTTCGTCATCAAGGCGGCGCAAGCTGGTGATGTGCATGCTCAATATCAGGCTGCATGTATTTACGAGCATGGTTGTGCCCAGTACCAGAGTGATCCGGCCAAGGCCGTGACCTGGTATGCGCGTGCCGCGGAGTGCCATCACGCACTTGCCGCTCAACGTCTGGCGCATGCCTATCGTGAAGGTTCGCTGGGACTGGCAGTCTGCCCGCACAAGGCTGAGCAGTGGGAAGCCCATGCACGCACTGGCAGCGACGCTGGCCTGCACTGAAATTGATTCGCCTGATTCGGCGACATTCATAGCTTCTCCCAACAACGCCCTCCTCGTGAGGGCGTTGTTGTCTCTGTCATCATGTGAGCACTGGTGGTAGTCGTTAGACGCGTGGGACTCGCCAAGCGGGGGGCAATTCCCGTAACCTGAAGTCATTCAACCTCTTCTCGCCCGGCCTTGCCTGCCTGAGACACCTTGGGAGATCCGTGTGACGCTGCCTATCCTGCTCGACATTGAAGCCTCCGGCTTTGGCCGCGGCAGCTATCCGATCGAGATCGGTTTGGCGCGTGCTGACGGGAGTAGTTGTGCCTTTCTTATCCAGCCGTTGGATGAGTGGGTCCACTGGGACCCCAAGGCGGAGCTATTGCACGGAATTTCTCGCGCGCGACTGGCACGAGAAGGGCGCCCAGTGAGGGAGGTGGCGCAGTGGGTCAATGATGAGTTGAGTGAAGCGCGTCTCGCCTATAGCGATAGCTGGGGCTATGACAACACCTGGCTATCGTTACTGTTCCATCATGCCGGCATGCTGCCGCGTTTTCGTCTGGAGGCGCTACGCCGCTTGCTTGACGAAGATCAGCTCAATGGCTGGGCAGCGCTCAAGGAGTCCGTGATTGCGGAAGGTGGTATTCAGCGCCATCGAGCGGGTGACGATGCTCGCCTACTGCAACTGACATGGCAGAGAGCTCAGCATATTGATCGCGAGTGACGGGCCCATGACGTGTGAGTTGAGTGCTAGCTCCTGAAAAGGGCTGCCCCTGTTCTCTTTCGAGAGAGGGGCAGCCCTTTTTATTTGATGTTATCTCGGCAGTCGCTCACCGTCATGTACGCAGTGTCAGGCGCCGGTGACGGCCAGTAATACCTTGCCAGTGCTGGCATTGTCCTGCACATAGGCGTGGGCAGCATCTGCCTCCTGAATCGGCCAGCTGCGATCGATATGCGGCCGTAGTTCGCCCCGCGCGAGACGCGGCCATACATGCACATAGAGTGCGTCCAGCACCATGCCCTTGCCCTTGGGCGAGCGGGTACGCAGGGTCGAGCCGATCAGGCGCTGGCGCTTCATCAGCATACGGCCCAGATCCAGCTCATCCATGCGCCCGCCCATCAGGCCGATCAACACCATACGGCCATCCTGATTCAGTACCTGCTGGTTGTCGGCCAGATAGCCGCCGCCCACTGGATCGAGAATCATGTCGGCACCGCCCCAGGCATTGACCGCTTCGACAAAGCTGCCGTCATGACGGTTCCAGCCGGCATCTGCACCTAGACGTAGACACGTCTCCAACTTTTCCTGACTGCCAACAGTCACGAAGCACGGATGCCCGAACAGGCCGCATAACTGAATGGCGGTCGTGCCGATACCGCTGGCACCGGCGTGCAGCAGCACGCGCTCCTGACGCTTGAGATTGCCCTCAATGAACAGATTCAGCCAAGCGGTCGCGAACATCTCCGGTAGAGCCGCTGCCTCACGCAAGCCATAGCCTTCCGGTACTGGCAATACCTGCAGCTCATTGACCACCACTTCCTCGGCATAGCCGCCGCCGGACAGCAGGGCGCAGACCGGATCACCGACCTTGAAGCGCTCTACGTGTCGACCGACTTCACGAATGGTGCCACTGACTTCCAGCCCCAGAATCTGGCTCGCGCCTTCGGGGGGCGGATATTGACCTGCGCGCTGCATCAGGTCTGCGCGATTGACTCCTGCCCACGCCACCTCGATGCGCACTTCATCTGACGCTATACCCTGGGGTGCCTCGCATTCCTGCCAGACCAGTGCCTCATTCTCGACAGCTATCGCAAACATTTGCTCTCTCCTTGGCTGGGCAGGGTTGCTGCCGTCTTGTCAGGCGTGATCATTCAGTGTGCTGGCAACGCACTCTCCCACGTGCCGACTGTCATCCGACTGTACGCGGACTGTGACGTATCTGTCATGAGATGGCGTGAACCTGTCGTGATATCAAGCCCCTCTGATCCAGACAGAGAATTCTGCATTGTGCTACGGCCTGAGGAGTGAGCATGATCGATACCGCCCGTGTCATCACCGCCAAATATCCGACCTTTGCCCAACGGCACCCATTGATCCGTCGACCAGCATTGGCGCTACTGCGTCGCCTGGTGCACGAGAGTGAGATCAATGCCTTCCTTGCCGAGCATTCCGACCTGCGTGGTTTTGACTTCATTGATCGTGTGCTGGATCACTTCTCCTTCGGCTACTCCGTGTCCTCGCGGGAGCACGAGAACATTCCGGCGTATGGGCGGGTGGTGATTGTCGCCAATCACCCGCTGGGCTCACTCGATGGGCTGGCGCTGCTCAAACTGGTGGGAGAGGTGCGGCGTGACGTGAAGATCGTTGCCAACGATGTGCTGATGAAGGTCGAGCCACTGGCACCCTTGTTACTGCCGTTGGATAACCTCAGCCGCCGCGGCTATCGCAAGAGCAGTGGATTGATCTGCGACGCACTGATGAACGAGGAGGCCGTGATCATCTTCCCTGCGGGTGAAGTCTCGCGTGCGGGCCCGACGGGACCTCGCGATGGCAAGTGGCTGTCGGGCTTTCTACACTTTGCGCGCAAGACCAACGCACCGGTACTGCCGATTCATGTCAGTGGCCGTAACTCGACGCTGTTCTATGCGCTCTCGTCCTTGAATCGCAGTCTTGGCACGCCGCTATTGGCGCACGAGATGTTTCGTCAGCGCGCGCGGCAGCTCACGTTACGTATCGGCGAGTTGATTCCACTGGCACGCCTGGATAGCGAGATTCTGAGCACGAATGCCAAGACGCGCCTGCTGCGCAAGCATCTGTATCGCATCGGGCGCGGCAAGCGTGGGTTATTCACGACCGAGAAGGCGATCGGTCATCCAGAGGAGCGCCAGGCATTGCGTGAGGAACTCACACCCTGTGAGCTACTGGGCGAGACGCGCGATGGCAAGAAGATCTATCTGTTCGATGCCTTTCCCGGCTCCAGTGTCATGCGTGAGATCGGTCGGCTGCGCGAGATCAGCTTCCGCCGTGTGGGAGAAGGGACGGGGCAGCGGCGTGATATCGATCGCTACGATGCACACTATCGCCATCTAGTGCTGTGGGATGACGCCGATCTCGAGATCGCCGGCGCTTATCGCATTGGCGAGGTGAAGAAAATTCTGGCCGTGCAGGGCGAGAAGGGCCTCTATAGTCCGAGTCTGTTTCGCTTCACGCCAGAGCTGATGGAGCGTATGGAGGAAGGCCTGGAGCTAGGGCGCAGCTTCGTGCAGCCACGTTATTGGGGACGCCGCAGTCTCGATTATCTATGGCAGGGATTGGGCGCTTATCTGCGCTGTCACCCCGAAATTCGCTGGCTATTTGGGCCGGTCACGCTTTCCAGCAGCTATCCCGAGGCAGCGCGTGCCTTGATTGTCAGCTACTACCGCCACTATTACGGAGATGACGAAGGCTTGGCGCGTGCACGTGCGCCGGTCACGACGCTGGCGCCTGACAGAGCCGCGGATGAGGCGTCACACCTGTTTGAGGGGCAGGATGCTGGCGGTGACTTCCGGCGTCTGCGTGCTCAGCTGGAGGCGATGGGAGTGACGGTTCCGACGCTCTATAAGCAGTACGCAGAGGTTACCGAACCGGGCGGTACGCGCTTTCTGGATTTTAGCGTCGATGCCGACTTCGGCTACTGCATCGACGGGCTGGTGATGGTCGATGTGGGAAAGATCACCGCCAGCAAGCGTGCACGCTATATTGGCGCTCCCGCTGATCATGCCGTGACGGAGAGCAGCACGCGCGCCATCAGCGCACTGCCCTTGGGTAAGGCAGTTGAATCAGTCTGCGGCTGATGTGTCGTTGATGGCGCTAACGCAAGGCAGGCATGCCAGCGTCAGGTGTCAGACGGTCAAGCAATGGCGAAATCTCGCGCTCGCTGATCAGGCGGGTGCGGGTGTCGGCATTGAGAAAGCCCGCCTCGACGGTACGATCCAGGAACTCGAGCAGTGGAGTGTAGAAGCCATCGCTGTCGAGTACGGCAATGGGCTTGGCGTGAAAACCTAGGTATTGCCAGGTCCATGTCTCGAATAGCTCTTCCAGCGTGCCGATTCCCCCCGGCAGGGTAATGAAGGCATCTGCCAGCGCAGCCATCTGGGCTTTGCGTTCATGCATGTCTTCGACTTCGATCAGGCGAGTGAGACTGTCATGTGCCTTTTCGTTACGCACCAACGCTTGGGGGATGATACCAATCACTTCCCCGCCAGCGGCGAGTGCAGCATCGGCGAGTGCCCCCATTAGTCCGGCGCGTGCCCCGCCATAGACCAGACCCCAACCGCGTTGTGCAATCGCTTCTCCCAGCGCTTCGGCCAGCTGGCGGTGATGCGGTGAGTTCCCCTCGCGGGAGCCCAGATAGACACAGATGCGATGCATACTTCTCTCCTGAAGATCTGTCGTGAATGTCTGTGCTGGCAACCTGTCTTTTATCCTACCTGAGTTGAGCGCCTGCGGTGTGACGCGGTGCGGTGATTTCCCCGTCGCGTCATTCAGATGACTGCTGCCTGCATTCGCAAGCCTGCTCTGCTACCCTTGCCGGCCCCGCAGGCGACGGATGGCGGGCGCTGGCGCACTTGAACCTCGTCATGAGGTCGGCGCACAACACGCAAGGCGGCTCTCGATCGAGAACGCGCAATGACGACAAGGCAGGAGAGGCAGATGGCGCAGGTGCGCGGACGCTTTGCCAGCCGGCTAGGCTTCTTGATGGCCGCCGCTGGTTCGGCAGTAGGACTTGGCAACGTATGGGGCTTCCCGTCCCAGACGGCCAACAACGGAGGCGGTGCCTTCGTGGTGATGTATCTGGTATTGGCCTTTCTGCTGGCCTGGCCAGCGTTGATGGCGGAGCTGGTCATCGGTCGTCACGGCCAGGCCAACATTGTTTCCAGCATGAGCCTCGGGCGTGGCCTTACCAAGCGCTTCGGTGCGCTGGCGGGCTGGGCGGGCATGCTGACCGCCAGCCTGATTCTGGCCTTCTACGCCATCGTCGCGGGCTGGTTGCTGGGCTATACCGCCGCGCCGGTCAGCGAGGCGCTGGGCATGTCGTCCGCCGCCAGCTGGCTGACCACGTTCGACTTTACGCGTAACGTCACGCTGACGGCGGTCTTCCTCGGCTTGACGATGGCGATCGTGGTCGGCGGCGTGCGCGGCGGTATCGAGAAGTGGTCGACGCGTCTGATGCCGGTGCTGCTGGTGCTGCTGGTCGGGTTGATCGGTTATGTACTGACACTGCCGGGAGCAGATGAGGGGTTGCGTGTCTATCTGACGCCGCAGTGGGACCGCATCTTCGATGCCGACCTGATGCTGAGCGCGATGGGGCAGGCTTTCTTCTCTCTGTCGCTGGGCGTGGGCGCCATGTTGATCTATGGCTCCTATCTCGGGCCGGAGCAGAACCTGCCGCGTCTTGGCGTGCTGGTGACGCTGATCGATGTTGGTATCGCCTTTCTCGCGGGCCTGCTGGTGATTCCGGCGATGTACGCCGCACGCCATCTGGGCGTTGAGATCTTCGATGCTGAAGGTCTGCTCAAGAGCTCCGATACGCTGCTGTTTGATACGCTACCGGCGCTGTTTGCCCAGATGGGCGGTGCAGGTGATGTGCTTATGGTGGCCTTTTTTGCCTTGATGAGCGTTGCCGGTATCACGTCGTCCATCTCGATGCTGGAAGTGCCGGTGTCCTTCGTGGTCGAGCGTGGCTGGCTGGGCCGTCGTGCCGCGACGCTGGCCGTCGGCGCCGCCGTGATGGCAGTCAGCCTGACCATTGCCGCCAACTTCGGTGCGCTGTTCGGGCTGGTGATCATGCTGACCACCCAGTACAGCCAGCCGCTGGTCGCGCTGGTGATGTGTCTGTTGGTTGGCTGGGCGTTGTCACGTCATGCGCTGCTCAAGGAAATCCAGAGTGGGGCGCCGGACATCGAGTCCAGCCTGTTCTGGAAAATTTGGCCATGGTACGTGCGTTTGGTCTGCCCGCTGTGTATCGCGTTGGTGTTCGCGCACTCACTGTAAGCTTGTGGAAGATATTTTCCACAACGTAAAAAGCCCGC
>NZ_JEMF01000115.1 GCF_000591415.1 Cobetia crustatorum | reverse complement strand
GCACTCGTGAATAAGGCGGGTTCACACTAGAACCCAGCTCGCGAAAGTCATTTGAGCTGGGAGGGGTTGAGGTAGAGGAAATTCGCTGCATACGGCCACGGTTGATATAACCTTGCGACCCAAGAGCCAGGCATCAGCCTTGGACGCGCTCAAGTAACGGTTGGGTGATGTCTGGATCTGAGCATGTCAAGACTCACACCACCTTCATCAGCCTCAGTGCGTCATAGATTGCCGCATGGGTATTGCGGGTCGCGACGGCATCGCCGATGCGGTAGAGCTGGAACTTGCCGTCTGCTGAGCGCTCGGTGTGCTCTGGACTTGGGCCGTCTACAGGCTGGGCGAGTCCTTCGATCAAGGCGTCATAGTCCACTGCCCCGCCGTTTCGCGAGTAAGGTTTGAGTTCGAAGTAGAGATCTTCCATCGGGCGGGCGCCGTAGTTGACGACTACCTGATCGACGATTCGCTGATCCGCGTAGGCACCGGTGCCCTTGCCTTGCGCTACGGCGTCATCCAGATAATCACTGCCGATCTGGGCGATCAACTGGCCCTCCTCATCGCGCGTGACACCGCCGAGGCGATAGGTCGGCGTGAAGGTGACGGCGAGACGTTGCAGGCTGCGCATGTAGGGCACCAGGTTCATGGCCATGATTTCCGGCGCGAAGGTGCGGTCTGGCGTCATCATCTCGAGCCTGGCTCCGGAGTTGGCGATCCTCTCGGCTGCCTGGAGTGCGGCGTGGTCTCCCGCATCATCAAACAGCAGCACGTTGCGGCCAGGCGTGACATGGCCGGAGAGAATGTCCCAGCTGGAGACGACCAGCTCACTGCCGACCTGCGGCATGTCTTCCTCGGGGTAGCCGCCCGTGGCGACGATGACCACATCCGGCTGCTCCGCCAGCACGTCATCGGCCTCGGCGAAGACGTTGTAGCGAATCTCGACGCCCAGCGCCTCGCAGCGACTGATGCGCCAATCGATGATGCCGATCATCTCGCGACGTCGCTCGCTCTGCGCGGTCAGGCGAATTTGGCCACCGGGTTGATCCGCCGCTTCCAGCACCACCACCTGATGTCCACGCTCACCAGCGACACGCGCCGCCTCAAGCCCTGCCGGCCCCGCCCCGATGATCACCACCTTCCTGGCGACCTCGGCCGGTGCGATGTCATGCGGCTGCTCCAGCTCACGCCCGGTGGCGGCATTGTGAATGCAGTAGGCGGAGCCACCCTGATAGATGCGATCAAGACAATAGTTGGCCCCGACACAGGGACGGATGCTCTCCTCCTGCCCCGCCATCAGCTTGCGCACGATATGCGGGTCCGCCATGTGCGCACGTGTCATGCCAACCATGTCGACCTTGCCGGTGGCGATGGCATGGCGTGCGGTGGCGATATCCTGAATCTTGGCACCATGGAAGGTCGGGAAATCCATCGCCTCACGAATCTGTCCCGCAAAGTCCAGATGCGGCGCACTGGCCATGCCTTGAATGGGAATGACGTCAGTGAGCCCCGCATCGGTATCAATATGGCCGCGTACCACATTGAGAAAATCGACGTTGCCGCTATCACGCAACAGGCGTGAAATTGTCATGCCATCCTGCGCATCAAATCCCCCAGCGAGGCATTCATCGCCGGTATAGCGGACGCCAACGATGAAGTGCTCGCCGACGCGTGCACGGATCGCCGCTAGCACCTCAAGCGTGAAACGCAGGCGATTATCCAGCGAGCCGCCATAGGGAGATTCAAGCGTATTGGTCAGTGGTGACCAGAACTGGTCCATCAGGTGGCCATAGGCCTGTAGCTCGATACCATCAAGACCCGCCGCTTTCATGCGTTCTGCGGCATCCGCGTAATCATTGATCAGGCGCGTGATGTCCCAATCTTCGACGCGCTTGGGATAGGCACGATGAGAGGCTTCACGACGATGGGAGGGTGACACGGCGGGCAGCCAGTCAGCCTTGTCCCAGCGCGTACGTCGCCCCAGATGAGTGAGCTGAATCATCACCGCGGTGCCGTGCTCATGGCAGGCATCGGTCAACTCGCTCAGCCACGGCACCACCTCATCGCGATAGGCGAGGATATTGTTGAATACCGGCGGGCTGTCCTTGGCGACCGAGGCGGAACCTGCTGTCATGGTCAGCGCGATACCGGCACGTGCACGCTCCTCGTGATAGGCGCGATACCGTGCCTTGGGCATGCCATCTTCGGGATAGGCGGGCTCGTGAGACGTCATCATCAAGCGATTCTTGAGTGTCAGGTGCTTGAGCGTGAACGGTGTGAGCAGCGGATCCTGAGCCATGTGGCCTCCTGAAAGTCAGGTCATGAGAGGACGACAAACAGTCATGTCTTTATTGTGTACACTACTGTACATGGACTGACTATAGCCCTAGGATTCAGGTTATGCGCTGCCCCTGAACGCTGTTTCATGGATTCTGGCGCTGTCAGAATCGCCGATGTCGCAAACAGCATGCTCTTCGCTTTTGTCATTCTCACTCATCAGCCCACGCGGCCACGGTATCCGACAGCCCCTCAGGAGAACGTCAATGCCAGATGCCATCGATCACACACAGACAAACGTCAACACGCAGCCTCTCGGGCGCGGCAAGGCTGAAGACTGGCTGGAAGCCGCCTATCATCAGCTTCTCGACGGTGGCGTGGATTCGGTACGCGTGATGACGCTTGCCAAGACGTTGGGACTATCACGCACCAGCTTCTACTGGAGCTTCAAAGACCGCGAGGCGCTGCTCGATGCCCTGCTCGCGCGCTGGGATTCGACCAATACCGCCGGGTTGACACGACAATGTGAGCGCTATGCGGCGACAGTCGTCGAAGCCATGCTCAACGTCTTCGACTGCTGGCTGGATGAGACGTTATTCGACTCGCGCTTCGAGTTGGCGATCCGTAATTGGGCGGCCCAGAATGATGCGGTCGCAGACGCCGTCGCGGTGGCAGACAACGCCCGTATCACGGCACTGACGCAGATGCTGATCCGCTTCGAGCAGCCCGAGCAACTCGCCAACGTGCGTGCACGCACTATCTACCTGACACAGATCGGTTATCTCTCGATGCGCACCCAGGAAAGCGCCGCAGAGCGTATCGGACGCATGGCGGAATATGTCGAGGTGTTCGTCGGTGAGCGTTGCCAATCCGACGACATTGCGCGGTTTTCGTCGCGTCATCCCGCATAGTGAAGCGCGACTCTTGATAGATACCGATGCCATCGTCGACTCTTTCTAGCAAGCAAAAACCCCCATGATCTTCTCGATCAACGGGGGCTTTTGCTTGTGCGGAGGGCAAGGCTTGAACTGTCTAGAGACGAGTCATTGAGTCGCCTTCCACCAGTCATCCAGCAGCTGACGCTCGGCAGCGGTCATCTGCGTCATGTTCGCCAGCGGCATGCTCTTGTCGACCACACTGCGCTGGTGAATCCGCAGTGCCTGACGATCGATATCGTCCCAGTCATTGAATGCCATTCCTGCCGCCGGTGCTGTCAATCCAATCAGCGTCGGAGAATCGCTGTGACAACCCGCACAGCGATTTTCGATGATCTGCGCGACCTGTTCACGCATCGCGTCCGTGGCCTTGTCGCCTTCACTCGCAACACCGGCGGACGTGGCCGGGGACTGTGCTGTTGAAGATGCAGATTCTGGCAGCGGCGCTTGCGCTCGCGGGGCACACAACACGATGACACCGATCAACGCGAGCAGCGCCCCCACCGGCACCCAGCGTCGCTTGATGCCCTTGTGATGATCCACCGTAGCGATGCGAATCAAGCCACCTGTCACCAGCAGCAGCAGGATGACCCCGAGACGGTAGTCATTGGCATACAGCAACGGATAGTGATTGCTGATCATCATCAATACTGCCGGCAGCGTGATGAAGGTGTTATGCACCGACCGCTGCTTGGCGCGCTTGCCATGCACAGGATCCGGCGTTTCACCTCGCTGCGCCGCCGCCAGCAACGCCTTCTGGCCCGGAATGATCACATTGAAGACGTTACCCGCCATGATGCTGCCCATCAGCGCGCCCATCAGCAGGAAGGCGGCACGTCCTGAAAACAGCTCAGTGGCAATCCATGCCGCCAGTGTCAGCCAGAGCCCGACAGCGATGAACAGCCCACCACCATGACGTTTGAGCGGACTGCGGCAGATCGCTTCGTAGCCCATCCACCCTCCCACCAGCACGCCGAGTGCCGCGATGACAGCTTGGCTGCCACTCATCTCATACACGCGAGGATCGATCAGATAGGCGTGAGGCTGCAGGAGATAGATCAGTGTGAACAGCGCCATGCCAGAAAGCCAAGTGACGTAGGCTCCCATTTGAACCAGTGAATCTCACCTGGCAATATCTCGCTGACGCCATCATGTCGGAACAGGTGATAAAGACCGCCGCCATGCACGGCCCACAGCTCACCACCGGGCCGCCCATCCACCGCGTGATGGGCAGGTTGGCGACGGTTATCAAGCCAGATGAAAAAGAATGATGCGCCAATCCAGGCAATGCCGGCTATGACGTGCAGCCAGCGCGTCAGCAGCATCGACCAGTCCAGTAGGTATGCGCTCATGCAGACTCCTTAGCTGCCGCGATAGACGCTATAGGCCCACGGGGTGACCAGCAGCGGGATGTGGTAATGACCTTCAGCCTCAAGCGCACACTCGACAGGGATTCGCATCAGCATCCCCTTTCCACAGGGGCGTGTAGCAAAATACTCGCCGACCATGAAGCTGAGGCGATAGTCGCCGGGTTGATCATCATCCAGAAGCGGCGCATCTAGACGGCCATCAGCATTGGTGACACTACGAGCGATCTCATGGCAACTGCCATCCGCGGCTAACTGCTCCAGTACAATATGGATGCCGCTACCGGCAATACCTTCCGCTTGATTGAGCACGTGAGTCGTAAGTTTGGGCATTACGCCATCCTTGTAGTGTTGTCAGCGACCGAGGCACTATCGTTGTATTGCACCGCTGCGGTGCAAGCATTGACTGACCGATTGGTCAAGGTGCAATGTCGAGACTGCCCTGAGCGATGCTTCGGAGTCTCCGCCATGGATTGGCTCACCCGCTGTGAGATGATCGGCGGCACGCACCTTGCAGGCCTCAGATTCATCGTTGTACATACAACTATTAGCCCTTCAGGGAGCAAATCGCATGCCAATCGAGAGCCCCATGCGGTATATCGCGATGCTGGACACGCTCAATGTGCTACCGCCAGAGGCTTTGGCGCGTCGCTTGAGCGGGCTATACGAGCACTCGGATTGGGTGGTGGAGCGTGCCGCCAGCGAGCGGCCCTTCTACAGTCCAGAAGTCCTGCTGATGGCCTGTGCCAATGCCGTACGTGCCGGGAGTCTGGTGGAGCAACGCGCCTTGATACTGGCGCACCCGGAACTCGCCGTGAGCAAGCTGGACACCCTGACACGCGCCTCGCAGAGCGAGCAGCAAGGTGCTGGGCTAGATCAGCTGGATGACAACATGCGCAAGCGCTTCATCACTGCCAATGCTGCCTATCAGGCACGTCATCAGATCCCCTTCATCATCTGCGTGAAGGGCCATGATGCCGTGAGCATCCTTGATGAACTGGAGCGTCGCTTGCCGCACGCCCCCGAGGAAGAATTCAGCGAGGCGCTGGCGCAGATCGACGCCATCGCGGCGGTGAGGCTGCCCGCCATGCTGGAAGCTGAGTAAGACAGCCAGTCGGGAGCTTTTTTATCGTCGTCCCTCACACGGCACTGGCAGTATGTTTTGCGGCCAGTGCCTCGATGCTGGCGATCAGGGCGGACAGTGCTCGCGCAACATCTGCTTCAGTCACTGATTCCAGCGGATGATGGCTGATGCCGTGCTCGCAACGCACAAACAGCATGCCCACGGGGCATAGATGGCTGATCGCCATCGCATCATGGCCGGCACCGCTGGGCAGCCGGAACGCAGGTTGCCCAGTGCTCGCGATCCCCGTATCGATCGCTTGCATCAGCTGTGCGTCACAAGCCACGGCATCAGCGGCATGGGTCTGCTGGTGGCTCACGCTGATACCACGACGCTGTGCAATACGCTGTGCTGTGCTCAACAGCTCATCCAGTGCCTGATCACGCTGGGCATCATCCAGGGCTCGGATATCGAGACTGAGAGCTGCACGTCCCGGTATGACATTGACCGCACCGGGCCGCAGTTCACAACAGCCCACGGTGGCGACCAGAGAATGGTCTGACATGTCACTGCGCTTACCCGCTTGGACATCACGCGCCAGCGCCTCGACGGCCAGCGCCCATTCGGCTGCGGCGCACAAGGCGTCCTGACGCAGCGCCATGGGTGTCGTGCCAGCATGTCCTGCCTGACCCACGAAATTGACGGTGAAGCGGCGCGCGCCAGCGATACCCGTCACCGTGCCAAGTGCCAGCCTCTCAGCCTCCAGCACCGGACCTTGCTCAATATGCACCTCTAGATAGCCGAGCGGTGGTGCATCCTGCAACGAGGCTTGTGTCGCCGTCTGCCCCGACAGGCCAAACGCCTGAAGCGCCTCACCAAGACTCACGCCCTCCTCGTCTTCAAGCGCCTCCCAGTCAGGCTGCCAGCCACCGGCCATCGCATGGCTGCCCAATAGCGTCGCCCCGAAGCGGACACCTTCTTCATCGCCGAAGCCGACGACTTCAAGCGCAAACGGCAGTGCATGACCGTGATACTGGGCCTGATGCTGAAAGTGTGTCAGTGCCGCAATGCCCAATAGAACACCAAGAATGCCATCGTAGCGCCCGGCATCCGGCACGCTATCAAGATGCGAGCCGATCACCAGCCGTGGCGTGGCATCTGTATCCTGCAGTGCAGCTGGGCACCAGCGGCCCCATTGGTTGCCCGCACCATCCTGCCAGCTACGCAGCCCCGCCGCCGCCAGCCAAGCCGCCATCGTCGCGTTGGCTGCGGCGTGTTCCGAAGTGAGATAACGTCGATCGATGCCGTGCTCACTACAAGAAAGCGTCGCCAGCACGTCACAGGCTGTCAGTACGTCTGCTGCGCTGCACAGCGGCATCAGCGTGTCTTTCGCCATGACACTCATGCGTGACCTCGCAGGGCCTGATCCGAATAGAAATCGAGTGCTGTCCCGACGCCACTTCCACCCACGACGCTGATTCCACCGCGTCGCAGGGTCTGTTCAAGCGCCGCAAGCGTCGTCAACACGGTATCGCGCCGTGCGTTGTAGCCCATTACGCCAAAACGCCAGACCTTACCGTGGAGAGGGCCAAAGCTGGTGCCTATCTCGATGCCAAAGTCTTCCAGCATACTGCGACGCAGCCCTTCGCCTTCCAGTCCAGCGGGAATCACCGCCGCACTGACGTTGTGCATGCGATGCGCTTGATCACCGAACATCTCAAGCCCCAGCCCCTTTAGTCCCTCTACCATCGCTTGTCCGTGCAACGCATGGCGATCAATGGCGTTCTCCATGCCTTCATTGTTCAACAGGCGTGCACATTCGCGGGCGCCATACAGCATGCTGGTCGCCTCGGTATGGTGGTTGAGACGTAACTCCCCCCAGTAATCGAGAATCATCGACAGGTCGAAATAGTTGGAGCGAATACGCGCGCCGGGGTCGGTCAGACGATCACGTCCACTGCTGATGCCCGCCTCGACATGTCGGCGTCCATGTACGACCTCGACGGCACGCGATGAAAGCGTCAACGGTGAGCTGCCCGATGGACCCGCCAGACATTTCTGCAAGCCTGCCGTCACGGCATCCAGCCCCCACTCATCAGTCTTGAGCGAATTACCCGCCAGCGAGGCCGTGGCATCGGTATAGAACAGCACATCTTCACGACGACAGATTGCGCCAATCTCGGCCAGCGGTTGGCACATCGTGGTTGAGGTATCGCCCTGCACCAGCGCTAGCAAGCGCGGCTTGACCTTACGGATCGCGGTCTCGATCTGCTCCGGCTGAAAGACTTCGCCCCAGGGACACTCGATCACATGCACCTCACCGCCACAGCGCTCTGCGATCTCACGCAGCAGATGACCGAAACGCCCGAATATCGGTACCAGTACTCGCTCGCCTGGCTTAATCAATGACACCAGCACAGCCTCGATACCAGCACGCGAGGTGCCATCGATCAGTAGTGTGGCGGTATTGTCGGTGGCAAAGACCTCGCGATAGAGCTGCATGGTCTCGTGCATGTACTGCGTCATGGCCGGATCGTATTGGCCGATCAATGGCGCTGAAAGTGCGCGCAATACGCGCGGGTCAGCATTGATCGGCCCGGGCCCCATCAGTAAACGCTGAGGGGGGTGAATCTGGTCAAAGGGTGGGCTCACGGTCGCTCCTTGAATACTGGGCACTGGCGCATCACGTTAGATGACACCGTTAGCTGACAGGCTCGTCGAGTGGCAGATGTCCTTCAGACACTTTGCAACAAATGCGCCATCTGCTGCTATATGAAACATCTGCTGAGAAACACACTGCACGCATTGTCATCCAATAGAGATATTGCGACAGATAATGTGAGCACTATCAAGATAACGGGATAATTTCATGGGCAATGCAGCATCATGATGCTGATGAGTAAGTATTACGCACCATCGCAAGACGTTATCTCGTAACAATGGGGAGGCAGAAAGATACCGTCGATAACAGCTGTCGATGACAGCGCATGGCTGAACTCGCCACACGAGTCTGTTATACAGAAGGGAACGCGGTGGATGAGAACGGTCATTCATGTCCTCATTCACCCTATTCGTCACCGCTGGAGAGCCACATGACGCTGGAACAACGCTTGGAACGCGCAACGGAGCTGGCCAGAATGGCTGGTGAACGGATGATCAAGGCGCGTGAGGAGCAAGGGTTTGCGCACCACTACAAGAAAGGTGATGAGCTAGTCACCGATATTGATGTCGCGATTGATACCTTGCTGGCCGAGGCACTGGAAGCTGAATTCCCTGAAGATGCCCGCCTGACCGAAGAGTTGTCCCCGGAGCGCGATGTCATTGCCACCAAGGGCGGTCTATGGGTAATCGATCCTATCGATGGCACCGTCAACTTCTCGCATGGCCTGCGTCATGTGGCAGTCTCCATCGCGTGGTGTGAGCGCGGCAAGATTCAGATGGGCGTCGTGCATGCGCCTTTCCTCGGTGAAACCTTCACCGCGATTCGCGGCAAGGGGGCATGGCTCAACGGTGAGTCGATTTCGGTCAGTGGCATGGAAGAAATGAGTCGTGCGCTGGTCGCCACCGGTTTCCCGTACAACCGCGATAGCCGTCCGCCGCTGCTCAAGCGTCTCTCGGCCATGTTGCTGGTGTGTCAGGATGTGCGTCGTAACGGTAGTGCAGCACTCGATCTGTGCGATGTGGCCTGCGGCCGCCTGGACGCTTATTACGAGAGTGTTTCGCCGTGGGACTTTGCCGCTGGCCTACTGATCGCGCGTGAGGCTGGTGCACGTACTGGCCATCTCTATCGCTGTCCAGATGGCATTCCCGAGGAGCTCTATGGCGAGAATATCGTGGTCAGTACACCTGAGTTGCATGCACCACTGAAGCGTCTCTTGGAAGACGCGGATGCCACCTCCGGTCTACCGGGTTTGTAAGACTTCGATGTCACCCTTGCTCGCTAGAGATAAAAACGGCCCGCACTCCATGG
>NZ_JEMF01000114.1 GCF_000591415.1 Cobetia crustatorum | reverse complement strand
CCGGTCACGGTGATGCTCAGCGTCGCGGTATCCAGCCCGCCCTGACCATCACTGACTTGGTAATCGACGGCAGTGACACGACTTTCGCCATCGGCCAGGTCATCGAAGTCGGTGCCTTGGACGAAGGTGTAGCTACCGTCACTGGCGATGGTGATCAGACCGCCATTATCGCCTGCCACCGCTGCGCCAACATTGTCGGCGTCAGCATCGACCTGGCTGACGGTCAGCGTATCGGTGTCCGCGCCGCCGTCGTTGTCATTGGTCAGCACGTTGCCACTACCGGCAGCATTCTCAGCTAACGCAGCAGTATCATTGGAAGCTTCAGGTACAATATTATTAACTGTTAGCTCAAAGGTATCGGAGATCTGATTACCATCATTATCTACCCCTGTCACTGTAATAGTGTAGGGGCCGCCCTGCGAGTCATCGGCACTTAGCGTGCCCGTAATAATACCGGTTGCAGGATTGATTGACAGACTATCAGTCAAGCCAGTTGCAGAATAAGTCAAATCATCATAGTTATCCAAGTCACTAAAGGTAGTGACAGCACTGATCGATATCACATCCCCATCGGAAGATACTTGATCAACATAGGGGGTAATAACAGCAACAGTGACTTCTGATGAAGAACTATTCCCATTGGCATCTGTAACTTTATATGAAAAATCTACCGTGCCTGTGTAATCAGCATCAGGGGTAAAGACCAATTCGCCATCGACATTGAGTGCTACACTTCCTCCCGTCACATCCACGTTATCACCGACGGAGATACTCACACCATTGACTTCTGATACCGTCAGTGGAGCGCTGCCTTGAGCATCGTTGGTGCGAGGATCAAAGACTACATCATTGTTGGCCAAGGTAGTGGTAAAGTCGCCACGGGCGACAGGAAGCTGTGTCGTTTCACCATCGATGTAATTGATATCTCCCAGTTCGGCTGTATCAAAGTCTTCAAAGAGCAAGCCAACTTGACGAACGTTATTAGATACCCCCGCTCGATAGGTGAACGAGGAAGTATTTTCATAAACCGCACTGACTATATACAGTGTATCCGCACGATCCAAACCTACTGTCGTACCTCCGCCCGTGGCAACAATTGAACTATTGTCACTATCAACGACTATATCAACAAAAGTATTGGACTCTGTTGTATAATTACTGGCCCCATACAATACGGTAGACTCAGTTACGTTATCTAAATCGATAGCATTAGCCACGAAGCTAATATTGCTTGCATCCCCCGTGTCAGCTTCAATGAAATCGAATGTATATTGTACATACCCATCTGCACTCGTCGACGTTAGTTGGCTAAAGAAGGCTTCTGCAATACCTGTATTGATATCAAGACTATCGATGGTAACGCCAGCTGAAATTTCATCAATGGTAACTCTTACATCGAGATTGTCTGCCACGTCAGAATATAGATATACCGCACCTTCTTGTAGACCGGTGCCAGGACCACTAACAAGTGTGGGAGTCGCAGAGAAATCCAGCTCTACCGTATCTGCCAGTCTGCCATCCCATGCCGTGGCAGATAATACGGAGGCCTCGATTTCACCCGTCTGATTCTCAAGATCCCAATCACCATTATATCTCAAGCTACCGGTATCATCAGATGACGACGCAACATCTGCACCAGTCAGATTTGCGAGCTGAGTCGCAGCCTCAAGACCGAGCTGACCAGAGCTGAAATCGCAGGCATAGAGAAGAATGTCACCATCTTCCGTCAGAGCGTTGCCAATAGTGGCAAGCTCGTCACTGTACTCTCCCGCCATGCTGGCTTGATCTAGTGTTGCAGTCCCCAGACTGAGCTCGCCTTCCTCACCATGAGAGAGAATATGAACGGATGAAATGCCCTGCTGGTCCTTCAGATAAGACGCAATCTGCTAGATACCATCAGACTCGCCATCAAGAATGACGACTTCCGCATCAGAATCCAGCTCTTCGACCAGAGATTCATAATTGGTGACATTGCTATCGACGAAGATGACGCCACGGGAGTCTGACGCTTTACCACTACTGTCTGGATTGGTATCAGTATCGGAAGTATTGCTGGCATCACTTGCGGAAGCCTGCTGATCATCAGCCGTCTCATCCTGCTGTCTGGCTGCCTGGCTAGCCTGTAGAGCCTTGGTAGCGGGAGATTGAGACTGAGCTGCCACGGCTTCAGCAGTCATGCTGCCTTGCTGGGCATGCTCGGCAGCACCGTGGTCTGACCCATAATCCTGGTCCGTGGCAGTATCAGCGGCAGTACCCACAGCTGCACCATCAAAAAGGAAGCGAGGCTCCAGAGAACGAATTAATGCTGGGCGTGGGTGCTTAGGTGTTTTGTGGTTGTACATATTTGCTCCTAACCTCGCGATCCTTGCTGGCCAAGGGACAAAACGCTGCTTAAACGCGACAGTATTTTGATCTTTTATCTCTTTTTTAACGCTAGTGACAATTTCAATAGCACCAAGAGAATGATTTTTCTCATTCTATATGAACATCTACTTAAACTGGAAGCAAACATAGAGCATCGCGTATTAAAACACTGTCATTTTGGCTTTATCCCCTCTCGCCTTATTAGTCAAATCTAATCCAAAAATCATCTCCTACAAGAATTTCATATCATAGAGAAATGACATGCCACACCATAGGTATGGTTTGTGCCATTTTAGCCACACGAAAAGCCCTTGTTCAGGGCTGTATAGGTGAAACTTCGCCATCAAGCGCGCATAACGAATGACTGATCGACCATCGAATGAGGGAGCAACAGCGTGGCAAACCGTAGGCATGGAACCTTAAAAGGAACAGCCATGGCCGCTGATATGTCGCACCCGCAAGGTCTCCCCCACTGTCACGCTAGT
>NZ_JEMF01000113.1 GCF_000591415.1 Cobetia crustatorum | reverse complement strand
GAAGCTCGGTTATGGGGCGCCTGATTTCCAGAGCGCCTGATTTCCAGAGCGCCTGATTTCCAGAGCGCCTCCCTGGTCGCTGTCGATACTCACCCTTCGCCATCCAATGGCTTAGGGTGAGCATTGAAAACAATCACTGCCAATGCTCGCCAAGCATATCAGTCAGATATATCAGTCAGACACATCAACCCAGCATGTTAGCTCAGCGTGGTGAAGTGACTCGTCATGGCTCGGGTGATCTGTCGCAAGTCATCATGCGACGTAATATAGGCGGGCATCGTGTATAGCCAACGCCCGAACGGGCGTAGCCAGACACCTTGTGCACGTGCGTGTTCTTGAGCTCCCTCAAGACTCCTGGCGTCATGAACTTCAATGACCGCGGTTGCGCCAAGTACGCGAATATCGCGAATGGCGGGATGGGAGAAATCAAGCAGCTCTTCGCGCAGCACCTGATTGAGCTCGGCAATCTTGGCGAGATAATTATCTTCCTCGAAGACCTTGAGACTCTCCAGTGCCACTCGACATGCTAATGGATTACCCATGAACGTGGGGCCATGCATGAAAGCGGTATTGGCATCCTCGCCATCGAAGGCGTGGAAGATATGGCTTTGCGCGAGAGTGGCAGCATGCCCCAGATAACCGCCGGTCAATCCTTTTGACAACACCATGATGTCAGGCGTGACACTGGCATGCTCACAGGCAAAGAGTTTTCCGGTACGCCCGAAACCGGTGGCTACCTCATCGAAAATCAATACCACACCGAACTCGTCACACAGAGTGCGCGCTGCTTCCAGGTAGAACGGCGAGTACATGTTGAGTCCGCCCGCTGCCTGTAATAGCGGCTCCATCAATAGTGCGGCTATTTCATGGTGATGGGCTTCCAGACAGGCTCTTAGTCCGGCGATATCAGCTTCAACAGCTTCTCGAGAAGCCGTGAAGCCTGCTGTGGGTGCGGGGGCGAAGTAGTGCTTGGGAAGAAAGTCCGCGAATAGTGAGTGCATGCCTTCTTCGGGATCACACACCGCCATGCAGCCTGCGGTATCGCCGTGATATGCCTTCATCAGGGACAGCATGCGAGTGCGCCCTTTGGTGTCATCACGATCCTTGCGCTGCTGTTGATATTGCACGGCCATCTTCATGGCCACTTCCATTCCTACAGAACCGCTGTCCGAGAAAAAGACATGATTTAGCCCCGCTGGTGTAATACGTACCAGAGCCTCGGCGAGCTCCACGGCAGGGCGATGCCGTATACCGCCCAGCATGACATGGCATAGCTCAGCGGCTTGCGCTTGAATGGCGGAGACCAGGCGTGGGTGGCCATAACCATGAATCATGCACCACCAGGAGCATGTGGCATCCAGCAATGTTTCACCGCTGGCGAGAGTCATGCGGGGGCCTGCGCCACCGACTATCTCAAGAGGTGCCGCCATGGCCTGCATCTGCGTATAAGGATGCCAGAGTGCCTGCTGCGGAAGTGTCTGAGGCGTTAGCCGTGTCCGAGTACAGGGCATGTAAAGTCTCCAGCAAGAAAGAAAGGGAAAGATAGATCGTTCTTTGTTAACCATTTTATTCTATCAGGTTGACTGTTGATATAAAACGACGCTATATGGAGAAAGTCCTTTTCGGCGTAAACTAATTTGCTCATTTTTCTACTTTAGAAAGTTCTGCCATTGTAACGTAGAATGCATGCTTTTCATGAACGGCAAAGAAAGCTTCAGGCTTTGATGAACCGTAAATGAAAGAGAGAGTCTTCAGAGAGATTGTAGTGGTCAAGTGTTTTTGGCCACCGAGCTTTGAGCATTCCAGTAGTTCTTTTCTGCCAAGTTCGGCGGTATCCCATCGTTATGCTTGTGCGGCCTGAGGCTGCTGTAGTAACCG
>NZ_JEMF01000112.1 GCF_000591415.1 Cobetia crustatorum | reverse complement strand
GGCGTCGCACGAGACATGCGCCGTCCCCCTCAAGCATGGACCTTTATCATGGCGACCCATTTCGAGAATGTACCAGGGCTGAGTGAGCAGCTTGATCCGGCGACACGCGGCTTTGTTTTCAATCAAACCATGCTGCGTATCAAGGACCCCGAGCGCAGCATGGACTTCTATACCCGCGTGCTTGGCATGCGATTGGTACGCAAGCTCGACTTCCCCGAGATGCAGTTCAGTCTTTATTTCCTCGCTTATCTCGATGAGCAGCAGGCAGATGAAGTGCCGAGCGATGATCTCAAGCGGACGACCTATACCTTCGGGCGTGAGGCGATGCTTGAGCTGACCCATAACTGGGGCACTGAGAATGACGCTGATTTCGCTTATCACGATGGTAACGCTCAGCCGCAGGGTTTTGGTCATATTGGCATCAGCGTACCGGATGTCTATGCCGCCAGTGAGCGCTTTGAGGAGCTGGGCATCGAGTTCGTCAAGCGCCCCGATGATGGCAAGATGAAGGGGCTTGCCTTCATCAAGGACCCCGACGGTTATTGGATCGAGGTGCTGCGTGCCGATACCTTCGAGCGTCAGGCCAAGGGTGATAGATGACTAGCCGCCTATCGTGATGCGGTATCAAAAAAAGCCCGCCACTCAAAAGAGTGGCGGGCTTTTTTTGCCTATCTGGCGCCGCCCACAGGCTTGTGAGATAGCTGTCATGCCAGATGTCATTCGCTGAAGTCTTCGCTAATGTAGTACTGACCGCCTTCAGCTATATCGAGTCATTAAACAGATAAATAAGGAAGACACTATGCAAGGTGACAATCAGCAAGTTCAGCAAGCCGTACAAGACCTTGCAGACAAGGTCGCCGTGGTCAGCGGTGCCTCGCGCGGGATTGGGGCGGCCGTTGCTCTGCGCTTGGCGGCGAGTGGCGCCAAGGTCGTTGTCAACTACCGTAGCGATGTCGAGGGCGCTCAGCAGGTGGTGTCCGACATCGAATCCTTGGGTGGGCAAGCCATCGCGGTACAGGGCGACGTGGGCATCAGCGCTGATGCCGGTCGTCTGTTCCAGGCCGCAAGCGAAACCTATGGCGGGGTGGATATTCTGGTCAACAATGCTGGCATGAGTATTTACAAGACATTGGCCGATTTTACCGATGAGGACTTTTCCAGCTTGATGAATGCCAATCTCACGGGCTCATTCAACTTGATGCGTGAGGCGGCGCTACATCTGCGTGATGATGGGCGAGTAGTGAATATATCGACGTCAGTCACGCGGCAGATGTTTGCGACTTATGGGCCTTATGCGGCCTCCAAGGCTGCGGTAGACCAGCTGACCCGTGTACTGGCCAAGGAAGTGGGCGCACGCGGCATTACCGTCAATGCGGTGGCTCCTGGCCCGACAGATACTGGGTTGTTTCGTGCTGGCAAAAGCGAGGAAACCATTGCCAGGCTTGAGGGCATGGCAGCGCTGGGGCGGATTGCCAGTCCACAGGATGTGGCACGCGTCGTCGCCTGGTTGACGAGCCGTGACGCTGGCTGGGTGACAGGGCAAATCATCGGTGCAAATGGGGGCTTCGCCTAACGTCTTCATTTACGGCTATGCTGTTGGTAAGGCGGGTTTTCATCAGGCATTGTCATGAGGGGCAGGGATGAAGGTGACAGTTAGCGAATCTCAGGAAGATACATCGCACGAGGGCGTGATTCATGCTGCGTTGCGTGTTGGCTATCCGGGACATTTAGGAGGCTATTCTCGAGAGTGCGCATCCAAGCTATATGCTACTGATGCCAATCTGAGTGCCTATGCCGGGATTGAAGAGGTTGTCATGGCATTGGCAGAAGGCGAGATCGATGCCGCCGTAGTGCCATGGTCGCGCGGCCATCAGCAGCCAGTGAGGGCTACACACGATGCATTGGCTGCGTGGCCGGGCATTCGTGTCGAGCGACGGTTATTTCGCGCCATCAGTCTTAGTCTGCTTGGCCCGCCGGAGCTAACGCCCAGCAAGGTGCAGCGCATCGTGGCGCGTGAGGCGCTATTTGACGAGTGCAATGCATGGCTTGAGCAAAATCTGCCGCACGTGGAGCGCGTCGAGTGCCTGCATATGGCAGATGCCCTCGACATGGCCGAGAACCGTCACGATACGCTCGCGATCGCGCCTCCTTCGTTGGCACGGCGGCCAGGATTAGTATGTCTTGCGCCGCGAATTGAAGATGACCCCGGGCGAGTATCCCAATTTGCAGTGCTCAAGCGTGATGAGAGTAGCGTGCGTGGCCAGGGCATTGCAGGTGATCAAGGTGACGTGCAGCAATGCAGTGTCGCGGGAGAGCCTGGGCGCAGGTGAAAGTCGGTACTGAAGAAGCGAGAGATCACTCGAAAACACGCAAAATGTAGTTTGATTACAACATTTCGCGTGTTTTGGCCGTTGAAGGATGAGCCATAAAAAACGCCGTCAGCGTAAAAATAGAGCGCTGACGGCGTTTTTGGGTAGTGCTTTGCAACAATGTACTTAATGCAATATATCCGGTGAGGTGGTCAGGCGCGCGTGCTGACCCAGTCATTGGCGTCTGGCACGGCGACTTCGACGGCCTGTGACATCAATGCCGAGTTGAACATGAAGTCGGCACTCGCGGCATTGCTGGCGACGGGGACGTTCCATAAAGCCGCCAGTCGTAGCAGAGCCTTGACGTCAGGATCATGCGGCATCGGAGCAAACGGGTCCCACAGGAATATCAGTATATCCAGATTGCCTTCAGCGATACGGGCACCAATCTGCTGATCGCCTCCCAGCGGTCCACTCATCAGGCCTTCCACCTCAAGGCCGAGCTCCTTGCTGATGCGCCGCGCGGTCGTACCGGTACCTACCAGCTGGTGACGAGAGAGCTCGTCGCGCCAGCGGTTAGCCCAGTCCAGCATTTCATTCTTCTTGCCATCATGGGCTACCAGCGCAATACGCTTGCGTGCTGGGAGGGTGCGCCGCGCCTGGCGCTTGGGTCGTTGCTCGCTCATGTCGCATTGCCTCCTGATGGCGGGGTGCTTGCCCCGCCAGTGCTCAAATGCTTCAGTCGATAGTGCCGCCGACGGTGACGATCTTCATGGTGTTGGTGCCACCATGAGCGTTCATCTGGTCGCCACGTGTCAGGATAACCAGGTCGCCGCGGGTAGCAATGCCACGGGCTTCGAGCTCAGCGATGGCGCGACGGTTGATTTCCGGCGCCGGTAGTTCGCTTGAGTCGAAGGGCAGGGATACCACGCCACGGTACAGCGCCATGCGACGCTGAGTCTTCTGGTCCTGTGCCAGCCCGACGATTGGCAGGCCAGAGCGAATGCGTGAAGCGATCAGCGGCGTATAGCCGGATTCGGTCATGCACACGATGGCTACGACACCGGTCAGGTGGTTGGCAGCGTACATGGCAGACAGCGCGATGGTTTCATCGGTCTTGCTGAAACCTTCGTGGATGCGGTGCTGGGATTCCTGTGCAGAGCGCTCCCGCTCCGCGCCCAGGCAGACGCGGTGCATGGTCTCGATGGTTTCGACCGGGAAGTCGCCCGCGGCCGTTTCGGCAGACAGCATCACGGCATCGGTACCATCAAGCACGGCATTGGCGACGTCGAAGACTTCTGCGCGAGTTGGCAGTGGCGCGCTGATCATGGACTCCATCATCTGCGTGGCGGTGATGACCACACGGTTGAGGCTGCGCGCGCGGCGAATCATGCGCTTCTGTACGCCGATAAGCTGGGCATCGCCAATCTCTACGCCCAGATCACCACGTGCCACCATGACACCCTCGCTGGCGAGGATGATGCCGTCGAGCACGGCGTCATCAGCGACGGCTTCAGCGCGCTCAACCTTGGCGATCAGGCCAATATCACGGCCCTTTTCGCCCAGTAGCTCACGCGCTAGCTGCATGTCAGCGCCGCTACGCGGGAAAGAGACAGCCAGATAATCAACGCCGATATCGATGGCGGTCTTGAGATCGGACTTGTCTTTCTCGGTCAGTGCTTCGGCAGACAAGCCGCCGCCCTGTTTGTTGATACCCTTGTTATTGGACAGCTTGCCACCCACCTTGACGGTAGTGTGGATCTCGTTGTCCTTGAGCTCAATGACTTCAAGCACTACACGGCCATCGTCAAGCAGCAGGACATCGCCGGCTACCACGTCATCGGCCAGTTGTTGGTAGTCGCAGCCGACACGCTCGGTGGTACCTTCATCACGGCCCAGGCCGATGTCCAGGACGAAGGGCTGGCCTTCGCTCAGAGTAACAACGGTGTCCTTGAAGCGGGCAATACGAATCTTCGGTCCCTGCAAGTCACCCAGTACTGCGACGCTACGTCCTTGTGCGGCGGCGGCCTGACGGACAGCCTCTGCGCGCATGCGGTGATCTTCCGGGCTGCCGTGGGAGAAATTGAGGCGTACCACATCGACTCCGGCACGAATCATCGCGTCGAGAACACCCGGCTTGTCACTGGCCGGACCGAGTGTGGCAACGATCTTGGTGCGGCGGATCGGGCCGTTGAACGCGTGCGGCATGAAATCTACTCCTTGAACACTGGCGTGATGGATCAGACAGATTGTGTTGTCATTTTACTACATTGAAGGCTGAAAGGGAGCCTGTCGAGTGCAGTACCTTGTTGCGGCATGTTTTGAGGCAGACTCTTGCTGATGGCCATGATCAATAATCCTGTCACGCGACATCGCAATAGTCGGGCGAGGCTTCATTCCTGCATCGCGTCGAATGCGCTACGTTGATCAGGTCATGCTCCTAATGTACTGAGAGATGTCACACTGACGTTATCGCTGCCAACATCGTTACCTCTCGATTGATTTCTCTGTCTCTCTATATAGTGGCAGCAAATCAGTGACAGAAAAAAGTGCACGCCAGACGCTATATCGCAGAAAGGTCTTGGCCGTAAGTTGATATTGCAAATGTCAATTTTGTGGGTCGCCCTGATGGCATCAGAGACCTCCTGTTAATAGGAGCTGCAACGCCTACCGAGAGTATCTAGACACTCCGCCAGTCTTAACATTGCTGGTCAGCGCCGAAATGCTGGGGTAGGGTAGGCGCATTTTTCGGCTGGGACAAAACCCAGCGCGACGATTCATTCGCTGGCGCACTCAGCGCCGGCCAGGAGATGCGAGCAACCATGGGCAAGTCACTGGTGATCGTCGAGTCGCCCGCCAAGGCCAAGACCATCAATAAGTATCTCGGCAACGATTTCGTGGTGAAATCGAGTGTCGGGCATATCCGCGATCTGCCAACCAGCGGTAGCGGCAAGCAGGCAACTGATCCGAAGGAACGTGCCCGTCAGGCTGCGGAGACTCGCAAGATGTCGCCGGAGGTCAAGGCCGCTCATAAAGAGAAGAAAGCCAAGACTCAGTTGATCCGCCGTATGGGGGTTGACCCGGAGAATGGCTGGGAGGCGCATTATGAGATCTTGCCTGGCAAGGAAAAGGTTGTCTCGGAACTGACGCGTCTGGCCGAGAAAGCCGACACCATCTATCTCGCGACGGATCTTGACCGCGAAGGTGAGGCTATTGCCTGGCACTTGCGCGAAACCATCGGTGGCGACGAGACGCGCTATAAGCGCGTGGTATTCAACGAGATCACCAAGAAAGCGATCACGGCGGCTTTTGACGAACCCGGCGAGCTGAAGATGGACCGAGTCCATGCACAGCAGGCGCGCCGCTATCTGGATCGCGTGGTGGGCTTTATGGTTTCGCCGCTGCTGTGGGCCAAGGTGGCGCGAGGCCTGTCTGCCGGTCGTGTTCAGTCTGTGGCTGTGCGCTTGATTGTTGAGCGTGAGCGCGAGATTCGCGCCTTCATTCCGGAAGAATTCTGGGATGTGCACGCTGAGCTTGCTGCCGCGAGTGGAGAGGCGATTCGTTTTGAGCTGGCGCGCCAGAACGGCAAGGTCTTCCGGCCGACGAGCGAGAAGGACACGCTTGAGCGTATCGCCTCACTGCGGACTGCAGCACTTGCGATCTCTAATCGCGAAGACAAGCCGACTCGCTCCAAGCCGAATGCCCCCTTCATTACCTCGACACTGCAGCAGGCGGCCAGCGGTCGTCTCGGGTTCTCGGTCAAGAAAACCATGATGATGGCGCAGCGCCTGTATGAAGCTGGCTACATCACTTATATGCGTACTGACTCGACGAATCTGTCGGCGGATGCAGTGGCGACGGCTCGTGATTTCATCAGTGAAGAATATGGCAGTAACTACCTGCCGGAAGCAGCCAACGTTTATTCCAGCAAGGAAGGTGCTCAGGAAGCCCATGAAGCGATTCGTCCTTCTGAGGTGGCCAATCGTGCGACTGATCTCGCGGGTATGGAGCGTGATGCCGAACGGCTCTATGAGCTGATCTGGCGCCAGTTCGTGGCCTGTCAGATGTTGCCGGCTGAGTATCTGTCCTCGACACTGACCATTGAAGTGGATGGTTATGATCTGCGTGCGCGTGGCCGCGTACTCAAGTTCGATGGCTATACTCGTGTCATGAAGCCGATGGGCAAGAAGGAAGAAGATCAGTCGCTGCCCGACCTCGCGATTGGTGAAAAGTTGGATCTAGTGGAGCTGGACCCTCAGCAGCACTTCACCAAGCCGTCGGCGCGCTATACCGAAGCCAGCTTGGTCAAGGAGCTCGAGAAGCGTGGCATCGGTCGCCCCTCGACCTATGCCGCCATCATCTCGACCATTCAGGATCGTGGCTATGTGGCACTGGAAAATCGCCGCTTTTACGCCGAGAAGTTGGGTGACATCGTCACTGATCGTCTCAGCGAATCCTTCAAGGACCTGATGGACTTCGGCTTCACAGCTCGCATGGAAGACCACCTGGATGAGGTGGCCAAGGGGACACGCAACTGGCGTGAACTGCTTGATGCCTTCTATGCCGAATTCAAGGCTGAGTTGGATCATGCCCAGTCAGAAGAAGGCATGCGCCCGAATCAGCCGGTGCCAACGAATATTTCTTGCCCGACCTGTGAACGCGAGATGCAGATTCGTACTGCGTCCACCGGTGTCTTCCTTGGTTGCTCAGGTTATAACCTGCCACCGAAAGAGCGCTGCAAGACCACCATCGATCTGTTACCAGGCGATGAGGCTGTAGCCGCTGATGCCGATGAAGATGCTGAGACCGACGCGCTACGTGCCAAGCGCCGCTGTCCGATCTGTGCGACGGCGATGGACAGCTACCTGATCGATGAGCATCGCAAGTTGCACGTCTGTGGCAACAGCCCGGATTGTGTGGGACACGAAGTCGAGGAAGGGCACTTCCGTATCAAGGGCTATGATGGTCCAGTGATCGAGTGCGACAAGTGTGGCGCTGATATGCAGCTCAAGACTGGCCGTTTCGGCAAGTACTTCGGCTGTACTAGCGAGACCTGCAAGAACACTCGCAAACTGCTCAAATCGGGTGAGGTCGCACCACCGAAGATGGACCCGATTCCGATGCCGGAGCTCGCCTGTGTCAAGGTTGAGGATCACTACGTGCTGCGTGATGGCGCGAGTGGCTTGTTCATGGCAGCCAGTCAGTTCCCGAAGAATCGTGAGACGCGTCCACCATTGGTGATGGAGCTCAAAGCGCACGCTGACGAGTTGCCGGAGAAGTATCACTTCATCCTCAAGGCGCCGGAGAAGGACCCGGATGGGCGTCCGGCGCAGATTCGTTTCTCGCGCAAGGTCAAGGCGCAGTACGTTATGAGTGACGAGGAAGGTAAGGCGACTGGCTGGAAAGCGACGTTCGAGAATGGCCGTTGGGTTGTCGAGGACAAGCGCAAGGGAGTCAAGGTCTGATGAGTCATCGTGCCCGCACCAACCAACTGCTGTATCAGGCTGAGCTGTTGTTAGCACAGTCGGCGGTGACGGCGGGAGACGAGCACGACATGGCGCGTCGCATGGCAAATGAGGAGGGCGCGCTGGTGCTGTTGGAGCTGGCGCTGTCCTCGTTGCTGGACGAGTTCGCTGTGGTAGCGCGTTGGCCGCAGGACGGCTGGCGCGAACGTTTGACAGCTCCCCCGACACCCGTTGCCGAGATTGAGCAGCTGCGTATTCTGCTCGAACGTCCCGATAGCTGGCTGAGCCAGCTGGTGAGTGACATTGACCGCTTGCATGCTGAGACGGGTGCTGCGCGCCGAGAAGAAGGGCGTGTACGTGGCGATGGTTTGATTATCGCGGCTGCGGCCAATGCCTCATTGGTTGAGCGTCTCACAGAGGTGCTAGCGGCATTCAAGGCCATATTGCCGGGGCTACGCGAGTCGAGTGTCGAGTGGTAGTGATGTCAAGCGGATGACGCTTCGGTATCGCGGGTGCTAGACTGAGCCCATTGTGGCAAGCCCCGCATTCTCAATAGTACGACCATGGCTCTGGCTGTGGTCGTACTTTTTTCTGCGCTGCGTGATGCCTGTCCACCGTCAAGCTGACGATCACAACGACGCCGGCATCTCAAGAGATGCCGTGCAGGAGGAATGACGTGTCTGATCCCGCCGTACTTGAAATTGTGCAAATGGAAGATGGTGAAGTGATTCTGCGCGCAGCCGAAAGCGAAGGTGAGCCGCTGCTCAGCATTCGCATCTCGGATGAGGCGGCTGATCTGCTGCGTGACAATCGCTTCGAAGTCGCGCGTGAAATGATTGACCATGCCATCACGCGCACGCGCTTGTGGGATGGTGAGGAAGATGAAGATGAGCAGTCAGAAGGTATGGTGCACTGAAGTACTGGCTGCCCATCATTGTCGTTAGTCTCTTAAGCGTTCAGA
>NZ_JEMF01000111.1 GCF_000591415.1 Cobetia crustatorum | reverse complement strand
TTGAAGTGGACCCCATCCTTTGGACCACCTGACGGGTCGTCTAAGCTCGGATCAGGTCATCATCGGCGTCAGGCCGCCTGGATCAGTGGTTGAGAGAAGTACACTTCATCAGGTGTAGCATCGTCTAGCCCTTGGTGGGGCCGCTCTGTGTTGTACCAAGCGAAGTAACGCTTCAGATCCCCTCGCAAGTGGGCGCCGCTCTCGAAAGCCTTCAGATAAACGCACTCATACTTCACACTGCGCCAGAGTCGTTCCACGAATATGTTGTCCTGATAGCATCCCTTGCCGTCCATGCTGATCCGGACATCATGGGCTTCCAGAACTTCGGTGAACGACTGGCTGGTGAACTGACAGCCTTGATCTGTATTGAATATCTCGGGCTTTCCATAACACGCCAAGGCTTCCTCCAAAGCATCGATACAGAAGTCCGTATCCAGGGTGTTGGAGACCCGCCAGGCCAACACGCGACGGCTGTGCCAGTCCATGATGGCCACCAGGTACATGAACCCGCGCGCCAAAGGAATATAGGTGATATCGGTCGCCCATACCTGATTGGGGCGGTCGATGACTCGCCCCCGCAGCAAGTAAGGATAGATCCGATGTCCTGTACCTGGCCGGCTAGTGCATGGCTTCGGATAAATAGCCTGTAGTCCCATCCCGCGCATCAATCGCTGGACGCGCTTGCGGCTCACTGCGTGGCCCAAGCGATTGAGATAGGCTGACATCCTTCGTGAGCCATAGACCGGTGTGCGCAGATGTTCCGCGTCGATCAGACGCATTAACTCCAGATCATAGGCCCGTAGCGCCTTGCGCTGATAGTACATCGAGGAGCGACTGATACCGAGTAGCTGGCATTGACGTCGGAGGCTGATGCCGGGCGCTTGCGGCTCGACCATTGTCAGGCGCTGGGCCCGACTCAACGATCGAGCCTGCGTGACAAAAAATCCCGTTCCACCGTCAGCTTGCCGATCTCGCGATAGAGCGTATCGATCTCCTCCTGGGTCTTCTGGGCGGTTTTACTGGAACTTTTGCCCTCGAAGACGCCGGTGGCGTTGTCCAGCAGGTCGCGCTTCCACTGACTCACCATGGTTGGGTGGATCTCGAAGCGGGCTGCGATCTCTGACGTGGTCTGTTCCCCCTTGAGGGCAGTAAGGGCTACCTTGGCTTTGAACTCACTGCTGTACTGTCGACGTTTCCTGCTCATGATCAAGCTCTCCTGGTCGGTATGATCAGAGCTTAGCGCCTGGTCCGAATTCTGGGGTCCACTTCA
>NZ_JEMF01000110.1 GCF_000591415.1 Cobetia crustatorum | reverse complement strand
GGCGAGTGGTCCTCTTGAATCGTGTTCTGACAGGAACATCCTGATTCTACAAGAGAAAACCACTCGCCATCTTCGTTTTCAGGTCGGCCTCATGAATAAGCCGGGTTTATAGTACCTTCATGGGCGGACATGTCATTGGACACCATGTCATCCACGGCGTTGGGAGTGTTAAGAAATTTCTCCATGGCGGGCATGCCGTGCAGTGCAGCGTATAGCAGGCGTTCAAGACTGAATAGAATGATGAAGCCGCCACAGGCAGTAAAAACACTGTAGACATATACCATCGAGATACCAGAAGCAGTTGCGCTGCGTCGTAGGCCGGAAATGCCGAAGTCCTTTCCAAACCAGACGAAGATGATACCGGTGGCCAAGCAGGCCAGGTCACGTATCCAGCGTGTTACTTGATCAGCGCGAGTACCGCTCGGGAAAGCCTCCAACACAAAATGATCTGCATGCAGCACACCCACCGCCGTCCCCAACATGATCATCCACTGGAATGCAAAGCGACTGAACTCCTCCGTCCAGAATAAGCGGGGGAGTAGTGGCAGGTTGCGACTGATAATCTGATAGATGATGAGTGCGATGAAGCCGAACAGCAATGCGAGAAGCAAAGCATACAAGACTCTTTCAAGCACACGATTCAAGCGTGTCAGTGCGGAGAGAATAAGCGACATAAGCGCTGTCCTCGTCTATTGGGTTAGAGGCCGGCGCCCCGTATAACGGGGTGCCGGTTCATCGTCAGTTCCGCTTAGTTGACACCCTTTATCATCTGGTAAAGGTCAGTCAGCTCCATGTCGGCGACTACTTTCAAAAGAGGTTCTTTGACCATCTCCTGCATTTTTTCGCGATCAATTCTGTGCAGGGTCATTCCTTGATTGACAAGTGTGTCGAGGGCTTCGGCATCTTGTTTGAGCTGCGCCTTGCGGGCATAGGCGGCTGATTCACGTGCTGCCATCGTGACTGCTTGCTGTTCGCTTTCGTTAAGGCGCTCCCATGTCTGTTCTGACATGGTCAGAAGGCGCACGGTAATGTCGTGATCTGTCATGACAAGGTGCGGGGCTACTTCGTTGAATCGCATCCGTAAGACCCATTCCGGCTCGTTAAGCAGGCCGTCGATGGCACCCAGTTGCAGCCCGGTATAAATCTCTTTCCAAGCCATGACCGATGGCTTGACTCCAATAGCCTGCCAGGCAGCGATCAAAGGTTTGGTCGGGTTGGTACGTATCTTCAACCCTTTGAGGTCTGCAAGGCTATTCACTGGTTTGGTGCTGACGACTTCGCGTTTGCCGCCGCCAAAGTAAGCCAATACCTTGACCCCAGTTTCCTGTGAGATGCGGTCGGCGATCTGTTGGCCCACTTGACCATCCAAAACCTTCTGCCAGTGATCGACATCTCGATAGAGAAAAGGTACCGAGAAGATGTTGGCAGAATGAGAGAAGTCCGTAATTAGGCCCGGGCTGACGATGGCCATGTCGAGCGCACCAGCCATTTCTTGCTCAAACATTTCCGTCTCATGCCCCATGACCGAGTTCCCGAGGATGGTGACGCTAATTTCACCGTCGGTCTTCTCAGACAGCAGCTCACTGAATCGCTCTGCGCCAAGCTGATAAGCTGTTTCAGCCGTGCCCCCGTGGCCAAACCGCAGGTCCATGGCATGTGTCGTAGTTGAAGCCCCAAGGACTACTGTCAATAGTGAGCCTTTGAGGAGAGTGCGAGGTAGACGACGAATTTTTTTTGGATCGATCCAGTTAATGTTCATAATTAACTCCTGGCGTGGCATTGTTGTTGTCGGTGGGTGGCGCAGTGTAAGGGGCGAAGCGATTAGTGTCTGGCGCAATTGGATACGATATTCAATATCTGATTCTCATGCACCAAAACTAGGTTACTTATGTAAGTAATTCTTAATTGAGGCATGCAGGGATATTTCCTTGGATGTCGATCTCGCTGAGTGGTTTACCACACGAGTCCCGAATCACCAGGCTTGGGGATAGCACAACCTGCTCACGCGGGGCCGTGGGAGCAGCTATTCGGCGCAATGCCAATCGAGCCGCCTGTTCACCAATCGCATAAGGATGCGTGGCTACACTTGTCAGAGGCGGATCGCCCAAAGCTGCCTCTTCGACATCATCAGTGCCGATGACTGCGCAGTCTTTACCCGGTGTTAGGCCTATGCGCTTGAGCCCCAGCATGACACCGAAGGCCACCATGTCGTTGTGACACATGACTGCCGTGGGCCGAGGGGTTTCCTGCATTAACTCTTGAATAAGCAGGAATCCATCCTTGCGAGTGACACCTTCGCCACGAATCAGGCGGCGATAGACAAGCCCATGGCGTAGGAGGCATTCATCATAGGCCTTGAGGCGATCCTGACTGACGGCGTGCTCGGCGCCCCCGACGAAGGCGATGCGCTGATGACCAAGTGATACCAGGTGGTCCATCCCCAGTCTTACGACATGACGGAAGTCAGTGCCTGCGTAATCGAACGGTGGAGTGCCGAGATAACGCAGAATTTGGACGCAAGGCATACCCCAGCCTTCGAGCGTTTCGATTAAGTCAGGTGAGCTGCCGGCGGCAGGACACAGAAGGAGCCCATCGACACGGTGTTCGCGCATGCGTTCAAGGAAACGTTGTTGGCGAGGCACTGAGTCTTCGCTGTTGGCTAGGAATGACACATAGTCCTGCTGGGTTAGTTCCGCATTGATACCTGCCACCATGGCACCGAAGAACGGATTGGCAATATCATAGACCACGACGCCCAGCGTTTGCGTGCGTCCTCCACGCATGGCAGCGGCACCGCGATTGTAGACATAGCCTAATGTCTTGATCGATTGCTGAACCTTGCGGCGTGTTCGCTTCGCCACAAGTGG
>NZ_JEMF01000109.1 GCF_000591415.1 Cobetia crustatorum | reverse complement strand
ATCGGTACGGGCCTCTTTTCGTCGTGATCCATCTCAAGCACTGGCCGGCCCGAGGTGCACCCTCATCTGCCGTGTCTGGACAAGACGTTCTCATGGCTACGGTGGGTCACGCTTCAGCACATCACGCTGCCTCACAGCGCACGTCATCGCGTCGAAGGACACGCAGTTCGACATCCGCCGGGCAGTGTGAGACCCGCGGCTGCCAGCGGGACTGTAGTCGCTCACGCAGGTCCGCGTCGCCGTAGATCACGACCACGACCACCAGACGAAAATCATCCTCCAACGCCCGCTGTGCGATGAGAGCTTCATAGAGAATGCTGTCGAGAATACGCTCGGCCCTGACGTGATGCTTGAGCACTCTGACATCCACGAAGGTAGTCGTGGAGGCCTTGCCGGCAAACACCGCATCGAAGCATGCCCGCGTATCCCCTACCTAGATATTGTGGCGAACCTCACTGGACTGCTCTTTTTATTACACATGAAGTTTATGTCAGGTCAATATAAAAGCATTACACTCACAAATGGGAAAGCTAACAACATCAATTATGCTTATTATAATTTATCTATTAGAATAAATTTAGATCACGCTAACAAAGGCAGTTATTATTTACTGAACCATAAGTCTATTAAAAACACTCAGCAATGACACTAGGCAAATTATATACGGAAACAACAAGTCAACGTGCTCTCGATTATTGAAAAAAGCCTGATAACGATATTTAAATTCAAAGGAAAATAATTTGATCAAATCTTTTCTTTTCCAAGAATCATCATATTCATTTAAATTAATACATTTAGGAACATACACTTCACCGTAATATTCATCTACAATTGTAGATCTATAGCAAATACTTCTCCTTAAAATACTCACCTTTCTATATTCAGGCACCTGATCGCCTATATCGTGACAATTTTGGCCATTAATTTTTTTGGCTAGTAACCCATGATACTCATCATCAAAACCATTATAAATTAGCACACTAGTGTCTGCCATTAATCTTTCCGACCAGAATTTAAAAAGATATTCATGGTAGTTGTGAGCATAGGCATAATAGCGGAATAGTAGATATACAGCAGAAGCTTCAAGCAAATGTATTAATGCACCTTCATTCAAAAATTCGATTTTAAACAGAAAGGTATTAGCTTCTTTTATCTGGGCGCCGCTCAGATTAATTGCTAAAATTATCAAAGAAACATAAACAAGCTGACGACGCTTTGTTGAAAAACCTTTATCATTTTGTAATCTTTCTCTATAATCATTAATATCTAAGTTTTCCAAAGCCAATGCCTCAATATTAAAATAAATTAGAGTTAATGAAATAAAAACCGATCATTATTCTGAATGTATTGGTTTATTTCAATCAATGCTCTATTGTTCAAAATAACACCATTGGCATAAAATCAGCAAGGAGAATATATATAATTCCAAGGTAGTGACAATGTCTCAAGTCACTATAAAGGCATGCAAAGACTTAGGTAAACCTTATCTCTCGCCTATTCTTAACCGAAACAGAATTTATCAGCAAGCTTGCCAGTACAGCAAAAGCCTCACCTAATGTTCAAGGGTGGCTTTTTTATTGATCAATCAGTACAGAATGAAACGTACGATCAGCCGTCGAGGGTCATGCGGCACAGCAGGGTGTTGTCCTGCTTGAGGCTTTGCCCCCACACGAACCTGGCACTGTCATCCCAGTCGATATCGTCGTAGCCGTCCTTCGGGCTGACGTCGCTGTACTGATGCTCGATGGCAGCCGGCCAGGCGCTGTCATCGAAGTCCGGGGCCGTCCAGTCACCGTCCACCGTGGTTTCCTCGAAGTCACAGGCGCCCTCGCCTGCCTGTGGGTCGCTCTCATCAGCACAGGAAGCCTCGACAGGCGCGTGTTGCACCACCAGGCAATGCATGTCGCGGTTGGTGACCCCGATGACCTCGCCTGTTCTGGCATCACGGAACTGGGCAATCATGCCGCCATCGCCCATCTGCTGGCGGTCCGTGCCGATGTACTCAAGGCCTGTGTCATTTTCCTTGAAGTCCTTGGCCTTGATGGCGATCGTCACCGGGAATTGCGTCTCGATGATGGCAGTTTCGGCATTGAAGGAGCGCTCCGTGGTGATCGGCACGCTGTCTTGCATTGCCTTCTCGCCATTGACGTACATCTCGAACCAGTTATCGACCCAGATCTCGGCCTTGAGTCTGGTGCCACTCTGGGGGCCGGCCTTGGGCTTTGCTGCATGCTCATCCTTGGCATGTGAATCGGCAAAGGCAGGTGCGGCAGCCAGAATGAGGGCGGCGGTCAGCAATGTGCGCATGGAAAAATTCCTTTCGTGGTGAATGGCGATCGCGCTTCCTGGCTTGCAGGGGGGTGTCTTGCGTCCATCATCTGATCAGTTACGGAAGGTGATGGAGGAGGAATCAATGACCTTGCCCTTGAGCGCCTCGGTCATCGTGTCCCAGTTCACGCTCATGTCGTCATGATCCGGCAACGCATCCAGCGGTGCCTTCAAGGCATACAGCGTGATCGTGTATTCGTGATATGAGCCCTCAGGGCCGGGAGGTGAACAAGGTGGCGTATACCCGATACGCTTCTTGTCCTTGTCGGCGCCCTCATCCCCCAGCGATACCGGATTGCCGCGCGGCAGTGCCCGGGTATCTGCTGGAAGATTCCACAGCAGCCAATACTGGCTGGGAGCATCACGACCTTCGACGGTGCCTTTGGGATAGTGGTGCATGATGAGGGCGAGGCTCTGTGTGCCGTCAGGCACATCACCCCATGTCAATGGCGGCGTGACGCCATCGCCGCCGTCACGAGTGCATTTCAGGTCATCCGGCAACCAGCCATCATCATTGAAGGCAGGGCTGGTGAGCGTGAAGTCGCCTTGTGCCAGCGCAGGTGTGGCCAGGGCCGAGACACACAGTACGGCGGCCGTCCCGGAGGCGAGCGACGTTCGCAGAGCACGCGACCATGCCCGAATCATCGGCAGTACTCCCCGGTCTTGACGTCGCCACCATCTGTCACGGTACGCGTCTCGAAGTCATAGCAATTGGGCGTATCGGTGGGCGTATAGCGAATGTAATAGGCTTCACCGTGATAGGTGTAATCCATGCTGCGACTGCCATCCGCCTGCTGGGTAAAGACCAGGTCTTCCACGCCCCCTTGCGGTGGAGTCCCAGCGGGCCGTCCACGACTGTCGGCCTGCGTATCGCCACTCGCGGCCTTCAGCGGCGGAACACGCGGCAGGTCTTTCGCCTCTGGCACTTCGCCCATCAGACACTGAATGATATACGGCGCCTGTTCGGAGGTGTGATAGCGATACCCGAAGGTGTCGTCAGGCTGTCCGTTGCAGACATCCAGCACATCCATCGCGATATGGGAGCCATCCGGGTTGTCATCGCCATAGATGGGGTAACCATCGAAAGCCCAGCCAATGATGGGGTTGTCACCGGCATTCTTCATCCTGTCCATCATGCAGACGGGTTTGACATGATAGTGGTAATCATCGCCGCGGCCGGCGTGCCCGCCACAGGCATCCAGCTGCTGCGTCGCCAGGGTATCGTTGCTGGCCTGATAGACGGAAAGATCCCCCGGGGACATCTCCCCGCCCCCGGTATAGTCGTAGATGGGCACACCATTGACGGCGACGCCCAAGGCCGCGTCTCGCGTCTGGGGGGTGTCTCCCAGCGTGGGTTCGAGCATGACGGGCGATGTGTAGTGACTGGCGGGCACTGGCACCTGCTCATTGGTGCCCACGATTCCGGTCATCATCTCGTGGTCCGGGTAGGTATCCGAGGTGATCAGCGCCTTGCCGTCCTGGCAGGTGACAGACACCGAGTCGGCGAAGCCGGCATCTTGCACGGAAGCCTTCACGGCGGCGCAATGCGCCTCGGCGGCGGACCTGCCCGTACGCTGTGCCGCTGCCTCCGACGTGGACTCCTCTGAGCCGGACTGAGCCTTCGCGAGCGAGGGTTGATCATTGGCGACTGACTGCGCGACATGGAAGAACACTGGCACCATGAGAACGGACGCCACCGTCAGTACCACGAAGGGCTTCACGATACGGGGTCGTCCCCGAGATGTCAGGGAATGTGGGCGCATGAGCTTTCCTGTGTGTCGGACGATGAATTCATGAGGCATTCGCGCATGGCCGGGTGGCCTGATGTGTCAGCCAGTCAGACGCGGACGGAGGAAGGCCGACAGGGTCTCCGGGTTCTTCTCGTCATGCCGGGGCGGCTACCACTGCATCACGATGAAGGTCAGTGACATGGCACCGATCGCGACCATCCAGGCGCCCAGCACTCGCTGCGCGATCACGAAGGCCGCACGAGGCAGAAGGCGACCGATCAACGCGAATATCGCCCAGCAAAGCAGGACACCCCACACCACCGTCATCATGACACCGAGAAGGATGGCAAAGGGTGTCGAGGCCACCTCATGACCCAGAAACAGCAGCGCCACCACCAGCCCGGCCAGCAGCGCCGGCACCCGCTGGAAGATGCCCTGACCGAAGGCATGGCGCAGCGGTACGTGAATCGCGACGAGCAACGACACCAGCATGGCCAGTCCCATCACGGCCATTACCAGCGTCTGTGGCGCAAAGAGTGACAGGGTGATCCCGAGCAGCAGACCATTGATGAGCCGCAGCAGAATTCGCCCGCCCGCCTTCCAGGTGAGCGTGTCCTGACTGGCGACTCCGACAAGACCCGCCGTGACGATGAGATACAAAATCACCGGGCTGCCACAGACGGCGCGAACGCCGATCATCCACTGTTCCGGCCACATCATGACAATGCCTCGACCAGGAAGTAGACACCCAGCAGTGCCGTCAGAATCCCCAATCCGCGCAGCAACATGCCCTGACGGAAGCGCTCCGCCATGATGCCAACGCCGATACCCGCGGCATGCAGACTACCGGTGGCCACCATGAAGCCCATCGCAAAGGCAAAGGGATCAGACGCCAGGGGCAACTCCGCCCCATGGGCGTAGCCATGACAGACGGCAAAGACGGAGATCACCGCACAGGCCATCCACAGCGGCAGGCGCACGCGCCCCGCGATGAAGCCGCCGAGCACCAAAGCCGACAAGGCAATGCCGATCTCGATTCCGGGCAATGCCACCCCCACGATGCCCACCACACTGCCCAGCGCCATGATCATCGGGAATACCACCGGCAACAGCCAGGAAGCAGGACGCCCCAGAATCACCCCCCACAGCCCCACGGCTGCCATGGCGGTAAAGTGATCCAGGCCCGTGAGGGGGTGCAGGAAGCCCGCGGCAAAGCCGCCGACGCTATCCGTATCCACATGAGCCTCGGCCATGCGTGAAAATATCAGCAACAAGAAAGCCATGCTGAGCGCGCAAGTACGGGCAGCGCTTGGCCGTAAACATTGGGGAAGCGTCATGATGTGGCGGTCCGTCGAGGTCACTAAAAAGGGTTCATTCTTAAGCTCTGGACATGATTGCCGTGGGCCTACTCACGCTCTTTCTGATCTGCTCTCTTCTGGCCCGGCCTCTCCTGCCCTGGGCCAGGCCCTTGTCCTGATTTATGCGGCGAACCAATGCCCATCTTGGGCTCTTCGACGTTTCATG
>NZ_JEMF01000108.1 GCF_000591415.1 Cobetia crustatorum | reverse complement strand
GCGCTTCTCACCATGGTGATAGGCCGAGGTCAGCGTTTGCTGTTCAGAGTCAGTGAGAGGAGCAACGAAGCGCCTTGCCATGGGGTCATCCGTGTCAGAAATCCTAGCATCGATGATACACGGAAACTTAAGACCAAGCACTTATTCAGTATTGTTTTTCTCATCATCCAAGTCGTTCCGAGGGTTTATAGGGGTGATATTTTACTATTTTAAAACAGTAAATATGTTGTTTTTATTGATTTTATTTTGATATGAAGATCAGTTGCATATTGCAATTCTGAGGGTGAATAGAAAAATCTCTTGTCTTGCGATAGGCCGTGTCTAGACTCGTTTTTGACGGGGTTAAGAGTCTTTGGCCGGTCATGTTAGAACTCTTTGAGAAAGCGTTGGAGAGTGGAAAGTCACCGGGGATTCATTGCCGGTGAGGGCGTCGTGTCGTGAGGTCTCAAGATGGCGTAGAAATCGCCACTAAAAATTATTCGAGGGGTAGGGAAAATGTATTCCATGTCATTCGTATCGAGTCGTCTTGAGTCCATGGCATCACGTATCAGGAGTGGTGATCGTCTTGATGAAAAGACGTTCCAGGATCACGAAATAATGGTCACGCCATTTCCCTCAGTGTGGGGAAATTCCATCAAGTCAATGCGAATGACATTCGAGGATGCGCAGGATCGACTGTCGGTATTTGAGCGCTTTGAGCGTCCCTTTGTCTTTGATCATCTGCCTACCCCCCTATCAGGCAAGCTCAAGATGATGATCGAAGCGTTGGACGAAAGAGGCGAGGTGCTGCCTGGGTCTGGTGAGCAGTTCGGCTTCGAGATCGAGTCACCGGATGTCGTCGCCGAGGAGGTGAGTGACCAGGAGGTGAGTGACCAGGAGGACACGCCGCAAGCCGCCCAGGCGCTACTGACCAGTAGTGATGAACCTGCTGCGGGCACAGGACCTGCCTTGCTGGCCGAACCTGCCCCTCTGGCCACGGCGGCGCTCATCGCACCGGAAAGCTTCACTACCCTTCGTATCGAGGCCGAAGACCTCAGCGATGACGACGGAGATGGCAATGCATCCTCCATCGGTGGGGCCGGTATCGAGGTGGTGACAGGGGGGGATAATCCGTCCAATACCGCCAATGCATCAGGCACTGCCTACGTGGACTTCGGCGGCGCGACCGGCGAGACGCTGACCTTCACCTTCAGCGTCACCGAGGCCGGTGAATATGAACTCGCGCTGGGGTATGCGCTTAGCCAGAATGGCGATGGGTCTGATCGCAACCGCCCATTGCGCCTGGACGTCAATGGCGAACTTCAGGATCGAATGTTTGATCTGCCGAGCACGACCCTGACCGGCGACGCCACTGATTTCAGTGAGTTCGGCGAGCGTACCATTCGCGTTCAGCTGCAGGCGGGCGAGAACACGGTGTCCTTCACCTCCAACGGGGCCAGTGGCCCCAACGTCGACTATCTGGAAGTGCGTGCGCCGGACCCGGACGTCTTCGTCATTCAGGGTGAGGATCTCGATATCGGCTCGACGTCTGATGTCGCCGACGCTGGCACCAATCGTGTGGTGACTCTCGACAATATCGCCAGCTTCACCAATGGCAGGGAAACCTTCCGGGTCGGCGCCGAAGGCGCCAGCTATCTCGACTGGGCATCGGGCAATGCCGAGGCCTACGGTGACTTCACTCTCGAGGTGGCTACCGCCGGCACGTACAGCGTCACCGTGACCTATGCCAGCAGCTCGGCGCGTCCCATTGGCCTCTTTCTCATCGATGAGGGGACGCCAGGCCAGATTGGTACCTTCCAGTTCGCAGCGGTGACTGCGCCGAATTACTACCCCGATGATGTCGATGATGTGCCCGCAGACAACCAGCCAGGCAATGGCGGGCCTTCCGCGTGGGAGGCTGGTCGACCGAGACGCTGGAGGTCACCCTGGCCGCGGGCAGCAATACCCTGCGTCTGGGCGGCGCGACCAACGGGCCGAACATCGACAAGATCGAGGTGGCGCTACTGGAGGCCGATGCGGTGGAGCCTGTCGATCCGGTGATTGCGCCAGTCGTGATGCAGGCAGAGGATGCCGTGCTGGGCGCCAGCAATGACGCCGCCACCGTGGTGCGCGACGCCGCGAATCCCGAGGCCGGTGGCTTTGTCGGACTGCGCCCGGAATTTTCCGGCACCGGTTACGTGGATTTCGGCAGTGCGCCGGGTGACAGCCTCACCTTCACCGTCAATGTGGCCGAGGCGGGCGACTACGACCTCAACTTCCGCTATGCCAGCAATGGCGCGCGTCCGTTGGCTCTCTCGATCAATGACGGCGAGCCCTCCGAGCTCGCCTTTGTCGGGACTGACCCCAACGCCGGCAACGTCGACCCTGAGGGCTTCGATGTCTGGAGCTACCACACCCTGACGACGAGTCTGGAGGTCGGTGACAACACCGTCACGCTGACGATCCCTGATGGGCGCAGCAATGGGCCCAATGTCGATCGCCTGGAGGTCACCACGGCGGGCACGGGCCCGGTAGGGGATGTCGTGGCGGATGCCGATGCCTCTGTGCTGACCTTTACCGCCGTAGACCCCCTCCTCAATGGCGCGACCGTCGGTGAAGCGGGCTTCAGCGTCAGCGGACTGGATGCCGACATCACCTTCGTCGGCGTGACCTTCGATGAGGGAATCACGGTCCAGGAGGTGATGCCGAACCCGGATGGCAGCTTCACGCTGGACCTGTCGGGATTCGCTGATGGCGATCTGTCGGTCACGCTGATCGCCATGGATGCCTTCGGCAACCGTGCCGAACAGAGCCTGGCGCTGACGCTGGATACCACCGCCGATGAGGGGGGCGACCTGGCACTCGAAGGCCCGCAAGATGCCATCGAGGCGGATGACAGCGCCAGCGTGGTATTCGGTGTCGCGGGAATCGATGACGGCTCGACTCTCGAGATCAGCTTCGACGGCGGCGTGACCCGTCAGTCCGTTGTCAGCGATGGCGACACCTTGACGGTCGATCTCTCCACACAGGCCCCGGGCGATGTGATCGTGACCCTGATCGTGACCGATGCCGCCGGCAATGAGGCGAGTGTCGCGGAGGCGATCACGCTGGCCGTCGTCGGCAGCGTGACGCTGGATGTCACCTTCGATGACGCCACGATCAGCGCCTACAACGCGACCCAGGACAATCCCTCCGTTGGCACGGGGGCGGTGGTGGCAGGCGACGGTGGCACTCTGACGTTGAACGACAATGTCTGGAAGCGGGCAGCCCTGCCGGAGGACTACACGATCACCAGTGGCAGCATCCTGACCCTGGATGTGGCCATATCCGATTCGCCGATCCCCGAGATCGTTGCCATCGGCTTCGATGCCGATTCCAATCCGTTCAATGGCGGAAACAGTGTCTATCAGCTGGGCGGCAGCCAGACGCAGGGTGGCTTTGTCGATCTGCGTGGGCAGGGCATCGACAATGGCGATGGCACCCTGCGCTTCACCATCGATCTCTCGGCGCATGCGGGCATCACCCTCGATTCGCTGGTCTTCGTCAACGACGATGATGTGGGCGCCAAGGGCAGTGCGAGCTTCAGTGGCGTAAGCCTGTCAGAAGCCGATGTCGATGACACCAACAGCGCACCGCGCGTGGTGGGGGGGGGTATCGCTGATCTGAGTCTCGACGAAGGCGCGAATCTCGAGGTTGACCTGCCCTTCGTCGATGACGATGGCGATGACCTCGCCTTCAGCTTCCGGGTCACCGATGGCGATGGCCTGCCGGTCACCGTGGACGGGCTGAGTGTCAGCGACACTGTGCTGTCCGGGAGCCTCGCTGGTCTGGTGCCGGGCGATTACACCATCACGGTGACCGCCGATGATGGCACCGCCAGTACCGATACCGACTTCGCCTTGAGCATCGAGAACGTCAACGACGCCCCGGTGGCGGAGCCTGCCGCTCTCGAGCCCTACTTTGGAGAGGTGGGCGAGAGCTTCCTCCAGATTCCGCTGGCGGACTTCGCCTCGCTGTTCTCCGATGCCGATGGCGACAGCCTGACATTGACGGCCGAGGATTTGCCTGCCGGGCTCGAGGTGATCGACGGTGTCATTCAAGGCACGCCAAGTGAAGGGGGCACCTTCGACGTTGTGGTGCGCGCCACCGACCCGAGTGGTCTGTCAGCGACCCAGTCGCTGAGCTTCATCATCGAAGGCACCCAGGTTGGCGATAGCATCACGATCGAGGCGGAAGATTTCACGGATCTCGACGCCGGTAACCTGATCGTCACCGGCAGTGCGTCGGCGTCCAACGAGCAGCTGATTCGTCTGACCAGCAATGCGCCGGCGACGATCGGCACTGATCTCTCGGCGGGCGGCGTGGAGCCGGGCTGGTACATCGCGCGCCTCTATGTGTTCGATGAAACCGACGGTGAAGGCACCTTGACCCTGACCATCGGTGACACCGTGCTTGAAGCGCGCAACACGACAACCGATAGCCTGAGCGCCGACGTGGTATTGAACGACGACTTCGGCACCTTCGTCGGCAGTGGCGCGCGCGGAAATGCAGGCCAGAGCGGCAACCGCAAGGAAATCGTCTTCGAGACGCCCTTCGAGGTAACCGCCGGTGATCTGGCAAGCCTCGAACTGCGTGGTGCCGGTGGCGAGCTGATGCGTATCGACTCGCTTGAATTCGAGCGTATCGATGAGCCGGTCAATACTGCCCCGATCCTGGCGGGACTCGGTGCCGCGATCAGTGTCGACGAGAACAGTGCAGGCGTGGCGAGTCTGGTGCTTGAGGATGCCGATGGCGACAGCCTGACGGTGACGCTGTCCGGTGCCGATGCCGCGCTCTTCACCTACGACGTGGCGAGTGGAGGAATCGCCTTCCTCAATCCACCGGACGCGGAGCTGGCCGCCGACAGCGATGAAGATGGTGTCTACGAGCTGACCGTGACGGTGACCGATGGCGAGGACAGCGTGTCACAGGACACCCTGATCACCGTGGCAGATCTCAATGAGAGCATCGCCATCGACCAGACCGCGTTTGCAGTGGATGAGAACCTGACCGAGATTGGCGCGATCCCGCTCGTCGATGAAGACGGGGGGACTCTCGGCCTCAACGCGCCGGTATTCGCCATCACTGGCGGGGCCGACTCTCCGCTGTTCACCATTGACGCCACCACCGGCGTGCTGAGCTTCACCAGTGCCCGCGATTTCGAGCTGGCGGTCGATGATGACGAAGATGGCGTCTATGACGTCGAGGTCAGCGTCAGTGACGGCGACCTCTCCACCACCGCGCAGCTCTCGGTCACCGTGAATGATGTCGATGAAGCGCCGTTCTCGCCCCTGCGTCTGCAGGCCGAAGACGGCACGGTGACGAGCTTCGATGACGGCGCCAACGCGACGGATACCGTAGTGCGCGATGCCGACAATCCCGAAGACAATGCGAATCTGGAGAACGGTCTGCGGCCGGGCTTCTCCGGTACCGGCTATCTGGACTTCGGCGACACGGCTGGCGATAACGTCGCCTGGCAGATCGAGGTGGCCCAGGCCGGTCAGTACGACATCAGTGTGCGTTACGCCACCAATACCGATCGTCCGCTGGATCTGGTGATCAATGGCGGCGATCCGTTGATGCTGGCCATGGCCAGCACGGACCCGGACGGCAGCGGCGGGGAAGAAGGCTTCGACCACTGGGTCTTCGAGACCTTCACCGTCAGCCTGGAGGCGGGCAGCAACGCCATCGTGCTGGCGATTCCCGCTGGCGCCACCACCGGTCCCAACATCGATCGCATCGAAGTGACCGACGCCGGCAGCGGCCCGATCCCGGAGGATGTGAGTGCCGATGAGGACGGCGATCTCGCCATTGTCGCGGCTGACGACACTCTCGATGCCAGTCAGCTGGCGGCGGCAGTCTTCAACGTCTCCGGCATCGATGATGACGTGATCACCGTTGCCGTGTCCTTCGACGGCGGTGCGACCCGTGAGGCAGTGACGCCGGACGCCGATGGCAACATCACGCTGGATCTGAGCGGCCAGCTCGATGATCAGAGCGGCGATCTCGCCGTCTCGCTGTTCGTCACCGATGCCACCGGCAACGAGGCCAGCGCCAGCGAGGTGGTCAGCTTCGCGGAAGACGACGGCACGCCTGCATTCAACTTCGCCATCGAGGGCGAGGCGCTGACTATCATCGATACCGACGGTGATACCCAGGTGCGCGATGCCGACAATCCGGAAACCAATGTCGCCTCCGGGCCAGATGGGCTGTGGGATGACTTTACCGGCACCGGTTATCTGGACATGGGAGCCGACGCCGGTGACGCCGCCGAGTTCCAGGTGGCGGTCGATGAGGCCGGCACCTACACCCTGGAGGTTCGCTATACCAATGCCGGTTCCAACGGCGCGGATCGACCCATGGGTATCCTGGTTGGCGGGCTGAGTCAGGGGAATCTGGCCTTTGCCTCCACGGGAACCGACGCCGCCGGCTGGGAGAACTGGACCACCACGACCATCGAAGTGGCACTCGAGGCCGGCGACAACACCATTCGCCTTGCCAATCTGGGCAACGCCGGCCCCAACATCGACAGCCTGACGGTCAGCCGTGATGGCGTGGTGCCGGAGCGTCCGGTGGAGCCGGGCGAGCGCTTCTCGGTCAAGATCAACTTCCAGCCCGAAGGCATCGCGGTGCCGGATGGCTACATCGCCGACAACGGCAAGGCCTTCGGCACCCAATCGGTGACCGTAGACGGCCAGACCCATCAGTACGGCTGGATCACCGAGGCGTCGATCTACGACGCCGACCCCGGCACCGAACCGCTGGATATCAGCGCACTGACCAGCGTGGCGGTGAATGATCGCACCGATGATATCGCCGGGCTCGACCCGCGCCAGGGCACCTACGCCCACTTCGACCAGCCGGGAAGCGCCTATGTGCGCGCCGGCTGGGAGATCGAGCTGGACGATGGCTACTACGAGGTCACCCTCTCCATCGGGGATACCTCCGGGCCCTACGACAGTCGCAACGTGCTCAATGCCGAGGGCGAGCTGTTCAATGATCCCTTCACCCCGTTCCGGCCCGATGATTTCCCGGCGGACGGCAATCCGTCAGATGATACCGATGGCTTCCGCTCGGACCTGGTCACCCGCATTGTGCAGGTCAGTGATGGGCGATTGACACTGGATTCCCTGGGGCTCGACAACGAGAACACCGAGATCCAGTACCTCGAGATCCAGGCACTGCCGGACCTGACGCCGGAAGATGATCGCATTGCCGTCGAGGATTACGCCTTCTTCACTGACGCGCGCGCCATCGCTGGGGTCGGTGACAACGAGGTAGAAGTCGATCTGGATCCCGACGACGGCGGCCTGCCGAGCGGGGTCGATCCGACGTCCGACATCTTCGTCGGCATCTCGGTGGTGGACGGCCGCGGCGGGGCACTACTCGAGAGCCTGGGGGACGGTTCGATCCGACTGATCGAGACGCTGACCGGAGAGGAGGTCAGCTTCAACGCCAACACTACCGGTGGCTTCGACTCCCTGACCATCTCGCCGAGCCAGGCGCTCAAGGAGTTCACCAGCTATACGCTGATCATCGACGGCTTCCAGGATCGTGGCGCTAACGACGACCTGGACGCACCGACCCGTGAGTTCCAGAAGTACACCAACACCTTCGTTACCGGCGAAGCCCCAGAGATCGTCGCTCGCGATGTGGCCTTCAATGACGTGGTGGAACTCGACGGTGCCTCTGACAACGCCTTCGGTTTCACCTCGCTGGAGATCACCGCCGATGGCTCGACGATGTACATCGCGACCATTGGTGGGCAGATCTTGCGCTACGACATCGACCCCGTCGATGGCTCCCTCGGCAACCGCCAGGAGCTTTCGCTGCCGAGCGATTACTTCCATCAGGACGGGGCCGATGCCAGCAATGATCGCCGCGGGATCATCGGGCTGGTGATCGACCCCACCGATCCCGACGTGCTGTGGATCACCGACAACTATCCGATCCCGCTGTCTGGCCGTGATAACGGCGTGCCCGACTTCAGTGGCCGGATCACCAAGATCACCCTGGAGGACGGTAGCGATTTCTCGGGCACCGCCGAGCCCTACATCACTGGCCTGCCACGCTCCAATGGCGACCACGTGACCAACAGCCTCGAGTTCCGGGAGAATCCGGAGCATGACGCGGCCACCAACCCTGATGTGCCGACACACCTGCTCTATCTGATCCAGGGGTCCAACTCGGCCATGGGAGAGCCGGACAGCGCCTGGGGCAATCGTCCGGAGCGTCTGTTGAATGCCTCGGTGATGGAGATCGACCCGACCCGTGATGCGCCTCCCGGTGGCTTCGATGTCACTACCGAGCCGCTTCCCGATAACGGCCAGAATACTCGCTTCGATGACCCGGATGGTCATCCCAAGGACGACCCGATCCCGATGGGCAATGGCGAATTCCTGGTGTTCGATGATCGTGGTGTCGCCACGGTGCAGGACGAGTCCGGCAACGTGCTCGAGTCCTACTACGACCCCTACGCCAGCGACGCGGTCCTGACGATCTTTGCCACTGGGGCGCGCAACGCCTACGACCTGGTGTGGCATTCCAATGGCTTCCTGTACGTGCCGACCAACGGTTCGGCGGCAGGCGGCAACGTGCCGGATGACCCGTCGACGCCGGAGGACGAGCGCTACACCAGTGTCGAGAAACAGGATGACTATCTGTTCAAGATCGTCGAGGGAGGCTATTACGGGCATCCCAACCCGCTGCGCGACGAATACATCCTGAACGGCGGCAATCCGACCAGTGCCACCGACCCCAATCAGGTCGACAAGTATCCGACAGGCACCAACCCCGAGGGCACCTACGATATCTCGGGTGTCTATTCGCTTGGCGAGAATCGCTCGCCCAACGGGGCAGTGGAATACACCAGTGATGTCTTCGGCGGCAATCTGCAGGGCAACGTGCTGTTCACCGAGTACTCCGGCGGCGATGACGTGCGCTCGATCACGCTGGATGCCAACGGCAACGTGATTGGCGATGACGTACTGCGTGATCCTGAGGGCAACGTCATCAGTTACGTCGACCCTCTGGACATCATCGAGAATCCGGTCACCGGCCAGCTTTATCTGCTGACCCTGAATCGCGGCAATGGCCAGAGCCAGATCATTCGCCTCGACCCGGCACCGGGCGGGGTGGTGGATCCGGTCGACCCCGTGGACCCTGTCGACCCGACGGATGAGTTGGTCTCGCTGCTGGTCATTCAGGCCGAGGACAGGACGCCTGACGACGGCACCGCCGTGACTCTCGCGACGGGGACGGACGCCGAGATCCAGATTCGCGACATCGACAACCCCGAGACCAACCAGCCGGACCTGCCCAATGGCCTGCGCCCCGGTGCCTTCGGGCTCGATGGCAATACCGACGACACCGACGGCACGCCAGGTGGCTATGCGGACTTCGGGTCTACCAATGCCGACTTCCTCACCTTCACGTTCGAGCTGGATGCCGAGCAGGCTGGCGACTCGGTGCTGCGTCTGCGCTATGCCAACGGCGGCAATGCCGATCGCCCGCTGGAAGTGTTCGTCAACAATGTCAGTGTCGGAGTGTTTGACTTCAGTCCACCCGACGGCCTGACGGGGGATGCAGCCTGGGCCGAGTGGTTGACCGAGGCCGTGGCGGCGACGCTGGTCAGTGGTCAGAACACGGTGCGCCTGCAGGCCACCGCCGGCACCGGCCCCAATATCGACCAGCTGGAGATCCTGCAGGAAGCGTCGGATACCACGCCTGGCGTCGATGAGTACGAGGCCGAGGGGGCAGTGCTCGATGGCGCCGTGGTGGTACTGACAAGCGATGATGATCGCAACGCGTCCGGTGATGGGTACGTCGACTTCGCGGGAACGGGTGATCAGACCATTACCTGGACACTCGATGTCGCCGAGACGGGAAGCTATGACATCGCCTTCCGCTACGCGCTTGCCGCGACCAAGGATGACCGTCCCCTGGGGCTTGCGATCAATGGTGTCGACCTCGGGATGTTGAACTTCGAAGGTCAGAGCAACGCTGACGAGAGCGACTGGTTCTTCCAGAACACGCTGGTCGTACTGCAGCAGGGCAGCAATACCATCACCCTGACCGCGCCTGGAGCAGTGGGGCCGAACATCGATCTGCTGCAGGTGCCGAATGCACCGTCCGACAGCTTCATCCCGGTGTATGCCGATGTCTCGAACGGGTCGCGCATCGAGCTCGAGAGCGGTGACAGCGCACGCACCCTCAACGAGCTGACCGCCGACTTCTACTTCAGCGTGGACAGCAGCGGACTCTATCGTTTGGATCTGGCCGCGAATGCGGGCGCCGATGATGGCCAGAGCCTGGCCCTGACGCTCAACGGGCAGTCGGTGAAACTGCTGGCCTATCCGGGAGTGGGTGACGCTGGTGAAGAGGGCACCTATGTCGAGCTCGAGGCCGGGGTGGAGTACAACCTGCGTGCGGTGTCCACCGCCGATGGTGCCGATGATCTCGACTATCTCGATGTGATGCCGGTGGTCGGCAGCGACGACGCCGATATCGTGGTAGAGAGCGGTGATGCCGCCTACTACTCCGATCGCCTGCACTTCAGTTATCTGGACGACAATAGCGGCTCGAATCCCGATCGTGACTTCAAGGAAAGTGCCACGGTCACCATTTCCAACACCGGCAGTGATGTGCTGGAAGTGCTCGATGCCGACATCGAAGGCCCCTTCACGCTGGCGGACCCCGAGGTGTTTGATGGCCTGACGCTGGCCGCGGGGCAATCCCTCGAGGTCACGGTGCTGTTCGACCGAGACAGCTACACCGCGCCGTCCAACAATGCCGGTGATGGGGTCTTCGAGGGCCGTATCCGTCTCACCACCAACGATGCCGACTCTCCGATCGCCGAGATCCACATGGCAGGCTTCTGGCAGGCACGTGACGAGGGTGGCTGGGAGCCCAACGTCAACGAGGTGTGGGAGGTGTTCGGCTTCGGTAACCGTATCGAAGGCTTGTCGACCGTCGGTGGCGGAGAGAATTCGGTACTCAACGACTTCGACCTGTATCGCCCGGTCAATGATGACGAGGTGCTATCGCGTTACTGGTCTCTGGCCGAGGGGGCTGGCGAGGCCAGGATCACCCAGCTGGCGGCCTATCACGGCGGTGGCGGGGCGACGCTGGGTATCCACAACCCCGGCGACAAGGGGCAGGACGTGATCTTCTCCAATCACGCGGGCGACAATAACCAGTCGATCCTGCCGGTATTGGGCAACGGCAACTTCGCCACCGCGACCTTCGGTCTCGATGATATCCCGGCCGGGTGGGCCGGAAGTGGCGTGTTCGGTATCGAAGTGGCCAATCTGTCCACGGACCCGTCACTCAACCCGACCGGAGGCGGCACCCCGCTGGCCGATGCCGAGGGTATCGAGCGCGGCTATACCGTGCGCATGTTCCGGGCTCTCGATGCCGAGGGCAACGTGATTCCCGACACCTACCTGGGGATCATGGATTACACCGGGATCAACTATGACTACAACGACAACATGTTCCTCATCGAGGGCGTGACACCGGTGTCTGGTGGTGAGCTGACGGTCATCAACAATGACGGCGTGCCTTCCAACGATCGCCTGGTGATGTCGCGTATCGAGAATCCGGCCAATGCCGCGCAGGAGGTGCATGACGAGGTGACCGTCACGCTGAGAAACGATGGCTTCGAGAGTCTCGACATCAGTCGCGTCGAGGTCAGTGATGCGACGCTGTTCGAGCTGACGGAGGCCTTCACTGCGGTGACGCTGGAGCCGGGTGAGTCAGTCGATGTGATCGTGCGCTTCATCGCCGATGACCCCAACGATGGCAGTCTCTACGAGTCCAGCCTGATCATCACTTCAAGTGATGCGGATGAGGGAGAGAAGGTCATCGAGCTTGCCGGCCTGGCCCAGAATCGCTCAGAAAGCGGCCAGGAACCGGGAGTGCAGGAGATCATCGATGCCTTCGGCTACTCGACCAATGTTGCCGAAGGGCAGATGAACCAGGGAGGGCTGGTGGAGGCCAACGGCGATGAGATCCTGTCTCCGTACTTCCAGCGCGCCGATGGTGGCTCGCCGATCAAGATCACTCAGCTGGCGGCTTACCATACCCAGGGCGACGTGGCACGACTGTTCATCCACGACGTCGACAGCCGTGATATCGACGAGGTGCTGGCCCACGACGAGGCCGATGGTCAGACGTTGCTGCCACGCACGCTCAATGAGGGTGATCTGCTGACCACCACCACCCTGGATCGCGATGCGCCCTTTGGTTTCTTCGCTGAGATATCGGGCCGCCAGGGCTATATTTCCTGGTCCGATCCCGACGCCAACCTCCATGAGGACACCGTCGATGCCATCGGCACTCCCGGCAACAATCTCAACTGGGACGAGAATGATGGCCATCTGATCCGTGTGTATGTGGCCAGGGACGCCGCCGGCAACGAAATCCCGGATACCTATATCGTGATCCAGGATTACGCGGGGGTGAACTACGACTACAACGACAACATCTTCCTGGTGGAGAACGTCACTACCTACGATCCCGCAGGGGCGGAAGATGCTGACGGCAATGGACGAGTGGATCTGTACGACGACGATGACAACGACGGTGTGCCGAACTTCCTCGACAATCCCGAGCCGGTGGGACAGAGCGCCTTCAATGCCGGTGAGACTGCCTGGGCGGTGGGAAGCGATGGTCTGACACTGGAGGCGCGCCTGTTCGACAACGGTGGCCAGGGCGTCGCCTACAACGACACCACGCAGGCCCATCAAGGCGATGGCTTCCGTTCCGACGAAGCGGTGGATATCTCCAATGGCAGTCTGGCCATCGGCTATGTGGCTGACGGTGAGTGGCTCGAGTACACCCTGAATGTCGAGACGGCGGGCACCTATGCACTGAACTTCTCCGCCTCGGCGACTTCCGACGGCAAGTCGATCACCGCCGCCTTCGAGCAGGACGGCAGCTTCTATACCGAGGGGCAGGCGGTGGCGGTACCGGACACCGACGGTTTCACCAACTTCACCGATGTGGGTCCCTTGACCTTCACGCTGGAGGAAGGTGAGCAGGTGCTCAGATTGACCTTCAACGGCGGACAGCTGGATCTGGCCTCTCTGAATCTGACGCTGGTGGCGCCGGTGGACGATGGCCAGCAGGCGTACACCGACGATGATCAGCCTTGGCAGGTAGGCAGTGATTTCAGCCTTGAGGCGGTGAATTACGATGAGGGCGGACAGGATGTCGCCTACAACGATTCCAGCGAGGTACAGGAGGGGACCGATGTTCGCGGTGAGGGCGTGGACATGGCCAGCGGCGGCAGCGCCATCGGCTGGATCGAAGACGATGAATGGGTGGAGTACACCTTGAATGTTGAGCAGGCCGGTACCTACGACCTGGCCTTCCTGGCCTCGCTGGGCAGTACTGGGGGGGGGCAGCGCTCGATCACCGCCAGCTTCACCAAGGAGGCCGACGGCCCGTACGCCAGCGCCACACCGGTAGGGGTCTCACCGACCGGTAGCTGGACCAGTTTCGTGGGTACCGAGACCGCCCAGGTGACCCTGGAGGCTGGAGAGCAGGTGCTGCGACTGACCTTCAATGGCGGTTCCATGGACCTGCAGGGGTTCTCGCTCTCCCTTGATGGTCAGCAGGCCTTCAATGCGGGAGGCATCCCCTGGCAGGTGCAGGCGGATGAGGGACTCAGCCTCGATGCCGTCAACTTTGATGAAGGCGGGCAGGGGGAGGCCTACAACGAGCTCTCCAGCGCTCAGTTCGGCTCGAACTATCGCGATACACCGGTGGATATCGTCGGTGAGGGGGAAGCGATAGGTTGGGTAGAGGATGGTGAATGGCTTGAGTACACCATCGATGTCGAGCAGGCCGGCGCTCACACGCTGTCATTCGTCACCTCCGCTCCTGACAATGGGCGCAGCATCACGGCCTCGGTGGAGAAGAATGGCGAGTTCTATGACGAGGCCAGTGGCACGCTACCCAATTCCGGCGCCTGGGGAGTCTATGTCGATGGCCCCTCGCTGACGCTGGACCTGGAGGAGGGGGTGCAGGTGTTGCGTATCACCTTCAATGGCGGTTCACAGGATCTGGCGTCCTTCCAGATCACGCGTGATCCGGATGTGGCTCCGGCTGGCACACCGAATGCACTCGCGATGATGAGCATGCTCGAGGACGGCGACGCGATTCCGGTCTCCAATGATGAGGAGGCACCGATGAGCGACGATGTCGGCCTTCAGGGCATACAGGATGATGTCCAGGCCGGCCTGCTCTAGAAGGACGGCGCACAAGATGACGAAGAACGCGTGAGCAAGTGGCCGGGAACATGGCATGTGCTGGAGCTTTGCCTTTCCCGGCCCGCGTAGATGCCTGGCAGGACATGAGCGAGTTGCTGAAGCTCATGTCCTGCCAGGCATTTGCGTGTCGCCAGCTCACACCCTCCTTCTTTCGGTATGACTTTTTCTGATATCTCCCGGCAACACCTGATACCTCGAGAATGTTCTCGATATCCCCGCATGCGTCTGGCTTTACCGGATTCTCGCCTGTCAGAAGCGGCTGCGAACACGCACTGCAGCGTCTGTCTTCCTGAGCTGTTATCATGCCCGCCTTCAGATTCACCTTGTTGCCTGTTGTCTCCCTCATCTTTCGTCTGACCTCCCGCCACGTCCCTCGTCATGCGCCTGTTGTCGCAGGTTGTCGCTGACAGGACAGCACCTCGGATGGACAGAACGCGAACCGGGAGAAGACAGGCACGCATTCGCTTGCAAGAGGACATGAGATGGCTCGTATTGCCATGGCACGCCACATTCTGGTGAAGACCGAGGCCGAGGCGCAGCGTCTCAAGCAGTCACTGGAGCGCGGCCAGCCGTTCGAGAAGCTGGCGAAGAAGCACTCCACCTGTCCTTCCAGCAAGCGGGGCGGTGACCTGGGCGAAGTGCGCCCCGGCCAGATGGTCGGCGGCATTGATCGCGCCATCTTCAAGGGCCCGCTCAATACCCTGCAGGGGCCGCTGAAGAGCAAGTTCGGCTATCACCTGCTGGAAGTCTTCTTCCGTGGCTGATGCCTGACGGACCGCGATTCCAGACCCCGTATCATCCGGCGCCAGCGTGACGCTTCGTCACCGCCCATCTTTTCATTCCAAACGGATACTCCCTCGTGATCTCTACCGCTAATCTCACCATGCAGTTCGGTGCCAAGCCGCTGTTTGAAGACGTCTCTGCCAAGTTTGGGCGTGGCCATCGCTACGGCCTGATCGGTGCCAACGGCTGCGGCAAGTCGACCATGATGAAGATCTTCGGTGGCGATCTGGAGCCGTCCGGCGGTCATGTCATGCTTGAGCCCAATGTACGCTTGGGTAAGCTTCGCCAAGACCAGTTTGCCTATGAGGAATACACGGTGCTCGACACCGTGATCATGGGTCACGAGCGCCTGGCCGTGGTCAAGGCTGAGCGTGACCGCATCTACTCGCTGCCGGAAATGAGCGAAGACGATGGCATGAAGGTCGCGGAGCTTGAAGTCGAATTCGCTGAACTCGACGGCTACACCGCAGAAGCGCGTGCTGGCGAGCTGCTGATGGGCCTCGATATCCCCATCGTGCAGCACCTGGGACCGATGAGCGAAGTTGCGCCGGGCTGGAAGCTGCGCGTGTTGCTGGCACAGGCGCTGTTCTCTGATCCTGATCTGCTGCTGCTCGATGAGCCGACCAACCATCTGGATATCAACACTATCCGCTGGCTGGAAGACGTGCTGACGTCGCGCTCCAGTACCATGATCATCATTTCTCACGATCGTCACTTCCTGAACAGCGTCTGCACGCATATGGCCGACCTGGACTACCGTGAGCTGCGTCTGTTCCCGGGTAACTACGACGAGTACATGACCGCCGCCACCCAGGCGCGTGAACAACTGCAGTCTGACAACGCCAAGAAGAAGGCGCAGATTGCCGAGCTGCAGTCCTTCGTCAGCCGCTTCTCTGCCAACGCCTCCAAGGCCAAGCAGGCGACTTCGCGTGCCAAGCAGATTGACAAGATCCAGCTCAGCGAGATCAAGCCGTCCTCGCGTATCAGTCCGTTCATTCGTTTCGAGCAGACCAAGAAGGTGCATAACAACGCCGTGTTGGTCGACAAGCTGGCCAAGGGCTTTGACGGTAACACCCTGTTTGAGAACTTCAGCTTTACGGTGGCTGCTGGTGAGCGTGTCGCGATCATTGGTCCTAATGGTATCGGCAAGACCACACTGCTGCGCACGCTGGTCGGCGAGATGCATCCGGACGCAGGTAGCATCAAGTGGACCGATGCTGCGGACGTGGGTTACTACGCCCAGGACCATGCCCACGACTTCGCTACTGACATGACGCTCTATGACTGGATGGCGCAGTGGACCAGCGGCGGCGAGCAGGTGGTGCGCGGTACTCTGGGTCGTATGTTGTTCTCCAACGACGATATCCTGAAGTCGGTCAAGGTCATCTCCGGTGGTGAACAGGGGCGCATGCTGTTCGGCAAGCTGATCCTCAAGCAGCCTAACGTGCTGGTGATGGATGAGCCGACCAACCACCTGGACATGGAGTCCATCGAGGCGCTTAACCTTGCGCTGGAAAACTACCCGGGCACGCTGATCTTCGTCAGCCACGACCGTGAATTCGTCGGCTCGTTGGCCACGCGCATCATCGAGCTGAATGCCGAGGGTGTGGTCGACTTCTCCGGCACCTACGATGACTACCTGCGCAGCCAGGGCGTCATCGTCTGAGCGAGCACGTCTGCTCCTTGTCGTGAAATCGCCGCTCTGATCGCCCCCGTTGCCCTTGGCAGCGGGGGCGATCTGCCATCTGGCGTCGACGAACCGCGCCATTCGATTGCGCGATGCAACTGCATGTGAGAATCATTCGCCGATGAGGTGTATTTGTCTTATCATCTGCGCCTCTTGATCGCACCCGCGCGAAGGCGTGTGCATTCACCTTGCCGTCGCTCACCCCAGGAATAGAGTCATCATGTCAGATGTTGCACCCGGTGCCCCCGCTCAACGGCTTGCCTCGCGCGCCACGTCCACGCTCCAGGACACCCCCCGGCAGCGAGGGCGGCGCAAGACCTTGGCGCAGCGACTCAACCCCTGGATTCGCTCTCTGCATCTGTATTGCGGCGTCGCGCTGGTGCCTTTCGTGCTGTTGTATGGCGTGAGCGCCTTCCTGATGAACCATCCCGGCCTTTATCGCGACATTCAGCAGACACCGTTGTCTTCCGAGGCGTTGCAACGCGCCGCGTTGGGCCCGGTGGATGCACAGGCACTGGCCATGGCCACCGTGGCGGAAATGAATCGTATATCCTCGGGGCGTCACGAATTCAGGCTGGTTGACCCACAGGCGCTCAAGGGCGCGCCGTTGTCTCTGCTGCTGGACTCCCGGGGAGCGGACATGCGTCAGCGCTACATGGTGGATCTTTCTCACGGCGAGGGGCGGCGTATCGCCATGCAGGAAAACGCCGCGGGAAATGCGTTGGCTCGTCCTGCTCGCATGCCGCTGGCCGGCCAGACTCTGACGCTTCCTGACGCCTCGCCACTGGCGGTGCCACTGGTCAGTCAGCAGGCCCGTCTTCGCGAGGCGATCGGCGCCAGTGAACGTCAGCCACTCAATGGCAAGGGGACGCTCGGCTTCACGCTGGAGGACGGCAGCGGTCAGCGCTTCAATGCCCAGCTGGATCTTTATTCGGGCAAGCTGAAAGGCCAGCCAGTCGGGCAGGTCCAACCCGGCGCGGGGCTTGGCGAAACCCTGACGCACCTGCACAAGCAACATGGCTACAAGAGCAGCGTGCTGGAGTGGGTATGGGCAGTGGTCGTGGATGTCATGGCCTGCGTGATGGTGCTGTGGGGGCTGACTGGCCTGTGGATGTGGTGGCAGATGAAACGCCGACGCCCCCTGGGTGGCCTTCTCATGGCGGCCGGTATCGGTCTGTCGGCGGCTCTGGGGTTGGGGCTGCACGCCGGAATGTAACGTCTGAAGTCAGCTGACGTGCGAGCTGAAAAAGAGCGCTGTGGATATCCGCAGCGCTCTTTTTGATGGGCCAATCCGCATCCCGCTTGCTGCCAGAGCATGGAGGAAACCCGAAACCGAGCGTGGCTTCTGGTAAACTGCGCGGCCGGTGTCTGGCACAGGCAGGTCACCACGGCGCCTGTTCTGGAGCGCTCGGCGTTTCATCACCGTCTTTCTTCTTTGTTGCACGAGGTTTCCAGCATGGCCACATACGACGTCATCATCATCGGCGCAGGCGCGGCAGGCCTGATGTGTGCCGCCACGGCGGGCTATCAGGGCAAGCGCGTGCTGGTGCTGGACCACGCCAACAAGGCCGGCAAGAAGATTCTGATGTCGGGCGGTGGGCGCTGCAATTTCACCAACCTGGATGCCGGGCCGTCCAACTTCTTCTCGCGCAATCCGCACTTCTGCATCTCGGCGCTCAAGCGCTATACGCCGCATCACTTTCTCGAGCTGGTGGAGCGTCATGGATTGGATCATGTCGAGAAGAAGCCGGGGCAGCTGTTCTGCGCTGATTCTGCCAAGGATCTGCTGGCGATCCTGATGACGGAATGCGAGTGGGCCGGGGCGGAGATTCGCCTCAATACCCGCATCACCGCGATTGAACAGGCGGGAGAGGGCATGCGCGTCGCGACGGGTAACGGCACGCACACGGCCGGACGTGTCGTGGTCGCCACGGGCGGGCTATCGATTCCGACGTTGGGTGCCAGTGGCTTTGGCTATGACATCGCACGTCAGTTTGGCCTTGCAGTGACAGATACCTACGCCGCGCTGGTACCGTTCACGCTAACCTCGCAGTGGAAGGAGCGCCTGTCGCCGCTGTCCGGGCTTGCCTGTGACGTCAGCGTCACCGCTGGCAAGGGCCAGTATCGCGAGCCGATGTTGATCACCCACCGTGGCCTATCGGGTCCGGCGATGCTGCAGGCCTCCAGCTGGTGGACGCCCGGTCAGCCGCTGGACATCGACCTGCTGCCGGGGGTGGACGCCTACGCCGAGCTGCTGGCCCTGCGTGAGCAACATCCCAAGCGCCAGGTTGGCCCGTGGCTAGGTGAGCGACTGCCCAAGCGTCTCGCCCAAGCGCTGATAGAGTGGCAGGACGCTGATGCTGGGCGCCTGAGTGAGCGCAGCCTGGCGGAGCTCTCCAATGCGCGTATCGAGCAGCTGGCGCAGTCGCTGAATCATTGGCAGATCAAGCCTGCCGGTACCGAAGGCTGGCGCACCGCCGAGGTGACGATGGGCGGTGTGGTTACCGATGCCATCTCCCAGAAGGATTTCAGCGTGCGCGATCTGCCGCAGCTGGCCTTCATCGGCGAGGTGCTCGACGTGACCGGCGAGTTGGGTGGCTACAACTTCCAGTGGGCGTGGTCATCAGCGGTCGCCTGCGGCCTGAATAGTTGAGTGCCGTTGGATCGTGAGTGTTGCATGGCTCAATCATGCATCACGCCATCTGCGCGCGTATGGCAGGAATAGCGGTCTCGACCAACGTGACGAAGGCTTCGATGACTGGACGCGATGGTGTGCTGGGGTAGTGGAGCTCCAGCGGCACCGCTCCTAGTGCGGGACGCAGCGTGATGAAGTGGCAGCCATCGCATTGCAGACGTCGGATACAGGCCGGTGCGATCGCAAGCCCGAGTCCAGCGGCGACCTCGCTGAGCAATGTCTGCATCAATGCTGGCTGACGTGTAATACGCGGAGAGAAGCCGGCGTCGCCGCAGGCGCTGATGATGTGATCGAACAGGCCAGTGGCCTGATCACGCTGAAACAGCACGAAGTCTTCATGGCTCAGCTCACGCAAGGCAAGCCGCTTGCGGCGCGCCAGCCTATGTCCCTCTGGCACCACCACCATCAGCTCATCCTCATACATCGGCAAGGCTGTCAGTGTCTCGCGCAGCTCCATGGGTAGCGGACGTGACAGGCCGACATCGATCTCTTCGCGCGCAAAGGCATCCAGCTGTTGTTGAGCAGTCATCTCGTGCAATACGAGCGTGACATCGGGGTGCTGTGCGGCAAAATCACGCATCAGGCTCGGTACGAAGCTCGCGCAGGCAGAGCTCATGTAGCCGATACGCAGTGTGCCGGTCTGGCCGCTGGCTGCCAGCGCCACGCGCTTACGCGCCTGTACCTCCAATGCCAGCATACGCTTGGCTTCTTCCAGCAACGCCTCGCCCGGGGCAGTCACTCTCACTTCACGCGTATTCCTCCACAGCAAACTGACGCCCAGTTCGGCTTCGAGATCGGCAATCTGGCGACTGATGGCGGGCTGCACGGTATGTAGCTCGCGCGCGGCGGCAGAGAAGCTTTTCAGCGTCGCCACTGCCACGAAGGTTTTCAGGGTGCGTAGTTCCATGGCGGGCTCTTGTAAGTAATTGATGCTCTATCGGCATGAGTCATATCATATCTTATCATTTCTATTATAAGTTTCTGCTCGTTAGGCTGACGGCCTGCCATTCTCTCGCTCACTCATGTGCTCATTCGCTCATGGGTAAGCGCGTGCGATGGTCCTGAACCTGTGTGGAGCCTAAATGAATACCTCGTCTTCCCAAGCCGCCTCTCATCAAGAACGCGGGGCATCACGGTCGCTGTCTTCCGGCGGTCGCTTTACGCTACTGGCCATCGCCTGTCTGACCATCATGGTCGGTACCGTCGTCGCGCCGGGGCTTTTGAATATTGCATCTGCCTTGAAGGTGGGAAGCTACGCCAGCTGGTTGATTACCTTGCCCTCGCTGGGGGCGGTGCTGTTCGCGCCAATCGCCGGGCGCATGATCGATCGTCTCGGTGCCTATCGCGTGCTGACCGGAGGGCTGTTTCTCTATGGCTTGCTGGGGGCGGGCGGTGCGCTGCTGGAAGGCACGGCGATGGTGTTTGCCGATCGCATTCTGCTGGGCGGTGTCACGGCTGTCGTCATGGCGGGGGGGACCACGTTGATTTCCGAGTGGTATCACGGCCATGCGCGACTCAAGATGATTGCCCTGCAAGGCATGTCAATTGAACTGGGTGGGGTGATCTTCCTGTTCGTCAGTGGCGTGTTGGCAGGCATCGCCTGGCAGTTGTCCTTTGGTCTGTACCTGCTGGCTTGGGTGCTGTTGGCCATGTTGTGGATGATGGTGCCCAAGCAGTCACCGGTCGCGTTGGAGAGCGAAGCTACCGATGGTGCGGCAGGTGCAGTGGCGTCCTCACTCAATAGCGTCTATCTGGCGGCGGCAATTTCATTGACATTGTTCTTCACTGCCATCGTCATGTTGCCGGAACGCTTGAACATGCTCGGCCTTGATGAGGCTGCCACTGGGATCTTCCTGGCAGGTATCTCGCTGGTGGCCGTGATTGCTGCGATGCTGATGCCCTGGGTATCCCGTACCTTGCGTGAAATGCCGACGCTGGTGCTGGCCTTCGTGCTGTATTCCGCTAGCCTGTTCGTTTTCCAGCAGGCCGAGAGCATGGTCGTGATGAGCCTGGGAGCCGTGCTGGCTGGCATGGGCTTTGGCTTCTCCATTCCCCTGCTGAATCACATGACGGTAGAGCGCAGTCACGTCGCCGTTCGCGGACGTAACCTTTCCTATCTGACCATGGCCATCTTTCTCGGTCAGTTCCTGACCTCCTTCCTGGAGTTCTTGCCCGGCGGCGGTCGCGAGGTGTTCGGTTTTGCCGCGGTGTTGGGGATGATCTTTGCGGTGCTCTATCTGGCTGTTCATCTGCTCAGGCAGACCAGTCGAGCGGCGTAAGCGATTGAATGTTATGAAAATGAAAAAAGCCCCACGACCTGAATGCCAGATCGTGGGGCTTTTCGTTGTATCGCTGAGCGTGATACGACTATCGCGCAAAACGGTCTTGCCTATTCATTGCGAGTTATTTGTTGAACAGTACTCGCAAGCGCCGAATCATTACCCATCCCATCAGGCCACGTTTCACGAGACTCAAACCTTTCTTCGGCTTGAATCCACCACGCGCGGCGATAAGGCCGCCTAGCAAGACGAGCGGGCCACGGTATTGCTGAATCTTGGCCCAGCCACGATCAATCGGCGCCGTGGCAGTTTCGAGATCCTGCATGGCGTGGCTGATGTCGAGGCGCTGTTGAGTGATACGTGCTTCGAGCTCAGCGCGTCGTACATCACGTGGATGCGATTGCCCATTTCTCGTCTTGAGAGAAGCAGACGAAGGCGGATCACGCTGCAAGGCTGGCTGTCCTGAAGGACTCATAAGACCTCCCTGGCGACGAGTTCGTGTATCACTTCTGATTCAGGTAATGCACGAATATTACCTCCGCACATCAATTGTGTTCGCGCTGACGTTGGCGAGCCAGCGCCTCGGCACGTACATCCTTGAGGCTCTCGTTGTCGGTACTCAGGTGGCTAAGTGTGGAACGCAGCAAGCTCCGTCGTGAGGCGATGGCCTTGACGCGCCAGACAATCACTCCTCCCAGCACCAGCAGCGTACCGCTACACAGAGCGATAGCGAGCAGACGATGAGTATCCCAGTACGCCGCGACCACCAGCAGAATGGCCAGACCGATGCCGAAGCAGATCAGCATCAGGGCGATCCCAGACAGCAGCAGGAGCACGAACAATCGCTCGCGCTCTTCCTCCAGTTCCAGCACGGCGAGACGCAGACGCGTCTCGCCGCTTTCCACAAGGCTTGCTGTCAGGCGGCGGATGGCGCCAAGTACGCGTTCAACCGGCCCTTGTTCCTGCATTAGCGGCGGCCGAGCAGAATGCCGAAGACAACGCCAGCGGCGGCGCCGATACCGATGCTGGTCCACGGATTGTCGTGGACATAGCGATCGGTACAATCAGCGGACTGGCGTGCGCTGGCAGCGATACGATCACCTTGTTCGCTGAGGCGAGCACGAGTCGCTTCCAGACGAGTCTGGGCGCGTGCACGTGCTTCTTTCATGCTATCGCGGGAATCTTCAGCCGAGGCATGTATCAGGTCCTCGACGGTCTGGGATAGATGGCGCAGATCATCCTTCAGCTGTTCGGTGTTGGCATTGGTAGCTGACGTCGTGTGATCACCGATCTTTTGCATAGCCATGATGTAATTCCTTCCCGTGTGTCGAATGAGACTTCGTGAATAGCAAGCACAGCTTTAGGCAGTGCTCATGACTCTCGAATGTCATCTTCCCTGGGGCGCCGCAGGCGGCAGGGCATGACCTTGTGTTGCTATGGACTTTGCTACAAAGCCCTCACTTCAACGCAGGGCGTTTCGTGAGGCCATATATAAAGCGTTGGGGCCGCTCGGAATAAACACAAGGGCAGATGGGCAAGAGACCGCAAGATCGTCGGAAATTGGGCAGATAGAATGACCTGGATCAGTTCTGCAAGGTTATTGGGCAGAAACCGCTCGGCGGGTCTGCGTAACAGGCGCCGCTCGGCAAAACGGACAGCCAAGGCTGTCCGTTTTGCGTGATATCCGGTTCCGTCAGAACCGTGGATGATCTGCCATCAGGTTTCGGGTAGTCCGGCGAAGAAGGTGTTGATCGAGAACCCGAGACCGAAGCGATTCACGCTGTGATCATAATCGATCAAGCTTTCGCCATAGCCGTGATAGTACTGCACGTAGCCACGTACCTTGCCGAATAGCGGGAAAGAATAATCCAGCTGGTTGCCGAAATTCCCTTTGGAGGGGTTGCCACGCACCATCCAGGTAAATTCATGTTGATCCGCGGTATAGCCCACGGTGATATCGCCGTAGCCGATGTAGTTGTAGAGATCCGGGTTGTCATCGTCATCGGACTCTTCCGGCACCCGCCAATGCGGTGTGACGGCCACGGCCCAGTCACCGTTCTGGAACATCATGTCGGCGTAGACGCGATTCCAGCTGCGCGATAGCGGATCGGAGCGGCCATTGGACTGGTGTGCAAAGCCAAGGCGATTGCGTGTGTTGGTCCATCCGAACAGCTCGAAGCGATTATCGAACTGGATAAAGGCTTCCGGCTCGTAATTGGTTTCGCGGAACGGAGATGAAGCATCGGAGTTGTACGCCTGCCACCAGCTGCGCTGAGTATAAGCAAAGAAGACATCTCCGTTGTCGCCAAAGACGTCGTCCATCAGCTCGACCTTGAAGCTGAGCTGATATTTGACTTCGGTCTTGTCCACATCGCCTTCGCGTGTCACCTGATTGAAGCTTTCGGCATTGGGCGTCGAGTTGTAGGCCCAAGGCAGCAGGTAGTTGCGCTTATAGGCGGTGATCGCCAGTGGATTGCTCTCGGCATTGTCCTCAAGCGCAACACGTTCCTGTGCGCGAAGCTGAGCCGGGCTATCGCTAGAGCGATTTTCCTGCTCGGCATCAGCATCAGTCCCCGTCATTTTCGTGGGAATCGTCTCACCGACAGGGACAAAACTCTGCTCTGCCCGTGTGCTCTTGGACGCAGGCGGCGAGTAGGTTGGCGTGCGTCGAACATCACTGTTCTTGGCGCCAGCACGTGCCTGTGCGGGTGTCATGCCCAATTCCTGGGGAGTGAAGCGCTGGCCATTGGCCAGCACCATGCGACCCTGGGTATCCATGGTATAGGGCACGGCAGCGCTGGCTGATGCCGCGAGGGTCAGCAGGGCCGTCGCCAGCAAACCGGATAGGCACGCGGTGGCTGGCCGGAATCCGGTAGAGATGAGACGGAAAGGCATGAGGATATCCTGGTGGGGTAACGCCGCGGGAGACGAGCTGCGGAGTATGGAGCAATGATCATGACAAGTCTGCCATTCTACTGGCTGTCAGGTGCCTTGTTCCAGCACGTTGATGCCGACAGAGGCTGTCGCTACTCCATGACACTCCGACTCTTGGGAGGGTAAGTCACTGCGTGGCGCGACAAGGTTTTCATGGCAGTGATTGCGCGCGTTGCAGGCGCAGTCGACAATGCAGACACTGCGGGCCGTGTGGACGCCGCACAAGAACGATGGCGCGGTTGAGGAGATGGATGTGACAGGCAATAACCCCTTGAGACTGATGCTACTGACAGGCGCCCTGATACTGATGGTGCTGTTGTGTGGTGTATCGGAAATAGCCAGCGCTGCAGCCCCTGAAAGGTCTAATGTTCAGAGCCAGCTTGAGGACCTGCAAAGCGTTGAAAAACCTGACGCTGATACACGTCAACGAATAGCCGATCTCAAGGAAACGTTGACGGTACTGGATGACTTCAGCGAGGCGACAAGCAATCTGCGTAGTCTCAAGGCCGAGATCAAGTCGGCCCCGGCAGACTTGGTCGAGGTGCAGGCTGAGCTGTCACGGCTGCCGCAGGAATATACTGCGCTAGACGAAAAGACACTTGATGGTGAGTCGGTTGATGCGCTGGACAAGCGCATGACGGCCATTCTCGATGAGCTTCAGGCATTGCAGGACAAGCTGGCCGATACCAACCGTCGCCTCATCGATGCCCAAAGTTTGCCAGAGCGTTCGCGCTCCACGCTGGCCGATGCGCAGCAGCAGGTACAGCAATTGCAGACTCAGCTCTCCAGCAATGACGATCAGGAGTTGAGTGGAACTGGGCGTGATTTGCTTGAGGCGCGTTTGGCGCTAGCGGATACGCGTGGCGAATTGAGCCATGCCGAGCTCAATTCGAGCTCTCAACTGCGCGCGCTGGCTCAGGTTCGCAAGACATTTTATAGCCGTCGTATCGAGACTCTCGAGAAAGATCTTCAGCAGATTCAGAATCTGGTGAATGACAAGCGGCGCAATCAGTCCGAGCAGACGATTGCGGATGCGACCAGCGGTGAGAATGCGGCGTTGGCCGACAACCCCATTTTCAAGCAGGTACTGAACCGTAACCGTGAACTCAGCAGTCAGTTATTGGCGATTACCGATCGCGTCAATGCAGTGATTCGTGATGGTCTGGAAGTGCGCACCCAGTTGGATCGGGTGACTCAGGTTGAGCGCACGATGAGTGAGCAGATCGAAGCCATCAAGGGCAGCGTGCTGCTGGCACGTATTCTGCGTGAGCAGCAGAGCCGCTTGCCCAAGGTGGATGTGCGCCAGGACTTGAAAGAAGAGATCGCTGATCTACGCCTCAGGCAATTCGAGCTTAACAAGGTGCGTGAGCAACTCACCGATATTCCCCATTACCTGGAAAGCCAGGTGCTGAGCGAATCGGCAGCGTTGGAGCGCCCAGGTGGTAATAGCGATAACGCAGAGGTCAGTGACGAGCTACGTCAGGCACTGATTCGTCAGCTGGATGCACGCAAGGAGTTGGTCGACAAGCTCGACAAGGAATACGACAGCCTGCTTGCACGCGCCATTGATCTTCAGCTCAATCAACAACAGTTGCTGGAAGTGTCAGGACGTTTACGCCAGACCATCGAAGAGCAGTTGTTCTGGGTGGCCAATGGCAAACCGCTGGACCTGGACTGGCTCATGCGTTCCCCCGAGATGCTGTCCGAGGAACTCAAGCCGACCGTATGGCGCGCCGTGATGGCGGGCCTATCCAAGGGCTTCCAGCTGACGGATATGTGGTTCGGGCTACCGGGCTTGTTGCTACTGATCTTCATCACCTGGAAGCGCTCACGCATTCGCGCTCGGCTGGCGGACCTGCATGCTCAGATTGGGCGTCTCAAACAGGATACTCAGCTACATACGCCGCGCGCCATCCTGTTGAATGTGCTGCTGGCGATTCCGGGTGCATTGGCCCTTGCGCTGGTTGGCGGAGTGTTGTCACTGGGCGAGGGCATCATGCTATGGGCGCTGGGGCAGGCCTTGCTCAAGCTATCGCTGGCTTGGGGCATCTTTGGCATCTTCCGCCGACTGCTGGTCAAGGACGGTGTGGCAGAGCGTCACTTCCAATGGCCGGCGACCTACGTGGCGGAACTACGTCGTCAGCTGTGGTGGATTGGATGTGCGCTGCTGCCAGTCATTCTGATCACTAATATCATCAGCGAGGCCGACCTCAATCTGCTTGAGCGCCCGCTGGGCCTGTTTATTCTGTTCGGTGGGTTGGTCGCGATGAGCGTCTACCTGTCACGATTGATTCTGGCGCATGTGCCGTTCTTTGGGCTCAAGCTGTTCCGCCTGATTCTCGGCCTCGCGCTGGCGATGGTGCCGGTGGCGTTGGGTGTGCTGATCTGCCTGGGCTATGAGTACACCGCGCTACGTCTGAGCGGGCGCTTCATCACCACGCTTTATCTGTTTGGTGCCTGGATTCTGGTGGAAGCCACGGTGATTCGCGGGCTCGCGGTGGCTGCACGGCGGCTGGCCTATCGTCGCGCCATTGCTCGGCGTCGTGCGCAGGTACAGGACGGAGCTGAAGGCAGTGCCGATGTGGTGGAAGAACCACCGCTGGACATGGAGCAGGTCAATTCCCAGTCACTGCGACTGTCGAAGCTGATCCTCGTCATCAGCTTCCTGTTCATCTTCTATGTGGTGTGGGCGGACCTGCTCAATGTACTGAGCTATCTCGACAGCGTTGTCGTGTGGGACATCGCGGCATCGGTTGAGGGGGACCCGGCGACCCCCATCTCGCTGGCGGATTTGATCGCGGCGATGGTCACTCTCGGCGTGGCGGTGATGATGGCGCGTAACTTGCCGGGCTTGCTGGAGGTGTCGATCCTGTCGCGTCTTGAACTCAAGCAGGGTTCCAGCTACGCGATTACCTCATTGCTGTCCTACGTGATCATGGCGACCGGCTTCGTGATGACGCTGGGGAGCATGGGGGTCAGTTGGGACAAGCTGCAGTGGTTGGTGGCGGCGCTGGGTGTCGGGTTGGGGTTTGGCTTGCAGGAGATCTTTGCCAACTTCATCTCGGGCCTGATCATTCTGTTCGAGCGTCCGGTGCGCATCGGCGACACCATCACGGTGGGTAACTTGCACGGTACGATCAATCGTATCCGGATCCGTGCCACCACGGTGACCGACTTCGACCGCAAGGAAATCATCATCCCCAACAAGGTGTTCGTCACTGATCAGCTGATCAACTGGTCGCTGTCTGACAACGTCACGCGGGTGGTGCTCAACTTCGGTGTTGCGCATGGCAGTGATCTGGATCTGGCGCATCGCCTGTTGTTGCAGGCCGCGCAAGAGAACAAGCGGGTGCTCAAGGACCCGGAGCCGCTGGTGTTCTGTCTGACCTATAACAAGGACAACTTCGGCTTTGAACTACGTATCTACGTCAATGACCTTACTGACCGTCTATACGCGACGGATGAGATCAATCGACTGATCGATGCACGCTTCCGTGAACATGGCATCAAGGTCGCCTTCCAGCAGATGGATGTCTGGCTGCATCGTCAAGATGGCACCGAGCGTCTGGTAGAGCAGCGCGATATGATGCCGCAGATGCAGCGACCTGCCAGTGGTTCGCCGGAGAGTAGCGAGCACCTTGAAGGCGGTGCACTGATTGCGCGTCGCAAGCCAACCAATGATGCGCTGGCGGGGCGTGAAGATGCCGGACTGCGCGAATCAACGCCCGATGCACAGGACGGTGATGGCGGCGGTGGCGATGCAGGAGGGCGCTAGCCCGCCTGGCATGATGTCATGCAAAACACACAAGGCGCCCTGCGGGGCGCCTTGTGTGTTTTGAAATACGCCTATGACGCTACTTTTCCTGTATCACCGGCGGCGGTGCCTGGAATTCCAAGGTCCAGCGGCTCAGGAAGCTGGCTTGCTTCAGACGGTCAAGCGTCGCGAGAAGACCGGGGCCGATATCGATGGGGCGTAGAGCATCGCCTAGCCGCTCCCGCAGATCATGCGCACTGCCTTCGCCTCGCACCTCGGGGTGCAATGCGCCGAGCTCGCTTTCATTTGCGACACGCTGTTGGCCTTCTGAGCTCAACCACCAATCGAGAAAGGCTTCACCTGCCTCGGGGTGTGGTGCCTGGCGAGGCACAAAGGCCAACCGGCGCTGAATCAGCACGTAGTCTTCCGGCACGATGACCTCAAGCTCAGGATGCGTACGCGCGAAGGTCACGGCATAGGGGCCGACAAGGTTGTAGGCGATATCCACCTTGCCCTCCGCCAGTGCCTCGAGCATCGCGCCAGTGGTGTTGACCAGTCTGGCATCGGCCTGGCCCATGGCGCGCACCAGTGTCCAGTAACGCGGCGACTGGCGGGCATCCGATACTGCGTAGGTGAAGCCGGAACCGCTGGCACGTGGGTCATAGGTGATGATGCGTCCTCGTAGCACGTCACGACGTGTCTCCAGCAGATGCCAGAGATCACGATGACTGCGCAGTACATCACGTGGATTACGCAGGCCATCGAGGTCTGCCAGTCGCTGCATGGCATCACGGCGTGCCACCATCACGATGGGTTCGAAGCTCATGGCGTATAGCTCGTTACGCCAGCGCGAGTTGTCAGGCCAGGCCAATAGATTCGGCGTGTCCAGCGCCCGGGCATGACCTTGATTGGCCAGTCGGTACTGCAGACCCATGGCGGAGGAGATCATCAGGTCAGCGCGCGTCTTGAGAGGAGCCTTGAGATAGGTCGCCTCCAGCGATAGGGCGGAGCGATTGACGTAGTGCATGAGGAGATCTGGATGCTTGCGACTGTAGCGCACCAGCAGTGGGCGTATCTCGGGGAGATCCAGCGCGGCATGAATCTCGAGATCGGCCCTGTGTGACACGTTGGCATCGGTCGCCGTGCCATCGCGCATACTGTCAGCGGTCGTATCGAGCCGCTTAAGTGGCTGGCCATTACGCAGCCACAGCGTCTGATGTTCATCACTTTGTGGATCGAAGCCGGGATAGGTATCAGCGGCGGATGCCACCTGTGTCAGTAATAGGCTCGGCAGCAGCAGTACTGGTAACAGCAGTGAGGAACGCCGGGTTCTTGATCTGGCGCGCCGGCCGCGGGTGGCTAGCATGCAGAATCTCCTTCGAGGTCATCACTGGCCGGTGGCGGGCAGGGTTCAAGATACAGGCTGACGCGCAGTCCGCGCCGTGGCGTGTCCGTGATACCTGTCTCCGTGCCAGCCACAACAACAATCTCAGCGTCAGCATGGGCGCCGGAGTGGGTATTGGCGTTGGTATGAATGTTGGCATCGCTCAGTGTCAGGCGTGCATCGTGATGGCGGGCAATCCCATCAACAATTGCCAGTCCTAGCCCAGCGCCTCCACGCGTGACAGGGGCCGTTTCACTGTCTGGCTGAGCGTGGCGATGAAAGGGACGTAGCACCAGCAGGCGGCGTTCAGCCTGAATGCCGGGACCATCATCCTCCACGCCAAGTATCAGGCGTCCCGCCAATGACTCAGGTGTCTCGTCATCACCGGTAGTGGCGACTCGGGCCAGCGTTAGCGTGACGATGTGCGCGCCATGCTTGCAGGCATTGTCGATCAGGTTGGCCAGTCCCTCTTCAAGTTGCCACGCTACGCCGAGTGTCCAGGCAGTGTTGTCGATTTCGGGCGCTATCTCGAGGCCGAGATCGACACCCGCGCGATCACAACGCAGGAAGTGACGACTGACGGTGGCGCGGGCGAGCGCCGATAGTTCCAATGGCACACGCTCAGGCTGTACCTCAGGGTTGTTGAGTCGTGTCAGCGAGAGCAGTTGACTGGCGAGGTGCGCGGTATGACTGGCGGTAGCCTGCATTTGCTTCAGTGCAGCGTGCCAAGCGGCAGGGTCTTCGTTGCGCAGCGCGAGCTCAGCATGCGCCGAGAGACCGGCCAGGGGGGTACGCAGCTGATGTGAGGCGTCGCCAATAAAGCGCTCCTGATTGACGCGTACTCGTCGCATGCGTGCCAGCAGCTCGTTGAGAGTGTTACGAAGTTCTTCCAGCTCACGTGGGAGTGAGAGGTTGAGCGGGGCAAGACTGCGTGGATCACGCTCGCGGATAGCACGTCTGAGTCGTATCAGTGGTGACAGTGCCAAACGCACACCGATCAACACGACCAACAGTGCCAGCACGGCCATGCCAGCAATACGTATCAGCGAGCCGCTGAACAGTTCGCGCGTCAGTGCCTCGCGACCTTCGCGGGTGTGGGCGACGCGGATGCTGAAGCGCTGACCATGACGGGGATCATCACCCCAGCCCCCAAGGCGAGTCTCGAGACTGCCAAGCCGCAGTGCCTGTCCTTGCCAGGCGATGTCGCGAAAGGCGAGCTCGCCACTACGCCCCAGCGCCTCTTGTGAGGCGTGAGGCCCAGCTGCGAGTGTATTGGCATCCGGTAGACGCGTGTTGCCAGTGACCTGTTCTCCATCGGCATCTACCAAACTGTAGAACACGCGTTCCTGGGCATCGGTCGCCAGCATTTCCAACGCTGCCGGTGGTAGGTCGAGCCATAGCTGACCGTCTTGCCATTTGACCTGTTCGGCGATGGTGACCAAAGAGGCCTCCAGTAGCCGGTCATAGGCGCGGTCTGCTGCATCGCGTGCCGAGAGAAACGCTTGTACCAGCAATACCGTACCTAGCGCCAGTAGCGGTATCAGCAGCCAGCTCAGCAGGCGGTGATAAAGGCTGATAGACCTGTTGGACGTCGATGTGGAAGGCTCGTTGACAGCGCCCTCTGAGTTGTCAGCAGCATTCACTCTGGTGAGTCCATTGCTGGCGCGCCGGCCTGTGCAGCCGATGGGGGGGAAGTATTTTCCAGCAAATAGCCCAGCCCGCGTACCGTTCGCAGCCGGACATCACTGCCCTCCAGACGTTTGCGCAAGCGGTGCACATAGACCTCGATGGCGTTATCGCCGACGGCCGCATGACTGCCGAAAGCCTCCTCGGTCAGACGTGCCTTGTCGACCGGCTCACCGGCATGTTGAATAAGGCAACCGAGTAGACGCTGCTCACGCGGTGGCAGTGCCAGCGGTGTATCCGCCAGTAAAAAGCGCGCATTGAGGGGCTCGAAGGCGAGGCTGCCAATCACCAATCGCGCCGCCGTCCGAGGACTGTGGCCGATGGGCTGCAGACTGGCATGACGGCGTAGCAGGGCGCGTACGCGGGCCTCCAGCTCGTCGAGTGCGAAGGGCTTGGCGAGATAGTCATCGGCCCCGAGGTCCAGTCCACGCACACGGTCCTCGATGGCACCACGTGCGGTCAGAATCAGTACTGGCGTGTGACGGTCGTGCTGGCGTAGTGCCGCTAGTATCTCGAGACCTGAGGCGCCAGGCAGGTTGAGGTCCAGCAAGATCAGTGCGAAACCGTGTTGTTCCTCGTCAGCCAGCAGCGTTAGCGCCGCGCTGCCATTGGCCAGGTGAGTCACGCTGAGGCCATCGCCCTCAAAGACGCTGCATAGGGTGCTGGACAGCAGAGCATCATCCTCTACCAGTAGCAGCCGAGTCGTCTCGACAGGCGCGCTGGAGCTAGAGGGAGAGGGCGTCGGGTCAGGGTGAGTCATCCGGGCTCCGGGCAAAGGCGGGTCAACCATCCACGCAGGCAAGGTCTGTGCTCGCGGCGGCAGGTACTTTTCAGGATACAGGCAGCAGTCATCATGGCGTACTCCAGCGTATCATTGCCTCTTCATTTCGTGTCGTCGATAAGGATGCCTCATGTCGCTTGATGTTATGCGTCGGGGATGGAAATTCTGCCTTACGCGAGTGATGGCTCAATTGCCGCTAGGCAAGTCGCTGGCACTAGGCTTGATAGGCGGCGGAGTATTTCAGCTCAGTGGCATGCCGCTGGCCTGGATGCTGGGGCCGTTGGTCGCCAATTTGCTAGGGGCGATGGCAGGGCTGGCGCTGGCCGTCCCCGATCGACTACGCAGTCTATTCATCGGTGTGTTGGGGCTGACATTAGGTGCGCGCGTTTCGCCCGAACTGATGTCGCACCTCTCCAGTTGGTGGCTTTCTGGCCTGTTGTTGTTACTGGGGGTGTGGGTATCGACGCTGGCCTGTGCCGCCTGGTATCGGCGCTGCGGTTTCGATGCCACTAGCGCCTGGTTCGCGTCGGTGCCTGGTGTACTGACGGCGATGGTGGTCATCGGTGAGCGTAGCGGTGGCGATCCGCAGCGCATTGCGGTGGCTCAGTCGTTGCGTGTGCTGCTGGTCATCCTGATTCTACCGCCGCTGTATTGGTTGTTGGAGGGTGGTACCTCGACAGCGGATAATGAGAAGGTCGTCATTGGCGGGCTGTGGTTGGTGTTATTGCTGCCAGTGCTGCTGCCACTAGGCAAGCGTCTGAGACTGCCTAATGCGGCATTGTTGGCGCCACTGTTGGTCGCGATGGCGTTCTCGCTGGGTGATGTGGCGCGCTTTTCACCGCCGGTGTGGGGCACCGATGTGATGCAGCTAGTGCTGGGCTGCGCGATTGGTGCGCGCTTCAAGGGGCTGGCGCCGCGAGTGCTGGCCGGCCTGATGGCACAGTCAGGTGTCGCAACGCTGATTGCGTTGGCGGTATTGGGTGTGTTTGCCGAGCTCATCCATCAGCTGATGGGGGTGCCGCGTGATGTTGCCTTTCTGGCGCTGGCACCGGGAGGGATCGGGGAGATGGCGTTGTTGGCTGTTGCACTGGGGTTGGATCCGATTTTCGTCGCGTTCCACCATCTACTGCGGATGATTGTCTTGATGTTGATGCTGCCCGTGATGGTACGTCACTTCCGGCCGCGGTCTCCTCAAGATAAGGCACACTAAGCGGTAGTGGTATCGCCTCTTGTGAGGGACGGAATGCGCTGTTATAGTGTGCGCCTTGATCACGCCAAGTGCTTGAAGTTCAAGCGGTTGGGCAGGTCACTCCTTGAGTGATGATCATGTTGTGGTGGCCCTTGTTGGTCCTCTCGCAATGCTAGGCTGCAAACTCCGCCAGGCCCGGAAGGGAGCAACGGTAGCGGCTGACGTGTGTGCCGGGATGTGGCTGATAGGGGCCGCCTCCATTTCAGGGCTCTAAAACTTTCATTGGCAACATGAAAGTCTCGTGTTCACCGAAATGATTTCCCCTCGTACTCCCCCCTACTTTTCTGAAATGCCCGCTTTTTCGAACACCAAGCATTTCTTGTGATACCTCTTAATATCTTGTGATACCCCTTTGCAGTGCCCTTCAGGGCGTTTCGTCGTGTCTGGCGTTTGGGGACGTGCGGCTTAATCCTTATCTGGATGTGGCAACGTGCTTTGAAGCCACTCGGCAAGTCGCTAGAATGAGCGCATTCTCAGTGAGACCTCAAGCAGGGTCTCCGCCTGTCGATTGCTGGTGGTGAGTTCAACCACGTCGCACAGGTCCCCAGGTCACCCAAGGAATGCCCCGCTCAATGAGCTATCAGGTATTGGCGCGCAAGTGGCGCCCGCGCAATTTTCACGAACTGATCGGTCAGGAGCATGTCAGCCGTGCGCTGGTCAATGCCCTCGATCAGGGGCGCTTGCACCATGCCTATCTGTTCACCGGGACCCGCGGTGTCGGCAAGACGACGCTGGCACGCATTCTCGCCAAGTGCCTGAACTGCGAAGAGGGCGTCAGCTCCACGCCGTGTGGCGTGTGCGGTACCTGTCGCGAAATCGACGAAGGGCGCTTCGTCGACCTGATCGAAGTCGACGCCGCCTCGCGGACCAAGGTCGAGGACACGCGAGAACTGCTGGACAACGTCCAGTACGCACCGACCCAGGGCCGCTACAAGGTGTACCTCATCGATGAGGTGCACATGCTGTCGACGCACAGTTTCAATGCGCTGCTCAAGACGCTGGAAGAGCCGCCGCCCCATGTGAAGTTCCTGCTGGCGACGACCGATCCGCAGAAGCTGCCGGTCACCATTCTGTCGCGTTGCCTGCAGTTCACGCTCAAGAACATGCCGCCGGTACGCGTGGTTGACCACCTCAAGGACATTCTCGCTCGCGAGGAAGTCAGCTTCGAGGAAGATGCCCTGTGGCTGCTGGGCAAGGCGGCCGATGGCTCGATGCGTGACGCCATGAGTCTGACTGATCAGGCGATCGCCTTCGGCCATGGCAGCGTGCGTCGCGAAGATGTCGCTGCGATGCTCGGTATGCTCGATCATCGTCATGTGCTGGCGCTGCTTGAATGTCTGGCCTCGCTGGATGCGGCAAGCCTGTTGGCTGAAGTCGCGATGCTGGCCGAGCAAGGCCCGGATTATGGCGGCGTGCTGGATGACATGGCGTCCGTGTTCCACCGTCTGGCGATTGCCCAGATGGTGCCGAGCGCACTGGACAACGGCCATGGCGACCGTGAAGCGCTGTTGGCGCTGGCCTGTCGTTTCACCGGCGAAGACGTGCAGCTTTATTATCAGATCGCCTTGCAGGGGCGCGGTGACATGGGCAATGCGCCCGATGCGCGAACTGCGCTGGAAATGACGCTACTGCGCATGCTGGCCTTCCGTCCGCAAGGCGTGCCGCGCCCGGCGCAGACGCCGCTGCCGATGACAGGACAGCCGGTTGCCAATCAGCCGACCGCCTCCAGTACTGAAGCGCCGGCATCAGCTCCGCAAGTACCGGTTCAGCAAGTCCCCGCTGAACAAGCCCCAGTTCAGCAGACCCCGGTTCAACCGGCTGCCGAACCGACAGCACCGATGGCGGAAGAGCCGCCGCCCTGGGCAACGGAGGACGTACCTTACGACGCCCAGGATGCCGGCTTTCACGCACTAGACAGTAGTGAGTCTTCATCAGTTTCACAGCCCGTGTCACAAGCCACCCAGCCGGTTGCTCAGCCAGCGCACCAGGCAGTGTCGCCACCTGAAAGGGTTGCTGAGCCCGCTTTGGAGCCAACTTCGGCCTCAGTGTCTGAGGCCGAGTCAGTCTCGGCGCCAGAGCCTGTGGTTGGTAGTCAGGTGGCCAGTTCGGCGATGGCGCGCTTGAGTGCTGCCTTCGGTAGCGGCGCTGAGACGACGGTGGAAGCCGAGCCAGTAGCAGTACCTGTTACAGAGCCCGTCGCAACACCAGCCGTCGCACATGAATCAGTAGAAGCTGAGTCAGTATCATCAGCACCTGCTGCAGAGCCTATCGCCGTTGCAGCACCTGCTGTTGCGCCAGTGGAAGCACCTGAGCCCGCTGTTGCAAATGAGTCTGCGCCGGTCGCGAGTACGCCCGTGACTACGCCCGTGACTACGCCCGTGACTACGCCCGTGACTACGCCCGTGACTACGCCTGTGACTACGCCGCAGGCATCGACGGCAGATGGACGCCTGAATCATGCTGCGTGGCTGGAGCTGTTCCCCGCGTTGGGCCTCGGTGGCATCACACGCAATATCGGTGCGCATTGTCTGGTCGAGCACGATGATGGCACGCACCTGAAGCTACGCCTCGATCCCGCTCAGTCGGCGATGATGGCGGATGTGCACCGCGAGCGTATTCACAAGGCGTTGGCGGGGCAGGGAGTGGAGCGCGTGCTTGAGGTGAATGTTGCACCGCTGCCAGAGGGATTGGAGACGCCACATAGTCGTCGTATTCGCATGTTGGGCGAACGCCACGTGCGTGCGGTTGAAGCCTTGCGTGCTGACCCGCATATTCAGTTACTGGAGCAGGAGTTGGGTGCGCGTCTGCTCGAAGACAGCGTCAACTCCTTCGAGCCAGACAACTTCTGATGTCGTCAGTCAGATGAACAGCACAGGGGCCGGTGAGGCATTGAAGCGGCACCGGTCATCAGGAAGCCCTGTCACGGTTTGACGCGGCTTCCGATGCATATTTCATATTCAACAGATTATTGATGAGGTGAGCCATGTTTGGTGGAAAAGGCGGTATGGGTAACATCATGAAGCAGGCGCAGGAAATGCAGGAGCGCATGCAGCAGGTCCAGGAAGAAGCGGCCAAAGCTGAAGTTCAGGGTGAATCTGGCGCAGGCATGGTCAAGATCACCATGAACGGCCGTCACGATGTGTCGCGCGTCGAGATCGATCCGAGCCTGATGGAAGAAGACAAGGAACTGCTGGAAGACTTGCTGGCTGCCGCCGTCAATGACGCAGTGCGCAAGGTCGAAGTCGCTTCCAAGAAGCAGATGGAAGAGGCGACTGCCGGCATGAATCTTCCGGCTGGCTTCAAGATGCCCTTCTAATGGGCTTTTCGCCGCTGGTTGATCAGCTGCTTGAAGCGCTACGGGTATTGCCAGGCGTGGGGCCGCGGACCGCGCAGCGCATGGCACTGCATCTGCTCGAGCGTGACCGCATGGGCGCCGACCGCTTGGTCGGTGTGCTGGGCGAAGCGCTGGAGCGTGTAGGCTACTGTGCACGCTGTCGCACGCTGACCGAGGAAGAGATCTGTCAGCTGTGTCTGAGCCCGCGGCGTGACGAGCGCGTGCTGTGCGTGGTGGAATCCCCCGCGGATCAGCTCGCCATCGAAGGTGCGGGTGGCTATGTGGGGCGCTATTTCGTGCTGCACGGCCATCTTTCACCGCTGGATGGTATCGGGCCTGAAGATATCGGCCTCGATGCGCTGGAAACCCGTGTGCGTGAGAGCCAGATCGAGGAGCTGGTGCTGGCCACCAACCCTACGGTCGAGGGCGAGGCCACGGCGCACTACATTGCCGAGCAGCTTCGCGACGTCAATCATGGCGGGCAGTTGCTCAAGATGACGCGTCTGGCCTACGGCGTGCCGATGGGGGGTGAACTCGAGTATGTTGATGGTGGGACCCTGAGTCGCGCCTTCAGCGGTCGTTTGCCGTTTAACCTCGGCGAGATTTGACGGTTACGGCGCTTGCCGTGACACAGCAGTACGCCTGCGGGCGTGGTGGTCATAAGCCGCCACGCCCGTTGTCGTTTGCCGCCCGGTGTCTGGCAAGTGCCCGTCACCTTCATTTTTCCGCTTGCCCGGGCAAGCCTGTCACCGCGAGATTCCTACCCTGATGAGCGACCAACTTCCCGCTTCCGCTGCATTGTTGTCAGAGCTAGATTTCGACGCTATCTGGGTCGAGACTCCCGAAGCCTTGGCGACTGCCTGCGCCGAGCTTGAGGGCGCCGACTGGTTGGCGCTGGACACCGAATTCATCCGTGAGTCCACCTTCTTCCCGATTCCGGCGTTGGTGCAGTTGATGGCGGCCCGTGATGGTCAGCTACCAGGAGAAGACGGCACTACGCCGCGTATCTTCCTGATTGACCCGACCGTCGTGCCGGCCAGTGATGCACTCAAGCGCCTGCTGGGGGCTGAAGGCCCGCTCAAGTTGCTGCATGCCTGTGGCGAGGATATGGAAGTATTTCTGCGTTGGGCAGGCGTCGCGCCGACACCATTGATCGATACCCAGATTGCTGAAGGCCTGACCGGTGGTGAAGCTTCGATGGGCTATCAGCGTCTGGTCGAGCGTGTTGCCGGTATCACCGTGCCCAAGGAAGAGACGCGCTCCAACTGGCTCAAGCGTCCGCTGACACAGGGCCAGTGTGATTATGCTGCGCTGGATGTGCTGTTCCTGCCGCAAGTATGGACAGAACAGCGCGCTGCGCTGCAAAAGCTAGAACGTATGGACTGGCTGAAAGAGGACTGCAGCGCACCGGGTAGCAGTGGTGGCTCGATACCTGATCCGGAGTACTGGAAGCGTCATCGTAGCCTGTGGAAGCTGAGTCCGCGGGGCCTGGCATCCTGGCAGGCGCTGTGTGAATGGCGTGAAGTACAGATTCGCAAGCGTGATGTACCACGTTCACGCTTGCTGGCCGATGCGCAGCTGTTTGGTATCTGTGAGCGCTTACCGATCAATCGCTTCGATATGGCCAAGGTGGAAGGCATGCGTCCACCGCAGATCAAGCGTGAAGGCGATACCGTGCTTGCGATTCTCAAGGACGTGGCCATGATTGATGACAGTCAATTGCCGCGTGTGCCGCCTTCACCACTGGCGCCAGAGTGGAAGAATCGCATGAAGCGTCTCAAGCGAGAGGTGAATGCCGTCGCCGAAGCACAAGGCGTCAAGCCGGAAATTCTCGGCAGACGTCGTGACATGGAAGCGCTGGTAATCGCCGATCATGATGGCGAAGCATTGCCATTGCCCAGCGGCTGGCGTGGTGATCTATTGGCCGAGCGCCTGGCCAAGGCGCTGGCGGTATAGTCATTGCGTGGCTTGGTGAAGAAGGCTTGATGAGGAAGACCCGATAGCGTTCTCTCCGGTTGTGCCCGCGACCGGGAGTGATGCTGATGCGCGCAAGCGATGCCAGACGATGGATAGCACCATGACTGATGACAAGATGATCTGCGAGATATACAAGAGCACCCAAAAGGACGAGATGTATCTCTACGTCGAAAAGACGCGTGGACTGAAGGACGTGCCAGAATTCCTATTGGGAATCTTCGGCAAGCCGACTGCACTCATGACGATATTGATTCGTGCCAACAAGCCGTTGGCGCGCGTGGATAGTGTGACCGTGCTGGAGAAGATCCGTGAGCAGGGCTTCTACCTGCAGATGCCGCCGGCCAAGGAAAATCTCCTGAAAGAGCTGGGCGTGACACCGCCGGAAACGCATTACTGATATTGAGAGGCCAGTGTCCTGAAACTCCGGCCCGACCAGACTAGACAGACCTGCCGCCCGGCAGGGCGAGGAGAGCACGATGAGCAATGTCACGCCACCTGACGGCGAATTGCGTGAGCGTTTTTGGGAGCATCATGCACTGACGGCATTGAATACCGCGGAGTGGGAAGCGTTATGCGATGGTTGTGGCCAATGTTGCCTGCTCAAGTTTGAAGACGAGGATAATGGTGATATCGCGGTACTGGATGTGGCCTGCCGTCTGCTGGATGTGAACAAGGTCAGCTGTCGTGATTATGCCAATCGTTCGACTCGCGTGCCGGGCTGTATTCCGCTGGATGTCGAGACAGTGGCACGACTGCGCTGGCTGCCGGAAACCTGCGGCTATCGTCGTCTCAATGAAGGGCGTGAGCTGCCGGAATGGCATCCGCTGCTGACGGGGGATGCGAAAAGTGTCAGGCGTGCTGGTGTTTCCGTCTCACGTTTTGCGGTCTCGGAAGCCTCGGTGCGTCAACAGGATCTGGAAGACCACATCATTGCGATCATTGATCCCGAGAGTTGAGATGCCAGAACTTGCGGTAAGGTGATTGACCAACATTCGTGAGATTTAAAAA
>NZ_JEMF01000107.1 GCF_000591415.1 Cobetia crustatorum | reverse complement strand
GGGGCTGCCGACGGCTGGCTATACGTGACCGTCAATCAGCTCGACAGCACACCCCCTTTCAATGGTGGCAAGGATAGTGGTCAGCCGCCGTATCACATCTACAAGGTATGGCCGGCGAATGATTGAACCAACTGACTTGTATGAAGATGCATTGATCTGACGTAAAGCGCTCGCGCCTATCAAAGGCACGAGCGCTTTACGTTGTCGTGCATTCTGGGCAGTAGACAGCAGCCTCTCCGGAATAGCGCCTATTGCTGCAAGCGTACTCCCCTTCATCAGGCAGCATCGCGAGATGTCATTCCTTGTCGCCCTTCTGCAAGCCCGAGGCTCGTGATGCTTGTTCGGAAAAATGCTGAGTTACCCATTGCTCACACACATCCCATAGCAGCGGCGCCCCACGTTGGATGACAGGACCATACCGAGAGAAGACCTGCTCAAGGGAAACATCATTCTCTTTCCAAGTTCCACCGGAGGTGAAGACATTCACGAGGAGAGGCTGAAAGCGATCCAGTGCCTTGGCAAATTTCGCGTCTTCTGTCTCAGCAGACTCAAATTCTCGCCATAGCGCCAGAAATTCGTTGCCTTGTTGCTGAGGTAATAAGCCGAACAATCGCTTGGCTGCTTCAGATTCTTCTTCAGCTTGGGAGTTGCTTGAAGATTCATCATGAATCGGGAAATCGCCTGCGTCTATTTCGACAACATCATGCAGCAGGAGCATCTGTACAACTCGATGGGTATTCACTGACCCACCGGCGTATTCATTCAGTAGCAAGGCGTACATCGCCAAGTGCCAGGAATGCTCGGCTGAGTTTTCTTTCCGACTGTTGTCCAGCAATGGCGATTGCCTTACGACTGTTTTCAGTCGATCTATTTCTCTTAAAAAACTCAACTGCTTATCCAATACAGTGGCTTGCATCATTCCATCTCCAAGCAAACACTAGGCATTTGCCATTGCCCCTTGAACCGTTCAGCGTGCCGGGGCAATCATCTCAATGATCATTCAATAAGCTGATTTCCCTGATGGCCAAGGTATTCGGCTGTGTGATCAAATTCAAGATATACTGCCCTTGGAGAGAGTCGCTTGCCGCGCCCGATAGCATCAGGCTCCGAAAGCGAATAGAGCGTGAATAGCGGTACCTGCTGGCCCTGTCCTCTTCTCGGTATTTACAGCATCAAGCGCAGGGCCAGAAAATCTAGAAAGGCACTAATTCGAGGCGAGAGTGTGCTATTGCGATAATAGACCGCCTGAATCTGCTCGCGCGCATTCGGTGACTGTACATGGCCTGGCAATACCTCAACCAATGCGCCGCTTCGCAGATCATTCGTGAGCATGAAACGCGAAATCAAGCCGATACCCTGCCCGGCCAGACACAGCTGACGCATCACCTCACCACTACTCGTGGGGAGATAGGGAGTGACATCGTAGCCATTCACGGCCCCCTTCAATGGCCAACAATTCAAACGGCTTGGCGCAATGAAACCCAGCAAGCGATGTGAGGACAATGACGCCACGCTTGCGGGCACACCATGCTCGCTCAGATAACCGGGACTCGCGACCAGATGTAACGGTGAGCGCCCGAGTGCTCTGGCATGCAGAGTCGAATCCTCTAGTTCCCCGATCCTGATTGCCACATCCGTGTGCTGCTCAAGCAGATTGATGATGTCATCTGCCGCCGACAGCTCCAGTGAAATACCGGGATAGCAGCGACCGAACTCTCCCACCAACGGTACTAGCTGATGAAGTACAAAGGGGCTCGCGGCATCGACACGCAGCCGCCCGACGGGCTGATCCCGCTGCTGTATCAGCACCTCTTCGGCCCCTCCCAGAAGCTGCAGCCCCTCGCGCACTCGCTCAACGAAGCCACGCCCTTCATCTGTCAGCGCAACACTGCGGGTGGTGCGATTGAGTAATGGCGTTTCAAGCTGGCGCTCCAGTCGCTGAATAGCACGCGACACCTTGGCCACTGGCACATCCAGGCGATTGGCTGCGGCACTGAAGCCACCACTATCGACCACCGCCAACAACAGCTCAAGATCCTCCGAGCGACTCCGCATACTGTCTCCTCACTGCACTGATGTCTGCCATCCTTTTCGTCGCCCCAGGAACCTGCCCCAAAATCCTGCTCTAGAAGCTTGTTACCCGAAACCTACAGTAGACTTGCCGCTGATAGTGGCAGAAATCCCACAGGATATTTACTGTTATCGCGATCTAGCGGGACAAGCTCCACACGCCAAAACGGCCTGCCTCTTCAATCATGAAGAGGCAGCCGTCGGATGTTGCCGCGAAGATTCGAGAGGCTTACAACAACTCGCTCACCTGGAATGAAGGCTGAGTGTTGGTGAAGTTGATCACATCTACCATCAGCTGCTCTGCGTGAGGTCCTAAAGAGGCATGAAATGCCTCAACCGTCGCAAAGTACAACGAGCCAATGGCGATATAGGGGGCTTTTTCGCCCCCGGGGCTTGCATCAAGCCCCATCTCAACATGCTTGTCCTGGAGAGCGTCTCCCAATAATTCGGCAACAAGTGGCAGATGCGTATTACGGTAGTAATCGAAATCAAAGGTCGCTTGCGGACCATTGGGATAAAGCACGTTCACCTTGATCATCACACACTCTCCAAAGAAGACGCCAACTCGAGATTCACAGCATAACTCAGATGGTCAGGCCGTTAGACCGACATTTCACCCAGGATGACATTCTCGGCGTAGCTCTGGTAGGCCGCTTCAATCTGCTTGGCCACTTCATCCGGGAAGGCGTGGAAATCACCGGATTCCAGTGCACTGACGATGCTGGCAGCCACGACTTCTGCTTGCGGTGCATCGTCGAAGCCTGCGCTCTTGCCCATGTCAGTCGCAATCGGCCCCGGGTGCACGCTGACGACGCTGACCCCCTTCTCGCCTAGCTTTTCACGCAGCCCCTGCGTCACGGAGTAAGCCGCGGCCTTAGAGGCACAATAGGTCGTCATGTCACCAAAGGTCTTCATGGAGGCGATGGAATTGAGCTGAACCAGCACACCCTTGTTGGCCTCAAGTGTACCGGCGAATGCCTGCGCAGTGCGCAGCAAACCAAAGACATTGACGTTGAATTCGTGCTGCAGCGCAGCTTCTGCCCCTTCATCCAGCGGAGACACCAGGTTCATCACGCCAGCATTGTTGACCAGAATCTCAACGTCACGCGTTTGCTCAGCCAGTCTCTTGACGGAGGCTTCATCAGTCACATCAACCGGCAGCGCGACGACTCTATCGCCGTATTGAGCTTGCAGTTCCTGAGTGCTTTCCGGGTTGCGCACCGCCAGATAGACTTTGGCCACGCCGCTGGCGAAGAAGGCATCCACGATGGACTTGCCAATACCACGATTCGCGCCAGTAACCAGTGCGACCTTACCCTTGAGTGAATAGCTCATGACTTTCTCCTGCCAATGCATGTCCGGTACCTGAGAAAAATTATGTACCGATCGGTATGAAATAAATACTATACCTATCGGTATATAATGACAACGCTCGGCACCGCATTCTTTTTCACAGGACAATCACAGCATTGAGCTAGCGGCCGTACCCCAGAAACGCGAAGGGCTCTCCATGGAGAATGGAGAGCCCTTATGCTGATGATCAATGAGGCGATATCTCAGTATGGCGTCGCCTCAAGTCCAATCCCACGCAGCGCTGTCTCGACGACAACTTCGAGTTGCTGTGCTGACACTCCTGAGCGTGCCATTGCAGCAGTGCCCTTGAGCACCGTATACAACGTCAGTGCATTGGCGGCGGCTGCCTTATCGAGTCCGAGCGAGATGGCTTCAGAATCCTGTTCAAACAGTGCAGTAAACATCTGAAGCGCCATGCGATCTTCTTGCTCCAGCAGCGTCCTGGCCTCTTCCGGCATGTCGCCTGAGGCAACTTCCGACTGACACAGCACCAGAAAGCAGCCCTTGGGCTGTGGTGTTGCTGACTGCATGCTCACCACCGAGACCATGTAATCCCGCAGCCGCTTACCGAGCGATACATCGGGGGTATGCAAGTGCGTAAAGTGCGCACGCATTTCCGTCTCGACGTAGTGACGTGCCGCCTTGACGAATAGTGCCGCCTTGTTGCCGAAGGCACTGTACATGCTGGTCTTGTTGATCCCCATCTGCTGGGTAAGATCCGACAGCGTTGCTGCGGTATACCCCTTGCGCCAGAAGACCTCCATCGCCTTTTGCAAGGCGATATGCTCGTCAAACTCGCGCTTGCGTCCGCCTGCCATCTCGATGACTCCTCGTCTTTCCACCGACCGGAATCTCGGTCGACATCCATTTTCAGCTCTATTGTACCAGAGGGTAAGAAACACCCTCCACGGCTAGAAAATGGCCACTGGACAGCACAGGGTCAACTTCCCCCTCGCCGGCGCTCGCCCGGGCGCAGCATTCTGACACGGGCCTTGGGCGTACGCCGTGGCAAGACCAGGGACTCAGGCGGCAGATCAAGCTGCATCGAGGCCTCGATCTTGCTGATCCCGACGGCGCCACCAAGAGTAGTAGAAAACTCCGAGTCGCCTTGATCATGCTCTTTGTCTGCCGAGCGATGGGCCTTGCCATCCTCACCTGCAGACGCTTCAGGAGGTGGCACGATGACCCAGGCAAAGGTCGGCAATGTCAGGTTCCAGTAGATGGCTGGCAGGCGAATCATCAGCACCGCCATGATGGCAGCGCCCGTTGCCCAGCGCAGCGGCAGGCCTAGCTCCAGCAAGGCAATATAGAGGATACCGCCCGCCAGCGATGCCGAGGCATAGATTTCCTGACGCAGCACCATCGGCACTCGTCGTGCGAGCACATCGCGAATCATGCCGCCAGCGACACCACTCATGGTGCCCATCACGACGGCCACGATACCGTCCATCCCCATCATGCGCGCCTTATGGGCACCGATTACGGTAAATAGCGCCAACCCAAATGCATCAGTAACAGGTAGGAAAATGCGTGTCAGACGATGGATATAGTGGAACCCGAGTGTCGCGACCAACACGGTGAGCAGGATCACCCATAGATAGATGGGCTGCTCAACCCAGAAGACCGGCCCAATACCCAACACGAGGTCGCGTAGCGTGCCGCCGCCAATCCCTGTCACAGCGCCAAGTACCAACATGCCGAACGGATCCATCCGTGAACGGCAAGCCACGACTACGCCCGTGAGCGCGAAGATCATTACACCGGCCAAATCCAGCCAGGTTATCCAATTCATACCACCACCTTTCTTTGCAATATGACTCGGCACACGTTTCTTATGGCGTGTATGACAGAGTGCCGATGCCCATAGCGTTTCTTTTAATGTCATCAGCATTGCGTTATCACGCGGCATGGCCATGCCAACCGTGATAGCGAAAGGTAGCACTGAGTCATGCAAGGGAATAGCGAAGAGCACCCTCAGTCCCGGCAGCGAGGTAGATCACTCTCTACAGAGCTCATGCCTTATCAAGCCCATTGGCCAGCCACTATTATATCAATCTGCCATCAGACCACGCCGAGCCGTCACACTGGGGGATTCATCAAAACGCTGACGATAGGCCCGCGAGAAATGCGCCAAGTGCGAAAAGCCTACTGCGAAGGCGGCTTGCGACACGCTGACACGACTATCAGCGAGCACTCGTTGGGCATGATCAAGACGCATGCCCAGATAGCATTGCTTAGGTGTCTCACCGAATTGAGCCATGAATAGCCGGGTCAGCTGGCGCTGAGACTGGCCGGCCAATCGACACACCTCCGGGATCGGCAATGCTTGCGCCAGGTTGGCCTCCATCACCGCCAATGCCCGGACGACGCCACGAGGCAAGGATGAGTGCTGCTGACGATCACGGCTCACCGTACTGTCCTGTGCACGCTGATGGACAATCTGACGCCCTACCGCATCCGCCAACGACGGACCATAGAGTGTTTCAATCCATACCAGCATCATGTCAATACTGGCGGCACCCCCTGATCCCGTCAGTCGCTCACCCTGCCATTCATAATGCGCTGAGCTTACGGTCAGCTCCGGAAATTCCTGACGAAACGCCGGCACACTCTCCCAGTGCAAGGCCACCCGATGCCCGGCCAGGACGCCAGCACGCGCAAGAATGAAAGGAGCCGTATCCAGCCCGCCCAACCAGGCGCCATGCGCCGCAAGATGACGCAAGACGGCACGTGCCTCACTGCCCACGCTCACCTCTGCTTCATAGGACGACACCACCATCAATCGCGGCTTGGTGTCCCTCTCGCCAGCGCCCATTCTGTCATGGCCAGCGTCTGTAATCAGATCACCGAGACAGCCATCCACGTCAATGCGTACCCCATTGCTCGCGACCACTGCCTCACCGTCGGCAGAGAGCAACCGCCAGGCGAAAAGATCGCGCCCAAAGCGATTGGCGACCCGCAAAGGCTCCAGCAGACAAAACAGGGTCAGCATCGAAAAACGCGGGACCAGCCAGACATTGAGTGTGTGCTCAGCTGCGCCCGGCGCCAGTAACGGCGGGGAATCAGGGCGTGGGTAATGATGGGACCCCGTAGGCGAAGAAGAAGCACCGTGGTGAGAGGCTGTGTCTGACATGAGGCTATTTTCATCAACTCTTTGGCTATTTTAATCAAACCCTACGCACATCAGAGGATTAAGGTAAGGGAAACATCACTGCCGGACCGGACTTTCAGCGCCGTTCCCCCTGTCGCGGAGATACCCAAGTGCCGAGTACGCCCCTTTCTCTCAGCCTGTCGAACCACGGGCAACAACTTCTCCTCACGGGTCACGACAAGACGTGGGAACTGGACGCGCTGTGGCTACGTGAGCGGGCGCCGGACGAGTCGACACTGGACCCTCTCACCGGACAGCGACTCATCGAAGCAGCAGAACTGCCTCTTGATCTGAGCCTCACCGAGGCTCGGCACAACGGCGATACTCTCACCCTCTCCTTCAGCGATAGCCACCGTAGCGACTATTCGCTGGCGGCGCTGCTCACCGAAGCACAGCCAGTTGGCGAGCATGAAGGCTTGTCCCTGTGGGACGCTTCCACCTGGCGTCAGCACGGCGGCGAACTGCCGGAGGCGGAATTTTCCGCCGCCCTCGAGGATGATGATGCTCTGGGGGAGATGCTTGATCAGCTTCAGCGATTCGGCTTCGTTCGGGTCAGCGGCGTACCCGCCACAGAGAATGGCATGGAAGCCCTGATTCATCGTATCGGCCCGGTACGTAAAACCAACTGGGGAGGGATTGCGGACGTAAAGTCGGTCCCCAATGCTTATGATCTGACCATGACCCAGCGGGGTCTCGAGCCTCACACGGACAACCCCTATCGCGATCCCATCCCGGGGTATATCTGGCTGCATTGCCTGAACAATGCTGCCAGTGGCGGCGACAACATGCTGGTGGATGGCTACCAGGCCGCCGAGCGACTCCGTGACGTTGACCCACAAGCCTTCGAGTGCCTGACCCACGTCACTCCCGGTTTTCGCTACCACGACACGACCACGCGCCTGGAGAGCGAAGGACCGCTGATCGAGCTTGATAGCCAAGGTCGCGTCAAGCGCGTGCGTTTTTCCAATCGCACCGAACGCGTGCCTCTTCTCGACAGTGCCACCTTGCGCCGTTATTACGCCGCGCGTCAGGCCTTCTACCAGCTGATCACCAGCGACGAACTGACCCTGCATCTCAAGCTCGCACCGGGCCAGATGCTGATTATGGATAACTACCGTCTGATGCATGGCCGCAGCGCCTTCCAGCTGGATGGGGAAGTGCGGCATATGCGCCAGGGCTATGTCGATCGTGACTCCACCGCCAGCCGTCGTCTGTTGCTGAAGGACCGTCGCCGTGCATGTGAGGAGGCCACATCTTGAAGTCATCCACTCCCGCGTCTACCTCGCTGTCCGCCCCAGCCCTATTGACCCAGGCACGCTTTCGCAACTTCAAGGAAAGTCGTCATGAAGAATGGGCGTTGATTGACACACATTTCCGATCCTATCAATCCGATGCCTGTCGTCGGGTGCTGGAGCATCTCGATCGACTACGTGGCGATCATCATGGCTATCCCATCGATCGCTATGACCACTGCCTGCAAACGGCCACTCGCGCGCTGAATGCCGGTGCCGATGAAGAGATGGTGGTCTGCGCACTCCTGCATGACATCGGGGATGACCTGGCACCCGCCAATCATGCCGAGATAGCCGCTGCGATCCTCGAGCCCTTCATCGACTCACTCAATACCTGGATGATTCGCCATCACGAACTTTTCCAGGGCTATCACTACCGGCATTTCTTTGGTCAGGACCGACACGCACGCGAAGACTATGTGCAGCATCCCGCATATGAGCGTACCGTGCGCTTCTGCGACGAGTGGGATCAGGCCAGCTTTGACCCTGATTACCCCACCTTGCCTCTGTCACATTTCGTGCCCATGGTCGAACGCATATTGACCCGCGAGCCATTCGGTGGATTGCCGGATCTCGTGACGCCAGACGAAGTCGCACGATCCCTCGAATCGGATCAGCACCCCGACGGTCAACCGCGCACAGAATCTGCCACGCAAAAGGGAATCACCGCATGATGACCTGCGCTCAACACTTGATTCAGTTGCTGGGCGCCTATGGCGTTGATACCGCCTTTGGCATCCCCGGCGTGCATACCATCGAGCTCTACCGCGAGCTTCCCGGTTCAGGACTCCGCCACTACACGCCGCGCCATGAGCAGGGAGCGGGCTTCATGGCCGATGGCTATGCCCGGGCCAGCGGAAAGCCCGCCGTATGCTTCATCATCACCGGCCCGGGCATGACCAACATTGCCACGGCCATGGGCCAGGCACTGGCTGACTCGATCCCGATGCTGGTCATTTCTGGCGTCAATGCCACCAGCAGTCTCGGACGGGGTCAAGGCCGGCTACATGAGATGCCACACCAGCGCGAGACACTCGCAGGCGTCAGCGTCTTCAGCCATACGTTGCTCGACCCTGCCGCACTGCCCGAAGTCATGGCCCGCGCCTTTGCCGTCTTTCATGGCGCGCGCCCGGGGCCGGTACATATCGAGATCCCATTGGATGTGATGGCGGCATCAATGCCCGTGCACCTCTGTCACTCCACGCCTCCCGTGGTGCCGGCTTTCTTCCCGCCGCGCCCGCACCGCAAGCACTGGCGCTGGCCAGCCGCTGGCTGGATGAGGCCCAGCGTCCGCTGGTGCTGATGGGAGGCGGCAGTGCCAGCGCTCCCCAGGCAGCACGTGCGCTGGTAGAGCGTCTCGATGCCCCCACCCTCACCACCATCAATGCACGTGGTGTGCTGGGGCATCATCATCCGCTCGACCTTGGATGCACCGCCACGTTCGCACCGATTCGTGAACTGGCCCGCGATGCCGATGTGATACTGGCATTGGGTACCGAGCTTGGGGAAACCGATTACGATCAGGTCTTCGATGGCGGCTTCGGTTTTACCGGCAAATTGATCCGTGTCGACATCGACTCTCAGCAGCTGGCACGCAATCACTTCGCGAGCCTCGCGATGGTGGCAGATGTGAGCCTGACGCTGGATGCGCTAGCAGAGTGCACCACACCCGCCCATCGCCAAGGTGCCGATATCTGCCATGGGCTGCGTCAGCGTCTTGATCTTGAACAGCAGCCAGATCTCGCGCCCTACGTGTCCCTGTTTGAGACCCTGGATGCCAGCGTGCCGGAGGCCATCATCGTCGGTGACTCCACCGGGCCGGTCTACGCCGGTAACTTCCTCGCCAGACGCAGCGAGCCACGTCGCTGGTTCAACGCAGCCACCGGTTTCGGCACGCTGGGCTATGGATTACCCGCGGCGCTGGGGGCCAGTATCGCGCGCCCCGACTTGCCAGTCGTGGCCATCGTGGGAGATGGCGGCCTGCAATTCGTGCTGGGAGAACTTGCCACCGCGCGCGACCTGAACCATCCCATCGCCATTGTGGTGTGGAACAACGATGGCTACGACGAGATTCGCCGCTACATGACCCATGACAAGGTCGAGCACCTCGGCGTTGATTTGAAAGCGCCTGATTTCCGCAGCTTGTCGGAGGCGTTCCATTGCCGCTACGCCGCCGTCAGCGCACCTGACGCGCTGGGTGACGCGCTGGAAATGCTCCAACACGCGCACTCTCCATTGCTGATCGAGGTCGATGCGCTGCGCTGGATGAATGGCGCTGCATAGCGGTTATGCACAGAGGCGATGCATGACTCACGACAGTTGAGCACGCGTCAGCAGACAGCGCTTGATGACGAAGACTCCAAACTGAAAATCCAGTCTCGATATATATCTCAACTGACGACCACCCTACAGACGAACACCCCTAATAATGAGCCCCGGAATGATTCGGGGCCGACCAGGAGAGCCGAATGATGATGAAGCCCACTAGACGCAATCCACACGACTCGCTGTTTCTTCTCAAGACCCGCCCCCCCTCTCCCAATGGATCACTGACCACGGCACGTGGCCTCCTGATGACAGGCGCTCTGTTATTGAGCTCGGCAGCCCTCGCGGCCCCCGCTGTTGATCAAGATGACGATCTGACACTGATTGTCCCGCCCTGGCCGGGTGTCACGGTCAAGAGCGAGATCGTTGCGCAACTTCTGGCCCCATTGGGCTATGAGGTCGAACGCAGCGAAGTCAGCTCGACCGTCGGTTACAAGACGCTCTCTACCGGCGACACCGATGCCTTCCTCGCCGCTTGGCTACCCGCCCAGCAAGATAGCTACGACGCCAGCATGGCAGCAGGTGCCATCGTCGATCTGGGCAATAACGTCACCGGCGCCGCATGGGGTTTGCCGTGCCCGGTTACGTCTATGATGCCGGCATCCACAGCGCCGAAGACCTTGTCGCACATGCCGACCAGTTCAACAGCACCTTCTACTCCATCGAGAGCGGTTCCACCGTCAGTGACAAGATCAATGCTGCCGTGGACAACAACGTCTATGAACTGGGTGACTGGGATATCAAGGAATCCTCGACGCCGGGGATGTTGAGCGAAGTCCGCTCCGCCCAGAGAGAACAACGCTGGATTGCCTTCTACGGCTGGACACCGCATTGGATGGTGCCGGAATTCGATACCCATATCCTCGATGACCCACAAGGGGTCTACGGCGGCAAGAACGGCGCCAGCGACGTCAAGACCATCGTTTCCAAGCGCTTCGCGGATGCCAATCCCAACATGACCCGCCTGCTGGATCAGTTGACCTTCAGCTCTGAAGACCAAAGTGCATTCATTCTCGATTACGGTCTCAACGAGCGCGATCCCGATGACGTGGCGCATGACTGGCTCGAGGCGCATCCCGAGAAAGTGGCTGAGTTTCTCGACGGCGTGACTACGCGTGAAGGTGGCGATGCCCTCAAGGCGATGGAAGCCAGCCTATGAGTGCATCCTCAAATTCTCCTGTTTCTGGCAAAGCTGACAACGATCAGGAAAGTATCATCCGACGCGATCTCGCCGCCGCCTACCGCCTGATGGCACTGGACGGGATGGATGACGGCATCTCGACTCACATCTCCGCTCGCCTGCCTGGCGAGCGCTTCCTGATCAACGCACTCGGCCTGCGCTTCGAGGAGGTTCGCCCGGACAATCTGGTCACCGTCGATGCCAGTGGCGAGATACTCGATGATCCAACCGGGCTGGGCATCAATCCTGCCGGCTTCACCATTCATAGCGCCGTGCATGCCGCGCGTCCTGACGTTGAATGTGTACTACACGCACATACCGTCGCCGGCGTGGCCGTGTCTTGCCTCGACGAAGGGCTATTGCCACTTAACCAGTGGGCGATGCAGTTCCATCAGCGCATCGGCTACCACCCTTATGAAGGTATCGCACTGGAGCTGGCAGAACGTGATCGACTCGTCGCTCACCTGGGGCCCCACATGACGCTAGTGCTACAACAGCACGGCATGCTGACCTGCGGCACCAGCGTCGGCGACGCCTTTCTGCGTATGCGAGATCTCGAGCGCAGCTGCCAGGCACAGCTCGCCGCACAGGCCACGGGGCAGATACTCACTCGCGCCACGCCCACCCTGTGCGAGCACGTCGCTCGCCAATACGACCGCTGGAATGCCAGTGCCAAAGGCATCGATCTGGCCTGGCGCGCAGAGCTACGCCGACTGGGCATCAGCGCCCCCGCCCTTGCCATGACTTCATCTCCCGCATCACAGGAGGCCACATGCGCTTCTCCACACTGACCGACCGCATCGCAGGCGAAGGTGCCAGCGCATGGGACATCCACGTACGTGCTCTGAAACGCCGTGCAGCAGGTGAAGACATCACCGTGCTATCGGTGGGGGACCCGGACTTCACGACTCCCGCCAGCATCATCAATGCCGCCAAGACCAGTCTCGACCACGGCGCAACTCACTACGCCGATGTTCAAGGCAAGCATGCGCTACGTGAGGCAATCGCCGATCGCTACCGCACAGCAGGCATCACCGTGGCGCCGCAACAGTTGATCGTGATGGCTGGCGCTCAATGCGGGCTCTATGCCGTCGCCCAATGCCTGCTCGAACCCGGTGACGAAGTCATCGTGCCCGAGCCGTGCTACGTGACCTATGAAGCTGTCATCCAGGCACCGGGCGCCGTGATAAAACGCGTGCCGCTACGCGGTGATGACAACTTCCGTCTGGATGTCAGTGACATTGCTGCGGCCATCACACCACGCACGCGTGCCATCCTGCTCAATAGCCCCCACAACCCCACCGGCACGCTGATCGAGGCGCAGCAGTGGAATGCCATCGCCGATCTGTGCCGACAACATGATTTATGGCTGATCTCGGATGAGGTGTACGCCGAGCTTATCTTTGACGGGCAGCATATCTGTGCCGCCGCGCTGCCGGACATGGCAGAACGCAACGTGGTGATTTCCAGCCTATCGAAATCCCACGCCATGACAGGCTGGCGTGTCGGTTGGGTGCTGGGCCCGGAAGCCTTGATCGAACATCTGACCAATCTGGCGCTGTGCATGCTGTATGGCTGCCCTGACTTCATTCAAGACGCCGCCATCGCGGCACTGAGTCAGGAGCGTGACGCGGATATTCGCCTCATGCGCGAGGCTTATCGTGAACGGCGCGACGCCGTCTGCCGCGCGCTGGAAGACTGCTCCGCGGTCAGTGTTATCACGCCGCAAGCAGGCATGTTCGTGATGGTCGACATACGTGCCACCGGCCTCAGTTCTCAGCAGTTCGCCGACCGATTGCTGGATGAACATGCCGTCTCGGTATTGTCAGGCGAGGCATTCGGCCCCTCGGGCGCCGGTTTTGTCCGCCTCAGCCTGACGGTGTCACCACTGATACTGAGTGAGGCCTGCCAACGCCTGGCAACACTGGCCGAGCAAGTCCGCCCAGCTTCATCCAGTGTCAGCGACGGTAGCGCAATAACACGCCAAGCAACGCAGCAAGTGACGCCTGACATCCCGGTCATCCACCCTTGAGGCGCCTATGACATTATCATCGTCCGCACACTCCTCACTTACCGCGCCTGAACCGCAGCCTTCGGCCTCCAGGCCTCTCGTATCACCGGCTCATGAAGCATCGTCATCTGCGTCGCTGGCCGTTGAGGCGACACATATCGTCAAGCATTTTGGCGACCTGGCAGTACTGCACGACGTGTCACTGGCGGTAGAAGAAGGCACCGTCACCACCATTATCGGTGCCAGCGGTTCGGGTAAAAGCACCTTGTTGCGCTGCATGAACCTGCTGGAACGCCCCGATCAGGGCGAGCTGATGATCGCCGATGAACGGATTCGCTTCGACCGCAATCCCAAGGGCGATATCGTCGGGCTGGATCGACGCCAGATTCAGCGCCTGCGCGCCAAGGTCACCATGGTGTTTCAGCAATTCAATCTGTGGCCTCACCTGACCGTGCTCGGCAACATCACCGAAGCGCCGATGCGCGTCAAAGGTCTGTCACGTCGTGACGCAACCAAGGCCGCTGAACACTATCTAGCGCGCGTTGGCATGCTTGAACGCGCCGACACCTATCCAGCGTTTCTCTCCGGGGGTCAGCAGCAGCGTGTCGCGATTGCCCGCGCGCTGGCGATGGAGCCCCGCGTACTGCTGTTTGATGAGCCGACATCCGCTCTCGACCCAGAGCGCGTCAGCGAGGTACTCGCCGTGATTCGCAGTCTCGCGGATGAAGGACGCACCATGCTGATGGTGACACACGAAATGGCCTTTGCACGTGAAGTGTCTGATCAGATCATCTTCCTCGACGAGGGTCGAGTGGGCATCGCTGGCACGCCGACTGACGTCTTCGAACAGACCCATCACGAGCGCTGCCAGCGCTTCGTATCTCCCGCAGCCTGACGTTATTACCTTCAAGAGATTTACGAGAAATGCGCGAATAGACCCACGACACGATTGACGAATGGACTCAGCACCCCAGCGCCCCCTGCCAAGGTGTCTGACAACAATAATATGATCCCAGGAGATGACCTCATGACACGTATTTCTTTGCATGCCTCACGGACACTTCCTTCTCTACGCACGTGCAGCGCGTTGCGCACTGCCTTGGGCGCCCTGCTGTTTACCAGCCTGACACTGGGCGTATCCCAGGCTCAAGCGAGCGACACACTCAAGGTCGGAATTTCCGCAGAACCCTATCCACCCTTCACCTATACCTCTTCCGATGGCGAATGGACCGGCTTTGAGGTCGAACTGGCCGAAGCTATCTGTACGGCCATGACACGCGACTGCGCCATCACCCCCACCGGCTGGAGCGGCATCATTCCGTCTCTCAAGGCAGGCCGCATCGACATGATCATGAACTCCATGTCGATCACCACAGCGCGTCAGAAGGTGATCAATTTCAGCGTACCCTACTACTTCACGCCAGGTGCCTACGTTGCTGCCAGTGACCTGACACTCGATATCCCGAATGGGCTCGACGGCAAGATACTGGGTGTCCAGAGCGCAACGACCAACGCGACCTATGCCCGCCAGGCGCTAAGGGATACCGGTGTTGAAGTACGTCTTTACGACCAGGCGGAGCAGGTCAATCGTGACCTGTTGTCAGGGCGACTCGACGTGATTCTGGCTGACGAAATCGCCATGGCAGAGCTGGTCGGGCGCGAGGAAGCCAAGGACTTCGAGATCAAGGCCACCGCACCGCACCATAAAGCCTATGGCGAAGGCGTCGGCATAGGCCTGCGTCAGGATGACGATGCGTTGAAGGAAGCTGTCGATGCTGCCATCCAGAAAGTTCAGAAGGACGGCACCTGCAGCGCACTCTCCAACAAGTACTTCGCCACAGACGTCTGTATTGGCTAATCAAGGCCGATGATCAACACAGGCGGTCGTGATACCTACCCTCCATGGCCGCCTGGACATCCCCTGACGCTGATACCAAAAGGTTCCAGATAATGATCCCCTTATCGCAAGAAGGACTCGCCGACTGGGCGGGCCCGATCCTGTCCGGTGCCGTGACCACACTCCAGATCGCTTTCGCCGCCTATGCCATCGGCTTGGCACTCGGCTTGGTTGGTGCCGCTGCAAGACTAAGCCCGTGGGCACCTGTACGCGCGTTGGCAACGGCCTATTCCACCGCTGTTCGTGCGGTCCCTGAGCTGTTGCTGATCATCCTGCTCTACTATGCCGGCTCTCAAGCCCTGACAGGACTCATCAATGCGCTCGGCTTACCCGGTCAGGTGGAAATCAGCGGCTTCGTGACCGCCGTGGGCGTACTGGCTTTCGTCCAGGGGGCCTATATGACCGAGGTGTTTCGTGGCGCCATTCTGGCGATCCCCAAAGGCCAGCTGGAAGCGGCCGATGCTTATGGCTTCTCACCATTGGCACGCTTTCGATACATCACTCTGCCAGCCATGATGCCCAACGCCCTGCCAGGCATGTCGAACCTATGGCTGATTCTGATCAAGGACACCGCGCTCATCAGCGTGATCGGCTTCAGTGAGCTGTTTTTCACCATCCAGCAAGCGGCCGCCAGCACACGCGCCTACTTCCTGTTCTATGCCGCTGCAGGGGTGCTCTATTTACTGATGACACTGACCTCCAGCGCTCTGTTCGCTCGCCTCGAACGTTATGTGCGCCGCGGCCAGCCCATCGTTTCTACCCAGGAGGCCTGACATGGATTTCAGCTGGCTATCCGACCCGTTCTATCAGGAATACTTGCTCGAAGGCTTAATCAATACTCTCTGGTTACTGCTGGTCTCGGCAGTGTTTGGTTTCACGCTCGCCGTTGCCATGGCATTGGTCAGAATCAAAGGGCCACGCCCCCTGGCATGGTTGGCACAAGGCATCACGGTCGTGATGCGTGGCACGCCTTTGCTCGTCCAGCTGTTCTTCTTTTATTACGGCGTCGGACGCCTGCTTGAGGGCGTGCCCGGCATCAAGGAGAGCATGTTCTGGGGAATCCTGCGTGATCCGTTCTTCTATGCCACGCTCACTTTCACCCTCTCCGTAGGGGCTTATACCGGCGAGGTACTCCGTGGCGCCCTGCTCAGTGTGCCACCAGGTGAGCGCGAAGCAGGCCGAGCCTTCGGACTCTCCGGATTTCAGGTCTTTACTCGCCTATGGCTACCGCGCGCCATTCAACTTTGCCTGCCGACTCTGACCGGCGAGCTGATCCTGCTCCTGAAGTCAGTACCACTGGTGTCCACCATCGCGATGATGGACCTCCTGCAGGCTGCCAATATCATTCGCGACGAGACCTTCCTGACCTACGAACCGTTGATCATGATTGCCGGTCTCTATTTGTTGCTGACCGTGATCCTGACCGCAGGTTTGCGGCAGGTAGAGCTGAATTTCCCGGGGATGCAACCACAACGACGTACCGGAGGCTTCTTCCGCAAAGCTGCGAATTCTGTTCAGCACTGATACTCGACTGATTCGGCACCGAATTATCGAATGCATCACGACGCGTCGAGCCATTAAGCTCGGCGCTTTTTTTTATCCCGACTTTAGAGGCACTGATTCCATAAAGAATCAAATTTCGCATAACAACGATTCCATAAAGAATCAAATAGTGACTGCCGATACTGCGACTTTCGACGAATAACGAAATATATATCAATGAAATCATCAGGTTGAAAGAGATCGAAAACTGGCATGCTGCTTGCTATCTACTCCTGTAAGAGACACTACACGATATCCGCCATAGATCATCTGTTACGGGACACTGCCATGAGCATCGCCAGCTTCAAATCTGCCAATCGTCTGATTACCGGGCAGCAAGCCTCCGAGCGCCTCAGTGAAGAAATTGTCCGTCTCGGCATGCGCTGTCCGCTGTTGGTCACCGATCCCGGTGTGCTGGCGTCCGGCACGCTCAAACCCATTACCGATCAGCTGGATGCGCTCAAGGCCAAAGGGCAGCTGGCGCACTACCGCATCTTCTCTGAAGTCAGCGCCGAACCTGAGGTGCATGTCGTCGAAGACTGCATGAGCATTTATCTCGAGGCGAAAAGCGACAGTCTGATCGCAGTGGGCGGCGGCAGCGCAATGGATATCGCCAAGTGCGTGGCCGTCTATGCCACTCACGACGGTGATCTCGAAAGTCTGTTCGGAGAGAACAAGGCGAAGGTACGGGGCGCACCGCTGATTGCCATGCCAACGACCGCTGGTACTGGGTCAGAGGTTACCAACATCGGCATTCTTTCCGATACCGTGGCCAAGATGAAGAAAGGCATCGTCAATGATTACCTGTTACCCGATGTCGCTATCGTGGCGCCGGAGCTGACGGTCAGCTGCCCGCGCCATGTCACCGCAGCCAGCGGTGTCGATGCGCTGGTGCATGCCATCGAAGCCTATCTCTCCAACTTCGCCACCCCGATCACTGACGCGCTCGCCATCAAGGCGATGCGCTTGATCATCAAGGCGCTACCCAAGGCCTACGCCAATCCGAATAATCTGAAGGCCCGCGAAGATATGGCGACAGGTAGCCTATTGGCCGGCATGGCCTTCGGTAACGCCGGTGTCGGCGCAGTACACGCGCTGGCCTATCCGTTGGGCGGGCGCTATCACTTGCCGCACGGCGTCACCAACGCTCTGCTGCTGCCCCACGTGATGCGCTGGAATGCACTGGCCTGCGTGGAGCGCTTCCGCGATATTGCCGAAGCCCTCGACATTGAACATCGCCATCTCAAGGACGAGGCCGCCGCAGAATTAGTGGTCGAGCGCCTGCATAGACTGTGCAGTGACGTCGATATTCCGGCAGGATTGCGCCACTTCGATATTCCCGAAGACGATATTCCGTCACTCGCCGCAGATGCCATCAAGGTCGAGCGCCTGCTGCGCAACAACCCACGCCAACTGAGCCAGGCCGATATCGAGAGTATCTATCGCGCTGCCTACTGAAAAAAACAGCCAGCGGAGATACGCCTAACTCCGCATATGAACGATTCGACTGCATAACGATAACAACAGGAACGTCATCATGAGCCAGTGGAAAACCCGCCAACCGGGAGAAGAAAGCCCCTACTATGCCTTGGGGCCTTTCAAGGTTCGACTCCCCTTCCTGCATTACCGCTTTGAGCTGCCCGACTATCTGCAAGGTCTACTGATGTGTGCGGTTGACCTTGCCGCCATCCCGCTGATGACTGAGTTACTGGGCATGCCCTTTGAGGCAGCGCTCGCTATCGTGATGATCAACGGGCTGCTGTATCTGGTCCACCACCTGCTGGGCGACCCTGTCATTCCCGGCTGGATCACCCCAGCCATTCCGCTGCTGATCGCGTATGTCGCGACTTTCCCGGAGGGCGAGACGCGAGTCCATGCCTTGATTGCCTTCCAGCTGATGCTCGGCATATTGTCGATCGTGCTCGGGCGAACGGGGCTGGCGAGCAAGGTGGTCAACCTGATTCCCTCGGCCATCAAGGCCGGTATCATCATGGGCGCGGGCCTGGCGGCCATTTCGGTTGTCTTCAAGGAAGGCGGACGCTTTGACACCTATCCCATCACGATCAGCATTGCCGTGGGCCTGGCGTTCTACATCATCTTCTCGCGTCACTTCGCCAAACTGAAATCGTCAAGCCGGGTATGGGGCACGCTGGGCAAGCTCGGTATCTTCCCGATCATTCTGCTGGCCATCATCGTCGCACCATTGGCCGGCGAAGCAGCATGGCCTGATGTGCAGTGGGGCTTTAGCCAGCCTGACTTCGTGACCATGTTCAGTCAGTACACCGTCTTTGGGGTAGGCCTGCCGCCGCTGTCGATGTTCCTGACGGCGCTACCTACCGTATTGGCAGCCTATATCGTGCTGTTTGGCGACGTACTGCAGTCCAAGGCGTTAGTCGAGGAAGCCGACGAGTCACGTCCAGACGAGAAGATCGATTACGACGCCAATCGTGCGCACATGATCTTCGGCGGCCGCAATACGCTGATGAGCCTGCTCGGACCGGATGTCACCATGTGTGGCCCGCTATGGGCAGCGATGCAGGTTGTCGTGGTCGAGCGCTACAAGGAAGGCAAGCAGGCGATGCACTCGCTGTTCGGTGGCTCGGGCTCGTTCCGCTGGGGCACCAACACTGGCCTGTTGCTGCTGCCTATCGTCAGCCTCGTCCAGCCGATTCTCGGTATTGCACTGGCGTTGACCCTGCTGATTCAAGGCTACGTCAGCGTACGACTGGGCATTCTGGAAGCGCGCAGTCAGCGTGACCTCGGTATCGCCGGCGTGATTGCTGCGGTACTGGTCATCAAGGGCGCCGCCTGGGCCTTCGGCATCGGCATCGCCCTGTGCCTGCTGATTTACGGCAAGCGCTTCTTCTCTGGCGAAATCGACGAAACGTTCAGCCGTGATATCGGAAAGGCAGATGCTGGCGCCTCTGTTATCAAGAAGACGCCGCCCACGTCAGCGACCAATGACGTATCGTAACCCCATGCGCCCCCGTTGCCTGACGGTGCGGGGGCTTCTGACAGGGGAACGATTGATGCAGAACGTGGAACAGGATCTCAAGCTCGAAGCCGCACTAGCGCTGCTGGACCGCCAATCGCTCGATGCGGTCAAGGTCATCGACCCGCAGGGGGAGGTGATTGGCGTGCTGACGCGGCAGGATGTCGAATCGGCGGGTGAACTCAAGGAACGTCTCGCACGGGAAGGCACACGCCCACCTTATCGCGGCGCTTCATCGACTGTCTCTGATACGGCAGCCACGATGCAGCCCGCGCAAGATCGACTGACCCGCGTGCCAATCCAGCGCCTGCTGGATGCCTTGCATGATGGGGTCTATATCACCGATGCCCACGGCGTGACCGTGGCCATCAATCAGGCCTATGAGCGCATTACCGGCCTCAAGGGCAGCGATGTCCTGGGGCGCCACATGCGCGAACTGGTACGCAGTGGCTATATCTCCAAGTCCGTATCGCTGGAAGTCATTCGCGATGGTCAGCCTGTCACACTGGTGCAGAGTCTGCGTGACGGGCGCAAGATACTGGTCAGTGGTATGCCCATGCAGGCCGATGACGGGACCCTGAGCCATGTCGTCACCAGTGTGCGTGATATCACCGAATTGCTGCGCGCCAAGCATGCCCAGGAGCAACTACGCCAACTGCATTCGTTGCACGATACCTACAGCGTCAATTCCGGTACCGACGAACAATCACTGGAGCTGGTCACCAGCGATGCCACAGCCGATTGCTTCGCGCTGGCCGAGCGAGTGGCGGCCACTGATGTAAAAGTGCTGATTCAAGGCGAAACCGGCACGGGCAAGACGCTATTGGCGCGCTATCTTCACGAACACAGCGAGCGCGCCAATAGCGTGTTTCTCGAACTCAACTGTGCAGCCTTGCCGGAAGGACTGCTGGAGGCGGAGTTATTCGGCTACGCGCCCGGTGCTTTCACCGGCGCCAGCGCGCGCGGCAAGCAGGGACTATTGGATGTCGCCAATGGTGGCACGCTATTCCTTGATGAAATCGGCGATCTTCCCCTGTCACTGCAAGCCAAGCTACTCAAGGTAGTGGAGGAACAACGCTTCATGCCGGTCGGCGGTACCGAGCTCAAACGCACCAACGTACGTCTATTGACGGCATCTCATCATGATCTGCGGGTGCGGGTGAGCGAGGGTCGCTTTCGAGAAGACCTCTATTATCGCTTGAGCGTCGTACCGATCACCCTCCCCCCGCTACGTGAGCGCCGCGCTGAGATCACGCCGTTATTGCATCACTATCTGTCGCATTTCTGTCACCGCCACGCCCGCGTTCGCCGTTTTGATCCAGAAGCGCTCGAACTGCTCGGTAGCCATGACTGGCCTGGCAATATCCGTGAATTGATCAACCTGGTCGAGCGGCTCGTCGTCACGACCTGCGATGAACTCATCACGCCAAAGATACTGCCGATGGAGTGCCTGGCTGGGCCATCTGGCACGCTGCATTCAGCCGCCCCCTCAAGCCCTGATAACTCCCCTGACAACGCGGTACATCAACAGCAAAGCAGGCAACTCCTCGAGGCTCATTCCTCAGCGACTGACGATTTACGCGATACGACGCTCAAGGAGAAGACCGAGGCTCTGGAACAACAGCTGATCAAGCGGGCATTGGATAGCCACCGTACGACTCGCGCGGCGGCCAGCGCACTGGGCATCAATCAGTCGACACTGGTCAAGAAGATGCAGAAATATGCGATTCGACGCTAAAAGAACGCCAGGCACCTCAGTCACTCAACCTCCGAATGCCTGGGTGACATGGTACTCCGCTGACGTGCCGACTGTAGCAAGATCACACTCAAGAGAATGATCACCATCGCGAACAAGTCCATCGCATGGATAGGCTCATCAACCAGCACGACACCCATCACCACGGCCACGACCGGCGGCAGATAGGTCACTCCAGACGCCTTGATCGCCCCCAGCTGCCCCACGATGTAGTAGTAGAGGACATAGGCGACACCGGTACCCAATAGCCCTAACCCCAAGACCAGACCAAGCATCGCCGTGGTGTCATGGCTCAGCGCGCTTATCCCGTCGAGATCGATCACACACAGCAATAACAGGCTTGCGATCCCCGTCTGATAGGTCGCGAGTGCCAGCGAAGGAATGGCTAGCGGCATCACGAACCGTTTGGCATAGACAAACGACAGACCAATGCTCAATGCGCCGCCTAGCATGGCGGCGACACCCAATAGCGAGACCCCCGCCTCTACGCCTTGCCACGGCCGTGCAATCATCACGATGCCAACGACGCCCAACAAGGTGGCTGTTATCGAACGCGGTGTAATCGGCTCACTGCGCAGAAAAAGTACCGCCGCACCAAAGGTGAAAAGCGGGATGGCGCCACTCAACATGCCGGCGACACTCGACAGTAGCACTGAACTGCCATAGGCAAATGCGAGGTAATAAAGTGCAGTCGCCAGCAGTGCCATCGCGACAAAATGATGGAAGTGGCGCAGATGTTTCCAGCGCAATGTCCCCTTGTAGCCAGCATAGAGCGCCAATGGCACGAAACCGGCCACCACGCGCAATAGCGTGACCTGCCCGGGTGTTATCCATTCGGCAGCCAATTTCATGAACAGAAAGTTGCTGCCCCAGATGATACCGAGCGACACAAAGGCGATATGTGCCGCTGACAGGATACGAGGCATGATGCTCTCCTTGGAATGGCGGGACACTTGCGATACATCTTGCCGGTCGTGGCCAGCAGACATCGCCATCCTCACGGGCCTCAGACGTGACGACAAGTGGGCTTTTCTTGATGTAGCCTGTAGAAAAACTGCAGCCTGGTATCCATCACTGTCACACGAGTATCGTCATGTCCTCACACCTGCGGCTCGGTGCACTACCCGTCTTTGATGCTGCGGCGCGCCATCTGAACTTTCGACTGGCAGCAGAAGAATTGTCACTGACGCAAAGCGCCGTCGCGCAGCGAATACGTGAACTGGAAACCTCACTCGGCGTGAAGCTTTTCGATCGTCTACCGCGTGGACTGGCACTCACCATGGCCGGCCGACGCTTTCACTCGCGCATCGCACGGGCACTGTCTGATATCGATCAAGCAACTCAGGAAGTGACTGGAAGTCACAAGAACACCACGCTGACATTGAGCGTTCCGCCCTCCTTTGCCGCCAAGTGGCTGATACCACGCCTGGCCGAATTCCGCCAGGCACATCCCGAGTGGCGCCTTAGAGTGCACGCCACCGAGAGCCTTGCCAATCTCCATCAGGACGGTGTCGACATTGCGATTAGACAAGGGCGCGGACAACACGACAACAGCCTTCGCTGCCTATGGTTAAGCGGGCTTGAGCGCATTGCCGTGTGCAGCCCTCGTTATCGCGAGGAAGCCGGTGAGCAGCTCGACAGACTCGATGTCACCGACTGCATGCTGATCGAAGATGCTCATCAGG
>NZ_JEMF01000106.1 GCF_000591415.1 Cobetia crustatorum | reverse complement strand
CACGGCAATACGAGACCACGCAATGTCTTGCCATCAATGGCTACCACTGCGCCATCAGTCACGTCATGGCAACTTTTCATCCACTCAGCGAATGCAGTTTGCAGCTGCTCGGCATTCACCAGGGCCATCACCCTGGCCAAGGTATCGTGGCTCGGCACGCCAGCCTTAAAATCGCCGTACTGGCGAAGAAAGTCCAACTTCGCGTGGCCAAAATCTTCGATTTCATCCCAACCTTCTGCACCACAGATCACCGCACAGACGATCAGAAACAAGATATCCGACAGCTGATGCTGCACTTTCCACGCCTGGCGGAAGTCGGAAACAATCGATAAATGGTGCATAAGAGACGGTGTCAGCATCGGATCATCCATGAGCGAAAGCTGCTAAATGACCACATGAGGTCCTTTTGGTCAAGCGCTACGAGGCCCGTCGTAGAGCGGTTTTTCATGCATTTTCCCTGCCTAACTCCCCAAGAGTTGATTGGCATGTGTAAAGTTGAAATTATTTTTATTTTTAAGGTTAAAATACGCAGCACTACACTCAGCAACCTTGAATACAAATGTAGATTAACTACAGAGACATTCAATGTGCGTAGATAAATTCCGATCTCACGTAAAGGGATAGTTCGTACGTTTTTTTCAGGTAAAAAATCGATCGTATTTTCTGATTTTCCTTTAAGAAGAACTAAATAAACATTGTAACCGTTAACCACTAGTTCTTGGGCCAGTCATTTTATGTAACTTTCGGTCCCCCCATTTTCCCAATGTTCTATAACTAGGGCTATATTTTTCATTATTTCACCCTAAATAAATGACCACTTGACTTGAGAATTAAAGTATAGAATCTATAAGGGATCTGCTTAAGAAATGATCCCCGGCTAGCATACTTCAGAAAATTGACAAAATTTTTAGACCTAAAGCTTTCAACAACATGTCCGTAGGCAACTGTGGATTCAGCAGCCTGTATATTATTATTGACATAGTGAGATAGCTTCTTGCTTTCAGCGATATATTGCTTTTTAGAGAGTAGTTCAAAAACTTCGAGCATACCTTGAAACATTTTCACTCTACTTGCTACCAGACTATCACTTCGAATAGTGACGTTATAATAAGGTTGATTTACAAGACCAAGCCTGCGTGCGGACTCAATAAGCCTAACCAAAAATTCATAATCTTCTCCATATGTAAGGCTTTCGTCATAATGCTTATCTAAATCTTTTAATAAACTTCTTTTAAAAATAGGTTGCACTATACCGATGGAAGAATTTTTTATTACGTCCTCAAGAGTCAGAATATTGTTTTGCCAAAACTGCTCTGCTCGTTTACTTCGTACTCCTAAACTCTCGCCACTACGATAATCTACCAACCTCTGATTGTCCGCGACGATATCAACATTATTGATATATGCAAATTTCAGCAAGCTGGACACTCTTTTTTGATCGCACCAGTCATCAGAATCCAATATTGATATCCATTCATGAGTGGCAGACGCTATGGCAATATTTCTGGCATGGCTGGCCCCTTGGTTACGTTCAAGTTTAATAACTTTTATTCTATCATCCGTGAGTGAATCCAGAATGTCACGTGTATTGTCCGTAGAGGCATCATCTACAATAATCAGCTCAACCTTGCAATTACATTGTTCAAGTGCCGACGATATTGCTCTTTCAATATAGTTCGCACAATTGAAAGATGCCATGATAAAACTCACTTCATGCATGAAGCACAGTCCTCTCCTAATATTTTTTCAATCATAACCATACTTTGGGTTTGCCAAAGAATAGTAAATCAAAGCATCAAAGGTCAAGAATGCTCTACCATCTTGCTAAAGCTAGTATTATTCTCGACCAACTCGTCAAACTTTCCGCAGGCTTCAATTTCACCATCTTTCAATAAGTATATCCGATCGCATTGCTTGACCGTAGCCAGTCTGTGAGCAATCATGATAATGGTTTTCTTGCCAGAAAAATCATGTATTGCATTCATTATCAGTTTTTCGGTGATGCCATCCAGTGCACTTGTGCCTCGTCTAGTACAAGCACATCGGCATCATGATATAGGGCACGAGCAATGCCTATACGTTGACGCTGACCACCAGATAACTGTACTCCCCTTTCTCCCACCAGTGTGTCGATACCCTCTGGGAGGCTATCAATAAGCTCTTTCAAATGTGCCATCTTGATTGCTCTTGTAACGGCACTATCATCAATATCTTGTGGCCTTAATCCAAATGCGATATTTTCCCTAATACTACTATCAGAAAGAAAGATTGCCTGAGGAACAAAACCAATACTGTTTTGCCATATACGGTTCATATTCTCATCTACTACCCCTCCATCAATGACCAGCTCGCCCTTCGTCGGCTGGATCAACCCCAGGAGTATATCGATAGCGGTAGATTTTCCAGACCCTGATGCACCAACTAGACCGATAATCTGATTTGCAGGTATCTCTAGATTGAAGTTATGTAAAGCTGGTGTTTTTTTCCCAGGATAACAGAATGTTATATTCTGTAGACTTATACTGGATTTAGACTTGATAGTTTTCCTGGCCCCATAGCGAGAGCATAATTGCACTTCGTTACTTCTGAGACTTTCCTTCAAGTCAAACGAAATATCTTCAAACGCCGCTATATTTCCACGAATATTTGATAGACTTGTGTATATGTGCTGAAAAGCTGGTAGTAATTTGAACCCAGCCAGAGCATATACTGAAAGAATTGGCAATATTTCACCAAGATTTCCATCATGTGCAGTCAAAAGGAAAAGTATCAGGAAAATAACACTCCCAAATGCGATAAACTCTAGAGCGTAACGCGGCACTAGCCCCAAAGCCAAGTTTGTACCCTGAGACTTGGCAAAATTTTCACTCGCTTGAACATAACGATCAACAAATACTTCCTGTCTTCCGAGCAACAGCACATCTTTGATTCCTCCAAGCCCCTCCGCAAGGAGCTTGAATCTGAGTTGCTGCATCTCTGTGACGAAATCACCATTCTGTTTCAATTTACTTCTGACAGTACGGAATAGTATAAAATAAACACCTAGAAAAATTCCGATGCCCGTCATGGCTACCCAAGGATTGTAAACGAATATCGCCAGTGCCATAAAAAATACCAATACGATCTTGGCATTCATCTGCATCAAAGGGTTGATTATATTGTTCGTTATACGCAAACATTCTTGTGATGTTCGATTGACAAGATTGCTGCTATTTCCGCTTGCATGAAAAATCCACGATTGATGCATATAGTGA
>NZ_JEMF01000105.1 GCF_000591415.1 Cobetia crustatorum | reverse complement strand
GAGCCAGAGCCAGAGCCAGAATGCGGATTCGCCAAGGCAAGCGTCTGCCACATGAGGTCTGGTGGAGAACTGACATAAGAAAAGGCCCGCTCACAGAGTGAACGGGCCTTTTCAAGATCTAGGTGGTGGAGGGACAGGGATTCGAACCCTGGGTAGGTGTTACCCTACGTCGGTTTTCAAGACCGGTGCATTCAACCGCTCTGCCACCCCTCCAACTCACGGAGCAAAATACTACCGAAGTTGGTGAGAATTGCAAGTGCTTCATGATGATTCGTGTCAGAAAAGCTATCACTGGCAGCTACTTGCACCTTGTAACAATCAAGATCGCTTTCTTTACGGCATGAAAAAAGCCCGCTCACCAAGTGAACGGGCTTTTCAGAAGCTGGGTGGTGGAGGGACAGGGATTCGAACCCTGGGTAGGTGTTACCCTACGTCGGTTTTCAAGACCGGTGCATTCAACCGCTCTGCCACCCCTCCAACTCACGAGATCAAATACTACGGATTTTTCAGTCGGGGTCAAGGGGTTAGCGTAAAAATCCTTGTCGTTCAGGTGCTTGAAAGGTTATCTCTGCAATACTGAGCGTCGAGACTGACGCTGTAGTTGCCTTTTATGCGTTTAGCGGTTGCATGAATCGGCTTTTCATCGTCGTGTCTCTTGATTAGGCAACCCCCTAAGGGCATGCTGGGTCAATTCGATGAATCCATCGTAGCAACGTGAGGATAGACACCATGGCTAACAGCTCCTGGCAGGTTTCGCAGGATACCGCGAGCCGTTCCCTCAGTACCCACAAGGTACTGCGTAATACCTACATGATGCTGGCGCTGACGCTATTGTTCTCTGCGCTTACCGCAGGTGTGGCAATGAGCATGGGCGTCGGCCGCATGAACATCTTCGTGCTGCTGATCGGGGCCTATGGCCTCATGTTCCTGGTGCACAAGACAGCTAACTCGACTGCCGGCATCTTCGCGACCTTCGCCTTCACCGGCTTCATGGGCTTCACCATCGGCCCGGTGCTCAACGCCTACATGAGCTTGCCCAATGGTGCACAGCTGGTCATGACGGCGCTCGGCATGACAGGTATCACCTTCGCGGGCCTGTCAGCGGTTGCGTTGGTCACGCGCAAGGACTTCTCGTTCCTGAGCAATTTCCTGTTTGCAGGCGCCATCGTGCTGATCTTGGCGATGCTGGCGGCGATGATCTTCAATATCAGTGGCTTGGCCCTCGCGGTTTCCGCTGGCTTTGTACTGTTCGCCTCAGCGGCGATTCTGTTTGAGACCAGTCAGATCATCCACGGCGGGCAGACCAACTATCTGCTGGCCACGGTGAGCCTGTATGTGTCGATCTACAACATGTTCATCAGCTTGTTGGCATTGTTGGGCTTTGCGTCTTCCGATGATTGATTCTGGCACGCGCTGATTGCCTGTTTGACAACCCCGCTTCGGCGGGGTTGTTTGCGTCTGGAGATTGGCTTTCTCTCGTCGTGGCAAGCGTCTGACAGTGGTGATCACACACGTTAGAATACCTATCTCCATGAGCAGCCCAGTCGAGGTCTTCATGCGTTATGCTCTGGCCGTTTATGGCGGTCCTTATAGTCAGCAGGCTAGTCACTCCGCACTGCGTTTTGCCGAGGCACTGTTAGCGCGCGGACATCAGCTGACCACCGTGTTTTTCTATCATGATGGTGTATACAACGCGGCTTCGATGATGGCCCCGCCACAGGACGAACCGCATCTGCGTGATCGCTGGCTTGGCCTTGCTGCGCAGGGTGAAACGCGCTTGCAGGTGTGTGTTGCAGCAGCGCTGCGACGAGGTTTGCTCGATGAGCGTGAAGCCACGCGTCATGGTAAGCAGAGTTATACGCTGGAGGCGCCTTTCGAGCTGACAGGGCTTGGGCAGCTGGTCGAGGCCACGCTTGAAAACGATCATCTGATCACCTTTGCCTGAGGCGAGAAGGCGTTACGGGACAAGGTGTGGATGACACGATATGAGCGACAAGACATATGAGTGATGAGATGGGCATTGTGAGCCCTGGGGAGTCTTTGGCACCTGGTGAGCTGCTGGTGATTCTGCGTCATGCGCCGCATGGCAGCAGCTGGCTGCGTGAAGGGCTTGAGGCAGCCATGGTCGCTGCCGCCTTCGGGCGTGAAGTCGGGTTGTTGTTTACAGGGGAGGGTGTTCTGGCCCTGTTGGAGGGACAGCAGGCCGGAGCACTGGGGCAGAAGGGGAGTGATAATCTGCTGGCAGCATTGGAAATGTATGATGTTGAGCGCTGCTATGTCGATGCTGCGGCGCTAGAGCGGCGTGGGTTGAGTGAAAATGATGTCTCTCTCCTGCCAGTGACGGTGCTGGCACATGCCGATGTAGTGGCACTGACGCAATGCTTCTCACGTGTGCTCAGTTTCTGACATTTTTACGATGCTGTTGGCTGATATGCTTCTTGGGATGTCAGCAGCGTATGCAGGGAGAATCATATGGATAATGTCGTGAATAACTGCATGAATCTTCACCTGCTCAATCGTTCGCCGTTTTCCAGTCGTGTTTATGAAGATGTGCTCAATGCCATGGGCTCCGAAGATCAGCTGTTGCTGATTGAAGACGGTGTCAATGGTGCGCTCAGCAGTGCGGGGCATTATCTGGCCGGACTGGAAGGTCGCTTGTTTGCCTTGCGTGAAGATCTCGAGTCACGTGGCCTGTCGGGACGTTGTAGCGAGAGCGTGATCGTGGTGGACGTGGATGGCTTCGTCGCGCTGACCGAGGCTGCGGACAAGACGATCTCCTGGTTCTGAGCGGCGCGATGTGTCACGCCAGCCGGACAGGCATGTCGCATGTCATTTCGTGAGTGGAACGAATCATCAGGATGAGCAATGGCCAGCAGTGAAACGGTACGTACGCTTTCTCTCGACGGACGTGAGATCGGTCTGGATGCCGAGGGGTATCTGGTGGATCTCGAGGACTGGAGCCCCGCGCTGGCCGAGCGGCTGGCTGCGGAAGAAGGCCGTGAGTTGACTCCTGAACACTGGGAGGTGATCGAGGTATTGCGCGATTTCTACCAACGTTTTTCGTTATCGCCAGCGATGCGTCCGTTGACCAAGGCCATGACTCAGCGCTTTGGCGCTGACAAGGGGCGCTCATTACACCTGATGCGGTTATTTCCGGATAGTCCGCCGAAGGTAGGGGCGCGCATCGCTGGCTTGCCTAAACCGACCAATTGCCTGTAACTGTTGATCAGCAAAGGCGGTATTGGTCAGAGCGGTGCGATGAGCTGAACGCGTGAGACCCGCTATCGATGGCGACGCGCGACGTTGTCTGCGTTATTATTCGTGACAGCGATGTATCTGTGGCTTTCGAGCCATTGGGTGCCTCAGGTTCCGCGACCATGTCGCGTGGACATTTGAATTCAGGGCGAACAAGAGTCGACTTGCATGGGAAGAGCATTCCAAAACCGTAAAGAATCGATGGCGCGTACTTCACTCAACAAGGCGCGCGTGTATTCACGTTATGGTCGCGAGATTTACGTCTCGGCCAAGAGCGGTGGGCTCGATCCCAACGGTAATCTCAGTCTGCGTCGTCTGATCGAGAAGGCCAAGAAAGACCAGGTGCCGACCCACGTCATCGAGAAGGCCATCGACAAGGCCAAAGGCACTGGTGGTGAAGACTTTACGCTGGCGCGCTATGAAGGTTTCGGGCCGGGCAATGTCATGGTCATCGTCGATTGCCTGACCGACAACAACAATCGTACCTTCGGGGAAGTGCGTACCTGCTTCAACAAGGGCAAGGGCAAGTTGGGCGCCCAGGGCTCGGTCTCGCACATGTTCGATCACCGCGCCATCCTGTCCTTCAAGGGCGCGGAAGACGACGAGGAGAAGGTGCTCGAGGCACTGATGGAAGCTGACGTCGATGTCAGCGACATCGAACTCGATGACGGCATCATCACTGTACTGACGCCGACCACCGAGCACTTCAAGGCCAAGGGCGCACTGACCGACCTCTTCGGTGAAGATCTCGATTTTGAAGTCGATGAGATCAGCTTCATCCCGCAGATTCACACCGAGATCAGCGGTGAAGACGCCGAGCTGCTCAACAAGATGCTCGAGATGCTGGACGACTGCGAAGACGTGCAGCAGGTCCATCACAATGGCGAGTTCGTCTGACGGAGCTGTGCATCAAGGCAGATCTCGTGGCATGAGCCATTGAGACGATAGCCCGCAAGGCCCCGCCGGTGTCCACCGGCGGGGCCTTTTCATGTCCGCTCCCTCAAGAAAGCGGTGCGAGATCGTCGCAAGAGCAGCACGAGGAAAGTGTGAGAGCAGTGCAGAGCAAGCCACCGTCACGACGACTGGCTCAGCAGTGAGCGTGATGCTGGGCATGCGGGTCCGTCTCGCGTGGGTCGGCCATGCCTCCCTTGATGCCACGCTTCACCAGCCAGATATTGACGGGCCAGGCGGCGAGCAGGCCGAGGCTCAGCGAGATGACCATCGAATTCCAGAACAGGGCGTCATGCATGCCTGATCTGCCTCCCAGCCACAGGTCGACCGAGATGGCCACCAGCTCCATGACGAAGATCGAGGCGGTCTCGCTTCTGAACGCATCCTGGATGACCTTGCGCTTGTCATCGCTGCCGGCCTGAAGCATCGGGCCGACGGTCAGCAGGAAGCCGAACAGGTAGGCGAAGAGGAAGGTGATGCTCGCCGTCGCGAAGTTGCCCAGTGCCAGCAGACCCACCGCTAGCACAACCCCCACGAATTCCCCGAGTCCGCAGCCCGAATAGCAGTGCGCGACGCTCCTCAGTCCCTTGCGTGCATCACTGTTGTCTGCGATCTGGCGGCGTCCGGCGAAGCGATAGACGAGAAGGCCCACTATCCCGGAATATAGAGTGGTCAGCCCCCAGACCCACTTCATCATCGGCGCCAGGTGAGCATTGCTGGAGGTCAGGTCCCGGAGTACCCAGACCAGTGACGGCACCATGAGCAGTAACCAGCCGAGAAACAGACTCCAGTCGGAAAGTAGATCACGTAGCGCGGATTGCATGAGTCCTCCTGTCGTATCGGGTATTCTGATGGTATTGCATGGATGACATGGCGCTGTTGTCCTGGTGTTGATGGCCCGGCGCTGATGTCAGCGAGTCAATATCAGGGCATTCAGTGATACCTGATGGACAAGACGCGAGAGATCAAGGGGGCACAAACGCAACGTACCGGTGCGATAACATGTCAGATGGTGCCTTTCATGGCTTGTTAACCTTCGCTTAAGCCTCCATCGTTGATGATGAGCCTCCGTTGATGTGGGCTACCCTCTTCTTGCCAAGGAATCACGATGTCCAGACACACTGTCTTACCTTTCTCGCGTACCGCACGTACTCTCATGGGCGCGACCAGTCTCGGCTTGCTGGCAGGCGTGATGCTGATAAGTGCACCCGCGCAAGCCAGTGAAGCAAAGGCCGATGGCGGCAAGGTCTTCGGCTGGGTGGAAAAAGCGACCATTGAGCCATGGGGCGCGATGGTAAAGGCAAAATTGGACAGTGGGGCGCTGACATCCTCGATGCATGCCGAGAATATCGAGACCTTCGAACGTGATGATGAGGAATGGGTACGTTTTGACGTCGAGGTCGAGGATGAAGCGACGGGTGATCAGGACGAGAAGTCCTTCGAGCGCCCGCTGTATCGTGATTTGACGGTCTCTGGCGCGGGTGGGCGGGACAAGCGCCCGGTGGTGCTGATGACGCTATGCATGGGCGGCGAGCGTTATGAAGAACAGTTCAGCCTGCGTGATCGTGACGGCATGAATTATCCTGTGCTGTTGGGGCGCCGTACCATTCAGAGTCTTGGGCTGTTGGATGTACGCAAGACTTTCCAGACCACTCCCAACTGTAGTGATGATGCGCCGCTGCATCGCTATGAAGATAAAGAATATTCCGACAAGATTGGTGCCGCCTCGTAGTCGAAATCGAGTAGCTCGCATTGGGTTCACGAAAAAAGGTAAGCGATTAGCTGATTTAGAAGGGGGGCGTATTTCAGACACTACGACCAGACCGACGCTCAAGGTCTATTACGATGCCAGTTGCCCCGTCTGTCGGCGTGAGCGTGCCCGTTATGAGCGCCTGACGCGCCAAGACTCGAGTGTGGAATGGTGGGATGCCACCGATCACGCCCGCTATCTGGAAGCACGGGGCATCTCGCTTCAGCAGGCGTTGTTGTCATTGCATGTCGAGACAGCTGTCGGCCAGATTGAAGACGGTATGCCTGCCTATCGTTTGCTGCTGGCTCGTATCCCTGGCATGTCGCCGCTTGGTTGGCTGATCACTCGTCCTCTGATCCAGCCGCTGCTGACCCGTTATTACGATGCCTGGGTGCGGCGGCGGCTGTGCAACGATGGTCGCTTGGAACGTGATGAGAGGTCATGACGGTCACTTGTGGCAGGCGTTAATGTCCTTCCGTTTTCCATCAGGTAATTTTAATATGCAAATGCTAATAGTTTTCGTTAAGATGTGAGGCAACGTCCGTCTCTTCACGTCTGCGAGCCCCCCGATGATCGACGCGCTTTCTCCACTCTACTCCGGCCCTCTGGCGGCCTATCGTGATCTCATCACGTCTTGCGCTCGCGTACAGGCGGATGAAGCACAGTCTCTGGACGGATTGATTCCTGCGCGCGAAGTGCTGAGCCCCGGTTGGCTTTCGGCCTGTATCGCTGCACATGGCATGCAGTACGAGGGGCAGCAGGGCGCGGAGGCGCCGGATGAACGCGCACTGCTATCACAGTGGTCGAAATATCTGTTGTCCTCGATGGTGTCGTTGCCACTGGCTGCAAATTTACTGTTGGATCATCAGCTACCGCTGGAGCTTCGCCATCTGTCCTTGCGTTTGGGGGACAACGGCGTCGTCACTCAGCTGGTACTGGACGATGCTGCCGGCCAGGGCGAAAGCCTCACACCAGCCATCATGGCGGCGGGAATTGATGAGCTTGCCATGCTGGAAGCGCGCTTTGGGCATTATCTCGCTCAGCTTGAGGCCGTCATTGCACGGCTAGTGCCGCACACCTCATTGGGGGCCAAGGTGTTCTGGAGTAACGCAGCCCATTACTTCGTGTATGTTGTCGGGATGATGGAAGAGCAGGGCTGGGCGCAGCAGGCAGCACCGGCCCGTCAGTTGATGGCGACCCGTGTGCTGGCGGATGGCCGTCGCAATCCGCTTTATCAGCCAGTCAGTACCGTCATGGACCGGCATGGCGAGCGGCACACGCCGCGCAAGGTCTGCTGCGTACGTTATCGCATCGAGTGCCTCGGATACTGCGGTAACTGCCCCTTGTCGATCGAACGTCCCATCGCCAGCCGTAGCGCTGCACGTCGTACGGATACCGCCCAGGGCAAGCCCGGGCGTGCTTTGATGATCTGCAGCGATCTCTCTTGAGCCACATCCTTGAGTCACCCCTGATTTTATTGAACCGAGCGATGGCAATGGCTGGCTCTGGTAATATGGCCGGCCATTGCCATCGCTCGGAATCCTGTCATGCGCTCGCCCCCCCGTCGTTCTCCCACTACTTCTGCTACTGATCATTCTGGTGTTCAGCCCGCAAAGTCTGGTGATGGCTCATCACAAGCGCGCAAGCAGACAGCAATCAAGGGAAAGCAGGCTGTCGTGAAAGGCGAGCTACACCCACGTAATCCGCATCGTGGACGCTATGACATGGCCGCGCTTGTCAGCGCCAGCCCGGCGTTGGCTCCCTTCGTTATCCAGACGCCAGCAGGCAGTGACTCGATCAGTTTCTCTGATCCACTCGCAGTCAAGGCGCTCAATCGCGCCTTGTTGGCTCACTATTACGACATCGCGCACTGGGATATTCCGGCGGGCTATCTGTGTCCACCGATTCCCGGCCGTGCTGATTATCTGCATTACCTGACAGACCTGCTGGTTGAAGCTAATGCTGGCATATTGCCTGAGGGTGGGCGGGTCAAGGCGCTGGATATTGGTGTCGGTGCCAATGTCATCTATCCGCTGCTGGGGAATCGCAGCTTTGGCTGGCAGATGGTCGGCAGTGATGTCAGTGTGCAAGCCATCGAGTCAGCACGTCAGACCGTGAGCGCCAATCCTCTTGTGCATGGCCAGATTGAACTGCGCCTGCAGGCGAATCAACAGCGCCACTTCACGGGTATCTGGGCGCAAGATGAGCGCTTCGATCTTGTGTTGTGCAATCCGCCATTCCACGCCAGCGAAGCTGATATGGCGCGTGAGGCCGAGCGTAAGTGGCGTGGTCTGGACAAGTCACGCCAACAGCGAGGCGCAAAAGGGAGTAAGCGTGGTCAACGTGGGCGCGCAAACACTGATCGCCACGCCTCTCGGAGCGTCTCTCCGGGCGCGGCACCAGCGCTCAACTTTGCCGGTCAGGCTGCCGAGCTGTGGTGTCCAGGCGGCGAGGAGGCCTTTGTCACACGCATGATAGAGGAGAGCTGTGGCTTCTCTCGACAGTGTCTGTGGTTCAGCTCGCTGGTAGCACATTCGGCCAGCTTGCCCGCGATCAAACGAGCTCTGGCGAACAGTGGCGCGAGTGAGGTGAAAGTGATCGAGATGTCTCAAGGGCAGAAAATAAGCCGTTTCGTCGCCTGGAGCTTTCATTCCTTGGCTCAGCGTCGCGAGTGGGCAGCTGAGCACTGGCAGAAAGAGAGTGCGCATGGCTGAAAGACAAGCCAGGTAAGCGCTGTCCGTCATTCTCTGTGATATTAACGTTCGCTATATATAAAACGCCCTGTCGGTGATTCCGACGGGGCGTTTTATATTGCCATGAAGATGAACCATCGTCGGTGGAGAATTATCGAAGGCTGAGTTCAATGTCATCCAGTGCACATTTAATTTTGTCTTAATGCCAAGACCTCACAGTAGCCACTCACGCATCAGGGAGTCTCTGTCGTCACATGAATCCATCTACCGCACCCACCATGGCCTGCCCCCGCCATACGTCGTCTGACGACGACTCTCTGAATGGTGGCATTTCAGTATTGATTCCAGAGCGCGATGAGCGTGACAACCTGCCGAGACTGGTTGCTGAAGTGCACGCTGCACTGGCAGGCAAGCGTTACGAGATCATCGTGATTGATGACGGCTCGAGCGATGATAGTTGGCGTTGGCTAAAGGGTGCGGCGCTTGAAGATCCGCGTCTACGCCCCTTCCACCACGATACTAGCTTCGGGCAGAGCACCTCAGTGTGGCAGGCCGCACGGCTGGCGCGTGGTGAGTGGCTTGCCACGCTGGATGGTGACGGTCAGAACGATCCGGCCGATCTGCCCGATATGCTGAGCCTGGCGAGCCTTGAAGGGCTGGACCTGGTTGCAGGGCACCGTACCGAGCGCCGCGATGACGCCATCAAGCGCGTATCGTCGCGTCTTGCCAATGCCATCCGCCAGTCACTGCTGCATGACGACACGCCCGATACCGGCTGCGGCATCAAGGTGATTCGTCGCGAAGTCTTCCTGCGCCTGCCGTACTTCGATCACATGCATCGCTTTTTGCCGGCCCTGGTGCGTGCACAGGGGGGGCAGGTGCAGTCACTGCCGGTACGTCATCGTGAGCGTGTAGCTGGTGTCTCCAAGTACGGATTCTTTGATCGTCTATGGGTCGGTATCAGCGACATTGTTGGCGTGATGTGGCTAGTTCGCCGCTCGCAGCTGCCGTCGCCTTTGCAGAACACGTCAGGCCACGCAGCCTCCGAGGCGCTTGGTCCTGTGCGTGGCATCATGCCAGGTAACGCTGAAGATCTTGCTGACGCTGAAGCTGCGGCCCCCACAGAGACTGACATGGCTGCAGATGGCCTGACGCTTCATCAGTCAGGGGCGAATTAATGGACGTCAATCCGTGGTGGGTCGCGATTGGTTTTGCGGGCCAGGCACTATTTTCAGCGCGCTTCATCATTCAGTGGCTCGCGAGTGAAAAGGCACGCCGCTCCATCGTGCCACGTGCCTTCTGGTGGTTCTCGCTGGCGGGCGGCATGACCTTGCTGGCCTATGCCATCCATCGTGAAGATCCGGTGTTCATCGCAGGGCAGGGCGCAGGGCTATTCATCTACCTGCGCAACCTGAGCCTGATCAATCGTGATCGCAAGACTCAGCAAGAGACTGACCAACAAGAGACCAGTCAGCACAAGGATGACGCCGTACAACACAAGGACGGCGCGGCATGAGGGCGCAGGGGCAGACAGCACCCTCCCGCGAGGTATCTGAGCGTCTCTATCATCAGCTGATGCGTCATCCGTGGTGGAGCCTCACGTTGCTCTACCTGCTGGTTTCGACGATTGGGCTCGGCATGCGGATGCCGTGGCCAGCAGATGAGCCCCGCTTTGCGCTCAATGGGCTCGAGATGTGGGTGACCGGCGATTGGTGGTTGCCGCATCGTGCCGGTGAACTGTATCCCGACAAGCCGCCTATTTTCATGTGGCTGAGTGGTTTGGCGACAGGGCTCACCGGCGATATCCGCCTTGGCTTTGCGTTGCCATCATTGCTTGGTGGGCTTGCGACGCTCGGGCTGAGCGTGGATCTCATCCGGCGTCTGCACGGTCGTCGCAGTGCCTTTATCGCCGGGTTGTGGTTGATCGCCTCACTGCAGTTCGTGTTGCAGGCCCGTACGGCGCAGATCGATATGCTGGTCACAGCATTCATCCTGCTGGGTATTTGGGGCATGTTGCGCCATGCGCTGCTGAATGATGGCCCGCGCTATTTCTATCTGGGCTGTTTCGCGATGGGCCTTGGCATCATTACCAAGGGTGTCGGTTTCTTGCCGTTGTTGATGCTGCCGCTGTGGCTAATGACGATGCGTCGCTCATCACGCTGGCGTAGTGGCGGGCAGCGTACTGGGCGGTTATCACCGCGCCAGTTGCTGATCGGGCTGGGATGGCTGTTGCTTGCACCGCTGGCATGGGCAGGCCCGATGCTGGTGATGTCATTGATCTCTTCCAATCCTGAACTTGCGGCCTACCGCAACAATATTCTTCTCAAGCAGACCGCTCAGCGTTACGCCGAAAGCTGGCACCACCTCAAGCCGTGGCACTACTTCATCACCAGCGTGATCCCCTGGGCCTGGATGCCATTGCTGCTGACAGTGCCGTGGTGGCCGAAGGCGTTGATGCGTCGTCTTGCACGACGTGACTTGCGGGTCTTGCTGCCGTTGACGGGGGCACTGCTGATTGTCGTGTTCTTCTCGCTATCGCCAGGCAAGCGTGGTGTGTACGTGCTGCCCGCCTTGCCATTGCTGGTCATCGGCCTGTCGCCGTTGCTGCCGGGACTGTCACGCCGCCTTGGCCTCGCTCGACTGACATTTACGCTGTGTGCCTTGTTGTCGAGCATCTTCTTGCTGGCGGCGATTCTCGGTGTCTTCGGGCTACCTGCTCTGACGCATCTTGCCGAGAAGGAAGGGCTGGTGCCGTGGGGCTGGTGGGGATTGCTGGGAGCAAGCGGCCTGGCACTTTGTGTAGGGCTCAAGCCCCGCGGTGGATTGCTCGCACTGGGCTTGTGGCTAGTGATGTTCTGGGGGCTATGGGGCACTTGGGGCGCACGTCTGATGGACCCGGTACGCAACCCGGCCGTGCTGATGTCGCAGGTGGCTGAGCAGAGTCACTTCGAAGCGCTGGCCATCCCGGACTTCCGCGAGCAGTACATCTTGCAGGCACAGCAGCCGGTGTGGCACTTCGGCTACAAGACGCCGGACGCTGCTCAGTTTGCTCGGCTGTTTGCCTGGCTAAAGGCCGAGCCTGAGACACGCTGGACCCTGCTGACGCCGAAGGTACTCGCGCGCAATGCTTGTCTCGATGCGACCCAAGCGGTAGTGCTCAGCGAGCCGGATGAGCACTGGGCGCTGTTGCCCGGTACCGCCGCAATGGCATGCCTGGGAGATGTTGAGGCAGCGCCGCTGTATCTGGCACCGACCTCCGTCTCGGATGAAGCCGCGCGCTTGATCGGGTTGCCAGCACGACATTCAACACGTGCTCGAACCCAGCCCTCAAGTCAGACGCAAGTGCAGGAGCGTGATCAATGAAGCGTCATGAGCAGACACGCGATGCTGGCTCGGCACCGCTGTCGTCATCTACCTCCTCTTCATCCATTTCTCATGCTGCCGAGTCACGTCCCACAAGAAGTGTCTGGGTTGGATTGGGAGGGATTGTCGAGAATGAGCGGCTGTCATGGGCATTGTGGTTAGTGTTGTTGATGGCCGGTGTACTGGCACGACCTTATCTACCGATCGATGAGACACGTTACGTCTCGGTAGCGTGGGAGATGTGGCACAACGGTCAGTGGTTTGTCTCGACCATGAACGGCACACCCTATGCCGACAAGCCGGTGCTGTTGTTCTGGCTGATTCACGCTGGCTGGGCGCTGTTTGGCGTCAATGACTGGTGGCCGAAGTTGGTGATGCCGCTGGTCAGTCTGCTGGGTATCTGGCAACTGGGCCGAATGGCACGCACCTTGTGGCCGATAGCATTGAACCAGCAAGTGCCAGCAGGCGAAGCACTGGCGAGCCGCGAACAGTGGATACGGCTATCGCGTTGGACTTTGGCGGGCTGCCTGATGTGGATGCTCTACAGCCAGGCACTGATGTTCGATGTACTGCTGACGAGTTGTCTACTTGGAGCGCTACGCCCGTGGTGTTCACCGCAAGGTGACGTGTCAGTGATGCGTTGTGATGTGCTGGAAAGCGGGCTATGGCTGGGATTGGCCTTGCTCGCCAAGGGGCCGGTCGCACTGCTGTGGTTCGTATTGGTGGTTGGCAGTCGACCCTGGTGGGCGCAGGCACCTGTGCGGCGTGTGCTGTCAGTCGAATGGCGTGGCTGGCTGGGCAGTCTGCTGCTGGGGCTGGGCGTGCTGTGTCTTTGGTTGGTGCCTGCCGTGCTTGATGGCCCTGCCAGTTATGTGCAGGACTTGCTGTGGGGGCAGACGGCGAATCGTGTCATGGAGGCGCAAGATCATGCGCGTCCGCTGTGGTGGTATCTGCCTTGGCTCGCGCTGTTGATCTTTCCTTTCAGTTTGCGCCCGCGTCTGCTGGTAGAGGGGTTGCTGTCCTCTATTTCGCAGCGTCCGGATCATGAGCACCCACTGTTACGCATGTGTCGCGTCTGGAGTCTTGCTGGGTTGGCCGTGTTCTCACTGATTTCCGGCAAGCAGATTCATTATCTGATGCCGCTACTGGTGCCGATGAGTTTGCTGATGGCATGGGCTGCGCTGCGCCAGCCGGCTGCACGTACCTCGCTGAGGCTGTTGGCGATGCTGTGTGGTGCGCTTGCTGCCTCAAGTCTGGTGTTGGGCGTACTGGTCATGCCGGCATTGACATTGCTGCCAGCTGACTCAGCGCTGGTGGCGTCAACTTCTGGCAGTCTGGCCTGCGTGTTGGCGGGCGGACTGCTGATGTTGCTGATGCTGTGGTTATGGCCGTGGCACGAGGCAGAAGCAGTATCACTGGCAATACAGCTGAATGCTCAGCGACGGCTAGTGCTGGGAAGTCTGCTGCTGGTGACCTGCCTGCTGACACTGACACTGCGTCCGCTATGGCCTCGCTTGGATCAAGGCTTATTGGCGCAGTGGGTGAATGCACGTCAGCAAGCGGGGCAGCAGGTGGCAGTCGTGGCCAATGACTATCAGGCGACGTATCAGTTTCTAGGCCGGCTGACCCAGCCTCTGGATACCGTGAGCCGTAGTCCACAGCAATTGAGTGACTGGCAGCACGCGCATCCCGATGGCTGGCTATTGATTGATGCTGCCAAGTGTCTGGCGCTGGATGGCTCATCGTTTCAGGGGAGAGACCCTCTCCTCGGCATGCAGTCCTGGTGCCAGACACACACTGGCGGTAGCGGCGCTATCGGAAGTTCTTCACCACTCGACAGCACGCCGGTCTTTCATCAAGGACGTCATCAGCTGATCGCCATTCCTGCACAGGCGTTGGGCTCGCGGTTACACGACAAGGAGGGAGCATGAAGATATTGATTACCGGTGCCGCCGGCTTTATCGGGGCTGCGTTGTGTGAGCGTCTGCTGGAAGAAGGCGTGCATGTCGTGGGAGTCGACAATCTCAATCCCTATTACCCGCTGGCGCTGAAAAGCCATCGTTTGACTCGATTGGAAGCATTGGCAGGCAAGCCGAACCAATCGGAGATGACGGGCAGCTTTCGCTTCGTGAAGATGGATCTCACCCAGCGCGACGCCCTGATGCAACTGATGCAGGACGAACGCTTCGATGTGGTCGTCAATCTCGCGGCACAGGCGGGCGTGCGTCACTCCATCAGCCAGCCGCATGATTATGTGGATAGCAATCTAGTCGGCTTCGTCAATCTCCTGGAAGCTTGTCGTGCTGCGCGTCCGCGTCATCTGCTATATGCCTCCAGTAGCTCTGTCTATGGCGACGATGCCCGTCAGCCATTGACGGAAGAGCAGGCGGGTGCGAAGCCATTATCACTCTACGCGGCCACCAAGCGCGCCAATGAATTGATGGCGTATAGCTATGCACATCTCTATGGCTTGCCAGTCACTGGATTACGTTTCTTTACCGTCTATGGCGCGCGTGGCCGGCCTGATATGGCGCCGTTACGATTTGCACGCAAGCTGATGGCGGGTGAGGCGATCGATGTCTATAACCACGGCCAGATGGCACGTGATTTCACGCATATCAGCGATATCGTCGAAGGCATTCGGTGCTTGATAGATCTGCCGCCACCTCGTGAGGTGGATGCGGCGCCCTCACGTGTATTGAATGTCGGCCGCGGCGAGCCCATCGCGCTGAGGGACTTCATCAGTGGGCTAGAGGATGCATTGGGGCTTAAAGCACGCAAACGGTGGCTGCCGATGCAGGCAGGTGATGTTGAGCGTACTTGGGCGGATACCACGGCGCTCGAGGCATTGAGCGGATTTCGCCCTCATGTCAGCTTAAGAGATGGATTAGCGGAGCTGGCTGACTGGGCGCGTGCTTATCCAGAGCTGCTGGCGGAGGAGTCGACGGACGCCGCGATTCCCGATCCTGTTCATCGGCCAATAAGTGGCATGTTGGCTTTTACGGCTGATGTGACGTTGGATGCGCGAGTGATGATCTAGGCTATCACTGTCATTGTCAGACCTCTTGGCCCTACGCCCAAACGCACTGTGGCCCGTCAAATAATGACGGGCCACAGTGCGTTTGGGGTATCAGGTGTCAAGTGCTGAACGTTGAGTGCTGTGGGCGTGAACGAGGCTCAGCAGCGACCCTCGCAATTAGCGGGCTTGTCATTGGCAATACGCCAATCTTCTTCATTCGCCAGCGTCGCCAGCGGTGACAGCATGGCGAAGTCGAACGACGTGAGGGGGGTGCCACGCTTGAGTCGCTTGGGCCAGTCATGATTCGCCAGTGCTGAGCGACCAACCGCGACCAGGTCTGCCTGTGCCAGTACGGCATCAGCTTTCTCTTGGCTGTCAGTGCCCCCATTGGCGATCAGCGTGACATTGGCGTGTTGTGCCTCTCGCACCTGTGCCGCCAAGGCGGTCAGGCTGAGTTGGCGGTCTGCCTCATCTTCAGCCTCAGGGAAGGCCGGGGCCTGTGCATCGCCGCTGGTCAGGTGCAGGAAGTCCAGCCCGCTCTCCATCAGGTATGCCAAGCGTTGGCGGGCAGCATCCGGGCCGCCTTGCCACTGAAGTCCAGGTTCGGTCACGGTGCCTTGTGACAGACGCATGCCGATTGGGAAGTCCTCACCGACGGCTTCACGTACGCTGCGGATGACGGCCAGCGGGAAGGCAAGGCGTGCGAGAGCATCCCCCCCCCATGCATCGTCGCGCTGGTTGAAGCGATTGCTGATGAATTGGTGAATCAGGTAACCATTGGCACCGTGAAGCTCGATACCATCAAAGCCTGCCTCCTTGGCCAGTCGTGCACTGGTGGCAAAGCCGGCAATCGCCTCGTGAATCTCTTGCTCACTGATCTCCCGCGCCAGCGGGAAAGGGCCCGAGCCGCCGTAGAAACTCAGCATCTCTCCACTGGCACGGCACTCGGAGGGGGCGACGACCTCATCCTTGAAGCGGTTGTGCTGAGTCTGGGCACCAGCGTGCATCAGCTGAGCAATGATACGTCCCTCCTGTTGATGGACGGCATCGACTACGCAGCGCCAGCTCACCTGCTGTGTCTGATTGGCCAGCCCTGGCTGATTGGCATAGCCCTGACTGAACGCCTCATCGGTATACAGGCCTTCAGTGATCAACAGTGAAAACTGGCCGCGTGCGAAGTCACGGTAGTAATCCACCATGTCGTGATGCACCTGGCCGTTATCTTGTGCGCTGGTGCGTGTCATGGGAGCAAGAACTGCCCGGTTGCCCAGCTCATGTCCTGCGAAGGAAAGAGGGCTGAATAATGAAGTCGTGTCTGTCATCGGTGCTTCTCCCGCGGAGCGAGCTCCGCTGTCATATGGCCACTCACCACTAGCGTGCTGAAAGAGGTAAAGTCTGACGCAGTGGCGGTGCTTTGAGTGAATGATCAACAGATCATCTGCATATCGTTATCCTGCCTGCCGACCTTGGGTGTCACAAGCCGGAAACATGGAAGGAGAGTGTTGTCGTATCGACAACCAGTCACGCTAGTTGACTGAAATATAATGATATTTTCTTGATTTATTCATGGTTGCTGCATGTTGCGGCAACGCAGTACTGTTTTACTGGCACAGTCAATAAGCACCGCATGAACGACACGTGCCCACAGCGACAGGCTGCGGGGCACGTGAGGGTGTTCTCTGTCCTCGAAATGGCTATGACTGGCCTGACAGAGACTTACTTGCCATTGCAGTGGCTGGACTGCTTGCTGCCTGAAGGAGAGCACCCGAACCAGTTTTCGGTGGGCTTGGCTTGCCCAGTCGTGGCGTGGCGTCCGCCTTCGCTACCGACCTTGCCGCCAGATAAGCTCTTCTGCACCTGACGCTTGGCCTTGTCTTTGGCCTGCTGGCTGGCGATGGGCTGAGAGTCCTGCTGATAACGCGCACCGTTGTCGCTTTTCTTGTCAGCCGTGCGACTGGAATTGCTGCCAGTGGGCAAGCCTTGAGAAGAATGCTGGCTAGCGGCGGTACCGCTGATACCAGCGCTGGTGTCCATGCTGTCTGCAGCATTGGCCGATGATAGCGGCAATGCCAGGCATCCCAAGACCAACAATGTGGAACTGAGCAGGCGTTGTGCAGGCTTGTGAGTCGGCGAGTGTACTGCTGCAAGAGGAGAAATCTTGTGAGGCATGTCTGGAGCTCCTGACGGATCAGGCTGCCCGGATATATGCTTGAGGCAGCCCCGCTGGTGGGGCGGAGGGTAAGTCTTCGGATAACGCAATTCTGCGTTGCTATATAAGTGTTATCGGGGCAGATGACGCGATTTCAACTCTTGGTCAGCTGTCAGCCATCTTTTGATGCTTCGTGACTCACTCATTTCGGCAGTGGCCTTGAAGTCACTCTCCTTCGGGACAATGTCCTTGGTACAGGGCAATCGCCCTTCGGACTTTATTCAAGGTAAGGAGACATGCATGACGATCAAGAAAACCGGTTCCGCGCATTGGGAAGGTAGCGTCAAGCAAGGCAAGGGTACCGTCAGCACGCAGAGCAAAGCGTTGCAAGCCCAGCCATATGGCTTCAATACACGCTTTGAAGAGGGGGCTGGCACCAATCCCGAAGAGCTGATCGGCGCAGCACATGCCAGCTGTTTCTCGATGGCGCTATCGATGATGTTGGGCGAGGCTGGGGTAGAGCCAACCTCAATCGACACGACTGCCACCGTACATCTGGATAAGGATGACAGTGGATTCAGCGTCACGCATATCGCGCTGGAAACGAAAGCCAGCGTGCCGGGGATCAGCGAGTCAGACTTCCAGTCGGTAGCTGAAAAGGCCAAGGCCGGTTGCCCGATCTCCAAGCTATTCACTGCTGAAATCAGCCTGACAGCGACGCTCACGAAGTAACTGCTGGTTCATGGTTGATGCAGATAGATATGCTCAGCGCCAAAAAGCCGCCCCTTGGGGGCGGCTTTTTGCGTGAGTGAGTCATGAACTGTGCTGATCATTCTTGTCAGGCGGGATGGTGCTCGATACGTCCCTTGAGCTCTCGCCTTGCTCTATCTCATCCTCGGCAATCTCGCCGGTATGCTGCATCGCGTTGCGGCGTGACTGAAGGCGCGTCAGCGGTGTGCGGTTCGGTGTGCGGTACCAGCGGATATTCTCGCGTGAGCACTGCTCCAGCTCGGCGATGACCTGTGCCCCCAACAACAGGATGATGGCGCCGATTTCCAGCCCAAGCAGCAGCACGATCAGTGTGGCGAGGGAGCCGTAAACAGCGCCGACAAAGGAGAGGTGGGTGAAGTACCAGCTCAGCGCTAGTCGTGTCAGTTCCCACAAGGTTGCTGCTACCAGACCACCGACCAATGCGCGACGCGTCGAGACACGAGTCTGGGGCAGAATCTTGTAGATGGCGCTGAACAGGCCAAACATGCCGACAATACTAATCACATAGATCACCTCGCTACCGGCATCGCCTAATGTCACTTCAATGCCGGTGAGTAGCGTCAGCGCATCATTTATGGCCGATGCCAGCGCCACTAATAGTGTCAGTGCCAACAGGCCAGCGCCTAGCACCATCACGAAGGCGTAGGGCAGTAGCGCGGAGATCCAGGCACTGCGCTTACGAATCACCGGGTGCTGATGGAATATCAGTGCGATGGCATCTTCCAGCATGCGGAAAGCCAGTCCGGCGAAGAATAACAGCCACCCATGCCCACCCAGCCGATCACCTCGCGGTTGTCGAGCAGCTTACGTACCGCATCGAGCAAGGTATCTTCCTGTCCCGGGCCGAGGTGCTGCACTTGAATGGCAATGATGCTCATCAAGCGCGACTCATCGACCAGATGGGTCAGCAGCACACAAATCACGGCAAACAGTGGCACGCTGGACAGCAGGATGTTGTAGCCGACACCGCCGGCCAGGAGCACACCGCGATTTGCGATGAACTGGCCAAGTATTCGCCAGGCGAACGCGATCAACCGTGGCAGAAAGCGCAGCAGGCGTGCACCAAGGGTGTCGGGTGCTGTCTCGGGTACAGCGTCTTTCATTTCAGCGTCCTCCTTCGCGGGACAGGCTGGCCGCTGAGGTACTCGGTGCGGCGATGACGGCGTCTTCATCCGAGACCTGATCAGTGCGTGAATCTTGCGAAATCCATACTCCAGCGAGTACCAGGCTGGCGGCGACCATCTGTATTGGCGTAAACGTTTCGCCTAGCACCATGAAGGCCTGTACGGCGGCGAACAGCGGTAGCAGATTGACGAAGGCCGAGGCCTGATTGGCCGGTACTCGGCTGATTGCCCAGTTGAAGAGTCCGTAGGCGCCGAGGCTGACGGCGACGCCAGATAGAGCACTGCCCATAGGCTTTCGTTGCCGAGCAGGCCACCGGGCAACGCGTTCAGTGACGCTGGCCAGTGGCTGGGAAAGATGATCAGACCGGTGCCGAAGAACAATGTCCCCGCGAGCGCTTGCCAAGCCGTGATAAACCACGCTGAGACTCGTGAAGTGAGATGTTTGACCAGCAATGTATAGGCGGTCGCGGCCATCATGGCTGCCAGTTCCAGCAGATTACCCATCAATGGCGCGGGGGCATGATGATTGCTCTCGCCCGATAGTGATAGCCACAATGCCCCTATCACGGCGAGTACGAAGCCTAACGATGTGCGCCGCGAGATACGCTCACGTAGAAAGGCCCAGGCGCCTACGGCGACCATCAACGGCAGCAGAGCAGAGATCATGCCGGCTTGGCTTGCGGAGGTACGTTCCAGCGCTAGCGCCTCGAAGACGAAATACAGGCAGGGCTCGAACAACACCAGAATGATCAGCCAGCGTATATCGCGCCCGGTCAGGCGTTTTCGAGGACGAATCCAGCGCCACAAGGGTACGAAACAAGCCAGCGCAATGGCCATGCGGGCAAAAATCACGAAGAGCGGGTCGAGATCCACGAAGGCAATCTTGAGCGCAACAAAGGAAGACCCCCACAGCCACATCGCGATCAGCAGGGCGAGCGTAGCGCGTCGGTCTCGACTTCCTGACAACTCATGGCCGGACATCGGAGCGCTCCCGCTGGGTTATTTCGTCTCGCTCGGCACGCCGCCGTCGACCACTGGCGCGGTGCTCCAGCAAGGTTGAGGCGGAATACAGTGCCAGCCCAGACCAGATCAGCACAAAGGTGATCAGCATGGATGCGCTCAGAGCCTCCTGGAAAACCAGCAGTGCGATGACGAATTGCATCGACGGATTGATGTACATCAGAAAGCCGACGGTGGCGAGGCGCAGGCGGCGTGCAGCGCCCGCGAAGGCGAGCAAGGGCAGCGCCGTGAGTACGCCACTGGATATCATCAGCACACTGGCGGGCAGCTCGAGCGGCCCGATGTCGGTGGCCAGAAAGTGTGATTCCCCCGCGCGCCACAGGCCGCCGATCAGCAGAAGAGCGATGGGGGCAAGCATCAACGTCTCGACGAACAGCCCCGAGAGACCATCTAGCGCAACGCGCTTTCTAAGCAGACCATAGGTGCCGAAGGACAGCGCCAGTGACAGCGTGATCCAAGGCAGTTCTGTCAGTCCGATGAGCTGCAGGCTCAACCCCAGCGCAGCCAACCCCAGTGCTATCGCTTGCAGACGCGTCAGACGCTCCTTCAGGAACAGCATGCCGAGCGCCACGTTGACCAGTGGTGTGAGGAAATAGCCGAGACTTGCCTGTAGCACCTCATGTTGCTCCACCGCGTAGATATAGATGCCCCAGTTGGCGGCGATCAATAGCGAACATACCAAGCCAGGCCACAATTGGCGCGGCTTGGCTAGCGCGGCACGGATGGGTGCCCAACGCCGCAGTAGGCTGATCAGTACCACCAGAAATAGGCAGCTCCAGACGATACGGTGCAGCAGCACCTCCCAGGCGGGAATGCCGGAAAACAGCGCGAAGTAGAGGGGGAAGCATCCCCACATCACATAGGCGGTCAGGCCAAAGCCGACGCCCTTGAGCTCCTCACTACGAGCCTGCTGTTGCGCTGTGGCGAGTGTTGGCGATGGCTTGTTCATTACACCTCGCCTGATGTATCGCGGCCCAGCGACTGGCCGGCGATATAATAGTTAGAGGGGCTGAGCGCGATGAAGAAGGTTTCTGCCTCGGGGTAGCCAGCTTTGCGCATGGCCTGATCAATCGCTGTCGCGCAGGCATCACGGGTAGCCTGCCCACGCTCGAACCACAACACCTCAACAAAGGGGAAGGCATCGACTGTTTCGCCATCGAAGACATATTGGGTAGCCACGCATTCCAGGGTGAACTCGTCGCGTGCCGTCGTGGTCGTCTCGCTCAATTGATCAATCAGTACGCGCGAGACAGGGGCAAGACGTGCAGGCGTGACGCCGTGGAAGCGAAGCTGTGGCATGTGAATCTCCTGAAATGGCGCGGTGTTTGTTGTCCGTCGAGGCTCAGCAGAGCTCATGTCCAATATATCATTAGCTTCTGATGCTCACACCCGCGTGACGGCGACTGTCAGCCTTCGATGAGCTCCTTCAGAGATACTGAAGCGACGACCATCAAGCGTCTCGATCAGTCCCTGGGGAGTGATAGGCAGTCGATGGTGTATTGCCACTCACATCTGGCGGCCACAGGCGGTAGAATGAGCGCATTCAAGGCCAGTGCTGCGGGGGTATAATGACTTGCATGATGACCCGCAGGCACCGCACGTGATCAGGGGGCAGCATGATAATGACGACACAACCACATGCAGAGCAGCTGCAAACGTCAGCCACACCGGCTACACAGCGTCTACGTGTAAGCTTGGTGCAGGCTGATCTTCGCTGGGAAGACCCTGCAGAAAACTGCCGCCTGTTGAGCGAGCAGTTGGATGCTGCGGGTCTTGTTGCAAGTGCTGTCGCTGGGCCCGAAGGTCACAACGCCGTGACCGACCTGATCGTGCTGCCAGAGATGTTTGCGACCGGCTTCACCATGAACTCACGCCAGATGGCCGAGCCCATGGCGACCAGCAGTAGCGTTGCCTGGCTCAAGCAGCAAGCCGTCACTCGTGGCTGCGTGATGACCGGCAGTGTTGCCATTCTCGACGGTGAGGAATGCTATAACCGCATGCTATGGGCGACGCCAGATGGACAGGTGACGCACTACGACAAGCGTCATCTATTCCGCATGGCGGGTGAACACGAACGCTATGGCATGGGGCATGAGCGTGTGATCGTCGAGCTTGGAGGTTTCCGCATTCAGCTCTCGGTCTGCTATGACCTGCGTTTCCCGACCTGGCTGCGTCAACGGCCAGTGATTGGCGGTGTCAGTGAGGCAGAAGCGGCGACCGATAGTGCCTTCGAATATGACTTGCTGCTGTGCGTGGCCAACTGGCCCGGCGTGCGACGGCACCCATGGCGCACCCTGCTTCAGGCGCGCGCCATCGAGAATCTGGCCTACGTGGTGGGCGTCAACCGAGTGGGTGACGACGCTAATGGGCTGCATTATACCGGCGATTCCATGGTCTGCGATTTCAAGGGCGAGCCCATCCTCGACCCTGTGCCAGACCAGCCTTTCATCGAGACCGTGACGCTTGAACGCGCGGCGCTCGACGAGTTTCGTACCAAGTTTCCGGCGTGGATGGACGCCGATCATTTCATTTTGGAGGCCTGATGCGCCTGGACAAATTCCTTACCGAAACCACGGATCTCAGCCGCAGCGACGCCAAGAAAGTCGTGCACCGCGGCGATGTCACTGTGGATGGTGGGGTGGTCAAGAACACCGCGAGCGCTATCAAGGACGGTATGCGTGTCGAATGGAACGGCGAACACCTCGAGTTGATGGGGCTGCGCTATCTGATGCTTTACAAGCCGGCCAATGTTGAATGCACCACCAAGCCGGGCCTCTACGAGCGAGCACATGATCTGATCGATCTACCCAACGTTGATCGTCTGAGCATCGTCGGGCGCTTGGATGTCGACACTACCGGTTTGGTGTTGATGACAGATGATGGCCAGTGGAATCACCGTGTCACCTCGCCCAAGAAGGCGTGTGCCAAACGCTATCGTGTAACCTTGGCGCGCCCGCTGGAAGGTGATGAGCTGACCAGCGCTGTGGCCGATTTTGAGCACGGCCTGATGCTGGATGGCGAAGAAAAGCCCACCCGTCCGGCGCGTCTCGAGATGGAAACGACCACCGTCGGTCTGTTGTGGATCACCGAAGGCCGTTATCACCAGGTCAAGCGCATGTTTGCGGCGATCGGCAATCACGTTGAAGCGCTGCATCGCGAAGCCATCGGTGATCTGGAGCTGGATCCTGATCTTGAACCGGGCGAATGCCGCTTCCTGCGTCCTGAAGAAGTGGCCAGCTTCTGATGTGTTGTGCGTCCAGGTAGTCGCTGAAAGACATGACCGACACCCCCGTTATCTCTGACCGGATAGCGGGGGTGTCTGCGTTTGTGGCGGATGAGAATGACAGGTGTCGCGTTGGCAAATCTCGCTGGCAAGGGGGAGAGGTGGGTTGTGCCACCGCAAAGAAACCACATAAGGTGGAATGACTTGTTCGTTCTTACATTCGTTCTCACCGCCACTTGCATGAGATCGCTTCTGTCGCACGGCTTTTATAAAAACAATTGAGGACATACTCATCATGTCGACCCCACTACACACATCCCGCCGCCCGAATGCGCTGCCGCTACGTACGCTAATGACGGGAAGCGGTCTTTTACTGGCAACGCTTGCCGCGCCCGTCAGTGCGGCTGAAGACGCCAGTGTCGTCTTCTCGGCTCCGCCTTGGCCTGGCGTAACCATGAAAACGGAAATTGCTTCAGAAGTGCTGGAGGCACTCGGCTATTCTGCTCGCACGCGTCAACTAGGCGCACAGATCACCTACGAAGGCATGTCGTTGGGTGAAGTGGATGCCTTCCTGGCAGCTTGGCTGCCGGGGCAGAGCAGTATGTACAAGGCCGCGATGGACAAGAAGACATTGGTGGATCTGGGGAATAACGTCGAAGGCGCGCGACTCAGCTTTGCTGTGCCGGGCTATGTCGCTGCTGCCGGCGTGACCTCCAACGAAGACTTGGACAAGCCGGAATTTGCCGATAAATTCGACAAGACGATCTACTCCATCGAGATTGGCTCGGGCTCCAGTGAAATCGTCAACAAGATCGTTGATGAAGACGCTTACGGACTGGGCGATTGGGACCTCAAGGAATCCTCTACGCCGGGCATGCTGGCGTCGGTTGCCAATGCGACCAAGCACAAGGAGTGGATTCTCTTCGTCGGCTGGACACCGCACTGGATGAATATCGAATATGACATGGTCTTCCTCGATGATCCGAAGGATGTCTGGGGGCCGGGTGGTGGCGCCAGTGACGTCAAGACGCTCGCCAACAAGGTGTGGTCTGAAGCGCACCCCAATGCCACGCGCTTCCTTGATCAGTTGGCGTTCAGCTCTGATGATCAGAGCGCGCTAATCTACGGCTATGGCAAGGAAGAGAAAGCGCAGGAAGACGTCGCGGGTGAGTGGATGAAAGCCAATCCTGCCAAGGTCAAAGCCTGGCTGGAGGGCGTCACGACGCGCGATGGCGAACCCGCCTGGCCTGCGGTGCAGGAAGCGCTGGGTCTACCGGATGCCTGATAGAGATGACAGCGTTGCGGTAATGGCGTTGATCAGGATCTGCTCTGCCCTCTGATCCAGGGAATTGCCGCATGACTCTGGATATATGACCCTCGCCAAAGCCCGCTTTCGTAGCGGGCTTTTTCATGCCTTGGATATATCGGGTGCCAAGCGAGGAAAAGATCTCTAATTCACGCCATGCAAACTTTGCATGGACACACAGGACAAGGGCGTGGTCGAGCACTTTGCCGCCATATCACCATTGTCCTGAGACTGGCCAGTCGCCTTTAGATCGCCGGTGATGACAGGTATGCGGCACCACTAGGTATCTGCCTGTCAGATACGCCGAGCATGATCAACATGTCGCTGAACGTATCTGATAGGTCTGTCTGGAGGTAGAGGGAGGGCTGTCTGGCGAAGCGTGACTAATAAGTTGCGCCTGGAGGGCCAGAGTGCAGGGTAGGCCATGGCTGATGCTCATGCGCGGGTATTGTCCTGACTTCAGGACAGGCGACGCGAGTTGGCTGCCGTACGTTTATGGAGCGGCTTGATGAACTGCGTACCCGTCGTCCACCACGGCACGACCTTGCCACCCGACATCGCGTTCATCCACGCCTTCTGCATCACGAACCACATCTCCCAGCTGGCGGCGATCTTCTCCGACACCATCTTCTGGTTCTCGGCGATCATCTTCGGATCCAGCGGCGACTGCGTCCCCCACAATTGCGTACGCGACATGATGGTCGACATCGCCGTCGACCACATCTCCACCGACGTCGTCCCCAGCTTCCAGACATCGAACATCGCAGCAGGTGTCGTCGGGACCAACTCAGACCAGGCAGGTTGTTGAGTCATTGTGCTCTCCACGTAAAGGAACCTCATGACAGTCTTACGCCTGTTGATGCTGCAGTGCAACATTAGCTTTTTATATCCCTGAATGTGAGCGCTAGGCAGAGCCTCGATTATCACCAGTTTCTATATAAATCAGTAAGTTAGAGATGTGAGGGGCCTGAAAATACAGAATTTTCCGGGCTTGGGCGGAAATTTCCCATGGGGCTGGGGAAAGTGGATTTTTGAGGTTTGTTGGCAATGTCTTACGTAGGCCTAAGAATTTAACGAAGCTTGGTGTCAGTCCAAACAGACAGGGTGCGTAATTGTTAGCCAATAGTGCGGAAATTTTCGGCGTGGAGTTAGGTGCGATAGAGGTGAGAGCGCGGCGAGACGCGCTGGGGTACCGAGATAGCGTACCGTTCAGGCGACGCAGGGTGTCGCATTGAACTGACGATCTATACCCGCAGGTACACCAAGTCAGCTACCATTAGGTTTCATGAAATTTCACATATTCGGGTTTACGGTTGTTGACTGACTTAACAGGACGTTGGGTCGTATGATCCTTGGACGGAGCTTGCCCTGCTGCCAGGGAAAATGCATGAAAAACCGCTCTACGACGGGCCTCGTAGCGCTTTACCAAAAGGACCTCATGTGGTCATTTAGCAGCTTTCGCTCATGGATGATCCGATGCTGACACCGTCTCTTATGCACCATTTATCGATTGTTTCCGACTTCCGCCAGGCGTGGAAAGTGCAGCATCAGCTGTCGGATATCTTGTTTCTGATCGTCTGTGCGGTGATCTGTGGTGCAGAAGGTTGGGATGAAATC
>NZ_JEMF01000103.1 GCF_000591415.1 Cobetia crustatorum | reverse complement strand
TCACGCGCAGCGTGTCGGTATCGCTGACGATCGATCCACCCCATCGCCCGCTGCAGCACCAAGGTGCGTATCTGGCTGGCCAGCGAGTGGCGAATACGCAGCGGATGGCGTGGATCGACCAGGTTATCTTCGAGCGCCTCGATCACGCCACTGCTGTCGAGGGCTTCGCGCAGCAACAATGCGCCGCTGTCGCTGGTGGTGCGGTGGCCGCTCAGCTCGACACGGACAGAGCCGTTGCATGAGGGCGTCCAGGTCGTTAGGGTTTCACCCATGGCGAGTGGTCCTCTTGAATCGTGTTCTGACAGGAACATCCTGATTCTACAAGAGAAAACCACTCGCCATCTTCGTTTTCAGGTCGGCCTCATGAATAAGCCGGGTTCATGGAGCCTTGGCAACTTGTCGCCATCATGATGAGCCTGGCACTCGCCAGCTATATCCAGACCCTGACCGGTTTCGCCTTCGGATTGATCGTGATGGGCCTGCTGGCGACCCTCGATGTGCTGCCCATCGAGAGCGCCGCGTTGCTGTGTACCCTGCTGGGCCTGTTCAACAACGGGATGGCCATGCGCGGGCACTGGCGAGAGATCAATCCGCGTCTGGCACGCCGCCTGCTAGTCACCAGCCTGCCAATGTTGCCGGTGGGCTATTTCCTGGCAGTCTGGCTGGGCAGCGAAAGAGCCCCTCTGTTGGGCATGTTGCTGGGCATCGTCATCCTGATCGCCTGTCTCGCCCTGCTGGCTCAACCGGGCCCGCGTGCCACGACATCGCCACGCAGGCACTTTCATACCGCGGGTGTGCTGTCAGGCCTGATGGGAGGATTGTTCGCGGCCAATGGCCCGCCTCTGGTGGTCGTGCTCTATCGTCAGCCGATGACCCTGATCGCCATACGCTGCACGCTGTTCGGTGTCTTCATCGTCACCGGCATCGTGCGCATGGGCCTCAGCATCGCGGCCCCGGGGCGTATCGGCGACACCCTGCCCCAACTGCTGCTCGTGGGTCTGTCGGGCGCCCTCGTCGTGATGCTCTTCACCGAGCTGGCACGCCGCTTCCCGCCGCCCTTGAGTGACAATCGTCTACGCCAGGTCGCCTATGCCATTCTGCTGGTCTCGAGCGTCAATCTGATCATCAAGGGCCTGATCTGATGTCTCAGCCCCCACCAGCCCATGACGCAGCTGATCCAGCGGGCGATGAAGGCTTCATCGAACTCTCGGAGAACACGATTGACGCCATCAAGGCAGCGGGCAGAAAGCTTGATGAGGACGTGCAGGCGGGACGACTCCCGGCGGGCAGCTCGCGCTGGATGATGGCGCCGTCGGGGGAGCGCTTCTGCATTCGTCATTCCGGCCCTGCCCTTGATGAAGAGACGGATGACGCACCTGAGCCAGGCGCTGACATGCATCGCCAGTCACTGATGATTCGTTGCTGGCATCGGCTGCTGGCTCGCGTGAAGCGCGCAGGCATTATGCGAGGCTGACTCATCGACTAGAGCCCTCGATAAAGCCCTCCATACAGCCTGCAACAAAAAAGGGACTGCCCATGGGCAGTCCCTTTCGTTTGCTTCATGGCCTCAAACGCAGTCGATCACTCCACCGTGACACTCTTGGCCAGGTTGCGCGGCTGATCGACGTCGGTGCCCTTGAGCACGGCGACGTGATAGGAGAGCAACTGCAGCGGCACCGCGTAGACGATCGGCGCGAGGAAGCGACACACGCCCGGCACGGTGACTACGTGAACACCTTCACCGGCCTTTAAGCTGACTTCCGGGTCGGCGAACACGAACAGCTGGCCGCCACGGGCGCGAACTTCCTGCAGATTGGACTTCAGCTTCTCCATCAGGTCATCCATCGGCGCGACCGCCACCACCGGCATGTCTTCGTCGATCAGTGCCAGCGGGCCGTGCTTGAGCTCACCGGCCGCGTAGGCTTCGGCGTGGATGTAGGAGATTTCTTTGAGCTTGAGCGCCCCTTCCATGGCGATGGGATACTGGCTGCCACGCCCGAGGAACAGGGTGTGGTGACGATGCATGAACTTCTCGGCCAGCTGCGCGATCTCACCATCCAGCGCCAGGGATTGCTCGATCACGTGCGGCAGGTCCTTGAGGCGCATCAGCAGCTGACGGCTCAGCAGATCATCCGTCTGACCATCGCCCTTGGCCTGACGCAGCGCCAGGGTGGTCAACATCAGGGCCACCAGCTGGGTGGTAAAGGCCTTGGTGGAGGCAACTCCGATTTCCGGCCCAGCGTGAGTCAGCAATGACAGGTCGGATTCACGCACCAGCGAGCTGCCCGCCACGTTGCAGATGGCAAGGCTCGCCAGATAGTGACCAGCCTGCGGGCCTTCACGGTTGAGCTTCTGGATGTCGCGCAGCGCCGCCAGCGTATCGGCGGTCTCGCCGGACTGGGACAGAGTCAGGAACAGCGTCCCCGGTGCCGCGACGCGCTCGCGATAACGGAATTCCGAGGCCACCTCGACCTGCGCCGGAATGCCCGCAACCTCTTCCAGCCAGTAACGCGCCACCATGCCGGCGTGATAGCTGGTACCACAGGCGATGATCTGTACCTGGCGTACATCGGCGAACAGCTGTGTCAGGCGCGCCACATCCACGCCCTGCTTGCCGCCCTCGGCGCCGCTTTCGTTGCCAGCGCTGGCGGCGAGGAAGGAATGACGCGAGACATCGAAGGCCTCCAGACGCACGCCCTGCGGGTCCAGTCGCTCGGCCAGCGTGCGCGACAGTACACGCGGCTGCTCCATGATCTCCTTCATCATGAAGTGGCGATACTCGCCCTTGCCGGCAGCTTCGACGCTATGTTCGTAACGCACCACTTCACGCGTGACCGGTGTCAGCTCATCGCGGTCGCCGGTACGTTCCAGCACCTGGATACCCGCCGGCGTGATGGCGACCATGTCGCCTTCATCGAGATAGATGAAGCGATCGGTCACCGGCAGCAGCGCCAGCGGATCGGAGGCGATGAAGTGCTCATCGATCCCCACGCCGACCACCAGCGGGCTGCCCTGACGGGCGCCGACCAGCAGTTCGGGGTTGCGCTGCTCCATCACCGCCAGCGCGAAGGCGCCATCGAGACGCGCGGTAACCGCATTGACGGCTTCCGGCAGTGCCAGACCGCTGCACAGTTCGCGATCGACCAGGTGCGCGACCACCTCGGTGTCGGTCTCGGAAGTGAAGACATAACCGGCGCCTTCCAGCTCGCCGCGCAGCGCTTCGTGGTTCTCGATGATGCCGTTATGCACGACAGCGACCCGCTCACTGGAGAGATGCGGGTGCGCATTGTGCTGGGCAGGACGCCCGTGGGTCGCCCAGCGGGTGTGCGCCACGCCGATGGCGCCGGACAACGGCGCCTCACGCAGCTCGTCTTCCAGCGCACGCACCTTGCCCACGGCACGCGCACGACGCAGTTCACCGGCAGGGTCGATGACCGCCACGCCGGCGGAGTCATACCCGCGGTATTCGAGGCGATGCAGCCCCTCGATCAGAATCTTGCTGATATCACGCTGAGCCAGACCGGCAACGATGCCACACATGAGAAATTCCTCTACTGCGTGCCACCCTCATGAAGGAGGATGGCACGACTGAATGGATGTCTTTCAGGGAGTGCGTACGCAGATCAGGTACGCGTGCTGAATCTTTCAGCGACGTTCAATGCCTGCTTGAGCCTTGATGGCTGAGCATTGATGCTTGAGCACTGACGTTTGAGCAATGACGCCTGGGCTGTGATGGCAGGCCGCAAGCTCAAGCCTGATTCAGCAGCAGGGTGTCACCGCGACCGACCGCGTAGTACATCAGGCCAGCGGCCTTCATGGCGGCGGGCTCGAACAGGTTGCGGCCATCGACCACCACCGGGAAGCCGAGCTGGGACTTCAGCCACTCGCCGTCCAGGGTGCGGAATTCCTTCCACTCGGTGCACACCACCAGCGCATCGGCACCCTTGACCGCCTGCTGACGGTCCGCGACCAGCACCAGGTCGTCGCGCTCGCCGTAAATACGGCGGCATTCCTTCATGGCTTCCGGGTCATAGGCCTGCACGGTCGCGCCAGCCGCCCACAGCGCTTCCATCAGCGTGCGGCTCGGCGCGTCGCGCATGTCATCGGTGTTGGGCTTGAAGGCCAGACCCCAGACAGCGATGGTCTGGCCCTTGAGGTCGCCATCGAAGGCCCGCGACAGCTTGTCGAACAGCGTGACCTTCTGGCGCTTGTTGACGGACTCCACGGCGGTCAGCAGCTCGGCGTCATAGCCGATCTGGCTGGCAGTACGTGCCAGCGCCTGGACATCCTTCGGGAAGCAGGAGCCACCATAGCCACAACCGGGATAGATGAAGTGGTAGCCGATACGCGGGTCACTGCCGATGCCGCGACGCACTTCCTCGATGTCTGCACCCAGGCGCTCGGCCAGGTTGGAGATCTCGTTCATGAAGCTGATCTTGGTCGCCAGCATGGCGTTGGCGGCGTACTTGGTCAGCTCGGCGGCGCGCACATCCATGAACATCAGCTTTTCATGGTTGCGGTTGTAGGGCGCGTAGCATTCGCGCATGCGCTCACGCACCGCTTCGGAATCGGTGCCGACCACGATGCGCGCGCCACGCGTGAAGTCGTCCAGCGCCGCGCCTTCCTTGAGGAATTCCGGGTTGGAGCAGACATCGAAATCGACGCTTGCACTACGGTCCTTGAGCACGTCCTTGACCCGCGCCTTGACGCGGTCTGCCGTGCCCACCGGCACGGTGGACTTGTCGATGATGACCTTGTAGTCATTCATGTGCTCGCCGATGGTGGTGGCGACGGACAGCACGTACTTGAGGTCGGCGCTGCCGTCTTCATCCGGCGGCGTGCCCACGGCGATGAACTGGAGCATGCCATGCTCGACGGCTTCACGCGCATCGGTGGTGAAGTTCAGGCGACCGGCTTCCACGTTGCGCAGCAACATGCCTTCCAGGCCCGGCTCATAGATGGGAATCTCGCCCTGCTTGAGCCCCTCGATCTTGGCGGAGTCTACATCCATGCACACTACGTCGTGGCCGACGTCGGCCAGGCAGGTACCCGTGACCAGACCGACATAACCGCTTCCAAAAATCGTGATCTTCATTGATGTCATCCTTGCTGGCCTTGTCGCCAGATCGTGTCGTGATACTCAAAGTGAAACGAGGCAATGGCGGCAGAATCTCGTGCACATCTGACGGCTTTTCAGCGGCAATCGAGGCGGACTTCAGGCATTTCGCCGTAAAGTTCTGTTCCCTCAAGACTCCCTCGAGACTGCCTAGAATCTCTCTCAAGAGATGTCTTCGCAGGCGGAATTTCCCGCCTTCATTGGCCGAAAAAGAAATGCCGACAATGTCCTGTGCAAGAGGATTCACCCCCATTGAACAGCGATATTTCGTGACAGCGGCGCGAAGTTACCCAACCCACGGGCCAGAAGGCTCGCAGGTGAATGCAGGTAGACTGCAGGTAGCTCGCAGGGAAAAGACGCGCCGCTTGAGTCAGTGACGGGCAATCATCGCTGCCCAAAGTGTGGCTCTGTTATAAAGCAACTTCGTGAAAAGTCATCCTGTCGGGCGCAATATGATCCGAAACATGACCCTATATAACTTGTGACTTATCTTTCTGATCCTGCCTGTCGCAACTTCCCTGATATGCCGCTTGATCAATTGACTACCCGGGCGGCAATGGCCATCTCATGGATGGCCATGCCTTCGCGCTAGAGTCGTCATCAAATCAGAACCGTCAGTCAATGAGAGCCATCAGCGGCGCGGCAGCCATCAGCGAAAGTAATGCTTCGCGAAGGTCGCCAGGTGGCCATGCTTCATGGCGACCGGCGCCTTGCGCAGGAAAAAGGCCAATGACAACGGCGAGAAACGACTGCCGGTGGCGCGGGCAAACATGCGCCCCTTGGTGCGCGCCTTGGCCGGCGTGCTGTAGAAGTCGCTGCCGGAGGTGACCCCCGCATGGGCGACGATGCCCAGATTGGCTCGCATCAGACGCGCGCCCTGACGACGCGCATCGCTCAGCACGATGAACTCCTCGCCGGAGGGCTGATCAGTGCCCAGGCCGAACTGCTCATCGAAGCGTGCATGGAACTGGCAGAGATCCAGCGCCATGTCGACCGAGCGCACGCGCGCCAGTGACATCAGGCTGTGGGCCTTGAAGGACACCGGCGGCGCGGGCCGATCCGGGTCCCGCTCATGCAGCGGGAAGGCCTTGACGTGGGGGAAGCTGATCGCGGCCGCTTCGGTGCAGGTGAAGGCTTCCATCACCAGCGCGACAGCCTGGGGATGCAGCTCGATGTCGTCATCCAGCACATAGGCGTAGCGCGTGGCACAGGCGGCCAGCGCCGTGTTGCGACTCTTCGACAGACCCCGCCCGTCGATCGCCAGGTACTCGAAACGGCTATCGAAATTGGCCAGCGCGTACTCGCGGTATTGCTCGCGGCTTGCAGGGTCTGACAGCTGATGCACGATCAAGAAGCGCGCCCCGGGCAGCGCATCATGACGCGGCACGCTGTAGAGGCCGTCATCCAGGGTCGAGATCAGGAAGGTCAGCTCCGGCACCTGGCGACGCGCGCTGTCATCCACCTGGCGTGCCCCGACCAGCACGCGCGGGCGCGAATCGAGGGTCGGCTGCGCGCTTGCATTGGCGTGGCGGGGAGCCGCCGTGGATTCGGTGGAAGGTGTCGCGGACGCCGCGACATCCTGTTCAACGATGTTTTGCATAACCGTTCACCGCGTAATGGACAAAGTTGCGACTGGCGCTGACCACATCCATCCCCAGCACCTCACGATACAGACGCCACTGATAGGCGGCGGCCTTGAACTTGTTGGACGACACGCTGCTCTCGCGACGCGTATAGCGCGCCAGCGGTTCCGGCATGCCCTGCGCCGGGCCCAGCTGACCGATGATGATCAGCCACAGCGCCAGGTCCTGACGCTTGCGGATCGTCGGCATGTAGAAGCGCCCATAACGACCGGCGTCATAGATGGCGGTCAGGCAGCCGATGGAGTTGGAGCGCAGCATGTCGTCACGCGTCAGCCGCTCGGGCGGCGCGAAGTACGAGACGTGCTCGCCCTGCTCATCGACCATCTCGTAGCCGGTGTAGGAAAGCCCGGCGCCGGTGTCCTGCATGAAGGCGATCTGGCGTTCGATCTTCTCGGGCAGCCAGGCATCGTCGGCATCCAGAAAGGCGATGTAGCGGCCCTTGGCCTCGGCGATGGCACGGTTGCGTGCCCGGCCCGGGCCACCGTTGGTGTCGGTTTCCAGCACGCGGATCTCGACGCCAGCGGAGTCCAGCGCCGCGAAGTCGTCACGCAGACGACTGGCGGCACCATCCGGCGAGGCATCGTCGCTGATCAGGATCTCGCGTACCGGCTCGCTCTGGGCCAGTACCGAGTCGACGGCGGCGTGCAGGCGGCGGTCATAGCCGTAGTTGGGCATGATGACGGAGACATCAGCCATGGGCCTTCTCCTCAAGCAGCTGTCGCTGAATGCGACGCGAGTGTGTGTCTGGGCGCGTGTCGGCGGATGAGTCCTGACGCGCCTGCTCGGTAGTCGCCGCATCGCCGGGCGTCGGCGGCGCGAGACGCGAGATCAGACGCTGATATTGCGGCAACACCGCGTGCGCGCTGTAGCGATCAAAGCTCTGCCAGGCACCGCTTGAGAGACGCAGCAGAAGCTCGTCATCGAACTCGAGGCGCGCCAGCTCGTGGGCCAGCTCGGCGATGATGGCGGCATCCTCACTGCCATCCGGCTCCGCGCTGAGCATCCCGTCGCGGCCATGCTCGATCAGCGCCAGCGGACCGGAACGCACCGGACGCGACAGGCACGGCAGCCCCTCACGCTTGGCCTCGATCACGTTCATCGGCAGGCATTCGCGCTCCGAGGTCAGCAGCAACAGGCGTGCACGCCGCAGCTCGTGGGAGACGTCCCTGAGCGCGCCGGTGAACAGCACCTGAGTGCCGGCAGGCACCGTGCTGTCGTTGGCGCCCTGGAAGACGCGCAGTCCCAGCTCGTTGCATAGCGCCAGCAGGCGTTCACGCTCCGGGCCGTCACCGACCACCACCAGGCGGCCGCGACGATAGCCGGAATCCGCGAAGGCACGAATCGCCAGATCGAGGCGCTTGATCGGCGCCAGACGCCCGACCATCACCACATCGACCTGATGCTCGCAGCCGCTGCGTGCCTCGTCCGCCTGCTGGTCATCCAGATAATTGGGAATCACCGTCGGCGTGAGGCCGCGGCGACGCCAGCATTCGGCATCGACCTCATTGAGTACCTGCAGCACGTCGAGGTGGCGATAGGCCAGCTGCTTGACAATGCGCTTGGCACGGCGGTCGTGGTGATAGGCGCTGTGCTCCTGGGCGATGATGCGCGTGCGCGGACGCGGGCGCCCCTCGCCATCGACGCCACCGGTGCCGCGTGCCGCCAGCTGCGCCGCCAGATGGAAGGCGAAGTAGCCACTGACCATCACCTCGATCCGCTCCTCCAGCATCAGGCGACGCAGATGCGTCACCCAATGGCGGAAGTTCTGGCGCGTGCCGGTGGCGGGCAGCCCGAGGGTGCGATATTCGACACCCTCCAGACGCCCCCAGTAGGGCTCGCCTTCGCGCACCGAGACCAGCGTGACCCGGTGGCTGGCGCTCAGATCCCGCGCCAGACCATGCATCACCTTCTCGACGCCACCACAGGCACTGATGTCCTGAATCAACAGAGCGACATGTGCCATATCAGGCTCCTCGCACGACAGGCTCGCTGTCGTGAGCGGCAGTCGCGCTGTTGTCGCCGGCAGGCGCATCCGCGGCCATGGTATCGGCCGCTCCGGCATCGGCCGGCGCAGAATTGACTGGCGCAGCAGTGGTGGCAGTGGCCACCGGTGCCGGGAAGGCAGCGTCATTGAGCTTCAATTCACGCTGGCCCCAGACGCCGGCACGTCCCGGTGCACGACGCAGGAAGTCGCGCGTGATATCGGCGGTGATCGCCAGCTTCTCGGCGATGACCTTCTCGGCCAGCGCCGGGAAGGCCTTGTCGGCGACCAGCTGTTCGATATCGGCCACGATGCGCGCCGGGTCGAAGTTCTCGATGTCCTGCACGCTGTCGCCGAGACCGAAGTCACGCATGATGCCCGGCGCCTTGGGGCCGCAGTAGGACAGCGCGTAGACCGGCGTGCCGGACATCAGCGCGAAGATGACCGAGTGGAAGCGGGTGCCGACCAGGAACTGGGCATCGCGGTAGAGATCGACCAGCGCATCCGGGCTCGGGTCGCCCTGCACCAGCTCGATACGCGTGGCGAGGTCTTCGCCGCCTTGTGCCGCGGCCAGTGCCTTCTGCAGGTGGTCGAACACCAGCTGGGAGATGCGCTGGTCATTCTCGATATCGGTCGGGCCCAGCACGTGCGGCACCACCAGCAGGCGTTCGATGCCCAGACGCTCGCGGGATTCCAGCAGTGAGCGCGACAGCACCTCGACACGCTCGGCGAAGGCTTGCTGATCCAGCCCCCACCAGTCGCGCAGGGTGATCACGGCGTACGGCGAGGCCACGCCATTCGGCGCCTTGACCGCGGCATGCTCGTCGCTGCCACGCGGGGCCATGGCGAAGGCCATGTCGGTACCCAGCAGGGCGTGCGGCAGTTTCGGGTCGGCCTTCTGGGTCATGGCGTGGGTGATTTCCTCACGCGAGACCACCAGGCAATCGCTCAGGGTGCGCAGGAAGAAGCGCTCCTGGGCCGGGGTCTTGAACGGGCCGAAGGAGTGACCCAGCAGCAAGACGCGCTTGCCGGCCTTGCGGGCCAGCATCACCGGCGCCAGATAGCCGATCAGCGCCAGCCATGAGGACAGCGTCTTCTTGAAGCTGCCGTTGTGGAAGATATGACCGCCCTTGACGACCACCAGGTCCGCGGCGTCGATGATGTCGTTGCCACTCTTGCCCTGCTTGCCGAACATCATCTTGGCGCCCAGGCCAAGCAGCGAGGTCACGAAACGCAGCTTGTCACGCATCGGCGGCATCAGCGGCTGGCCGACGGTGACGCGTTCACGGTAGCGGCGACGAATATGGCGGAACGGGCCGCGCTCGGTGGCGAACACCTGATCATCGATGGGCAGGATGTCGATGCGGTGGCCTTCGGCCTTGGCCACGCCGGCGCCGGAGACATCGCTGCGGCCCTGTTCGGCATCGATCAGCTGATCGAGGAAGTCGATGGTGCCCATCAGGATGGCGGAGTCGCCCTTGTTGTCGTCATGCCATCCGTGCGTCATGCATATCTTGGCCATGCTGTTCGTCCTTCTGTCCGTAATGTCGCGATTCGAACGCGCGATGCCTGAGGGCTGTGTCTGCATGCCCGGCATCGCCGTCATGTCATCAACCGGAAGGCATAGATGCTGACCTTCCGATTCCTGCTGCGCTCGTGAAGCCCGGTCAGGCTCAGGCACTCGCCGCAGCGTTGTCTTCGTGTGCCTTGCCGCCGCGGGAAAGTGATGGCTGGAAGAGGATCGCCATCGCCAGCATCACCACTTCGGCGGCGACCGGCACACACAGGAAGAGGCTGTAGAGATCGACGCCCAGAAGGCTGCCGGTGTCGCCGGACGCGTTGCCCAGCGAATGGTTGAGCGCCGCGATCGCAAGGCCCCCGCCGACCACCAGGGTGGCGCCGGTGCTCTGGCACAGCAGGCGCTTGCCGTTGAGGCGCAGCGCGGCCAGACGCGTGAAGGCGCAGGTGACGAAGGCGTGCACCAGATAGACCAGCGCGAAGGCGCGCAGCGTCAGGGTCAGGCGCGGGTAGGCACCGCTCAGGAAATGTTCCGCCAGCCACGGCGCGATCAGCGCCAGCCCTCCCGCCACCGGCAGCGCGAAGCCACTGGCGATGACCAGGTACTCCTTGAGGCGCGCATCGCCGTGGGTGAGCTTGGGCAGGTAGTAGCGATACAGGCTGGTGGGGAAGACATAGAGCGCGAACACGATGGAGGTCACCACCGAGACACTGGCCACCTGAGCGGGCGCAAACGCCAGCCCGGCCAGAATCACCCACGCCTGCAGGTAGGCGAACGACATCAGGTTGTTGTAGAGAAAGCCGCGACCGCGCGCGAAATCGGCCTTGCTCGGCAGGCGACGCTGGCCCGCGCCCTCTTGACCCACGCCCTCATCGCCCGCCGCCGCGTCGGCCTCGGCCCGGGCATCCGCTAGCGCATCACGCGACAGCCACATGCCCAGCGCCATCACGATGACCAGCGCGATGGCGCTGACCATCACGAAGGTCGGCACCGGCGCCAGGCCGAACATGCCGGCGGGGGTGGTCATGTCAGCGCTGAACTCGGCGCCGGTCACAAGCTCGACGCCTGATGATAGAGCGCCGGCCCCGCGGCGCAGGCGACCGCGATCGCCACCGCCAGCGAGATCATCACCGTCATCAGGTTGACGCGACCCAAACGCTCCTGGCGCTGCAGGCGCGAGTTGATCATCTGCAGGCCGACCTGCTCCGCCGCGGCGCGCAGCGCACAGAAGGCGAAGATGAAGGCCGACAGGCCCAGCAGCGGCGCGATGCCGACGGCGAAGCCGATCGCCAGCAAGGCATACAGCGAGATGCCGACGCCCATCCAGCGGCGCAGTGCCGGCGCGCTGGCGCCGTCGCGGGTGACCAGCAACACCTCGTTGCCGCCCATGCGCGCCAGTACGCCCAGCAGTACCGCGTAGTTGAGGGCCAGCGCGTATTCACCGAAGGCCTCCGGCGCCACGCTCGCGCCAGCAGCAGGCCCGCGGCGGAGGACAGGCCGCGCGCCATCAGATTGAACAGCGAGAAGATCAGCGCTTCGCTCATGACTGGCCTCCGTTGCCGACGACCAGGGCTTCATCGCTGAGGAAATAGAACTCGTAGTTGTTCAAGAAATCGTGGTCCTGATTGCCGGCCGCCACCTTCAGCGACATGAAGAACAGCGCCATCATCAGCACGCCGCTGATCAGGCTGGGCAACAGCTTGTCGCGGAAGTGCTCGATCACGTCACAGATGACGAAGATGGCGAACGGCAGGAAATAATAGCTGGCACGTGCCACATGCTCACCGTAGGTGATGAACAGGGTGTAGAGCGCCACGCCGATGAACATCAGGTTGAAGGCCCAGGGGTCCAGTGACAGGCGGAAATGCTTCCACAGCACCAGGGTGCCCAGGCAGATCAACAGGTAGATGACGTAGAGCTTCTCGCCACCGCCGGAGAAATCCTCGAAATAATGCGCATAGAGGCCCAGCGCGCTGAGAATGCTCTTGGCCAGTGGCCCGGCCACGAAACACAGTGGCAGCAGCCCCAGGTAGAGCCAGAACGGGTAGGCACGACGCAGCAGCGGATAGATCACCAGCAGGGGTAGATACAGTGCCAGGGTGTAGTGGAAGCTGGTGCCGACAAGCATCAGCACCAGCGCGGGCAGCCGCATGCCGCGCTCCAGACACGCCATCGCCAGCATGAACAGCGCAATCGCCACGTGCTGCTTCACGAACCCGAAGGCCGACAGATAGATCAGCGGCAGGCAGACGAAGAACAGCAGGCACCAGGCCAGATTGCGACGGCTCATCACCAGTGCCGAGACGAAGCACGACACGTAGAGGATGGCGGTGATGATGAAGAACAGCTGCGGCTCGCCCCAGGCCCGCGCCATGCGCGCTAGGGCAGCAGGTGCGGGCTCGAGAAAGCTCAGGTCGACCTGCCAGGTGGCCATCTGGCGGTACGAGAAGTAGTCGTACCCTGCGTCGTAACGCAATGCCATGAACGCCAGACACAGCCCACCGACCAACCAGGCACCCACCATGCGGGTGCGCTCGTTGGCGGCCAGCGGCAGGATTGCCACCAGCAGGGCCATGAAGCCGACGTAATAGCCACTGACGGTCAGCATGCTCAGCGTGCCCCGAAGCCGGTCAGCATGGTCTTGATGGTACGGCCGACGATCAGCAGATCGAGCCATACGGAGAAGCGCTTGATGTAGTAGAAGTCGTGCTCGAGCTTCTCGCGGGTCTCGTCGGCGTCAGAGGCATAGCCCTGAGTGACCTGTGCCCAGCCGGTGATGCCCGGACGGACCACGTGACGGTAGTTGTAGAACGGAATCTGTTCGGCGAATTCATTCACGAACTTGACCTGCTCCGGACGCGGGCCGATCAGGCTCATCTCGCCCTTGAGCACGTTGATGAACTGCGGCAGCTCATCGATGCGGGTCTTGCGGATCACGCGACCGATGCGGGTCACGCGCATGTCATTGGCCTGGGCGAACTGGGCGCCGGTCTTCTCGCTGTCGTGGCACATGCTGCGGAACTTGAACATGCGATACGGACGACCACCCTGGCCGACACGTTCCTGGACGAAGAACACGCCACCCGGCGAATCGAGGCGGATCAGCACGGCGGTCACCAGGCAGATCGGCAGCACGAACGGCGCCACGGCGAGCACGGCCAGCATGTCGAACAGACGCTTGAACAGCTCATATTCACTGTTGGGGGCCAGCTGACCGAAGCTGTTCTCACGCACCTGATCGAGCTCGACACGACCGGTCAGCGACTCGCGGACTTCGCTGGCGTCATAGACCGGGATGCGATGCAGCACGCAGTTGGCCAGGAAACGCTGCCATTCTGCCGGCATCTCGGCTTCCAGGTCGGCGACCACGCCGTTGTAGCGATCTTCGCCGAGATCCGGCGCGCGCATCAGATTCCAGCGTGCCCCACGGGTGGTGAACAGGCTGCGGTAGTCACCGAAGGGCACCACGGCCAGCTTGCGGATGCGGGTGCGCTGCTCGGCCCAGAAGCCGATGGAGCAGATCAGCATTGCCGCCAGCCAGGAGCTGCCGAGCACGAGGCGGCTGAAGCGCAGATCCAGCGCGATCAGCACGCTCATCGCCAGCAAATAGCTGATGGTGATGGCCGGCAGCACGTAGGCGAAGGCCTTGGCGCCGGGGTAGCGCGACATGTGACGAATCGCCTGCAATGCGAGCAGGAAGCCGCCGCTGGCGGCGATGACACTGTGCATGCGCATCTCGCTGACCCACGGGCGCAGGCCATTGATCAGCAGCAGCGGGACACCCACTGCCAGAATCAGACCGACGATGGCCTGACACAGCGAGTTGAACATCAGTCGCTCGTACATGCGGGAGTGGCGCTGACGCCTTCCAGCCCGGAGCTTGCATGGTTCGTCGTGGTATTCATATGCCGTTACCCCCTTGGCTTGCGTTCGTGTTG
>NZ_JEMF01000102.1 GCF_000591415.1 Cobetia crustatorum | reverse complement strand
TACCACTGAGCTAACGACCCTTGCGAAGCGGGGCGTAAGATACCGCCATTCCCGTGATGACGCAAGCCTTTCGCGAAAAAACTTCAAGCAAATGACCAGCTTGACCACGACTGACCGACGACTCACTCCCCCGCCCTTGGTATCTTTGGATACACGCAAGCCCGCGACAGGCGCGGCTTGCGTGGCATTGCGACATTCCAGCTCGGGCTTGAAGGGCCACGAGCAGAGCCAGTCGTGACTGCGGACGTGAAACGCCTATCAGCGCGGCTTGCGCGTACGCTGCGGTGGCTTCTTCATCGCGCGCACCGGACGACGCTTCTGCTTGTCGCGACTCCAGCGGTTCTGCTCATCCGGCGTCAATGCTGGCGCCTTGCGATGCTCAAGACCCGATAGGGTCGACAGTTCGTCGATCTCGCTCTGTTCCAGCTCCACCCACTCGCCAGCACGTGCGCGCTTGTCGAGGAAGATGGTGCCGTAGCGCACGCGCTTCAGACGGCTGACGGTCAGGCCCTGGGAGTCCCACAGACGGCGAACCTCACGATTGCGCCCTTCCATGATGACGACGTGGAACCAGCTATTGATGCCTTCGCCACCAAATTCCTGCACATCGGTGAAGCGTGCAGGTCCATCTTCCAGCATCACGCCGCTGACCATATTGACGACGTGCTCGCGCTTGACCTCACCCATGACACGTACGGCGTACTCACGCTCGACCTGCGTCGACGGGTGCATCAGGCGGTTGGCCAGTTCACCATCAGTGGTGAACAACAGCAGACCACTGGTATTGATATCGAGGCGGCCGATGGCGATCCAGCGCTCACCCTTCAATCGCGGCAAACGCTCGAAGACCGTACGACGACCTTCAGGGTCCTTGCGCGTGCACAGCTCACCTTCCGGCTTGTTGTACATGATGACGCGACGCGCACTTTCCTCAGCACCCTTGAGGTTCTGCGGGCGATCATCGAGGCTGACCTGATGGTTCGGCCCGATGCGATCACCCAGCTGGGCAACCTTGCCATTGACCTTGACGCGACCAGCACTGATCGCCGCTTCCATCTCACGTCGCGAGCCGAGACCGGAGCGTGCCAGCACCTTCTGTACCTTCTCGTCCTCAAGCAGCTTGTCGCCCTTGGCCTGCGGCGGCAACGGACGCAGCTCAGGCGCTTCTGCCACCGGCTTCTTGCCGACGTTGGCCTTGCTGCCGCGCGTGGACTTGCCCGTGTCACGTGACGGGCGAGCCGCCGCCTGTTCAGCACCTTCAGCAGCCTTGCTTGCAGCCGCTTTCGCGGTCGCGACCTTACCTGTAGCTGCTTTGCCTGTCCCCGTTTTGCCTGCAGCAACCTTGCCTGCTCCAGACTTGCCAGCAGCATCCTTGCCGGAACGGAACTTGCCTGCGGCATCTTTGGTACCAGCGGGCTTGCCGTTGCTCGGCTTGCTGGCTGCCGGACGAGAGGTCTTGCGCTTGTCGGAATCTGTCTTGCTCATGACATGAACCATTTCATCAATAGGAGTTTCGCTTACGCAGGGTCGTCATCATCGACGGTCCCGGCAGTGGAGGAGTCGTGCGGCTGCGTCTCCGCAGCGTCGTCATCCTCGTCTACACCGCGCAAACGTTGGCTGAGGCGCGCTTCGAGTGTGGCGAAGTCGAGACCCAAGCCTGTGGACGCCATCCCGGCGTGGTCTTCTTCCGCCTGCGTAGCGGAGGGTGTTGCAGCCGAGGGAAGCGAAGAGGCTTCAGGCACGCTTTCCAGCGCACGTATCCTGAGCGCCTCTTCAAGCTGCTCGGCAGTCACTTCCGGCGGCTGCCAATCATCAGGCACCGCCGTGGCCGTCGCGTCACCAGAGTGTGTGGGAGTATCCTCACCACCCTCATCCGGTTCCGCCACGGTGTCGTTATCCGTGGTCACACTGGCCGTCTTACCACCTGTGGCCTCGATACCGTCCATCTCAGCATCGTCTATCTCAGCACCGCCTGCATCACCGTCTGCATCACTACCGTCAGCCGCTTCCGGATCTTCCGGAAGCGGCAAGGTCTGTGAGGGCGGCACATCATACAGCTCTGCCTCAAGCTGTTCGAGTCCTTCGAAGCCTTTCAGTTCATGTACCGGCGGCAGCTCTTCAAGCGTCTTGAGTCCGAAGTCATCCAGGAACTGGCGTGTGGTGGCAAATACCGCCGGACGCCCCGGTACATCACGATGGCCGACTACCCGCACCCAGCCACGCTCGACCAGCGTGCGCATGATCGATGAGCTGACCGTCACGCCACGTACCTGCTCTATGTCACCACGCGTCACAGGCTGACGATAGGCCACCAGTGCCAGAGTCTCCAGCAAGGCACGCGAATAACGCTGCGGACGCTCTTCCCATAGCCGCGAGACCCAGGGGGAAAACTGCTGGCGAACACGCAACCGCCAGCCACTGGCCGTCTCGATCAGCTCCAAGGCACTGCTCTTGGGCAAGTGACGTTCGCCCAAGCGACCGAGTGCTTCACGTAGCGCCGGCTTGGTGGGACTCGTGTATTCATCGAACAGGCCCGCCATGCGGTCCAGCGTCAACGGCTCACCGGCCGCCAGCAACGCGGCTTCAATGATCTGGTCTAGAGGGGCATCGCGTTGACTCATGACGCCGCGTTCTCCTGCTCGTCGGATTGAGGGGGATAGGAGGAAGTGGCATCGCCGTGGGCATCATCGGACTGGGCTTCATCAGGTTGGACATCATCAAAGGCACCCTGCCCGGGGGCTACTTCATGTTCGTCACCGAATTCCTGCGCCAGCCAATCATCACCACCTTCGCCATCCGGTTCCGGCGTGCGAGCACGCACATGGATAGGTGACAGCGCCGCGTTCTGGACGATCTCGATCAGCGATTCCTTGGCCAGCTCCAGAATCGCCATGAAGCTGACGACAACACCGGCTCGGCCTTCTTCCAGCGTGAACAGCTTCTCGAATGGCGTGAAGTGATCGTGCGTCAGCAGATTCATGATGAGTAGCATGCGCTCGCGGGTCGACATCACCTCGCGGGAGATGGTGTGGGCCTGGACGAGGTCTGCCTGTCGTAGCAGGCCGGACAATGCGCCCAGCAGCTCCGAGAGATCAACCTCGGGATGCGCGATACGCGTTTCAAGCTCAGGAAGATCGGCCGTGGCGATGAACCAATCACGTCCCTGGCGCGGCATTTCGTCGAGCCCTTCGGCCGCCAGCTTGGTCTGTTCGTACTCCTGCAAGCGACGAATCAGCTCGGCCCGTGGATCTTCCTCGCCCTCTTCATCGTCCTGCCGCGGCTGTCGCGGCAGCAGACTGCGCGACTTTATTTCCGCCAGCATTGCGGCCATCAGCAGATACTCACCCGCCAGGTCGATCTGCATGGCGTGCATCAGTTCGACGTATTCGATGTACTGATGCGTGATGGCCGCGACATTGATGGCGAGGATATCGAGGTTCTGGCGACGGATGAGGTAGAGCAGCAGATCCAGCGGCCCTTCGAAGGTCTCGAGGAATACGCGCAGGGCCTCGGGCGGAATATAGAGGTCTTGCGGCATTTCCGTGAGAGCCGTGTCGTTGACGCGCGCCAGCACTGCCGAGGCCGCCGCAGGGGCAACGACGAGCGGTGCGGGCTGATGCCCATCGGTCAGGACAAAGCTTGCGCCATCGAGCAGGTCGCTCATGAAATCTCCTGCGAGGGGGCCTGAATCATTGACCCACGGGGACCCGCGACTGCGGGGGGACGGGCATTCTAGCGGCTCATGGCCCATCCCCCAAGCCATGATGTTGCCTATCACTAACCCCGCACATCAGAGCAGGGCTCGTGACAGACATGCGGGCAGTGGCTGCAGACTATCAACGGCGACACTGGCGCAAGCGTCAGCCCTCAACGATAGGTCAGGCCAATGACGCGCCTCAGCTCGTCGAGCGTATCTCGTACGGTGTCACGGGCACGCTCAGCGCCTTCCGTCATCAGTGTACGTACCTTGCCGTGATTGCCTTCCAACTCCTCGGCGCGTTCACGTATCGGGGCAAGCGTGGTATCGATGTGCTCGATCAGGCAGCCCTTGCACTCGAGGCACCCGATGGATGCCTCGCGGCATCCACTGGAGGCCCACTGAAGATCAGCGTCGGGTGTGAAGCTCTGATGAAGACTCCACAGCGGACAACGTTCAGGATCACCGGGATCACTACGCCGCACGCGCGCAGGGTCGGTGGGCATGTCGCGTATGCACGCCTCGATTTCACGACGATGCTACGCAGGAAGATGGCCTCATCACGCCCACCGCCACTGGCCTTCAGCTCCATGCCCAGCAGTGACGGCGTCTCGCTCTGCCAGTGTTCCGGCTCGCCGAGAATACGGCGACCCCCGCCTTCCAGATAGCCCAGCAGACGCTCCTGCTGATGACGGTTGAGCTTGTCCTGCTCAGCCAGCAGACCACGCGCGCGCTCGAAGGCATCCAGATCGCCTTCCTCCTGATAAGCCGTCAGCCAGTCGCGATACAGGCGGCCACTCTTCTTGCCAAGACGAGCAATGGCGCGCTCGGCCTGCTCTTCAAAGCCGGCATCACGGCCATAGCGATGATTGAAGCGCCGCGCGACCTCACGCGTGAACTCGACGTGCGCTCGCTGCTCCGGGCCGGCCGGCACCACTTCACCGCGCAATGCCAGAATATCCGCCGCCTGCATCAGAGGAGCCCCCAGCATGGCGAAGCTGGCACCCTGTTGCTCTCCAAGGCCTGCCACCATCTCGCGATAGCTGGGCAGGCGCTCCAGCCATGCTTTGGGCGTGACACTGCCCAGAATCATGTGGATGTCGGTCAGTTCTGGCACCCACGATTGGATGAACAGGGTCGCAAGCTTGGGATTGACGCCACAGGCGAGACAATCGATGACCATCGCCCAGCTGTACTGCTCGATCTCATGAGGCGTATGACCGCTGACCGCCAGTGCATTCCAGTCGGCGACCAGAAAGTAGGCATCGTGATGGTATTGCAGCTCGGTCCAGCGCCGGATCACTGCTTGATAGTGTCCGAGTTGCAGGTGTCCAGTGGGGCGTAAACCGGACACTAGCCTGGCCGAGGTATCGGTGGCACTCACCTTGTGAGTTCTCCCTGAAGCGTATGAGGCGGTCAGTCTATCAACCTCAAGCGCCGATCAGCAGCCCCGCGACGCCATGTCATTTGTCGCATACGCCTCCGCCAGCCATCATCCATCACCTGACAGGCCTGCGGGCGCCCGCCATGGAGCGTGAAACAGCCGCACTATCAGCCTGCCGCGATGCCTGTCCGGTAGCGGCCAGCGTAGTCAAATAGCTTGTCACGAATCTGCCAGTAGCGACCGCTCTTGCGGCCGATGACGAAGTCCGGCGCCTTGAGGCGCGCTTCACCCGCCAACACCTCGGCAATGTCCTGCGGCGCCCAGTCACTGCCCGGCGCACGCAGATGACGCGCCAGAAAACTGAGCCGGAAGGCATGGCGTTGTGGGGCGGTTTCCAGCGCAAACCATTCCGAGAGGTCAGTACCGTCCTCATCGAAGTAGGTGACCTTGAGGCGTGGCAAACCACGCCCGTTGCGCGCCTCCTCCAGCTGCCAACCGCTGACACGCAGCACCCGTGCATCACGCAGTTTGAGCGCATCACGCAGTTTGTCATCCGGGTCCACCAGCCGAGCCTGACAAGCATGGCAATGCCGCGCGGCAATGTCATTGGCCTCACCACACTGCGGACAGGCCTTGGCACGGTAGCGAAAATCACATTGCACCAACTTGATGGCCTTGACCGGCGAGCCATCGTTGCCTGGCTCAGCCTCGTGCCTAGCTCCGCTGCGCCCAGCAGTGCGGATGGCTCGACCAACCCCTGACAGCGTCGCCCGAAGTGCTCGATGACTAGATCACCGTCCTTGCGTCCCCAGAAGAGATTGGCGTTGCCACACACCGGACACTCAACCTGAACTGGTTCGGTGTCACCTGCCGGCTTGGGGGTCGCCACTTCCGGCGCGTAGAGATCCCAGGGGTTGCCCGCATAATCAAGGATCAGGCAGTCGGACTTGCCGGGGCTGAGGCGCAGGCCGCGACCGATGATCTGCTGATAAAGACTGACCGATTCCGTCGGTCGCAGGATGGCGATCAGATCGACATGCGGTGCATCAAAGCCCGTCGTCAGCACGGCTACATTGACCAGATACTTGAGCTGCTGCGCCTTGAACGCCGTAATCAACCGCTCACGTTCATCGCCGTGCGTGGTACCGGTAATCAATGCCGCCTCGCCTTCGGGCAGCAAGCCAGTCACTTCCTCAGCATGCTCGACGGTAGAACAGAACACCATCACGCCACGTCGCTCACGCGCCTGGGCGACGATATCCAACACGATGCCGGGTGTGGCGCGAGAGCCCTGCACCACCTCATTGAGCTCCTCTTCCTTGAAGCTGCCTGCACTGCCGGGCGCGAGCTGAGAAAAGTCGTAGCGCGCCACCGCGACATCGATACGCCGGGGCTCGCTCAGGAAGCCCTGACGCACCATCAATCGCAGTGGCTGCTCGAAGACGCAATCACGGAAGAAGCAGTCATCGTCACCGCGCACCATGCCGTGATAGTGGCGGTGATAGATGAACCCCTGCCCCAATCGAAAAGGAGTCGCGGTCAATCCCAATACCTTGAGGCGTGGGTTGCGTTCGCGCAGATGGGCAATCACCTTGCGGTAGCTGGCATCCTTCTCCATCGAGACACGATGACACTCGTCGATCACCAGCAGGGTAAACGCGGGCGCGTCAGGCGCGGGACTGAAGGCGTCAAGGTTACGCACCACGGACTGCACCGAACCGAAGACTACCTGCCTATTGGCCTGCTTGCGTTTGAGTCCGGCGCTGAAGATATCGGCTTCGAGTTCGTAAGACTCGTATTTGGCGTGGTTCTGCTCCACCAGCTCGCGCACATGCGCCAGTACCAGCACACGCCCACGCGCTATACGTGCCAGTTCAGCGATGACGAGCGACTTGCCGCTGCCGGTAGGCAGCACAATGACACCGGCCTCGTCACTGCCGCGAAAGTGCTCGACGGTGCGACGGACCGCCTCTTGCTGATAAGGACGCAGCTCAAACATGGCGCACCCGAACCACAGGGGCGTGCAGAGGACAGACAGAATTCATGACAGGAGCCACCGGATCAAGACTGGGGAGAAAGCGTGCCCATTATCCTGATCCTCCGCGATGGCCGCAAAGACAGGGGTGTGGGCAACCTGATCTGCTGACAAAGGCCAGCACAAGAAAACCCACACACACCATGACGCGCGCTATAAAAAGTGAGGCGTGCGCCCTTCCAGCTTGGCCGTGACGCACTCCATGTATTCTGCCTTGCCCAGCAGCCCCGACTGCAGCCTGGCCTCGAGCGCCAGTGCGTCAGCTTCCGAGGCCATCAGCGCCTCCGAGTAGAGTTGGGTGATGGCACGAATGGCATTGGGAGAGCGACCCGCAACCTGACGTGCAAGCGCCAATGCCTCCTCACGCGGATTGGAGACAATGCGCGTGACCAGCCCCGCTTCACACGCCTCGCGCGCGCCGACCTTGCGGCCACTCCAGCTCAATTCATGCAGCCAGTCACTGCGCACGCTGCGCGCAGTGACGCTGATACCCATGTCGGGAATGATGCCCCAGTCGATCTCGAGAATGGCAAGACGTGCTTCAGGGTCACACAAGCGAATATCCGCCCCAAGCGCGATCTGCAGCCCACCGCCGAAGACATTGCCCTGCACGGCAGCGATGACCGGCACACCGCTATCTCGCCAGCCCAGCGACAGTTGCTGCACGGTATTGCGCGTCGACGTACAGCCATTGGCACCCGCGACCAGCAATTGCGGCACGCGCACGGCATCACCCATGATGGCCGCCATGTCGAGCCCGGCACAGAAGCTGGCACCTTCTCCCGACAGCACGATGGCACGCAGACTGCCCTCCTCGACGCGTACTTTCAGCTCGGCCTGCACGCCCAATATGGCCTCGATCATCTGCCAATCCAGACCGTTATGCTTGTCAGGACGATTGAAACGCACATCGGCGACATGTTCGCAGATCTCGACGGTCACGCGACGCGAATCGGAACTGCTGGGGGCTTCACTCATGGCGGTCTCCTCGAATAGCGAACAAAGCGACGATCAGATATTGATCAAAAAGCAATACGGGCGGCCACTCCGCCCCTTGTCGACATGAGGTATCTGCCAGCGTACTTGGCAGATACCGCAATCTCAGGATCAGGATCAGTGTGGCCGCCCGTGACGAATTATAAAACGGTCGTTTGGTCGCAGATCAGACTATTCGCGCTTGGCGCCAGAGACCTCCGCCAACGAGCGTGGCTGGAAGCTTTCCGCCTGCGCCATGGCCCAGACACGACGATAGAAGGGATAGTCATCCGCATCACTGAGCAAGGCGCCAGGCGTCAAGAAAGGATGAAGGTGTGAGAACAGGCGGACTTCATTCTCCGAGACACGGTGCACCAGATGGTCCGGCGTTATCTGCCAAGGCGTGGAGAGACCAGCCGCCGAGAGAATTTCCGCCAGCGCATCCAGCGTGTTGTGATGGAAGTGACGGACCTGATCGGCCTTGTCCTCAACCACCAACGACTTCTGACGCAGATCATCCTGAGTGGCAATCCCGGTTGGGCACTTGTTGGTGTGGCAGCTCAACGACTGGATACAACCGAGGGCGAACATGTAGCCACGCGCCGCATTGACCCAGTCTGCGCCCAGCGCCAGCACACAGGCGATATCGAAGGCACTGATGATCTTGCCGCTGACCCCGATGCGTACCTCGTCACGCAAGCCAGCCCCTACCAGCGAGTTGTGCACGAACAGCAACCCTTCACGCAACGGGGTCCCGAGGTGGTCGGCGAACTCTGTCGGCGCAGCACCCGTCCCCCCTTCGCTGCCATCCACCACGATGAAGTCGGGCACGATCCCCGTTTCACACATCGCCTTGACGATGGCCATGAATTCCCATGGCTGACCAAGACACATCTTGAAACCCACCGGCTTGCCACCGGAAAGTTCACGAAGCTGATTGATGAATTCCAGCAACTCGAGGGGCGTGCAGAAGGCACTGTGGCTCGCGGGTGAAATACAGTCCTCTCCCATCGGAATGCCACGCGTCTCGGCAATCTCTTCGCTGATCTTGCTGGCAGGCAATACACCACCATGACCCGGCTTGGCGCCCTGACTGAGCTTGATCTCGATCATCTTGACCTGTGCATTGGCCGCCTGCCGGGAGAACTTCTCGGCATCAAAGCCGCCCTTCTCGTTACGACAACCGAAATAGCCGCTGCCCAGCTCCCAGATCAAATCCCCCCCGAACTCACGGTGATAAGGACTGATGCTGCCTTCGCCAGTGTCGTGAGCAAAGCCACCCAGCATCGCGCCCTTGTTGAGCGCACGAATGGCATTGGCACTCAGCGAACCGAAGCTCATCGCCGAGATATTGAACAGTGAGCTACTGTACGGCTGGGCACATTGGGCGTTGCCGATAGTCAGACGGAAGCCCTTCGTGTCCGGCACGTCGGAAGTCTGCATGGAGTGGCCGATGAACTCATAGCTGTCGGAGTAGACATCGAGCAGTGTTCCGAAGGGCTGGGAGGAATTGCGCTGGCGACCGCGCGCATAGACCAACTCGCGCTGCTTGTGGGAGAACGGCAGCTGATCGGTATCCGATTCGAACAGGTACTGACGCATCTCCGGACGTAGCGCCTTGAACAGATAGCGCATGTTGCCGATGACCGGATAGTTGCGACGCACCGCGTAGTCCGCCTGCTGAAGATCATTGATGCCGACGGCCACCAGAAATGCCATTAGCAGCGTGAAGGGCCACATCCAAGCCGTCATCAGTGCCAGTGGCAGACCCACGATCAGACCGAGAATACAGAGGCCAAATACGCTATAGCGCGGTAACAGCGACCATTTCAATTTCATCAAACTTTCCTTTGCCAGCGAGCTGCAATATCAGGGCAGCGGTAAGGCAGCAATGTCAGGGCTGCGATTGAGGTGTTGTGTGTGGTGATACGCCAGAAGACCTGCAATGGACGCGTTGCCACATCTGGAGGCGCCATCATCGGGAAAGCCAGTCATGGGGACCAGCCATGCGATACAGGGGCATCCATATGGCATCAGACTGCATCATGACAAGGCACCTGTCTCCACCATGCGCAGAACATGGCGTTGAACTCTCGGTACCGACTTCCGGCCGTACGGCAAGATCGTCAGCATCATGACGCAGAACGCCCCCATGGAATCAACCATGAGGGCGTTCTTCATGCCGTCATCAGACCTGCATGATCACTTGCGAGATCAATCGACCCAGCGACGTGCATTGCGGAACATGCGTAACCAGGCACCGTCTTGCGTCCAGTCATCCGGGCGCCATGAGTTGGTGACGGCACGCGCCACCCGCTCAGGGTGCGGCATCATGATGGTGACACGCCCGTCGTCAGTGGTGAGGCCGGTGATACCGGACGGCGAACCGTTCGGATTGGCCGGATAGCGCGTGGTGGTCTGGCCGTAGTTGTCCACGTAGCGCAATGCGACCTGACCACTGCCCTGCATCTTGCGCAGGTGAGCGCTATCGCGGAATTCGGCACGTCCTTCACCATGCGCGATGGCGATCGGCAGACGCGAGCCTTCCATGCCGGAGAGGAACAATGAGGCACTCTTCTCGACTTCGACCATCGCCACACGCGCTTCAAACTGCTCAGATTTGTTACGCACGAACCGCGGCCATGCCTCGGCACCCGGTATCAGCTCCTTGAGCTGGGAGAGCATCTGGCAACCGTTGCAGACACCCAGTGCGAAGCTGTCATCACGCGTGAAGAAGCGCTCGAACTGCTCGCGGGCACGGGCGTTGAACAGCACCGATTTCGCCCAGCCACCACCAGCGCCAAGTACGTCACCGTAGGAGAAGCCACCGCAGGAGACCAGACCGCGCATCGTCTCCAGATCCACACGACCGGAGAGGATGTCGCTCATATGGACATCGACTGACTCGAAGCCGGCACGATCAAATGCCGCTGCCATTTCAAGCTGACCATTGACACCCTGCTCACGCAGAATCGCCATGCGCGGACGTACGCCAAGGTTCAGATACGGCGCAGTGATATCGTCGTTGACGTCGAAGGTGATCTGAGCCGACAGGCCCGGATCACGCACGTCATTGATGGACTCGAATTCGCTCTTGGCGCAATCGGCGTTGTCACGCGCGGCCTGCATGCGATAGCTGGTCTCGGCCCACAGGCGCTCGGCGCTGGCACGCGTGGTGGAGAGCAGCGTCTGACCCAGCAGCGTGATGTTGATCTGCTCATCGCCGCGCGGCGTGGCGATCACGCCACTGTGTGCAAGGCCAGCAGCCTTGAGCTCGGCAAGGATGGCTTCAGTGTGCTCACGACGCACCTGAACCACAGCACCCAACTCTTCAGCGAACAGCGCACCTGTGGCCTGGCCCGGTTCGGCAGCCGTCCAATCGAGGTTGATGTCGAGACCGACACGACCCGCAAAGGACATTTCCATCAGCGTGGTCAGCAGACCGCCATCACTGCGATCGTGATAGGCCAGCAGCTTGCCATCGGCATTGAGACGCTGGATGGCATCGAAAAAGGCCTTGAGATCTTCTGGATGCGCCAGGTCCGGCGCTTCATTACCTACCTGACCATAGACCTGAGCCAATGCAGAACCACCGAGACGGTGAGCACCGTGGCCAAGATCGATCAGGATCAGATCCGTCTCCAGCACTTCATCACCCAGAGTACGACGCAACTGCGGGGTCAGCGTCCGCAGAGCATCCGTCACCGGCGCGAAGCCTGTCATCACCAACGACAGCGGCGAGGTGATGGACTTGTCTTCGCCGTTTTCATCCTGCCACGCGGTACGCATGGACATGGAGTCCTTGCCGACCGGGATGGTCAGATCCAATGCTGGGCACAGTTCCATGCCGACAGCATGTACGGCATCAAACAACGCCTGATTCTCACCGACGTGGTCAGCCGCGCTCATCCAGTTGGCCGAGAGCTTGACGTCAGAGAGCTTGGCAATCGGGGCAGCCGCGAGATTGGTGATGACCTCGGCCACCGCCAGACGCGCAGAGGCCGCTGGAGAGATCAGCGCGACAGGTGTGCGCTCTCCCATGGCCATGCTTCGCCGACGTGACTGTCCAGCGAGCTAGTGGTGACAGCGCAGTCAGCCACAGGCACCTGCCACGGGCCGACCATCTGATCGCGGGCGACCATGCCAGTGATCGAGCGATCACCGATGGTGATCAGGAATTTCTTGGAGGCCACGGTCGGCAGCTGCAGTACGCGTGTCATCGCTTCGCGCAGATCGAGGTTATCCAGCCCCAGCGCCGGCAGTTCCAGCGACTGACGCTCGAAGCTGCGTGACATCTTGGGTGCCTTGCCGAACAGCACATCCATCGGCAAATCGACCGGACGCGTATTGAAGTGACCATCCTCGACGATCAGTTCGTGTTCTTCCAGTGCTTCGCCGACGACGGCATACAGGCAGCGCTCACGCTCGCACAGCGCTTCGAAGGTGGCGAGATTTTCCGGCGCCACCGCCAATACGTAACGTTCCTGAGACTCGTTGCACCAGATTTCCAGCGGACTCATGCTGGATTCAGCACTCGGCACGGCACGCAGATCGAACAGACCGCCACGTCCACCGTCCTTGACCAGCTCCGGCAGCGCGTTGGAGAGACCGCCCGCGCCCACATCGTGGATGAAGCAGATCGGATTGTTGTCGTCCAACGCCCAGCAGCGGTCGATGACTTCCTGCACGCGACGCTCCATTTCAGCGTTATCACGCTGCACGGAGGCAAAATCGAGATCTTCGCTGGAGCTGCCGGAAGCCATGGAGGAAGCGGCACCGCCCCCGAGGCCGATCAGCATCGCAGGGCCACCCATCACGATCAGCTTGGCGCCCACCGGGATATCACCCTTCTCGACGTGCTGGCTACGAATGTTGCCGTAACCGCCGGCGAGCATGATCGGCTTGTGATAGCCGCGACGCTCGATACCACCGGCGCCGAAGGCATCCTGCTCATAGGTACGGAAGTAGCCATTGAGGTTGGGACGACCAAATTCGTTGTTGAAGGCGGCACCACCGATCGGTCCTTCAAGCATGATGTCGTAGGCCGTCTTGATACGCTCCGGCTTGCCGTAATCCTGCTCCCACGGCTGTTCGAAGCCCGGAATGCGCAGATTGGAGACGCTGAAACCGGTCAGGCCTGCTTTCGGCTTGGAACCGACGCCGGTCGCACCTTCATCACGAATCTCGCCACCGGCACCGGTCGCCGCACCCGGATACGGCGCAATGGCCGTCGGGTGGTTGTGCGTCTCGACCTTCATCAGGATGTTGATCGGTTCCTGGTGATAGGTGTAGACGTGGTCTTCACCGACCGGGAAGTAACGCCCAGCTGTCAGGCCAGACATGACCGCCGCGTTGTCGCTATAGGCCGAAAGCACGCCATCCGGGTGATGCTGATAGGTGTTCTTGATCATCTTGAACAGTGAATGCGTCTGCGCTTCACCGTCGATGGTCCAGTCAGCATTGAAGATCTTGTGACGGCAATGCTCGGAATTGGCCTGAGCAAACATCATCAACTCGATATCGGCCGGATTGCGTCCCAGATTCTTGAACGCCTCTACCAGATAGTCGATCTCGTCTTCTGCCAGCGCCAGGCCCAGAACATCGTTGGCCTTGGCCAGTGCATCGCGCCCGCCGCCGAGAATATCGACGTGAGCCAGCTTGCCGGGAGGCTGATGCTGGAAGAGGCGCGCCGCATCCTGAGTGCGCGTCAGCACGGTCTCGGTCATGCGGTCATGCAACTGCGAGGCAAGCGTCGCGAATAGCTCTTCGCTGAGCGGAGACGCGAGCTTGATACGGTAGGCAATGCCACGCTCAAGGCGGCGCACTTGCGGGAGACCGCAGTTGGCGGCGATATCGGTGGCCTTGGAAGACCACGGAGACAGCGTGCCGAGGCGGGGAATGACGAGGAAGAGATGGCCTTCCAAAGCACTCTCCTCACGGCTGGGGCCGTAATCCAGCAGGCGCTCCAGCGTTGTCCGATCGATACTGCTCAGTTCACCATCGACCTCGGCCAGGTGCAGGTACTCGGCATGAAGGGATTCCACCTCCGGCACTAGCTCGCGTAACACAGCTAGTAAACGGGAGTGACGGAAGGCGGAAAGGGCAGGCGCGCCTCGCAGTTCGAGCATGGTCAGGGAAAGCCTCTGAAGCAGCGTGAACGGACAACCGCCGAGCGGCGGCAGCAAGCGCATATCATACGTGAAAGGCGAGCGTGAACGAAGCCCGTCCGCCTTTCACGTATGATATCCGTTGGATGACAGTGTGCTGAGCTGCCGGTATGGTGGAAGCCCTGCCGCGAATGATGCTGACGCATGCTCAAGACCTCGCTCTCCCCTCTCATAAAGCTTGTGCGGCAACTGCTGCGCCATGCACGCTGGCTCACCCTCGTCACGGTAGCAGCGCTGATCCTGCTCATGCCCGAGCGTACTCTGATTAATCTGCCCACCACACTTGATGAGATTCGTGCGCGCGATTTTCTACAGGTGGTTACCCGTAATACGCCCACGACCTATTATCGAGGCCGCCAGGGTCCTACCGGGTTTGAATACGAGCTGGCACGTGATTTCGCCGACTATCTCGGCGTCAGCTTGTCGATGGACGCAGAACACAACATTCAGAGCCTCACGAAAAGTGTGCAAAGCGGCCAGGCTGACTTCGCTGCTGCCACCCTGCCGCTGGATCTTTCCGAGCAGGACCTGCGTTTCTCACGCCCCATTCTCGAGCTACAAGCGATGGTGGTCTACCGCCGTGGAATGACACCTCCCAAGCAACTAAAAGATCTGATAGGCAAACGCATCGGCGCAATCAAGGGTGCCGGTACCAGTCTGATTCTGCGCGAGCTACAACAGGAAACTCCTGAGCTCAGTTGGCAAGAAACCAGCGAATTGGAAGTGGCGGACCTCCTTCAGCGCATTGAGGATGGCAGTCTTGATGCCGCTGTTGTCTATGCCCATCAGTTCAAACTCAATCGTCTGTTCTTCCCCAATGTGGAAAACGGCTTCAGCCTGGGCGACCCGCTGACACTGGCGTGGGCATTTCCTGCTCATGGCGATATTTCATTGCTGACGGCGGCGAATGATTTTCTCGAGACGCGCAGTCAGGACGGCACGCTTGATAAGTTGGTGGAGCGTTACTTTGGCCACGATGATTATCTAGAGTATGTGGGGGCACGCACCTTCATTCGTCAGGCGCGCGATCGCTTACCTCGCTATATCGATACTTTCAAACAGGCAGCACGAGATACTGGAATCGACTGGAAGCTGCTGGCTGCCCTCGGGTACCAGGAGTCTCATTGGAAACCTCGCGCGACCTCTCCTACTGGAGTACGAGGCCTGATGATGCTGACGAATGCCACTGCTCGTGAAATGAATGTAGCCAACCGTTTGGACCCCGTTCAGAGCATCGATGGCGGATCACGCTATCTTGTGAGTATAAAGGGCCGGCTACCCGAGGCGATAAAGGAGCCAGACCGGACCTGGATGACGATGGCTGCTTATAATGTCGGCCTAGGACATTTGTATGACGCCAGGCGTATCGTGAAGATGAAAGGTGGTGATCAGAATCGCTGGAAGGATGTACGCGAAGCCCTGCCGCTACTGCAGAATCGCGAGTGGTACCAGAAGGTGCGTTATGGGTATGCTCGTGGTGGAGAACCCGTCATCTATGTACGCAACATTCGTAGATATTATGAAATACTGAATTATGTTTACCGTAGCCAGCAGCAGTTTTATCAGCTGGATGAGCGACAAAGTACGGATAATCAGGGGGACGAGAACCCCTTCGATACGATCCCCCCGATTCTCTGACAAACAGAAAGCGGGGCATTAGATCTACGGTGCTCAGGATGATACGCAACGCATCAAGAGCCTCTAAGGACAGGGAATGACACGTAGACTCATCTTGATGTTCCTCAGTCTGCTCGCCCTTGGCATCGCCTTGTTGGGCTTGTGGCCTCATGCAGGGCATGAGGCCAATGCATTGCTGTTGCTAATGCTAACGCTGCAGGCGGCAGGGCAAGCTGCATGGCACTGGCGCAACCTGCTTCTGAGTCAGCTGTTTTTGGGCCTCTCGCTGCTAATCAATCTACTGATCACTTGTACCTTCCTGCTGCCGGAAAGCTGGGTGGGCGTTGATCACTGGGGAGCGCTGCTGGCTTCCTTGCCGGGTGATTGGCACATTGCCAATATCCGCCCACCGATATTGATGCTGTTAGCATGTCTCGGACTGAACTGCTCAGCGCTTCTCCGCCTACGCCTGGGTCTGGGATCAGCCATTCAGTTGGCCCAAATCTCGTTGCTAATGATATTCGCGATTGCCGCTGATCCTAGTCTATCTGTGGCTAGCATGTCCCTCGCTGGCTTTGAGCGAATGACACTCCTTTCCTTCATTGGCTTACTATTATTAGCCCAGTGGGCTGATCTGCTACCTGCACTGACTCAAATGTGGCGACGCAACGTCCTGCCTTTGATCATCTCCACCATGCTCACGTTTATTTGCCTGTTGGCGTGGCAACAGCAAAGCCAAGATGAAAACAATCGTATCAATCAAGCAACCTATGTACTGGGAGACAAGATTGCGACTCAGCTGTCGCGAGAGATAAATGACCAACTCAATGCCATGCGTCGCTTTGCCGGCTTCTGGAGTCTAATGGGCCAAACTCCTACCGGGGGGGAGTGGCAACGCTTGGCGAGAAGTTATTACAAGGATTTCGATTACTTCCAGAATATTGCCTTCATCGATCCCGACAGTGTGGTCACACGAGTCTTCCCTGATAAAGCCGGAAATCATGATGTCCTCGGCATACGCCTTTTTGATACGCAACCAGATACTCCTCTGCGTAATCCTCTAGAGTTAGGTATCGAGGGACATACCGGCATTATTGATCTGCTACAGGGGGGCAAGGGAATGGTCTCTTACCTGCCGGTACGTAACACTCGTGATGGCAGCATACTTGGTGCCATTGCCATGGTGGTCAACCTGGAACCACTACTCGATAAAGCATTGAATTCGGCACGTAATGAGGCATTCGCGATCACCCTATCAGAGCGCGGCAGTATTTATATCCACGTTGGTCCGGAAAGCCGACTGGCACCTTGGGGGCACAGAATACCCATTGAGCTGCCGGCAACCGATCTGACACTCGGTCTACAGCCAACACAACAGTACCTCGCAGCAAGCCGAGGCAGACTCCCGGAAGTGACGTTACTGACGGGCATCATGCTGGCCTACCTGCTATTCCTCGTCATCTACATGTATCGGCGCGTTTCTCAGGAACACGGCATCGTCAAGAACGCCAATGATGCGCTCAAGGAAGAGATGGTGCGCAGGGAACGCCTGCAGAAGGAGATCCAATGGCTGGCTCGTCATGACGAGCTAACCCAGCTGCCAAATCGACGCTATTTCCTGGAGCAGGTGCAAAGCTTCAGTGGCAAGATGCCACTAACAGTCATGATTCTGGATATCGACTTCTTCAAATCGATCAATGACAAGCTGGGCCATCTGGAAGGCGATCGCTATCTACAGAAAATAGCAGCTGTCTCACGTGCACCGGTAGAAGCCGCTGGCGGTATTCTGGCGCGCTTCGGTGGTGAGGAATTCGTGGTGTGCATACCGGAGTGCCCTCGCGCAGTAGGGCGGACACTTGCGGAAGAATTGAGGCGTGCCGTTCAGGGCGCCGGCCTGCCACAGCCCGCAACCGATAGCGTAGTGACAGTATCGGTTGGTATGGCCTGTGTAGCGCGGGCTCCCTTGAGACTTGAGGCACTTTTACAAGCAGCAGATGAAGCCCTATACCGCGCCAAGTCCAGTGGTCGCAATCAGGTGCAGGTCGCGGCCTGATTACCAAACCTACGTCTCATCAATCGCCCTTCTCACAGAAAGCCTGCCACCGCGATCACTCCGACGAGGCGGCACGACGCTCAGCGAAGAACTGCTTCAATAGACGCTTTGCCTGCACTGCCAGCAAGCCACCTTCCACTTGAACATGATGGTTATGCCAAGGCTGTGCGAACAGATTGGCTTTGGACTCAACCATACCTGTCTTCGGCTCAGCTGCGCCGTAGACTATTCGCATAAGCCGAGCATGAATCAGAGCGCCACTACACATCATGCAAGGCTCGAGCGTCACATACAGCGTGCAGCCATCCAATCGATAATTGCCAATATGGGCAGCTGCAGCGCGTAAAGCCTGCACCTCTGCATGCGCTGTCGGATCTGGAGTGCTCAACACGGTATTATAGCCACTCCCAATGATCTCGCCTTGTGGATCTACCACCACGGCACCAACCGGAACTTCGCCTGCTTCAAAAGCCAGGCGAGCCTGATCCAGTGCTCGATGCATGTAGTAATGATCGTTACGCGCGCCTGCGGGCACTGGCTGTATGACTGCCAACTCGTCGTCCACCACTATTCTCCGGTATCCTGAGGTCATGCTTGCAGGAGCCATGATAACGACTTGCGCCATCGGGTTCTCCCTTGCGCCTCTATCCACATCACCCTGCAGACAATCATCTACCCGATTCACCGTAAAAGGATGCATACATGACCCGCACTGCTGCTTCGCCTCTTGAGGCATTGGTTACACTATTGGGTCTGGAGACTCTGGAGGAGAACCTCTTCCGTGGCCATAGTCAGGATCTTGGCTTTCCTCAATTGTTTGGCGGGCAGGTACTGGGGCAGGCATTATCAGCCGCAACCCACACCGTACCGGTCGAGCGCCAAGTGCATTCGCTACATGGCTACTTCCTGCGCCCGGGAGATGCCAGCAAGCCCGTTGTCTATCAAGTAGATAATGTCCGCGATGGTGGCAGCTTCACGACCCGTCGCATCAGTGCCATCCAGAACGGCAAGACCATCTTCTTTTGCAGCGCCTCCTTCCATGGCCGAGAAGAAGGGTTTGAGCATCAGCAAGCCATGCCAGTGGGAGAAAGTCCCGAGCAACTGATTGAGCAAGGGGCAAAGATTGAGCGCTACGATGGCCATCCCATAGAATTTCTCCGCCTCAAACCACCGGAATCTTCAGTAACCGTCGAAGGACAGGTAGCCCCTCCGCGTCAGCGACTGTGGTTTCGACTGGCAGGAGAGCTGCCGGAAGATAATGCACTACATCGTTATCTACTGACCTACAGCTCTGACTTCAATCTGCTGGCAACAGGACTGGGCGGGCACGGCGTACGCTTCGGCTCCCCTGAGCTTCAGATGGCAAGTCTCGATCATTCTCTGTGGTTCCATCGTGATGTCCGCGTCAATGACTGGCTGCTTTACGAGATGGATAGCCCTTGGGCAGGCGGAGCACGCAGCTTTGCCCGCGGCAGCATTTATAACAGACAAGGGGAGTTGGTTGCCTCCAGCGCCCAGGAAGGCCTGACACGACTGCGCCAAACGCCCTGAAAGACTTTGTAACGATAGAACGAGACCACAAACGGCCCTCCTGGAGTAACTCCACGGGAGGGCCGTTGTTCCTCAACACGGCATCATTTCAGCGCTGTACGGACTCGCGTGCAATTTTGATCACGATATTTCTGTTTATAGTCATTACGACGAGATTGCCATCCTCGCATCTCGCTTGAAGAGCCGCCTCCGCGCCGCATCGCAGTATAGTGTTGAATCTTGTTCTTGATAACCTGGCATCGTGCAACCTGTGCCTCGCGATCACCAGCCATAGCCTGCTCAGACAGCAATAGACTCAATGATAGAATACCGACCAGCATGATTGGCAGTAAGATCTGATGATTCATTGAATCCACCTGCCGAGCTTTTACCAAGAATGTCACCTCACGCCTCCTTGCGCCTCTTCACTATTGCTCGCTATAACACTACACCCTTCCACCATGGGCTCCCTCCTTAGAAGGTATCCTCTCTTGCCGTGTGACGCTTTCACGAAATGGTCCCTGCCAATCATCAATACGCTATATCTTTCTCTGCCATAAACACTAGAACGCAAACCGCCCCTATCG
>NZ_JEMF01000101.1 GCF_000591415.1 Cobetia crustatorum | reverse complement strand
GAGATGCCTTCTTCCTGGGCCACTTCTGCCACCGTGCGGTTGTGCGGCGGGAGCAGCTTCTTGAGGATGGCCTCCCGGCGCTCGTCGGAGTACTTCATCGGAACCTCATCACGCCCCATATGGTTCAGAGTCTAACAGCCGCTGATACTCCAACTAGCGTGACAGTGGGGGTCCTCTTGAATCGTGTTCTGGCAGGAACATCATGATTCTACAAGAGAAAACCACTCGCCACCTTCGTTTTCAGGTCGGCCTCATGAATAAGCCGGGATACAGCAGTGTCTCCTTTTGGTGACGCTGCTGTCGTTTAAAAATGACAGCATCTAGTCATCAAGGACTGTCTTCGGTTAATATACGGTTTCACTAAATTTCACATATTTGGATATAGACATTTTTAGCAAGCTAATGTTCTGTACCAAAGAAGGTGTTGCTGTAGAGCGGTACCTTGCGGTAGCAGTGGAGTTTAAAACGTAAATTACTGTTACAGGAGTGTTACAATGTCTAAGAAAAAATATTTAAAGCCTGCTAGTGTTCTTGCCGCGGCATTGACATCGATATCCACTAATGCTGCTGTCTTGGATAAACAAGCACCTGAAGTAGAACAGAAACTGAATATTCTTGTTTCAGAGATTAATATTGATCGGCCGATTACAAAAGAGATTTTTATAATAGAGCGCCCCATGTCTTTGGTTCAAGGTGTATCATTAGCATATCATACTTCACATCGTTCTCATTCTTCACATAGTTCTCATTCATCGCATCGTTCTCATTCATCTCATTACTCTTCGTCTTACTGATAGATAAATAAGTGATATTAAAAACATGCATAAAATAAACTTGGTAGATATTGCAAGTGATACTAAATTGATATCAACCGAGATTGATCTCGCTGTTGTTTCACTTGAAGCTCTTAAAAAAACTTGCTACAAGTTTTCAAATGAATTTTTCTACAATCTTCAGTTATCTAATGGCGGTGAGTCCGCTGTAGTTGAATTTCGCGTTCCAATTGATCTTGGAAAAGAGAAATTCGAAGATATTTTGCAAAAATTTTATCGCGAAGCCCTTGATCAAGAGCTGCGTGAAGTCGTTTTTTCTAAAACTGAAACGGTACGTAATCTTATCTTAGCGAATGCTTTTGCAAACACAGATTTGGTTGAATGAAATGGATAAAAAAATAAGCGGGCTAGCTAAAAAATTTCAATCTCCTGACTTTTATTCAAACATTCAGACTGAAGGAAGTAGTTATAAGTTGTTACCCTTCAATTTCGAGAGAGTTAAGGGTGATTATCTGCTGACGAATGAAGTAGGTGAATATGTAAGGCTTAAAGAAGAAGAGCTGACAGCATTTGTTCATCAAAGGCTTGATACATCTTCGAAGAGTTATGCCGCATTAAAATCCAGGCATTTTCTTTATGAAGCTGGGGAAGAGTCGCCCATTGATCTTTTATCTCTAAAGCTTAGGACCAAGCATTCTGTTTATAGGCAGTTTACCTCTTTGCATATTTTTGTTGTCTCATTGAGGTGCGACTATTCTTGTCCATATTGTCAAGTTTCTCGGAAGAAAGAAGCAGCTAGTGAATATGATATGGATGAAGCAACCGCTTTGCGGTCACTCGATTTTGTGTTTCGTACTCCATCAGAGTATATAAAAATTGAATTCCAAGGGGGCGAGCCACTCCTTAATTGGGAGATGATTAAATTCATCGTTATTGAAGCTGAAAAAATTAATAAAATAGAAGGCCGTAATTTGGCATTTGTCATTGCAACGAATCTTACCTTGGTTAATGATGAGATTTTGGAGTTTTGCTATCAGCACAATATATTAGTATCTACCTCATTGGATGGACCTTCAGAAATACATGACCGTAATAGGCCAAGGCCAGGAAAGGACGGTCATGAAATTGTAAGACGTAATATTGAGAAAGTAAGATCAAGGCTTGGCCCAGATAAAATAAGCGCTTTGATGACAACTTCAGAGCTCAGTCTTTCGAGCTCTAATGAAATTATTGATGAATATCTTGATGCAGGTTTTAATGGAATATTCTTGCGTCCATTATCTCCTTACGGGTTTGCAATCAAAACCCATCAAATTGAAAAGTACGATTTTGAGAGATTTTTCGAGTTTTATAAGGAGTCACTGGGATATATATTTAAGATTAATGAATCTGGTGTCACTTTTACCGAGGAATATACATCTCTTATACTAAGAAAAATATTTCAATCTTATCCAACTGGCTATGTTGACCTACAATCACCCGCAGGTGCAGGACTATCTGCTATTGTATTTAATTACGATGGCGACGTATATGCTTCAGATGAGTCTCGTATGCTGGCCGAGATGGAAGATAAAAGGTTCAAGCTTGGCAATATACTGACCGATTCATATGAAACTATTTTTTTGGAATCTGGCCTGTTGGATGTTATAGAAAATTCTTTGACGGATAGTATGCCTGGTTGTTATCAGTGTGCATATAAGCCATTCTGCGGCAGTGATCCTGTTTATCACTATGCTACGCAAAAAGATTTCGTTGGACATAAAGCATTCAGTAGTTTTTGTGTCAAGACTAAGTCGATCGTAAATTATCTTCTAGATATCATGGAGAATGACCCTGTACGACGTAATATTCTACAGAGTTGGATTTAGCAATGATTAAACTTTATTCAAAAGAATGTCGATTTTATAATTGGGAAGAAAGTCCTGAGCCGATAATTCTTTCTGTTACTGAAAATCCGCATTTACCTAGAGTATTGGCAAAAAAGTATGCTATTGTCCTCGATAATGTTAATGACTATCCAGAGGATATCCTCTCTGGTTATGCAGCTATACTTTCCAGGCAGTCAATACAAGATGTCCGCTTAAGTAAATTCATATCTTTAGATCCGGAGTTTTCTTACATCAAGAATGGCGATGTGATACGAATTAACGCCTATGCAAATGAAATTCGTGTGCTGTTTAGGGTTGATTCAGATCATAATAGCTTATTGGTAACCGAGCGCTGTAATAGTTTCTGCTTGATGTGCTCCCAACCTCCTAGGAATGTTGATGATAGTTACCTTATTAAAGATGCCTGTGATGCTATTAAGTGTATGCCGCGTAGTGCTACATCTCTAGGTATTACTGGTGGTGAGCCGACGTTACTTGATGACGGTTTTTTAGAAATAGTCCAAGCTGCATCTAGCTACCTTCCAGAAACATATCTACATATTCTCACTAATGGAAGAAGCTTTTCTGATAGAGCTAATTCACGAGCTCTTAAGCGAATAAAACATCCTAATTTGATGTTAGGTATTCCACTTTACTCAGACTTGTCAGAACAACATGATTTTATAGTTCAAGCGAAAAATGCATTTGAAGAAACTATTAAAGGGATTCTTAATCTTCGTCGTGATGGAGTACGCGTAGAGTTAAGAGTGGTTATACATAAGCAAACTTATTCCCGCCTACCAGACTTGGCTCGATTTATTGCAAGGAATTTGGCATTCGTAGAACATGTTGCATTTATGGGGTTAGAGCTAACTGGATTTACAAAAGCGAACTTCAAGGCGCTTTGGATCGATCCTCATGATTATAGAAATGAACTGGATCAGGCATGTAGAATCTTACAGGCATCTAGAGTTAAAACGATGATTTATAATCATCAATTATGTCTTTTGTCAGAATATTCCCGTGAGTTCTCCGTCAACAGTATCTCTGATTGGAAAAATGAATATTTAGAAAAATGTACTCCATGTATGCGCAAAAACGAATGTGGCGGCTTCTTTAGTACAGGGTTTAGCTTAACGAAAACAAGTGATTTTATCAAACCGTTCATGGAGCTTGAAAAAATGATTCCAGTTAAGGAGATATGTTAATGAATTCAAAATCTGAAAATGAAATAGGCTTTTATAAAGCATTGGATTCGGCGCTGGCACAAGAACTTATCTCAGTCAATGAGTTCAGGAGTAAGCTTGGGTTTGCTTATATAAATAGTGGTGATGTCACTATTAAAGGAAATGTCCTCGAATCGGTTTGGGAAGAAAAAAAGAAGAGAAAAACCTGACTTTTGGTTATGAAGAACAAGTGCAATACCTGCTGATTAAGGTATTGCACTTTAGTTTGAACTGTTATCTCAGCGATGTCTGTCAAGCTTGTTGGAACCTGTAATCAGGCGGCTTCTAATCGCTGATCCTGTTGAACCAGCGGGTCTTCCTGGTCGGGGTTCAGCCAGACTGTCCGGCGCGGTGTCCAGTTGCGGGTGGCACTGCTCCACCGCCCGGGATGTTGCCGTTTCGCCTCGGCATAGATGGCGTCTCGCCTTGCCAGCACCTCGTTATCCAGGCCGGCATGCCGCTCCCCCGGGGTGACGAACCGTATGGCGCTGTGGCGGTGTTCGTGGTTGTACCACTGCACGAAGCGCGTCACCCACTGCTGCGCCGCTGACAGGTTCTCGTATCCGTCCATCGGGTAGTCGGGCAGGGAAAATGCATGAAAAACCGCTCTACGACGGGCCTCGTGGCGCTTTACCAAAAGGACCTCATGTGGTCATTTAGCAGCTTTCGCTCATGGATGATCCGATGCTGACACCGTCTCTTATGCACCATTTATCGATTGTTCCCGACTTCCGCCAGGCGTGGAAAGTGCAGCATCAGCTGTCGGATATCTTGTTTCTGATCGTCTGTGCGGTGATCTGCGGTGCAGAAGGTTGGGACGAAATCGAAGATTTTGGCCGCGCGAAGTTGGACTTTCTTCGCCAGTACGGCGATTTTGAAGCTGGCGTGCCGAGTCACGATACCTTGGCCAGGGTGATGGCCCTGGTGAATGCCGAGCAGCTGCAAACTGCATT
>NZ_JEMF01000100.1 GCF_000591415.1 Cobetia crustatorum | reverse complement strand
AGACACGATTGATCGCCTTGCTGGAAGCCGAAGTGGCAGCGTGTCTTGCCGAGCTTCCGACAGGGAATGACGAGCAGGAATGAGTGAGGTAAAGCCGTCTTCCTGATCTAAAAAGTACGAGTCTAAAAATACAATGCATGAAAGCACGAAGCCCGCCAATTGGCGGGCTTCGTGCTTTCATGCATCTCGCAGCATCAAGCGCTGGCTTTACAGCCTAGCCTTTGACGACAGCAGCGATAGCCTTGGCCACGTAGGACAGGTTCTCGGTCGAGAAGCCCGCCACGTTGGCACGACCAGAGCGCACCATGTAGATGCCGAATTCGTCACGCAGACGGTCAACCTGTTCCGGCGTCAGACCGGTGTAGGAGAACATGCCGCGCTGCTCCGCGATAAAGGCGAACTGCTCATCCAGACCATACGGCTTGAGCGCTTCGACGAAGTCACGACGCAGGCCATTGATGCGCTCGCGCATCTCGGTCAGTTCGCTCATCCACTCGGCGCGTAGGGTGTCGTCCTGGAGGATGTCGATCACTACTGCGCCACCGTGTGCTGGCGGGTTGGAATAGTTTTCGCGTGCGGTGATCGCGGCTTGGGAGCGCACATCCAGCATGTTCTCCTCATCCTTGGCGATCAGGATCAGGCAGCCGGTACGCTCGCAGTAGATACCGAAGTTCTTGGAGCAGGAGCTGGTGATGATAGCTTCATCGACATTCTCGGCCAGCAGACGCACGCCGTAGGCATCTTCTTCCAAGCCGTCACCGAAGCCTGATAGGCGAAATCGATCAGCGGCAGCAGCTTGCGGGACTGGACGACTTCCAGCACCTGATCCCACTGCTCACGGCTGAGATCGAAGCCGGTCGGGTTGTGGCAGCAGGCGTGCAGCAGTACCACGTCGCCTTCCGGAATCGTCTTGAGCGTCGCCAGCATGCCGTCGAAGTCGAGGCGATTGTGCTCATCGACATACGGGTAGCTGTGACGCGTCACGCCTGCGGCATCGAAGATGCCAGGTGATTCGGCCAGGTCGGGGTGGACAGCCAGATATCACGGCCCTTCAGGTTGCTGGCGATGAAGTCAGCGGCCAGACGCAGCGCACCGGTACCACCAGGTGCCTGAGTGGCGCTGGCACGATTGGCCGCCAGCACTGGCGAGGATACACCGAGCACCATCGGCAGCACGACCTTGCCGAAGCGCGGATCGCCGTGAGAGCCGATGTACGTCTTGGTGACCTCATTGTCGACCAGGCGGCTTTCGGCCTGCTTGACCGCGCGCATCACCGGCGTGTTGCCGTTCGCATCGCGATAGACACCCACTCCGAGGTCGACCTTCTGCGGGTTGGTGTCCTTGTTGAAGGCCTCGATCAGGCCGAGGATGGCATCCCCGGGTACACGCGCAATCTGCTCGAACATCTTATTTCGCTACCTCGTCGGTTCTGGCGGCCATGATGAAATCGTTCTTGTGCAGGCCCTTCATCTCGTGGGACCACCAGGTCACGGTGACCTTGCCCCATTCGGTGAGAAGTGCCGGGTGGTGCCCGACTTCCTCGGCAATCTCGCCTACGCGATTGGTGAATGCCAGCGCCTGCTTGAAGTTGCGGAACGTGAAGCATCGTTCCAGTTGCATGATGCCATCGCGCTCAAGCAACTGCCACTCAGGAATGGCGCCTTTGAGCGTCTCGATTTCGCTATCGCTGACCTTGGGGGCATCGAAGCTGCAGGCTTCACAGGATTGATTGGCAAGATCGGTCATGGGCAAATCTCCATCGTCAGGACTAGACATGAGTGATTATAGGGATCGACGTGATAGGACTTTCAAGCACTGGTGGCCCCAGCATCTTTCGGCGCAAAACGTGGTGTTTTCAGGCCAATGCGCATGGCGTCATGCACCAGCGCCATGATGTCGCGGCCTGCCAGTTCATGCAGGTCATCCAGCGATTTCAGTACATAGTAGAGCGGCTGTAAAATATCGATGCGGTAAGGCGTGCGTAGTGCCTCGACAGGATCAAAGTCGAGATGCTCAGGACGACCGAGCGTATCGCCTAACTCACCGAGCGCGTAGCGCGTCTCACGCGGTGAAGAGATGATGCCGCCGCCATACAGGCGCAAGGCGTTGCTGCCATCAGATTGGCGTTCGCGCAGCATGCCGAATTCGACGGTCATCCAGTACAGGCGTGCCAGATAGACGCGTTCTTCCTTGCTGGCGGCCAGCCCAAGGCGTCCATAGGTGGCGGTAAACTCGGCAAAGGCTGGGTTGGTCAGCATCGGGCAGTGGCCGAAAATTTCGTGAAAGATATCCGGCTCCTGCAGGTAGTCGAGTTCCTGCGGGCTGCGAATGAAGGTTGCGACAGGAAAGCGCTTTTCGGCCAGCAACTCGAAAAATCGCGTAAAGGGAATCAGTGCTGGCACACGTGCGGTCTGCCAGCCGGTTGTCGCTTTCAGTACACGATCAATTTCGCCGAGCTGCGGGATGCGATCATGGGGCAAGGCAAGGCGCTCAAGACCCTGCCGATATTCACGACAGACCCGACCTTCTACCAACGCCATCTGGCGCTCCATCAGCGTTTGCCAGGTGGCATGCTCTTCCGTGCTGTAGTGGATGATTCCATTGGCATCTGGTTCACGCGCGATGTAACGGGTGCCCTTGTCCTGTGCAGAGGGAGACGAGGCCACGTGAGAATGGGGGCTGGGTGAGGGTGTGACAGCGGTGTGTGTGTCAGGCCATTGCCGACCTTGCGAAGCGTTCATGCAACCTCCCTGGCGGTTTCGGTACCGCTGGGCTGCGTGCGCAGCCATGTTGTTTTTTTACAGCCGTTGTATGTGTATCGCCGTATCGTTGTGGGATGCATCAAGTGATTCTGGCGCGCTTGGCATCTTCCTCTACGCTAGGCGTGCACGATGGGCTTTGGCTAGAGGAAAATGGTGTCGGTCAGCGTTTTCCGGAAGCCAGTGACAGACAATATCGTCACATAAACCTGACAGCTCTGCGCAATGGGTCGTGTGTGCCGGTATCTGTGGCACAAATGCGTCACGTCAATACATCTATCGTAAAGAAGACTTTACGACGATCTTGTCAATGCTTACGTTAACGTCATGTCATAGAGCTGCCTTGGCTGCTGGCAGACCTTTTTGATCGCGAGACACCTGACAACAACAACGCCGAGAGACACATGCGCCTCAAACTGACTTGCCAGAATCGGATCGGTATTTTGCGTGACATCCTTGCGCTCTTTGCTGACTACGGACTCAACGTGTTGCGTGGAGAGGTAGGCGGCGAAGCCAATAACACCATATATCTTCACGTGCCCAACATGCTGCGTATGCAGCTCTCCACCTTGAAGCCTGCGCTTGAAGAGATTTCTGGCGTGTTCAAGGTGATTCGCGTCAGTTTGATGCCTACCGAGCGCCGCCATCTGGAGCTCAATGCGTTGCTGTCTTCGCTATCGGACCCAGTGATGTCCATTGATATGGATGGCCGCGTAGTCGCGGCGAATCGAGCAGCTGGCAAGCTTCTGGGAGTGCGCATCGACGAGGTGCCGGGCCTGGCACTCACACGCCATATTCAGGATGTCGATCTACCGGACCTGATTCGACGTAACAATGCTCGCGTCAACGGCCTCAGGTTGCGCGTCGGTGATGAGACGTTCCTCGCTGATATCGCGCCACTGCATACCGAGAATGAAGATGTGGCCTCGTTGGCAGGTGCCGTAGTGACACTGCACCGCGCGGACCGTCTTGGCTCGCGTATCTACCAAGTCCAGCGCACCGAGGTGCGTGGCTTCGAGGCCATTTTTCAGGCCAGTCGCCAGTTGTCAGCCGTGGTAAAAGAGGCTAGGCGCATGGCGCCGTTGGACGCGCCGCTATTGATTGAAGGTGAGACAGGGACTGGCAAGGAGCTGTTGGCACGCGCCTGTCACCTGGCCAGTCCTCGCGGGCAGGCGCCATTCATGGCGCTCAACTGTGCGGGCCTGCCGGAATCCATGGCGGAGACGGAGCTGTTTGGTTATGCACCCGGTGCCTTCGAGGGGGCACGCCCTGAAGGCAAGCTCGGGTTGTTGGAGCTGACCAGCGGCGGCACCATCTTCCTCGATGAAGTGGGTGAGATGAGCCCGCGCATGCAGGTCAAGCTGCTGCGCTTCTTGCAGGACGGCGGCTTCAGGCGTGTGGGGAGTGACGAAGAAACCTTCCTTGATGTGCGCGTTATTTGCGCCACTCAACAAGACTTGCCTGCGCTGTGTAGCGAAGGACGCTTCCGTCACGATCTCTTCCATCGTCTCAATGTGCTGTCAGTACAGATTCCGCCGTTGAGAGAGTGTCTGGATGGTCTGGAAGAGCTGGCCCGTCACTTTCTTGAACGTGCTGTACGCCAGATTGGTGCTCGCGTACGCGATATTTCGCCGGAGGCGATGGCGCGCCTGCGCGGCTACCACTGGCCGGGCAACGTGCGTCAGCTGGAGAACGTACTGTTTCAGGCCGTATCGTTGTGCGACGGCGAGGTGATCGAGGCGGTGCACCTGCGTCTGACAGGAGAGGCACGTGAAGACGGTCTCGAGAGCATCGATCTGGCGGGTAGCCTCGGCGATATCCACGATGAGGTAGAGAGGCGGGTACTGGCGCGACTGTATCCGGATTTTCCCTCTAGTCGCCTATTGGCGAGGCGCTTGGGTGTATCGCACACCACCATTGCCAACAAGCTCAAGCGTCATGGTATCGGCCAGGAGTGAGTCATTCTTGATCGACGAATATCCGTATTATTGAATTGTCTTGCCTGCTGGTGAAGCGTATGATTCGCCCATGTTATTAGCACGCTAAATTAAACGCAGGCTCTCAAAAGTTACTTGTATAAGGGCTTCATGAGGGCCTGCTGTCGCGAGGATGGTCATGCAGGAAAATTCAGCCGTGGTTGATTTTGAGCCGCGCCCGGACAAGTCATGTCCGGAAGAGTTGCATCTCCACGAAACAATCAAGCCCTCGTTAGGGGGGCTGGTCGGTCGCGTTTATCGTGTGTGGCGCACGGCCATCACTATCGCAGTTCAGCCGCTTGGCATGACTGAGGCACGCTGGACGGTCATGGTGCATCTGGACAAGCTCGGCGAGGGCTGTACCCAGCAGATGCTCGCCAGTGAGCTGGGTATCGAGATGCCCTCGTTGACGCGGACTCTCAATCAGCTGGAAGCCCAGCAGCTGATTCGGCGTGGTGCGCATGCTACTGACAAGCGCGCTCGCTGCTTGTGGTTCACCGCAGCGGGGCGTGACTGCTTGCAGCAAGTCGCCGAGCGTATCTCTCGAGTGCGTTCCGAGCTGTATGTCGGTTTCGATGATGCTGATCTGAACCAGTTCGCTGAAATGCTGCTGACCCTGGAAGCCAATGCGAGTGTCAGTATCCATCGCTCCCAGGCGGATAGACATGCATCGCTGGGAGATGAGGGCAACATGGCATGACTTTCGGTAATGTCATCGCGGACTTTTCGTGACCGATTGGCTCTTTCTTGATCGCTGATACTCAGCGCGGCGCATCATAGCGACCTGCGGTGCCATGAGTGAAGACGACCTGCCACAGCTGGAGCTGTCGGGCACGGAAGGCACCGGCACAGGCGCCGAGATAGTACTCGAACATGCGCTTGTCACGTGGTGAATAGGTATCGGCCAGTGCATTCCAATGAGCATCGAGATTCGCTCGCCAGGCCATCAGCGTCGGATCATAGTCGGCGCCGAAGTTGTGCCAGTCTTCCATGATCAGATGGTCTTCGCTGGCGCGGATCAGCTGACTGGCGCTGGGAAGAACGCCATTGGGGAAGATGTAGCGGTTGACCCATGGGTCGGCGGAGATATCGCTCTGGTTGGAGCCGATAGTGTGCAACACGAAGCGGCCGCCGGGGCGCAGCAGGCGTGCGGCATGAGTAAAGTAGGTGGCGTAGTTCTTGTGGCCGACGTGTTCGAACATGCCGATGGAGACGATGGCATCGAAAGTACCTACCTCACGGCGGAAATCCTCATCGCGATAGTCCTTGAGTAGAATTTCCACGGGGAGGCCACTGCAGTACTCGCGGGCCAAGGCGGCCTGCTCAGCGGAGATGGTGATGCCGACGACTTCCACGCCATAGTGGTGCGCGGCGTAAGCGGCGAAGCTCCCCCAGCCACAGCCGATATCCAGTACCCGCATACCGGGTTCCAGTCCGAGCTTGCGGCAGGCCAGGTCGAGCTTGGCCTCCTGAGCAAGCTGGAGATTGTCAGGCGTGGTGGCCAACCCCTTCCAGTAGCCGCAGCTGTAGCACAGAGTGGTGTCGAGCATGAGGGTAAAGAGATCGTTGCCGAAGTCGTAATGTACCTTGCCCACCTCGCCGGCGCGTCGACGACTCTGCAGATTGATGACGCCGGCCTGTAGGCGATAGGCGATCCGCTCACCGAAGGTGTGGGCACGATGGCCCAAGCCATGTTTCAGCAGGCGATATATCATCTCGTCGATCTGCTCGCAGTCCCACCAGCCCTCCATGTAGGCCTCGCCCAATCCAAGGCTGCCTTGATGCAGTACACGCCGGAAAAGATCTGGGTGTCGGACGCATATGTCCCAGGGCTGATCACCATTGAGTCTGACTCCGGAGCCTTTCAGCAGGCGTTCAGTCACCTGTCGGTGTCGGGTGTCAGGTAAAGCGGTAGGGGCCAAGCGTTGCTCGAGGGTCATGGGTAGCCTCCTTGACGGCGCAATGAGCGCAATAAGGTGTCCTGATGGGTTCGTCATGGCATGTTGTCAGCCAGCATGTGTCTGGTGTGTTGTGTCATAGACCGATATGCAGGGCTGTCGTGGTGCTTGTTGTCATCTTGGGCGCTTTAGAAGATAGCCGCAGTAGAAGTATTGCTCACAGCATAGACAAGCGACGCCTGATATGGAGGGATAGTATCAATCATCTATTGCAACAGATCGTTGCGCTGGCTGTGGCAATGGGAGGCATGCAGGGCAGGAATCGAAATTTCTCAAGTGCTGAAGGTGTTATCAGAGATATTGGGAATAGCACATTGCTGCGCTAGCCCATCACCAATGTCGCACATGAAAAAGCCGCCCAGTGGGCGGCTTTTTCATGTGCTTCTCTTTATATCAATGCTAGGCGTAGCGCTTAACGGCAGCGTACGGTCCATACGACCTTGTAGCCTTCGCCTTCGTGAGTGGCAGCGGCCATTTCGGTGTCTTCATTGACGGTGCCGCCTTCCAGCTGACGGTTGCCGTCGGCATTCTTGGCAGTGGCATCTTCCGGGCCGAAGACGCGGGAATCGATCACATCATACTTGTCGCGATCCTGCTCTTCGCAGACCTCAAGTGCGCGCTCCTTGACCTGAGCGAGAGCATCGTCACGGTTCTCGTCGACAGCGCTGACTTCATAGCGCGTGTCCTGCTTCTCGATCACGCTGGTGTTACCGCAACCGGCAATGAAGGCGGAACCAGCGATAGCCAGTGTCATGAAGGTGGTACGCATTGCAGTGGAAGTCATGGTCATGATCTCTCCTTGATGTGATTAACGCCTGACTGCTCACGGCTTACATATCAACCGTGTCTGGCGGAGTAGAGCAGCAAAGCCTGTGGCAACACTTTGCCATGCACCTCAATCTTGGGGCACCGCGGGTGGCTTCAAGTGTAGAGATGTTTCGACGCGAACTGTCTGTCGACGGCAACAGGATGGGATTGCCGTGATTACCCACCGCGGCTGAAGGCACTGAGATCCTTCTGCCACTTTGGTCGCGAGATGTCTCAAATAGACATGTCGATGCCTCATCTGGACAGCTGGCGAATGCTCACCGGCCTACGCTGCGGGCATCCCTTCCTATTGGACGCCATACCGATAGTGGGTCATCTCGCGCCAGGCGTATCAAGCGCCATTCACGCAAGCGCCGCCATCTACGCCAATCAGGAGTACGTCATGTCAGCCAATGCCAATCGCGGAGTCGTCTATCAGGGCGGTGGAAAGGTCAGTGTCGAGTCGCTGGATTATCCGACACTCGCACTGGGGAATCGCAAGTGTGAGCACGGCGTCATCCTCAAGGTCGTCTCGACCAATATCTGCGGTAGCGATCAGCACATGGTGCGTGGCCGTACCACCGCGCCAGAAGGGCTGGTTCTGGGGCACGAGATCACCGGACTGGTCGTTGAGGCTGGGCGTGACGTGGAATTCATCAAGGTTGGTGACATCGTGTCGGTGCCGTTCAATATTGCCTGTGGTCGTTGCCGTAGCTGCAAGGAAGGCAAGACCGGTATCTGCTTGAACGTCAATCCGGCACGTCCCGGCGCTGCTTACGGTTATGTCGACATGGGGGGCTGGACCGGCGGCCAGACGGATTACGTCATGGTGCCGTACGCTGATTTCAACCTGCTCAAATTCCCGGATGCCGATCAGGCGATGGAGAAGATTCGTGATCTGACGCTGCTGTCAGACATCTTCCCGACAGGGTTCCATGGCTGTGTAACGGCGGGTGTCGGCCCGGGCTCCACTGTCTATATCGCAGGTGCAGGGCCAGTGGGTCTGGCGGCGGCGGTCTCTGCTCAGCTACTGGGTGCGGCCTGCGTTATCGTCGGCGACATGATTCCTGAGCGTCTCAAGCAGGCCGAGAGCTTTGGTTGCGAAACCATCGATCTGCGTCAGGAAGGTTCAATGGAAGACAAGGTCGAGGTGATTCTGGGCGACCGTGAAGTCGATTGCTTCGTTGACTGTGTCGGCTTTGAAGCACACGGCTGTGGTTGCGACCACGGACGCGAGCAACCGGCGACGGTGCTGAACTCGGCGATGGCGCTGACACGTGCTGGCGGGCAGATCGGCATCCCGGGCCTTTACGTCACTGAAGATCCGGGTGCCGAGGATGAGGCAGCGAAGATCGGTGCACTCTCTATGCGCTTCGGGCTCGGCTGGGCCAAGTCTCACTCGCTGCATACTGGCCAGTGCCCAGTGATGAAGTATCACCGCCCGCTGATGCAGGCGATTCTGTTCGGTCGCGTCAACATCGCGGATGCCGTCAATGTTCAGGTCATCAGTCTGGAAGAAGCGCCACAGGGATATGCTGATTTTGATGGTGGTGCCGCCAAGAAATTCGTGATCGATCCGCACTCCATGGTGCGTAACGGCCGCGCTGCCTGAGGCCAGGCAGGACTGACATCTTGTGATAGCAAGTCTTGTGGCAGTAAATGTAGCAAGCCTTGTTGTCGTCATTTTTCCGTAAACGACGATGCCACGCCTTGATCACAAGGCGTGGCATCGTCGTGTCTGGCTGCTGGAAGCGATGTTCAGGCTGATGAACAGTGCGCCTCGATCAGCATCATCAGGCGGGCAAGCTCCTGCTCGACCTGCTCATCCAGCGCAAGGCCGATATTGAGTCGCAGGCAATTCAGGTAGCGCGTTGATTCGGTAAACCACGGCCCGATGCGGATATCGAGCTGTGCCTGCTCGGCGGCCTTGCCAACGGCGCTGGCATCCAGGCCAGGTACCTCAATCCAGAGCACCAGGCCACCATCCGGCTGCGTCACGCGGCTACCTGAGGGCAGATGCTGACTCAGATAGCGGAGATAGCCGGCCTTGTGCTGGCGGATGAGATGGCGGGTTCGTTTGAGATGGCTCGCATAGGCGCCACTCTCGATGAAGTCCACGACTGCGCACTGCACCAGAGTCGGCACACCGAGTGCACGTTTGAGATAGGACTGGAAGAAGCGGCCGGGTCGACACCAGCCAAGTCGATAGCTCGGCGACAGGGTCTTTGAGACCGAGCCACACCACAGCACGAAGCCGCCCTCATCGTGGTAGGCCGTTGGCAATGGCAGTGGCTGATGATGCGTCAGTTCGAGATAGACATCATCTTCGATCACCGGCACGCGGTAGTGATTGGCCAGACTGGCGAGTCGCTGCTTCTGCGTAGGGGAAAGAGTGATCCCCTGTGGATTCATGTGGGTGGTGCAGAACAGTCCGGCCTGTAGCTGGCCGCGTGCCAGATGTTGCTCGAACTGGTCGAGATCGATGCCCTCCGCGCACGAGGGAATTTCGATGATTTTCAACGACAGCTGTGACAGCAGGTCCAGCAGGCCGTTGTAACACGGTGAGCTGACCGCCACCGTATCGCCGGGTTGAGTGCAGACCTGCAGCGCCGTCTTGACCGCATCCATGCAACCGTGGGTGATGACCAGTTCCTCACCCCTCAGAGGAAAGCCGGCCCGGGTGAAATGTGTCGCCAGCGTACTTAACAGCGCGGGTTCGCCTTGAGGGGCAGGGTACTGAGTGAGCGTGTGTGAGGCACGTTGCATGGCACGGCGCAGGCTGCGATCTAGCGCCTGTCGAGTCACCTTGTCCAGCGCTAGATGCGCCGTGCCGAGCGGTCCGCACACGATGTCTGTGCGGTGGCGAAGCGTGGTGGGAGTGGTGACTCGGCTTTGAAACGGTTGCCAGGTGGGTATGGGCACGACATGCGATTGATCGGCGATGAAGAATCCTGCCTGCGGGCGAGCCATCAACCATCCCTGCGACTCCAGCTCCGCATAACAGCTGACTGCCGTCGAGACGCTGATGCCATGCTGGTGGGCAAACTGGCGCAGCGACAGCATGCGGTCACCGGAAGTCAGCTTTCCGGCCTGGATGTCGTGAATGCACTTCTCTGCCAGTTGTCGGTATCGCGCCATGGCTGGATGAACTGTACTGGTGGAATGTCCAGAAACTGTATCTGTACGGCTCTGAAGCGGCAAGCGAGACTGGCGTTCTTGTCCATGACACGCCGCTAGTGCTTCACCCAAGCGCCAGCACCACGCCGCGCCGCGTCTTGAATATAGGATCAGGGCCAGGGCCAAAATCAGGAGAACAGCCATGCAGGGACGGGATTTACTGCTCATCATCAGCGTGATGGCGATCTGGGGGTTCAACTTCTCGATGATCAAGCTGGGCGTCAGCGAGCTGGACCCGTTGTTGATCGCTGCGGCACGCTTCGCATGTGCCACCTTTCCTATCATCTTCTTCATTCGCAATCCGGATGTGCCATGGCGCTATCTGATCGCCTATGGGCTGGTATTCGGGACCGGTATCTGGGGCATGGCCTCGTGCTCGATCACCTTCGGTCTGTCGTCGGGCATGGCGGCGGTACTGCTGCAGACCGATGTACTGACGACGGTGCTGGTTGGCGTGTTGCTCTACAAGGAAGTCATCTCATCACGCATGGCAGCGGGCATCCTGATCTCGCTGATGGGGCTGGTGGTCTCTATCTTCTACACCAACGGCAATGTGACACTGGCGGGAGTGGCTTTCATCATGCTGGCGGCGATCTGCTGGCCCTTGGCTGGCGTGATTCTGCGCAGTTCCGGTACGCGGGCTCCCTTTGCCTTCAATATCTGGGGCATGCTGTTTGCACCGCTACCGCTGATGGCACTGAGCATCGCGATGAACGGCTGGGGCGTGCTGAGTGCGACCTATCAACAGTGGGGCGCGGATGCCTGGATCTCGGTACTGTTTCAGGCTTATCCGACGACGCTATTCGGTTACTGGGTCTGGAACAAGATGCTGCTCAAGTACCCGATGAGTCAGCTGGCGCCCATGACGTTGCTGGTGTCGGTGTTCGCGTTGCTCAGCGGCTACGCGATCTATGATGAACAGCTGTCGCTGACACAGTGGATCTCCTGCAGCACCTTCCTGCTGGGTATCGCGCTGGTGCTATATCCCCAACGCAACAAGACACCTGGCGAGAGTGATCGCAAGCTGCCGGCTGCAAGTCAAGATCGCGCGGAGGCATCGGCGCCCTGAGTTGGGCGTCCTGCGTTGTTGCCGTTTTCGACCGCCTGTTGTCAGCCCCTTGTTGCCACGCATGCACTGCGTTATACCGATGTGCATGCCGCGTCATTGCATGAAGATGGCGCTCACCAGATCCGATGATGACAGGAAGGCGTTCATGACCACTGCTCACGTGACGACAGAATTTCAGCTGCCGCGTCAGGCAGATTTCTCCGACTGGCCGAATAGCCATGCCTGGCTTACACATCTGGTCAGCTTCAATACCGTGTCACGCGAGTCGAACTTGGCGCTGATCCATTGCCTGCGTGATGCACTGGAAGTGGCCGGTGTGAGTGCGGAAGTCATTCACAACGACGGTGGCGACAAGGCCAATCTGTTGGCGGTGATTGGACCTGAGATCGAGGGCGGTGTGGTGCTTTCCGGACATACGGATGTGGTGCCGGTGGAAGGACAGGCCTGGGACAGTGACCCGTTCACGCTGCGCGAGGCTGATGGGCGCCTCTACGGGCGTGGCTCTGCTGACATGAAGGGCTTCATTGCCTGCTGCATGGCAGCGGTGCCAGCGTTGGTCGGCGCTCAGCATGAAGGCAAGCTGATGAAACCTGTCATCTTCGCCTTTTCCTACGATGAGGAGATCGGCTGTCTGGGAGCACCACGGATGATCGCTCGCCTGCGTGATCGCCTGCCGCGTCCGGCAGCGGTGCTGGTCGGAGAACCGACCATGATGGCGATCGTCGATGCCCACAAGGGCATCACGGATCTGCGCACCACGGTGACAGGCAAGCCGTCGCATTCCAGTCAGGTCTATCAGGGCGTCAGCGCGATTCATCTGGCGGCGCGCATGGTGACCTTCATCGAAGACCGCATGCAGGCACGCATTGACTGTGGACACCTTGATGAGCGTTTCGATGTGCCGCATGCCAGCTTGCATGTCGGGCGTATCGAAGGCGGTACGGCGGTCAATATCACGGCGGGTGAGTGCATCTTTGATTGGGAGCTACGTCATTTGCCGGGCGAGGATGTCGAGGCGATGCTGGCTGAGATAGATGCCTATGCGGAACGGCTGGTCGCCCCGTATCGAGAGCGGGCACCGCAGGTAGGGATTCGCAGTGAGCGCACCGTAGAGACAGTGCCGTCATTGGGCCACGGTGATCGTGATCCGGCGATTCGTCTCTGTCAGCGTCTGCTGGGCGATAGCCGCGCCAGTGAAGCCGTCACCTATACCACTGAGGCGGGCCAGTTCCAGAGCGAAGGTTGGCCGACCGTGGTCTGCGGTCCCGGCTCGATTGGCGTGGCGCATCAAGCCAATGAGTATATCGAGCTGAGTCAGCTGGCTGCTTGTGACCGCTTCCTCGCGCAACTCGTGCGCGAGCAGCAAGCTGGCTGAGGCTGCCTTCCCTCTGAGCTTATTACAGTGTGCCGGGGCGAGGCGGGTCCTGCTCCGGCATGGGCAACAACAGTGATTCACAGTGGCGCAGCAAGTGGTCGGTCAAGCGCTCAAGCGTGTTGCCACCATGGCGCCAGTGATGCCAGTAAAGTGGAACCTCGAGCGCATGATTCGGCGCAATGTCGATCAGCTCGCCGCTCTCTAGCAGATGGCGGGCCTGTTGCTCGGGAATCATGCCGTATCCCATGCCACTTGATGCCAAGCGAACGAAGCCTTCCGATGATGGACACAGGTGATGAGGGAAGGGTTCGTCAAAGCCCATGCTGGAGAGCAGGCGATGTTGCAGCTTGTCATCGCGGCCGAAGACGATGGCCGGCATGCGGCGCAGCACCTCGTGTGACAGATGCTCAGGCATCTCAAGTGAAGTGCTCTGTTTCTGGTTCTTTGTTTTGCTATCGGTCTTGTGGTCTGCGGATGACGCATCGGTGGGTATCAGGTATCGCCGCACAAAATCCGGGCTGGCCAGTGCTCGATAACGCATGCTGCCCAGCGGATGAGAGCGTGCGCCTTGCACTGGCCGTGGGGTGGCGCAGATACAGCCAGCGACCTCGCCATCGCGCATGCGCTTGAGCGCGACTTCTTGATCTTCCACCAGCATATCCAACAGCAGATCGCGCTCCTGGCAGAAGATACCGGTCACTTTCGGCCACCAGGTGGCCAGAGAATCCGCATTGATGGCGATGCGTAGACGTTGTTCGCTCTCACCCAATGCGGGAATCTGATCGAGCAGATCATGTTCCAGTAGACGCACTTGTTGTACGTGATTCAGCAAGCGACGGCCCAATGGCGTCGGCCCCAGGCGGGGAGTCCGTACCAGTACCGGCTGGCCCAGTCGCGCCTCCAGCAACTTGATACGTTGCGAGACAGCTGACTGGGTGAGTCCTAGCGCACGTGCGCCGCGCTCAAACCCCGCTTGGTCGATGACTGCCGCTAGTGCTTCCAGCAGTTTGTAATCGAGCATCAGAAATCCTTATGAGTCATTCACTGAATCAATTTCCTTGATAGAAACATCCTAGCGTACTCTGCTTCGGGCTGCAGCCGCACCGGCTTGGAAGTCATGGCGCTGTATTTGTGAAATATGACAAATGAAAAAGGGCACAACATGTGGTGGTCATTCTTCAATGGAGCGGGTGTTGGTGCAGGCCTGATCATCGCGATCGGAGCACAGAATGCCTTCGTGCTAGGCCAGGGGCTCAAGCGAGAACATCAATGGTGGGTCGCGGGGATCTGTGCGCTGTGTGATTGGTTGTTGATCGTCATCGGCGTATTGGGATTGGGCACGCTGATACAGCAATCTCCGCTGCTGATGAGTGTGGCTCGCTGGGGCGGGGTTGTGTTCCTGCTTTGGCAGGCGGGCAAGGCGATAGGGCGTATGCGTACGGGCGGTCAGCTCACGGCAACCAGTGCCCTCACGGCGAGTCTTGGCAAGGTAGTGGCAGCGACGTTGGCCATCACGCTACTCAATCCGCAGGTCTATCTGGATACCCTGGTAATGCTGGGGGCTATCGGTGCGCAACAGACATCGCCGGTCGGCTTCATTATAGGGGCTAGTCTGGCCTCGTCTGGGTGGTTCTTTGGCCTGGTGGCCGGTGCGGGCTGGCTGGCGCCACGCCTGACCAGTCCACGTGCTTGGCAGTGTATTGAAGCCTTTATCGCCATTATCTTGCTATGGGTGGCATGGCAGCTGGGAAGCGGTGCCTGGCTATAAGGCTGGCCTCCAAATCAACCGCCGATGGACGGCAAGACGTGAATGGCGAAGAGTCACGATAGTATGTGTAAAGAAAACATGACGATGTGTCATGTTGATGCGCCGCTACAACGGCCCTCGTATAACGGGTTTCATGGTTGGCAGGTTTTCGTTACATGCATGGAGCCTGCAAGAGGCACGGCAGCATGAGAGTGCGCGTTAGCGGGCATGGGCAGAGCGGCGGGCAGGGCATAGATTGAGGTCACATATTCAGCGCAGACATTGGAGGAAGGGCGGAAAGAGTGAAGTGGCAGCGACCATGCTCACTCTTACTCTTACGCCCACGCCCAATGTCTGATCTGACGGCTTTTGTGCTTTTCCCTTTTTCTCGCCGGCTCATGTTTCGGCAGCCTGACACTTGGAGCGTCCCTCATGAATGCACCTGCGCGTATTGAACAGCACAACCCTATCGGCACTGACGGCTTCGAGTTTGTCGAGTTTACGGCGCCAGATGTTGCTGGCATTGCAGGGCTGCGCGCCTTGTTCAACCAGCTCGGCTTTACTGAGACTCGTCGTCATCGTTCCAAGCAGGTTTTCCTGTTCCAGCAGCAGGGCATCAATGTGGTACTGAACGCTGAACCCGACTCTCCCGCGGCGGCCTTTGCTGCCGCACACGGTACGAGTGCTTGCGCAATGGCGTGGCGTGTCACGGATGCCGAGCAGGCTCATCGTTACGCCTTGGCTCACGGGGCACGCAGTGTCGTGCATCCGGTCGGGCCTGGCGAAGTGGGCATTCCAGCAGTGGAGGGCATTGGTGGCTCAGTGCTCTACTTTGTGGACCACAATCGTGAGCAATCAATTTACGAGACTGATTTCGTCGCCATTGAAGGCGCGGTGCCGAATAGCAACAGCGTTGGCCTGCATACGCTGGATCACCTGACCCACAATGTCGGCCGCGGACAGATGGACGTTTGGGCCGGCTTCTACTCCAGTATCGCCAACTTCCGCGAAATCCGTTATTTCGATATCGAAGGCAAGATGACCGGCCTATTCTCACGGGCCATGACTGCGCCGTGCGGCAAGATGCACATTCCTATCAATGAGTCTGCCGATGACAATTCACAGATCGCGGAATTCATTCGTGAGTATAACGGTGAGGGCATTCAGCATCTGGCGATGGCAACCGACGATATTTACGCCACGGTCAAAGCGCTCAAGGCTAATGGGGTCAAGTTCTTGTCTACTCCGGCGACTTATTACGAGAAGATCGATGCGCGGGTGCCGAATCACGAAGAGAAGGTCGAGGATCTCAAAGCGCTGAATCTGTTGGTCGATGGCGCGCCGGGCGAAGGCGTACTGTTGCAGATCTTTACCGAGACCGTGATTGGGCCGATCTTCTTCGAGATCATTCAGCGCAAGGGTAACGACGGTTTCGGCGAAGGTAATTTCAAGGCGTTGTTCGAGTCCATCGAGGAAGATCAGATTCGTCGCGGTGTATTGGACGCAGAGTGATAGTGAAGTTTTCCTGAGGATCAAGTGATGTTCAGATGAGTATTCAAGCTGAGTAACAGCGGATGACTACTCTTGCAAACGACAACGCCCCACCGAGACCCGGTGGGGCGTTGTCGTTACGGATGTCTCGGTAGGCACTGGTGATGAATGCTCAGGATGCCGTTGGTACGCGCTGGTGATCAATGACCTGGCGCAGCACAAAGCTTGAATGCACGCCGGTTACACCTTCGATACGCGTAATCTGCTTTAGCAGCAGATCGTGATAGTCGTCCATGTCCTTCACGACGACCTTGAGCTGATAGTCGGCTTCTTGCCCAGTGATCAGTAGGCATTCCATGACCTGTGGCAGGCTGGCGATCGTATCCTCGAAATTGGCGAAACGCTCAGGTGTGTGTCGATCCATTGAGATATGCAGCAGGGCCATCAGACTCAGTCCCAGCTTGCGAGCATCGATCTGAGCACGGTAGCC
>NZ_JEMF01000099.1 GCF_000591415.1 Cobetia crustatorum | reverse complement strand
TCGCCGTGCCAATCGCCTGGTCGTCGATCATGACCGTGACGGTGCTGCCGATTTCGGCATTGCCGGTCAGTGTTGGCAGGCTGTCATTGGTGCTGTCACCAGAGGTGAGGGTACCAGTGACGGCCTCCACATCATCGCTGACTGAGGTGATCGTCGGAGCCTCCGGTGCGGTGATATCAGCATCGACCGGTACCGTGATGGCAGCGGAGGGCGCGCTTTCGTTGCCGGCGGCATCGGTAGCAGTGGCGGTCAGCTCAGTCCCGTCTTCTTGCTCAGGAGACAGCTCGAGAGTGAAGTTGCCATCGTCATCGATCGTCGTTTCGCCCAGCGCCTCACCCTCAGCATTGGTGACGGTAATGGTTGAGCCTGGCTCACCGGTCCCGGTGAGCGTCGTCCCGTCTGTATCCTCGAGTACCGGTGCTTCAGGGGCCTGGGTATCAACCGTCAGTGCCATGATATTGGAAGGTGCGCTGGCATTGTCCGCGGCATCCGTGGCGATGGCTGACAGACTATGCTCGCCTTCAGCCAGTGGCTCACTGAGCTCGACGCTCCAGTTGCCATCAGCATCGGCCTGGACCGTCTCGAGTAGAGTATCGCCATCATAGAGGCCGACGCTGCTGCCGGCTTCGGCAGTGCCGGAGATGGTCGGGGTGGTGTCGTCGGTGCTGTCGCCGTTGCTCAGCTCCCCGGTGACCTCACCGGCATCATCGCTGATGCTGGTGACGATCGGGGCATCCGGGGAGGAGGTGTCAGAATTAGTGTTAGAAGATGACCCTGAGCCAGAGTTTGCTGCTACTGCAACGCCTCCCGCTATTGCTAGGCCCCCAGCGACCACGCCAGCAACACCTAGTCCAGAGCCTGCTACTCCAGAGCCTGCAGTGCCTAGCTCGCCGCCCGTGGCTGGGCTTGCGCCGGTAGCCGCTGCTCCAAGAGCAGATTCAGCCGTCGTGAGGACAGGTGCCGTGGTATAGGGGACAGTGCCTGCTGCGGTGTCCGCTAAGCCAACTTGAAAAATATCGCCTGCAAATTCATCACCTTGTAGATAGAGGTGACTCAATTCATTTGGATCAGCGTAAAAGTTTTCTATTGAGACAAGGTCGCCATTTTCTAGTGTCACGAGAAGGTCGTTACCTTGGCGAGTCATTGTCTCTATATCACGAGGTTTGAGGTCCAAGCTGACATCAGATACCTGGTTTAGTTGGATGTTATCAACCTGTCGAAGAATTGTATTCTGGTCAGTAAGCTGCCCATGCGTAGCGACTTTAGCGTTGACTGGCATTGGACTACCCCCGTAGTACCCATTAAGTACGACACCCTGTCGTTTTCTTTATTAATCAATAGTTACAACAATATTATGTCGTAGATCAATTTTCTAGTACCAGATGTTAAGCGTTTATAGTTTGAGTAACGTTTAATCTTTTACTTTTGTTTTTAAGATCCTTTGTCGCGCGTCGCACCCAATCCTTTCGTCGTGTATGTGCTGTCGTTGGACATCTGTTGACACTCTTCTTTCTCAAGGTAACAACGCTCGCGCGAATCACTTGGATCATACTTTGAGTGCTATTTTACTAATTTGGATAGAAAATAGACATATGTGCTTATTAACATTGCTTTTTATCTGAATCATTTTGATGACCATCATGATTGCTCAACATGAAACGCTTATGATTTCTTAAGCCGATTTTTAAACGAAGAAATGGGTTAATTACCGTTGAGGTTATGTTGCTTGAAAATTTGTCCGGATGAACTAATGAATGGTCCATAAAAAACGCCACCCCGAAGGATGGCGTTTTCTGCGTAACATTTTGAAAGTTAATATTTATCTTTGGAGTGGTCGAGCATTCTCCCCACCTTGCCATTCTAGATAGGCATCTATCTGAGATTGCGATGCCTCGACGGGTGTTTTCATGAGATACCAATTGACGGACTCGGTGCAGGGTGGCGTAGTGAGTGAACCTGAATACTGCCAGCCTGAGTGATCGCGCGGGAGCAGCAGGTTAGCCGACAATCCACTGGTCAGCGTTTCTGATAAGCCTGATTGCGGAAGACGGCTCAGGAGGCGGCTGAGCGCCAGGTTCTGGTGTCCGGGCTTGACCATGACAGCGACAATGGCCAACTTGCCCTCAGGCGTCGAGTGAACAAGGTGCATCTCCATCGCAAAGCGTTTGCCATCGATGGCATGTTCAGAGGGTATATGGAGGTGGACTTGTGACAGCGTGTACTCGATACCTTCCAGCGTCATGGTATTGCCGCTGGCCCCTTCGATCTGCAGCGTGTGACCGGTATCACGGGTGACGAGCAGGGGGGAGTGATAGTCGAGCTTTGGCCCATCTTCATCCAGAGTTCGTTTCTGACTATCGATATTGATCGGGGATTGTTGCTGGCCGTTTGAGCACTCTGCATATCCCGGCGTCAGCTCCCCCCAGTGCTCAGGACCATTTTCGTTACCTTCGTCCTCAGTGGCATAACTCCACTCTGTGACTGAGGTGCCCGGCGCAGGCACGGATTCATTACTCTTGGCTTGCACTGTGGCAGAAAGCGCAGAAGTGGCGATGAGCACAGCAGCAACGAGTGGGCGGAGTGAAATGAGAGCGGACGATGGGGCAACTGGCATCAGGGGTTCCTTGCGAGACTGACTCTTGGGCAGCGCAGATAGAGCGAACCTGCCCACATGGAGAAGTGACGTATCTGGCAGTACAAAGGGATCCAGTGTGCCGGACTCACTAGCGAGGTCAAGACGACGCTGGAGAGGTACAGTGGTTGTCGCCATCCAGCGCCATACTACTAAGCAGCAGCGCCTGCCCAAAGAATGAGCGGGAGCTGGTGATGATGAATGTCAATCAGGGAGGCTTGGTGTTGCACTCAGTGCGTGAGCCATAGGCACTCGACGGAATCACCGGCGGCTACTCGACTCTCGGGGGGGATGATGGCCAGTGCTTCGGCGCCGGCACAGGACGATAAGACAGCCGAGTTCTGGTCAGGGAAGGCATGAGCCTCTAGCTGACCATCACGGCATGGAGTCAACCTCACACGCAGATGGTCCTGTCGAATAGCTGTCTTGGCTGAGAAAGCGGCACGTACATTAAGGCGGGGCAGTTCACGCAGTGCATGACAGTCTGTCATTTCACCAAGTAGTGGACGCAGAAATAGCCACGCCCCAACCCAGCTGGAAACCGGATTGCCTGGCAAGCCAACCACACGTATCGCATTTCCGGTAAGCGTGTCGATGCGCCCCAACGCAAGCGGCTTGCCCGGTTTGATCGCCAAACGCCATAGATCAATGCTACCAAGTGACTCAATCGCTGGGCGTACGTGGTCTTCCTCCCCTACGCTCACACCGCCGCAGGTCACGATCAGGTCGACCTGATCAGCAGCGGAGGCCAACGCATCACGAGTCGCTTCAAAGGTGTCAGCCACCTTGAGAGGCGCAATGACGACATCCGCACCGAAATCGTTCAGCATCTGGCTTAGCATGACGCGATTCGAGTTATAGATCTGACCGCGCGCCAATGGCTGGCCTGGTTCTATCAGCTCATCACCGGTCGCGAATAGCGCCACCCGTACCTTACGGCGTACCGTCACATTACTGAGCCCTTGTCCGCATAATAGGCCAAGTGCCGCAGCATCCAGACGCATGCCAGCGGCCAACAAGCGGTTGCCCGACACGACATCTCGGCCACGAGCACGGATATTGTCACCTTGAGCACGTGGACCGGGTAGCCAGGCTTCGGGAGTACCATCGGAGCCGTCGCGCAACGTGACCTCTTCTTGCATGATCACCACGTCAGCTCCGTCTGGAATTTCAGCACCAGTGAATAGCCGTCCGCAGCTTTTGTGGCCAAGAGGTTGTGGCGCGTACCCTGCGGCAATTCGTTGGCTGATCGGTAACCAGCAGCCATCGCCGATATCCGCGACGCGAGCACAATAGCCGTCCATCTGAGAGTTGTCGGCAGGTGGTACGTCAAGCTGAGCCAGGACATCTTCAGCCAGTACGCGCCCACTGGCCTCGCTCACCGGGATGTTCTCGACTTCCATCAAGATACAGTGTGCGCGCAGCGCTTCGAGAGCACTGGCCAGTGGCGCAAGCGATGCTGCACTTGCGGGAATGCTGTCACAGCCACATGAGTCGTTTTCAGTGGAGGGAGGCTCAGTGGGCATGAGTACCGCGCTCCGGAATGACCAGATTGGCGAAGTTACAGGGCCGATGTCGACTGTCCAGCTGCTCTTTTAGAATGCCGTCCCATGCGGTACGACATGCGCCGGTTGAGCCCGGTAGACAGAAGACGACGGTGCGATTGGCGAGACCACCCAGGCAGCGACTCTGGATGGTCGAACTGCCGATCTCCTGATACGACAATTGCCGGAAGAGTTCACCAAAGCCCTGTATTTCTTTATCGAGCAGAACGCGAATGGCCTCAGGAGTGGAGTCTCGCCCAGTAAAGCCGGTGCCGCCCGTTGTCAGAATGACTTGAACGTCAGGATCGGCGATCCACTGACTGACGGCTGCGCGCAGCTGGTAGATATCATCTGGCACGATACGCTTTTCATGCAGCTGGTGGCCGGCCGCAGTGAGGCGTTCGACGAGCGAGTCGCCGGAGCGATCAGTCTCTGCCGTCCGCGTGTCGGAGACGGTCAATATCGCGATAGCCAGTCCTATCTGTGCGTCGTTGCTGCTCATGTTCAATCCTTCTTCGCTTGCTGACGGGCATCGAGTGCGGCCAGCTGCTCTGGAGTCGCCTTGCCTTGATGATGTGTTTTCCACTCGGAATAGGGCATGCCATAGACGTGCTCACGAGCGGCCTCGTAATCGAAGGTAATACCGCGTTCCTCGCCTGCGGTTACCAGCCATTTTGACAGGCAGTTGCGGCAGAAGTCGGCAAGAATCATCAGGTCGATATTCTGCACATCCTTGTTGTCATCAAGGTGCTTCAGCAGGCGGCGAAAGGCAGCGGCTTCAAGCTCGGTACGTGCCTGTTCATCTAGTTCACTGATTTTCTGAACTGAAGAGCTATTCTGATCAGTCATAAGTGTCTCCTGACAGGACAAGTGAGGGGGCTTGTCGCTATGAATATTGGCGCACCTCAAGAAATCGTGCGGCTATCTCACTGACTTTACGCAACAAATGACGAGCTGTGAACTAGTGGAGTGAGACACCTGCGTTGCCAGTGGGGGAGCGTATAGGTATCAAGGGTACAGGTGACAAAACGCCCGGCAGGTGAACCTGTCCGGGCGAGTATTCAATTGAGTCTCAAAGCGACAGGCGTAAGGCCATTGGCTCAATTGGGGCGTTGCTGTCGTGCCAAGGCATCATCCGGTGCTGTGGCAGGGTCTGACTGAGGATCGGCTGCTTCTGCCTGCTTTACCTCGTCATACCACAGATTGTGATGTTGCTTTGCCCATGTCTCATCGACATAGCCTGTTTTCATACCTTCCAGTGCACCTTCTGTACCTGCAGTGCCGATATAGATGTGACCGAAAGACACGGCGATCAGGATCAGTGAGGCAATCCCATGAAATGCGTTCGTCCACTGCATGACATCACGCGTTTGTCCGAAGATCGGAAAATCCATCACCAAGCCACTGACGATCACCACGAGACCGACACTGGCTAGAATCCAATACCATGCCTTTTCGCCACCATTGGCAAAGCCGGCGTCTGGATGCTTGCCCTTGATCATGCCGCCACCCTGACGGAACCACTCGAAGTCGTGCTTCTTGGGCAGATTCAGTGACAGCCACTTGGCCAACACCAGAATCAGCATGATCGAGAACAGTGGGCCGAGATAGTTATGTGCCAGTTTCGTGGCCATGATCATGTTGGCCCAGAACACATCCCCGAAAATGTTGCGGAACACGAACTTGCCCCACAGCAGGTTGATACCGGTGATTGCCAAGATCAGGAATAGTGTTGCCAGCGTCCAGTGCATGGCACGTTCGAGAGCTGTCCAGCGAAGCATCAGCTTGCCGGAGCGTGGATGGTCGAGGTCATTACGGCCCACGAGCAGATAGAAGATCGCGAGTACCGCAAGCATACCTCCGAGCGCGATCAGGCCGCCCGGTGATATCCAGCGATTACGGATTTGACGCCAGGTTTCGCCACTCTGATTGATCAGGTTGTAGTTGGAGTCATGACGACTATCGATGGAGTTATCACCATCTTTGACCTGACGCCAAGTGTCGGCATCTACCGTGCCGACCGCCTGACCGATCTCGGCGCTGGGGTCGGCAGCCATGGCATGAGGTGCCAGCCACAGACTGGCAACCATCAAGCTTAGGAACATGATCACGACAAGCAACCGTGACGTTGTAAAGTGCGCGCGCATGTCGCCTCCTTACCCCTTGCGGGCTGCGTCATAGGCCAGACTATCGGCCTGATGAGTCACACTGCTGGTGGTCAGGTTAGCCGAGGTATCTGGATGGCTCGCCTTGTCGACCGGTGACCATGCACCGTCTTCGTGACCGCGGTAGACCACACGCTGACGGAAGATGTCCGAAACTGTCTCAGCATCACCGGCCAGCAGTGCCTTGGTGGAGCACATTTCGGCACACAGCGGTAGTTTTCCTTCGCTGATACGGTTGGCACCGTATTTTTCGTACTCTTCTTCTGGGCTTTCTGCCGGGCCACCTGCGCAGAAGGTACATTTATCCATCTTGCCGCGCTCGCCGAATGCCCCTTGTTGTGGGAACTGCGGTGCACCGAACGGGCAGGCGTATAAGCAGTAACCACAGCCGATGCAGATGTCTTTATCGTGCAGCACGATGCCGTCATCGGTCTTGTAGAAACATTCGGTGGGACAGACAGCCATACACGGTGCATCGTCGCAGTGCATGCATGCCACCGAGATCGAAACCTCGCTGGGCTTGCCGTCATCCAGGGTCACGACACGACGACGCTGAATGCCCCATTCTGTTTCGTTGGCATTCTTGCAGGCCGTGACGCAGCCGTTACATTCGATGCAGCGTTCTGCATCACAGAGAAATTTCATCTGGGCCATGCTGCTTCTCCTTCACGGCCTGTCACCGGGTTTATCGGTCAACAGGCCGGATGATTCTGGTAACTGATTCAGGTGATGCACTTCCTGCGAGAGGTGCCCGTCTGAAAGCACATCTGCCACGCTGTCATTCTGCTGTCGTTGGTCAGGCTCGGCTGTTGATCAGGATCAGGCGAGACTGACACGACACAGCGTGACCTTGGTTTCCTGCATCAGTGTCACGGGGTCATAGCCATAGGTCGTGGCAGTGTTGGCCGACTCACCTAGCACGTAGGGCACAGTACCTTCCGGATAGCGCGACTCAAGCGATTCGCCTTCGTAGACACCCCCGAAGTGGAAGGGCATGAACACGACATCCGGTCCGACGCGCTCCGTGACCATTGCCATAACCTTTACGCGGCCACCTTCGGCGCCTTCGACCCACACCATATCGCCGTCCTTGATACCTTCATCATTGGCCAGCGCCGGGTTGATCTCGACGAACATCTCCTGCTGAAGCTCGGCCAGCCACGGGATGGAGCGTGTTTCTTCACCACCACCTTCATATTCCACCAGGCGACCGGAGGTCAGCGTGATGGGGTACTTGGCGCTGACATCCTTGTTCTGGATGGAGGCATAGAGTGTCGGCAGGCGATAGATGGATTCTGAATCCGGCCAGGTCGGGTAGTCCTTCACCAGGTCACGACGCGCGGTGTAAAGCGGCTCGCGGTGCTTGGGAATTGGATCAGGGAAGGTCCAGACCAGTGCGCGCGCCTTGGCATTACCGAAGGGTGCACAGCCATGTTTGATGCACACGCGCTGAATACCGCCGGAAAGATCGGTCTTCCAGTTCTTGCCTTCTGCTGCCTGCTTTTCTTCTGCAGTCAGGTCGTTCCACCAGCCAAGCTGCTTGAGTAGCTTGTCGGTGAACTCCGGATAGCCATCTTCAATCTCTGCCCCCTTGGACCAGGAACCTTCGGCCAGAATATTGGTGCCGTCATGCTCAACGCCGAAGCGGGCACGGAAGTTAAGTCCGCCTTCTGCCACTGATTTGGAGGTGTCGTACAGAATCGGGGTGCCTGGATGCCCCATCTCCGGCGTGCCCCAGCACGGCCACGGCATGCCGTAGAAGTCGCCATCTGCCGGGCCACCGCGTGCCTTGAGCGTCTCGAAATCGAAGGTGTGCCAGTTCTGCTGGTGTGCCTTCATGCGCTCAGGGCTCTGGGCGGTATAGCCCACCGTCCACATGCCAGCATTGAACTCGCGCGTGATGTCCTCGACGTGCGGGACACTGCCTTCAACCTTGATGTTGCGGAACAGCTCGTCAGCAAAGCCGAGTTTTTTCGCCATCAGGTACATGATTTCATGATCAGGCTTGGACTCGAACATCGGCTCGATAACCTGATCACGCCACTGCAATGAACGGCTTGAGTTGGTAACACTTCCGCGTGTCTCAAACTGGGTGGAAGCTGGCAGCAGATAGACGCCATCGGTTCGGTCGTGCATGACAGCGGCGATAGTCGGGTATGGGTCAACGACGACCATCATGTCCAGCTTGGCCATTGCCTGCTTCATCTCGGGCCCACGAGTCTGGGAGTTAACGGCATGGCCCCAATAGAACATTGCCTTCAGCGCAGTGCGCTGAGAGATGCGATCAGGATCTTCCAGTACACCATCGACCCAACGAGACACCGTAATGCCATTGGTGTGCATCGGTTTGCCGTCATGGTATTCGGTTTGGTCGTAGCGATTCTGAATCCAGTTGTAATCGACGTTCCAGACCTTGGACCAATGCTTCCAGGCGCCTTCCGAGAGGCCGTAGTAGCCCGGCAGAGAATGGGACATCAGCCCTAGATCCGTCGCGCCCTGAACATTGTCATGGCCGCGGAAGATATTGGCGCCGCCACCGGACTTGCCGATGTTGCCTAGTGCAAGTTCCAGGATGCAGTAGGCGCGGGTATTGTTGTTACCCGTGGAGTGTTGAGTGCCCCCCATGCACCAGACAACGCAGCCCGGGCGGTTCTGGGACAGGCGGCGCGCCACGTCGAGCATGTCGGCTTCGCCGACCCCTGTAATACGCTCGACCTCTTCCGGCGGGAAGTTGGCGACTTCGGCACGCACTTCATCCATGCCATAGACGCGTTGCTGGATATAGACTTCATCTTCCCAGCCATTCTCGAAGATGTGCCACAGCAGGCCCCATATGTAGGCTACGTCAGTCCCCGGACGTAGACGCACGAACTTGGTAGCCTTGGCTGCTGTACGTGTGAAGCGCGGATCAACGACGATGATCTCGGCGTTGGAGCGCTCCTTGGCCAGCAAGATGTGCTGCATGGCAACCGGATGCGCTTCTGACGGATTGGAGCCGATGAACAGGATCGAACGACAGTTATGCATGTCGTTGAACGAGTTGGTCATCGCGCCGTAGCCCCAGGTGTTGGCAACACCTGCCACCGTGGTGGAGTGGCAGATACGCGCCTGGTGATCGACGTTATTGGTGCCGAACAGGGCCGCAAACTTGCGCATCAGGTAGGCTTGTTCATTGCTGAACTTGGCCGAGCCAAGCCAGTAGATGCTGTCAGGACCGTGCTCTTCAGTCAGCTCAAGCACCTTGTCACCGACTTCCTCGATGGCCTGTTCCCAGGACAGCTTCTTCCACTTGCCGCCCTCAAGCTTCATCGGATATTTGAGGCGACGGTCCGAGTGGCCGTGCTCACGCAGCGATGCACCCTTGGCGCAATGCGCGCCACGGTTGAACGGGTGGTCGAAGGCCGGTTCCTGCTTGGTCCAGACGCCTTCCTGGACTTCGGCGTACACACCGCAACCCACTGAACAGTGGGAGCAGATGGTGCGCTTGGTCTCGACGGGGGCGCTGGACACCTCGGTCTTGGCCTCGGCGCGCTTCATCATCGGAGCAGCCATGAAGCTTGCAGCGGCCAGGCCGCCGGTCGCAACACCACTGCGTTTCAGGAACTGGCGGCGGTTGATACCGAGTCCCGAGGTCTCTGTGGCAGAGGGGGTGGGGGTCAGTCGCATGACATCATCTCTCCTCGTCACCCGAATCACTGCCCAGGCCGCGTGAGCGAGTCAGGGGGCAGAGTCGGGAGCGGCGGTCTTGCAGGCTGAGCATCGTGCTCGACCTGTGCCGGCTTATCGCTGTCAATGGCGGGCGGAGTAAACTCCGCGCTGCCCGTGTCAGGCTGGCAGTATTGCGGTAATCACAGCTGCCGGCGCTGTCTATCTATCACTGCATGATCACACCTTGCGGCATGACTCAATCACGCAGCGTGGCGTAGAACGCCTTGACGTGGTCACTCTCGCGATAGCGATCGGAACTCTTGTCAGCGGCCTTGGCCTCAGGGGTTGCCTGGTCGGGGATGACGGCGCCTGCCAGTGATCCTGCTGCAGCAACACCGACGGTACTGGCTCCTAGTACGCGCAGGAACTTGCGGCGTCCCTGACGAGCGAGGTTGTGCGTGTCTTTCTTGTCATCATCAGTCTTCATGCTGATCTCCCTTTTGGCAAAGGCGATACGTAGCGTATTCACGTCGCCTTGACCGTGGCTGTCTTTGAGTACTGTCTTCGATCACACGTTTGTGGATCGCTTTCATGTTCAGTTCACTGCATTGCTGATGTTCAGCTGCCGCTGCTTAGACTCACGAGGGCAAGCGAATCCCTTGCCATTCGCCTGCGTTATTCGTCTCCACACCTGCCGGTTGTGCATTGACGGCGATGGACTCGCCGAGATTCAAGCGCTCAGCATTGAGGAAGGCCTGGCCGAGATAGCCGACAGCGGCGTAGAACGGGCTCTCGCGGCGCGCAAGATCAGCACAGCAGCGCTCACCCCAGCTCGCCAGATGACGACGGAAGAAGCCGGATTGCTCGCAGGGTAGTTCGTCAATCAGCATGGCCATGACTTCACACAGAGCCCCCAGATGATCTTCTGGCTCATGCACATCGCTTTGACGCTCAAATCCTAGGAGCTTGAGGTCCTGGCGAAGCGCCACCAGAGGCATCTCCATCAGCGAGCCGGTGAGATACCAGCTGGCATAAGGCACTACCTCGCCTTGCACCACGCCGACCAATGCCTGGAAGTATTCGTCTTCCAATCGACGCGGTTCACTGACGCGCGCGGCCAGAGACAATGATGCCAGGGCTCTCGGCAATTGCTGCTGATCCGCCCCCGGCAGAGTCATGGCATCGTGTTCGAGCGTGGCAAGGAAAGCGATGAGCTCCTCGTCGGGTGCAGCACGTACCAAGCGTGCCAGCAAACGATAGAGGTCAGAGCGCAATGCCTGCTGTTCGACGCTGTGGCTCATCACTGATTCATCGTCAGGCGCCATGGGCGGAGTCTCTCCAGAGGCCGTTGGGAATGTCATTGGCTCAGACCTTGAGTTGGGCATCAGGATTACGTGCCATTTCGTGCCAGATGTCTTTCACGCGACAGTCACTGCACATCTTGAGACGCAAGGCGCCATCACCCTGAAAATAGGCATGTGAGGCTAGTTTTGTCTGCATGGCCGTGATGGTGGCAGTTGAGCCGAAGGGCGTGCCACAGCTGATGCAGGGAAAAGGCACATCCTGTTTGAGGAGCTGCGGTTCGCGGCGTACATCAGGTTGGGGGGCAAAGCCCGGTGTCAACGTGATGACCTGCTCTGGGCAGGACTGCTCACAGAGTCCGCATTGCACACAGTCACCTTGGGTAAAGGACAATGCCGGAGACGTGCGGTTAGCGCTCAGCGCAGTCGTTGGGCAGACCGCGACACAGGCTTGGCACAGGGTGCAGCCATCAGTATCGATAGCGAGGCTGCCAAAGGGGGCACCTTCAGGCACCGCCACAGACTCTTCCGCGAGATCAGCCGCGGTAAGGCCCGCCAGATGATCGAGCACACGATTGAGGCGTTCACGCTTGCCGGGACGCTCATCAGGTCGGCCTAGCAGCCAATCACGTGCAATGGGCAGGCCGAGCTGATGTTCCTCTTCACTATCAGCACCCGGTGCGAGTGCTACACACAGCGGCGCTATCAGCGGTAGTGCGTTGGCACTATCCTCAGCGGACTCTCCCTCGACAGACGAGGAGATGAAGACCAGACGTGAGGTGTCATGGTGATCAGTGGCTAGTTGCATGCTATCCAACAGGGCAAGCGTCAGGCGACGTTCCTGCTCTAACTGCTGGCGTTGGCCAGCCGGAAGAGTGCTCGGCAGTTCGACGAGTATTTGAGAAGCGCCTAACGCAAGCGCGGCGAGCCATTCGTCATGGCTGGTTGCGGTGATCTCATCAAGTGTGATGTCGAGACAGCGTTCCTGGTCGGCAACTGAAACGGCCGCTGAGCCAGCCGCTGAACCAGCCTCATCGGTATCAAGACGATAGCGCAGCAATGGGTAAATGCCGCCGGCATCCTGATAGCGTTCCAGAAGCCGCTGAATCTGTTCCATGCGTTGCTCGAAGGGCGGCTGAGTGAAGCTCAGGGCGCCAGTTGGGCAGGCGCTGACACAGCTGGCCGCGCCATGGCACAGGAAGGGATCAATTTCGATATGTGCATTGCGGCGACCCACTACGGAGAAGATTGCATCAGCGCTGCAGGAAGACAGGCAGCGTGTACAGCCTATGCTGCCAGCGCTGGCATGCGCACAGACATCCAGATTGACGCTGACATAGTTTGGCTTGTCGAAGCTGCCGACCAATTCACTGAATTGAGCAGCCCATTCCGTCAATGCTGGCAGCGTTATGGCATCGAGTTGCGCATCACTAGCCAGGCGATCAAGTTCAGAAAGTACGGCTTCAGTCGCGCGTAGATACCCGGGCGGTGCAAGCTCTGCTTGATTGAGAGGCTGGGCTGCCAGGTCTGCAATCAGATCAAAATGCGCCACATGCTGAAGGCTGGATTGGCCATCAGGCTGCATGACAGAGATTGCCGGCAGCAGGGCGGAGGCCAGGTTGACGCCATCGCTGGTCAGCGTGAACTGTCCCAGATAGCCCTTCAGGCTGAGTAGATCACGTGTGGCGCTGTGCGACGGCAATGCTTCGCTGGTCGTGAAATGCTGTTCATCGAGCGAGACTAGCGCGCTGTTGTCCTGGTCACTGATCAACAGTACCAACGGCAATTGAAGCGTTGTTGGTAGCTGCGAAAACAGGCTGGCCAATGCGCGAACGCGTGCTTCGGTTCCGACGAGAAGCGTACGGCCCTGGCTGCGATAGCGGATCGGGGCACTACCGGCATCGCTGGCGAGCAATGGCAAGCTGGTGGCGTGTCTGCTCGTGGTTGCAGCGCCAGTTGTGGAAGACATGGCGCGCTGGCGAGCCTGTTGATTCAGCAAGCGTTGGGTATCTTCAATGCTCAGGCCGGTACTGGCGTGTACGGCCAAGGGCGTGCCGTGCGCTGCTGGATCACGCGGCTGCGGGTGCGAGGAGCTCGCTGTCATCTTGCTCATCCTTTTCGGTCGATACGGTCCTGTCGGTCGCCGCTGCCGTCAGGTGGCAGAAGGCTGTCGCAGGACCCTGTCGCCGCAGATTCTCAAGGCAAATGCCCGGTCAGCAGTCAACAGTCATTCAGTGGGTGGTCAATGACATGCTTTGCGCTGCGCTATCAGGCGGTCAGGACGCCCCAGAAGGATAGTTCAGGCAGGCAGATGTCATGGGCGTTTGTCAGGTGTACCCGATAGCTCAGCAGAGTACGAAACGCGTCAGACACGCACGTCATGCAAAATATAGCGTGTGCATTGCAGACAGTGCGCCTCATTGATGCGCGCTATAGTGACTCATGAGCCATAGGGCTGACCTCGAATGCTCTGTCAGGATGGTGAGCTGGGTCATATTGACTCATGGCGAGTGCGCAGCGTGTCATCTTGGCAGTATGGATGGCCGTGAAGTGTCGTTAGAAGTGAGGTGGGCGGCGGTTGTGGGATGATCCGAATCAACAGCGTGTGTGGCCTCAGTCTGAGGTTCGGTACTGTCAGGTGTGCTGGTCTCATTATGTGACTTGTCTTGCTGCTCTTGCTGCTCTTGCTGTGTTTCGTGTTTCGTTTCCAATGCTGTGTCTTGCTCTTCCGTATCTGCCTCAAGTGGCTTCAGTTCTTCTTCGTCCAGTGCCTCGAGGCTTTCCTCGACTTTGTGAGTCCAGCGTCTCAGCGTCTCAGCTACGCCAGCTGCCAGTGGGCGCATCTTGGAAAAATCCTGGTCGTAATCATCCAATCCATCGCGTAGAGAATGCTCCCCTCCCATGAAAATACGCCGCAATGCACGTTGGCGTAACGCAGGATCCACGCCGGGCTGCATGAAAGCGCTAATATCGGCGTCGGGTGTAAGCAGCTCGGGATCTGGTAGCTCGAACGCGGGCGTTTCGTCAGTCCCGTGCTCACTTATATCTTGCCCAACGGAGTCTTGTGCGAGCTGATCACTCGTGTGTGGCTCGATGGTCTGATCGACAGCAGAGTGTGGCTGATCATCCGTCAGACTCGCTGATGCCTCATCGCTGAGTGCGGTCGCTGCACTCGTGTTCGCACTCATGCCTGGAGTCGCTGGTGTACGTGGCAGCGTCTTGAGCGCTGATGGGGGAGCATCTTCTCGCGCTTGGTCGGTATGCTGTTTCCGGCGTGACCAGCGTGACAGAAGGCTCTCCTGTCCTTTGTCAGCAGTGTCATCAGGCCTGTGGGTCATTGCTTGTCATCCGCTGGCTGGGGAGCATCCGGAGAATTCTGATGGGGTTGTCCAGACTGACTTGCACGTCCTGCTCCCTTGCGTTTTTTCTTCTTGCCTTCATCAATGCGTTCGCCACGGCGTGCCAGGTAGCCTTCTAGCCAGACCATCAGTGCAGGTGGCATGGGGGCGTCAAGCACCAGTTGATCACCATCCATCCATTGAGAGGCGACTTCCTGGCAGGCCGTCACGACGCGCGGCTGCATACCATCGTCTTCACGCTCCTCGCAGAGCACAAATAGTCGTGGCTGATCACAGCGCAGGTTGTAGCGATAATCGGTGCGCTCGGTAAGGTGCAATTGGAGTGCTAGCGTACGGTGATTCACGACCGTGGGTGACGGGCTGTCATCCTGGTGTTGATGAGCATGTTCCGCGTTGGCTGGCGCGAGTTCGGCGATGCACCAGGTGTCAATGCTGAAGCGGCCAAGTCGCTGGGTAGTGGGTGCCAGTGAAATGCTTATCCAGCGCGTATCATCACTACGAGACATGACATGTGGTCGAGGAGAGGTCTGTGGGTCGGAATTCGCGCCCATAAGCGAGTCAGAATCTTGAGTCATGGCGTATCTCATGGAGTGCTGTCCGACGCGGAGTACCATAGATCAAAGGCAATGGCGCCGCGGCGGTGTGTCTTGAATGGCTGCTGTATTGGCTGCAAGAAACATGCCGTGGTTGGCAGTGCTGTGATCGGTCTATATCGCGAAAAGACACTGAGATAAGGACACTGGTATCCTGCGCTTATCCGTACTGCTGCACTTCTACTGATGACGCAGTCTACTGAACAGCTGTGGAAGGTGGCTCTAGAAATGCTCGGCAGTACCGCCGTGTAGTGAATCAGGCTCGATGAGGGAGAACCCAACGTCATGAACACTTCCGTACAGCCTGCGATCAGTCATGCCAAGCTGCCTACCACGTTGGATATCGAAGTGATGGATGAGCGCGGTCAGCGATATCAGCAATCCATTGCAGCAGAACGCTCACTGACCATATATCTCAATCGGCGTGAGATAGTCACGCTGATGACTCTGGGCGCTGAGCCCGAAGCGTTGGTCGCCGGTTATCTGCGCAACCAAGGGCTGCTGGGTGAGCTTGAAGACCTTGAAGCCCTCCAGGTGGACTGGGAAGTAGAAAGTGCATCGGTAGTGACACGTCATCTACCAGACGATATCGAGCAGCGGCTTGGCAAGCGCACCGTCACCACAGGGTGTGGTCAGGGTACGGTCTTCGGCAATCTTCTTGAACGTCAGTCGCTCTCTGCGCTTGATTCACGGCCTTTCAGTCAGGCGTTGCTCTATCGATTGCTCGATGCATTGACGGCGCATAATGCCACCTATCGCAAGGCGGGTGCCGTGCATGGCTGTGCGTTATGTCGTGATGATGAGGTGCTGGCCTTCATTGAGGATGTCGGGCGTCACAATGCGGTCGATACATTGGCAGGATTAAGCTGGCTGTCTCCCTTGCGTGGAGCACTGACAGAGACCTCTCGATCGGTTGACAGCTTTGGATCAATAGACGGTTCTGGCTCGGTGGACTACACAGGTGCCAATATCTTCTATACCACTGGGCGTTTGACATCGGAAATGGTGCTCAAGGTCGCTCAGGCCGGCATTTCAGTGCTGGTGTCGCGCTCAGGCGTCACGCAGAAGGGCGTTGAGCTGGCAGAGCGCTTTGGCGTGCTGCTGATCGCACGTGCCAAGGGCAAGCATTTTCAGGCCATCGATTCTGTTGGCCGACTGGTACTGGATGCCATTCCGGCCCCGCGGGCGGCTGACGTCATGAAAGACTCTGGAAAGGGCGCCAATAGTTATGCCACCAAGGAGCAGAGAGGCAAGCCATGAATCAGCCCGTTGCACCGACATCGCCCCTAGCTTCCTCCGCTACGCCCGTTGGCCATGACAATCCATTCCTGACGGTGCAGGAAGTCGCCAGGCTGTTGCACCTCAATGAGAAAAAGATCTATCAGTTAGCGAGTGACGGTACCATGCCGGCCACCAAGGTGACGGGCAAGTGGCTATTTCCGCGCCGTCTGGTAGAGCAATGGATACTGGAGTCCAGTCATCACGGCGTACTAGCTGATCGGCTCATGCTTACCGGCAGTGATGACCCACTGTTGGCTGCACTTTCCATGCGCCTCAATCAGCAGCATGGTGGCAGTGCTTTCTATGGCATGAGTGTGACGGGGACGCGGCTTGGGCTGGACTTGCTCAGTCAGGGGCGCGCCGATGTTTGCGCCATTCACTGGGGGCGAGCAGAAGAGGCCGCGCTGCGCCATCCGGCATTGATTCGCGGACATGATGGCTATCGGCAATGGGTGCTGGTCAGGTTGGCGCGGCGCACGCAGGGCTTGATCATTCGTAATGGAGATCGCCACTTGCCAGTCGATCCGGGCGGGCTGTTCGGCGCTCAGCGGCGCTGGGCGGTGCGTCAGGAGGGTGCCGGTTCGCAGCGTTTCTTGCAGGAATGGTTATCAGGCCATCAAATGCGTCCCGAACAGCTCAACACGCTCGCGATTGCCTACTCGGAACGTGAGGTTGCTTCACTGGTGGCGCGTGGCGAGGTTGATGTCGGCCCTGGTACCTTGTCCGCTGCCAATGAGTTTGGTCTTGGCTTCGTGCCTGTCTGTGAAGAGGCATTTGATCTTGTCGTACCGCGGAACGTCTATTTCCGTGATTTGTTTCAAGGCATGCTTGGTTACCTCACGACGCCGCATGGCATCCAGCTAGCTCAGTCACTGGGTGGGTACGATCTTCGCGAATGCGGTCAGTTGATCTGGCGTGGCGATGCGACACAGCATGACTGAGTGTGAAATCGATGAGATTTCAGGACTGAGCGTCAAGTCAGAGAATGAAGAACAAAAACGCCTACTAGCTAATCGCTAATAGGCGTTTTTTATTCTCTTGTTCCTGGAATCTCATTATCATGATTTTGTTGGTAAAATATTCTCTATGCTGCAATAAATATTTAAAACGGTTTAGCCAACAGCTATCAGTAGATAATGGCTAGTCAGTGTCGGTACGCGTACAGACGGACAGCACTACGGCGTCATCTTCACTGGTGGAAACCAGTGCATGACCCATATCGGAGTCGAAATAGATGCTGTCGCCATTACCCAGCGCAAGTGGCTCATAGAACTCCGAGTAGAGTTGAATGCTGCCTTCCAGCACCATCAGGAATTCCTCACCGTCGTGGCGTACCCAGTCCGGAAAGTCATCAAAGCTACGAGCACGTACACGAGTCTTGAAGGGAATCATTCGCTTCTGAGCCAGCTGCCATGAGAGCAGTTCGTGCTCATAGGTAGGCGTCGGATGGCTCTTGCCATCTCCCACGCGGGTGAGGTCTCGGCGTCCGAGAGTACCGCTCTGACGCTTGGGCGGGCTCAGTAACTGGGGTAGATCGATGTTGAGGCCGCTGATCAGTTTCTGCACTGCGGTGAATGTCGGCGAAATCTGTTCATTCTCGATCTTGGACAGCGTAGAGCGAGCCAGCCCGGTACGTTGGCTGACATCTTCCAGGGTCCAGTGATTGGAGAGACGAATTTGCTTGACGCGCTCGCCAAGCTTTAGAGGTTCTACGAAAGGCTTGCGGCCGGAGGCGATTCGGACGGCTGCATCCTTGTCAGTGGGTGTGCTCATGAGGGCTTCGCTGTCGTCTGGGGCACTGGCGGCCATATGTTTACTATAGGAAACTTTTCCGCCAGCTTATCACGAATGGAAAACCACACAGAGTCTCGACAAGTCATGTGCATTGCTATCAGCGACAGCGTGAATGCTGCTCGGGAAGCCACCGATGTTTCCTGCAAGAAGGAAACGGGTCAGAACAGTCGGTGCTCACGATCACTGTCGGTGCTCACGATCACTGTCGGTGCCCCGAGCCGCATGATCAGCATTGGTGGTGGAGGCATGGCTCGTTTTGGGGGTGAGGCGTGAAGTGGTGGATAGGCCATCTTCCATCGGTAAGCCCACCAGCGCCTTGATGTGGGCCTCGGCACTGCGGCCGAGCGCGTCCAGACAGTAGCCGCCTTCCAGGACCGAGACGATACGTCCGTGGCAATGGCGTCGTGCGATGTCCATCGCGAAGCGTGTAACCCAGTAATAGTCATCGTCCTCAAGGCACAATTCTGCCATCGGGTCTTCGCGATGTGCGTCAAAGCCAGCGGATATCATTATCAGCTCCGGTTTGAAGTCGTCGAGTCGCTTTAACCACTGAGTTTCTATCGCGCGTCGGAAAGCGAGGGAGCCACTGCCTTCTTCAAGCGGTGTATTGTGGATGTGGTCCCAGCTGCTTTCCAGATAACGCCAAGGATACATGGCGGTCTGGAAGGATGAGCAGACCAGAGTGTCCGAGTCGTGCTTGAAGATATCTACCGTGCCATTCCCCTGATGTACATCAAAATCAAGAATGGCGATACGTTTCACGCCGTAGTGTTGGCGTGCATGTAATGCGCCTACTGCAACGTTGTTATAGAAGCAGAAGCCCATGGCATCGGCACGTTCTGCGTGATGGCCAGGGGGGCGTACCGCACAGAAGACGTTATCAGCTTGATCGCGCATGACCTGGTCTACTCCACGCACGACTGCACCGGCTGCCAAGCGTGCTGCTATCAGGCTATCGGAGCACATCAGCGTGTCGTCATTGAGGGCCAGTAACTGACCATTCTGCGGTGGGCATTTCTCTAGTGCTTGTAGATGGCGCAGAGGGTGCACACGCGAAAGCTGCTCGAGCGTTGCAGGTCTGGCGTTGTATTGCTGAACGTGTTGAATCACTCCGCTCAGCGCTAGACGTCGTTCGATCGCCTGCAGGCGCAACGGACTTTCCGGGTGTGTTGGCCCCATGAAGTGGTTAGCGCAGTCGCTATGAGAAATGTATGAGGTGATCATCGGCATGCCCGCTGGTAAAGCGTTTGTCATAATGCAAAGTATAGGCATTACATTAAGAGCCGAGCGCCATGCAAGATAGTGGCGGATGGTCTAGCGAAGGACGTTCTTGCTGTTAAGAGGGAGAAGCTGCGTTATTCGTTGCGTGTTGCGGTAGGGTGCGATGTATCGAATAGATTTATCCGTTGCATGTGGCTGTTCAGGGAACATTGTTCGCGGCATGCTGAGATGAAGGTATTCACTACGCAGGTCTGATAGGACAAGCACATGAGCACGCGATTTCTGCGCAATTTCTTCGAGCCCCGCAGCGTGGCGGTCATTGGCGCTTCGGAAAAGACGCATTCCATTGGCGGGCAGGTACTCAGGAATCTGTTGGAAGGAGGGTTCAAGGGCACTCTTGAGGTCGTCAATCCCAAGGGATATGAGACGGTGCATGGCGTGAGCTGTGTGCGGCGTGTGAGTGATCTATCTCAAGTGCCGGATCTTGCCATTCTATGTTCTCCCGCAGAGACTCTGCCGAAAATGGTCGAGAGGCTCGGACGCTTCGGCGTGAAGGCCGCGCTGCTGATTTCAGGCGGCGTTGCCCCTACGCCCGTCAGCTCATTTGCCCGAGCGACCGAGAAAGGGCTGGAGATGCTGACGCGTCGCGACTCACGGTCGCCTGTACCAGAGACGCTGCGAATTCATTCCGAACAGGAAGATTTGAACAGCCGCCTGCTAAAGGCAGCGCGTGCCAGTGGGATTCGCCTTCTAGGCCCTGAGTGCATGGGAATCTGTGCGCCCAATAGCCATCTTAATGCTTCTTTCAGTGGCCAGCCGGTAGCCAAGGGCAAGGTTGCCTATCTCGGTCAGTCCGGCATGTTGGGCAATGCGATGATCGACTGGGCGGCAGGGCGCGGGATAGGCTTCTCTCACCTGGTGACGTTGGGCGATAGTGTCGATGTCATGTTGCCGGATCTGATCGATTATCTGAATCAGTACGGGCCCTCCCAAGCACTACTATTACACCTCGAGCGTATCCACGACCCAATGCACTTCATGACGGCTTTGCGTGAAGCATCACGTAACCGCTTGGTATTGGCGATAAAGAGTGGTCGTACGCCTGAGGCCGACTTGTTCGGTACGCATGTCACTCCTGGTGTTCCCAATCGCGATCGTATTGTCGATGCGGCATTGGCTCGTGCCGGGGTAGTGCGCGTCAATGATAGTGAAGACATGTTTGATGCACTGGAAACTTTGAATCGCATGAAGCCGCTGCGAGGTGACCGACTGGCGATTGTCTCCAATGGCTTGGGCCCAGCGTTGCTTGCTATCGATAAGCTGATGGCGGGTGGTGGCAAGCTAGCAGAGTTGAGCGAAGAGAGTCGCCAGGCACTGCTCAAGGGTGAGTTGGATGTGAGCCTGCCAGGGCGAAACCCGGTCGATCTCGGGGGTAATGCCACACCGGAAGATTTTTTGGCTGCAGTGAATATCGTCGCCAATGATCACGGGGTGGACGCGGTGCTCGTGGTGCATGCACCGACTCGCCTTGCACCATCTCGCGCCACTGCTGAGGCACTGATTGCCCATCGCAAGCAATTTCGTCGCAATCTGTTGACCAGCTGGATGGGGCTGGAGCAGGCGCTGGCAGCACGCCATGAGTGCCATCTCGCGGGAATTCCCACTTATCTTTCACCTGAGAAGGGCGTCAAAGCTTCTTGCAGATGGTTGATTACCACCGCGTGCAATCACTACTGCAACAAACGCCGCCGAGCTTATCGTTCTCGACGACTGCCGAAATACGGGCCCGCGCGCACGACCTGGTGCATAGCGCGCGTCGAGCGGGGCGCGAATGGCTGACGCACTCAGAGACGGCTCATGTGCTGGAAACCTACGGCATTGCCACTGCACCGAGTCGTTATGTGACGGATGCGTCGGCAGGTGCGAGAGCAGTGCTTGAGCTGCAGCGCAGTGCTCAGCAGGATGATCTTCCAGTGCGCAATGGGCCTTACGCGCTGCGTGTCGTGCATGAACATAACAGTCAGCCATTCCGTTATCGGCGTTATCCGCAGCGCTTGTCTTCTGGCGTCGTACAGGATCTCTCTGGTCCTGAAGATATCGCACTGGCCATTCGGCGTATCACGAATAAGGTGGCGGAGCGCGATATCGAGCGAGGGCGCAGTGGCAACGCGAAAACCCATATCCACGAGTTCTGCCTACAGCCGATGCAGCGAGGCAAGCATTCGTTGCAATTGAGTGCGGGTATTACTCGCGATGACGAATTTGGGCCTATCGTGGTGTTTGGTCTTGGTGGTTACAAGGTCAATGTGCTGGCAGACCGACAGGTCGCACTTCCCCCGCTCAACATGACACTTGCGCGGGAGCTGATTTCACGCAGTCATGCCTCACGACTGATTGCGGAGCATTCACCTGACCCAGAGCGCGATTTCTTACGTTTATGCACCTTGTTGGTCAAGTTGGCACAACTGGCATCAGATTTGCCTGACATTCGTGGATTGGAAATCAATCCGTTATTGCTCAATCGCGATGAAGCTGTGGCTGTAGATTTCACTTTGGATCTCGGTAAACCGGCACGTTTCGCGATCATGCCGTACCCAGAGGAATTGCGGGAATCATTTCAGCTCGAGAGTGGCATGCAGGTCGAGGTACGTCCGATAAGAGGCGAGGATGCGCCGTTGATTACGGCCTTCCATGCCAGGCTATCGGAGGAAAGCATTCGTTTCCGCTACTTCCATCACAAGGCTGATCTCAGTCAACGCGATCTGTCGCTGCTTGCGCAGATCAATTACGACCGTCAGATGGCATTCATTGCCGAGCGAGACGTACAGGATCATTCCAGCGATGTAGCGCGGCGGGAAATGCTCGGAGTGGTGCGTGTGTGGAACGATCCAGACAATATTCGTACCGAATTCTCGGTCATCATTCGTGATGATCTGCAGGGAGAAGGGATAGGTCGATTGTTGATGGAGAAGATGCTGCGTTACTGCCGCTCACTGGGCACGTTGGAAATGGTGGGCAAGATCATGATCGATAACCACCCCATGCGTGCATTGATGAAGCACCTTGGATTTACGTGTCGGTACAACATGGAAGAGCAGGTGATTGATGCAAGCATTCGGCTCAACGAGCCGATGAATGACTGGCAGCGCTTACGCTTGGAGTCCAAGGCGTGAGTTGATGTTGAAAATGGTGGGTCGGGAAGTCTTTCGGTATTCTACCTTCGTCGCATAATAGTTTGTTTGGGTTTGAGTGAGTATCAATAACTCTGTATCATCATCACAAATATAAGAATCCTTTATAGGAATTGGCGCAGGGGATGACGCCACGTTTTGTTGGTGCGTAATACTTATAAGCATTGCTCTTGGTGATGCGAAAGAGTGGTGCGTGCTTGGCTGGCGTAGTGGTCACTTCCTGTGCACAGACAACAGGAAAGCCAATGACTGACACTCGCGATGTGAAGATCCGGGTGCGCAATCTGAGCAAAGTGTTCGGCAATCAGCCAGACAAAGCGCTTACATTGCGTGACCAGGGAATGAAACGCCCAGAAATACTAGAGAAGACCGGCCAGACACTTGGGCTTTCCAGTGTCGATTTCGATGTCATGGAAGGCGAGTTGCTTGTGATCATGGGCCTTTCCGGCTCAGGGAAATCGACGCTCATCCGCTGCCTCAATCGTCTGATAGAGCCTACCGAGGGTGAGATCATCATCGATGGTCAGGACGTAGCCAAACTGGATGACAAGTCGTTGCTGCAGTGCCGTCGTAAGCATTTCTCGATGGTCTTCCAGAATTTTGCGTTGTTCCCACACCGCACTGTGCAGCAGAACGCTGAATTTGGTTTGGAAGTTCGCGGCGAGAACAAGGAAGTCTGCTTCCAACGTGGGCGTGATGCGCTCAAACAAGTGGGGCTGGACGGCTGGGAGGATGCGTACCCCAGTCAGCTTTCGGGGGGAATGCAGCAGCGTGTGGGCCTGGCGCGAGCATTGGCCAACGACTCAACCGTGCTGTTGATGGATGAGGCCTTCTCTGCGCTTGATCCGCTCATTCGCAAGGATATGCAGCAGGAGCTATTAGCTCTGCAGCACAAGATGAAAAAGACCACCATCTTCATTACTCACGACCTTGATGAGGCGCTTTCCATCGGGGATCGCATCATCCTGCTCAAGGATGGCGAGGTCGTACAGATAGGCTCTCCTGAAAGTATTCTTACCCATCCTGCCAACGACTATGTGGCTCGCTTCGTCGAGGGTGTGGACATGTCACGTATTCTGACGGCTCAATCCGCGATGACTGATGTGCGTGCGACGGCACGTGATGATGATGGCCCGCGCACTGCGCTGCGCAAAATGGGTGAGAACGGACTGAACAGTCTGTTTGTCGTGCGTCGTGATCGTACGTTGCTTGGCATTGTCACTGCAGAAGATGCTGAGCGTGCCGTGCGTGAAAATCTGACGGACCTGACTGAACTCATTCATTCTGACTGCTGCAAGATCTCGCCAGAAGAGCCACTACACAATCTGTTCACGCTGTTTGCCGGACATAATCATCCGCTGGCAGTGGTAGATGAGCAGTCGCGCCTGATGGGTGTTGTGGTGAAGGGGTCCGTACTGGCTGAGCTGGCTGAAGCAGGGGAGGCAAACGCATGAGTGAATCAACAGGCTTTACTATCCCCAAGATTGAATTGGGAGACTGGATCGAGTCAGGTCTGGATTACCTGACCAATAACTATTCCAGCATCACGCGTGGTATTTCCAAGTTCACTGAAACTGGCATCGGAGTGCTGAATGACTCTCTGATGTGGCTCCCCGAGTGGGCAATGATCGCCATGGTTGCGCTGCTGTGTTGGCGGCTATCAGGGACACGTCTCGCTATTGGCGCTGTCCTTGGGTTAGGGCTGATCTGGAATCTCGATCTGTGGGACCCGATGATCGAGTCTCTGACACTGGTTGTCATTGCGACACTGGTGGCCGTTGTCATTGCGCTGCCATTGGGAATATTGGCTGCGCTGTCGGACCGTTTTTACAAGGTCATCATGCCAACACTTGATTTCATGCAGACCATGCCGGCTTTCGTCTATTTGATTCCGGCGATTCCATTCTTCGGGATCGGGTCTGTCTCGGCCATCTTCGCGACAGTTATATTCTCGATGCCGCCTGCGATTCGCTTCACTACATTGGGTATTCGCCAGGTGCCTAACGATCTGATCGAAGCGGCTGACGCCTTTGGCGCCACACGCAGTCAGAAGCTATTCAAGTTGCAGCTCCCGCTGTCACTGCCTACCGTGATGGCCGGTATCAATCAGACCATCATGCTAGCGTTGTCGATGGTTGTGATCGCGGCCATGATCGGGGCAGATGGCTTGGGTAATGAAGTCTGGAAAGCCATTCAACGCCTGCGTCCAGGTGATGGCTTCGAGGCCGGTATTGCGGTCGTGATTCTGGCCATGCTGTTGGATCGCCTGACCCAGACGTTTAGCAAAGAAAAGAAGCCGCGTTCTTGATCAGGTATGACTGCGCGCCGTGAGGCGCTATCACTATCGCCTGGCATACCCTGTCAGGCGATAGTGGGCCGGTCGCTCCCTTGGCCACAATGAGTGCCAGCGGGTGTCACGGCAGGCAAGGCTTTACACCTAACCCACGCTTCATCGACATGTTCAAGTTCTTGGGGCACGCCTTGTCACGAAGATGTTTAGTGACAAGCACATACGCACAAAAGGGGAAAGTGATGAATAAGCAGGGATATACCTTCGCAAGCGCGACATCGACCACCGCCAAGGCATTGTTGTTGGGCGCGGCACTATCAGCAACAGGTGGGGCTTACGCCGCAGGTGATAAAGGCGATGTCACTCTGGCCTATGTCGAATGGTCTTCTGAAGTAGCCTCAACCAATGTGGTCAAGGCGGTATTGGAAGAGCAAGGCTATAACGTCGAACTCAAGTCGCTGTCTGCTGCTGCCATGTGGCAGGCTGTAGCCTTCGGCGATGCCGACGGCATGGTGGCTGCATGGTTGCCGACGACTCATGAAGACTACATGAAGAAGGTCTCCGCCAAGATTGAAGATCTCGGCGTCAATCTGGATGGCACCAAGCTAGGGCTGGTTGTACCTACCTACAGCAAGCTGAACTCCATCGAAGACCTCAAGACTCAAGGCGATGATATTGATGACCGTATCATCGGTATCGAGCCGGGTGCAGGCCTGACGCGTCTGACGGAAAAAGTGGTTGAGGATTACGGCCTGGAAGACATTGATCTGAGGACGGGGAGTGGCGCGACCATGACCGCTGCGCTCAACAATGCCATCAAGGGCAAGCGCGATATCGTGGTGACCGGCTGGACGCCGCACTGGATGTTTGCGCGCTGGGATCTCAAGTACCTTGATGACCCGAAAAATGTGTATGGCGGCGCCGAGCAGATCCACACCATCGCGCGTCTGGGGCTCAAGGAAGACATGCCAGAGGTCTATAGCATTCTGGACAACTTCCACTGGACGCCGGAGCAGATGGGGCAGGTGATGCTCAAGAATCAGGAGAAAGACGCTGACCCGTACGAGAATGCCAAGGCATGGGTGGATAGTCATCCGGATATCGTCAAAGGCTGGTTGCCGGCAACGGCTCAGTAAGCGAACGGACGAGCTGTCTTTGCATTGATGCACTGATAGCTCTCATGAAAACGCCCCTGCAGGCTTGCCTGTGGGGGCGTTTCATTTCGTGATGTTCATCCCGCCGCGCTGCCCGTATCTTCGCTTCACTGGGTGATCAGAAAGGGCACGGACTACGCACTTCCATGCGCTCTCCGCTGACAGGATGATCAAAGGCGATCATCTCGGCGTGCAACATCAGACGCTCGGCCATGAAGAAGGCTTCATCAGTTGCGTAGAGATCGCAGCCCAGGATTGGATGATCAATCTGCTGGCTGTGGATTCGCAGCTGATGAGTGCGCCCCGACACCGGAGTGAATTCGACGCGCGTCCGTTGGGGTGCCTCCAGACGCTCGATGACACGGAAATCACTGATGGCAGTCTTGCCCGTGTCATGACAGATCTTCTGCAGCGGAAAGTGATCGACATCCTTGGCAATCGGTAGCGATATACGCCCTGTATCGTCGGCCAGATGACCGTGGAGTATTGCGGTATAGGACTTGCTGATGGTGCGGTCCTGAAACTGTCGGGTCAGATTACCATTAGCCGGTTTGTTAAGCGCAACCAGCATGATGCCAGAGGTCCCGAAGTCGAGGCGATGCAGTAGCTTTGCCGTTGGATACTCTTTCACCAGCCGATGATGCAACGAATCCAGGTTGAGCGGGTGCTTGCCTGACAGGCTCAGCAGGCCCGTCGGTTTGTCGATCAATAGAATATCGTCATCGGCGTACAATACACGGTAGGTATCGTGGCAGAGCGGAACGATGAACGGGTCGGCTTGAGGCTGCATGAGGACTCATTTGTGGCGGTGGTGCGGAGAACGCAAGAAAAACGCCATAAAAAGCAGGTGGCGATGATGACGCGATACAGGAGCGTCAGTCTTCTGGTAGCGGTGACGCCTGCAGGTCGATATCTTCCCAGAGGTACTCGTACTCATCGTCCTCTGCGTCGTCCGGCGCGCGACCGATAAACACGCTGGCCGTAAAGGCGCGCAGGAAGATCACCTCGCTACCATCGATCGCTGCCAGTCGCTCGCTACGCTTGAGCTTCTTGATCTTGCGCTTGCGGGCTGCCTGATCATCACGTGCCGCACGCGTATCAGCACGCCATTGGGCTGCAAGCTCCCCGGGGGCTGTCGACTGCGCAAGAAGCTTCTCCGGACACTGGATTGGGATATCAGCCGTCCCTTCGTCGCGAATGTGGTAATCCCAGCGCGTCGGGTCGCCATGCTGAGGTGCTTGCATGAGATGTTGGCGAATGAAGGTATAGCCGTGTGGATGCTCCAGTACGGTATACAGCACATTCCCGACGACTGTGTGGTCTACCAGCGAGATGCCGTGACTGTCTGACGGAAGATAGCCCGCCAGCAGGCGATCGACGAGTACTTGGCGCGCCACCTTGGGGGTTGCACTGTCGTCCCAGGCCATCGAGGCTCCTTGTGTTTCGCGAGATGAGAAACGAAAAAATGAGGCGCTATTGTCGTATCAGTCGCAGGCGAGGGCAAGCGGGCTACCGATGACGGAATATATAATGCAACAGGCCCCGCATGTGCGAGGCCTGTTAGTCATTACGGTGCCAGTAATATCTTGTGCCAGTCGTCCATCTCCGAATCCGGACGCTGGTAACGTACCCTGTCATGCAGACGTGATGGCTGGCCTTGCCAGAATTCGATCATCTCTGGTACGACTCGATAGCCGCCCCAGTGCTCCGGACGCGGAATCTCACTATTGGCATATACCTGCTCGAAGCGTCCTTGACGTTCACCGAGCCAGTCACGATCCGGAATCTCGACACTCTGCTGTGAGACCCAGGCCCCTAGTTGACTTTCCTTGGGTCGAGAAGCGAAATACTGGTCTGAAAGGGATTCTTCGACCTTCTCGACACTACCCTCGATACGCACCTGGCGTTGTAGCGCAGGCCACCAGAAAGTGAGCGCTGCGTGAGGTACATTGGCCAGTTCGCTGCCCTTGTGGCTCTGATAGTTGGTGTAGAAGATGAAGCCGTTTGTATCGTATCCCTTGAGTAGCACGATACGCGCATGTGGCTTGCCCTGACTGTCGACAGTTGCCAGCGTCATGGCATTGGCATCGTTGTCATCTGCCGATAGCGCACTGGTCAACCATTCTCCGAATAGATCAAAGGGGATCTCGGGCGTGTTGGCAAGGTTCAGACCATCACCGGAATAGGTTCTGCGCACGTCGGCAATATCGCGATTCATCGCGGGCTCCCTTAATGAGTTGCTCATGTATTGTCACAGACTGTGTACCGTCCTGTTAAATATCGCAAGCCACTGGCGAGATGAGATGGTGTGTCAAGCCTCTGTGTGCAGCAGGTGTGCAATATAAGGGTTATTCGACCTGAAGATTTATCCGACCACCGCTGGCGTACCGATTTGCACCCAAGCCATGTAGATGCCGGTTCCTACGGCAATCGATAGCAGCGCGTTCCGCCGCCAGAGATGTAGCCCTGCCACGCAGATGGCTGAGATCAACATGCCTGCGCCTTTGGCACTCATCAGCCAATGCTGCCACGCAGTTGGCAGGTCATCTGTTGAGACCTCAAATACGGGTAATGTCATCGCTGATAAAGAGACAGCAACCAGCACTGTCATCACGATGGCGGGCAGATAACGGCCCATGTGCAAGATCAGTGGATGTGCGGAATGGCGAGACAGAAATAGAAAAGGCGTCACCCGAGTGGCAAACGTTGCCAGCGCTGCGACGATAATCAGGATCAGTGCATGCGTCGTGGTCATGAGTGCGGGCTCCGCGGGGTATGTGTTGACGCCATCGCAGTGCGGCGCTTATGAACGGCATAATGCCCAAGCAATAACAGACAGGCCCCAGCGATACTGCCTAACAACAACTGATCGTTGGGCAGTATCCATAGCCCCGTAAAGGTGACGGCGAGGCCTAGCACGAAAGGCCAGCGTTCACGCAGGGCGTACCATTGCTCGATCCCCAGTACTACAAACAACGCGGTCAGTGCGAACTCGATACCGTTGCTGTCAAAGTTGAGCTGTGCGGCGGCTAACCCCATCAGAGTGCCCAATACCCACCAGAGTTGGTTAAGTGCGGTAATACGCAGCATAAGTCGTTGATCTTCGCGGCGTGCATGGATGTCATCGCGATCGCCACTGCGGGGCAAGCTAGCCAATAGTGAGTAGGTTTCGTCGGTTAGCCCGAATATTAGATAGACCTTTGCTATACCCGCATCCCGAAAGCGTTCCAGCAGTGATAGCCCGTAAAAGAGGTGGCGTGAATTGAGTAGTAGGGTGGCAACGGCGAGTTCAGTGACGCCGGCGCCCGCACCCAGCAAGGCTACGGCGAGAAACTGGCCTGCCCCCGCGAGAATGACCAATGACATCAACAGGCCAAGCCACGGACTAAGAGACAGCTGGGTAAAGAGCACACCAAAAGCTGCCCCCAGTGGTAAGTAGCCAAACATGACTGGCAATGTCTGCCGCAATGCTTGGCGCCACAGTGCGCGATTATCACGTGGTACGGCGTGGATACTGCAGTCAGCGTCGGCAGACGATTTGCCAGGCGCAATAGATGTTGTGGTGGGCATTGGTGGCATGAGGCTCAGTGGATTCCAGACAGCACTACGGGCAAAAGCCTGTGTTAATCAATGTCAGCATATAATGCACTTGAGCGATATGCGATGCGGCCAAAGTGGCAGTAGGCAGTGAATCTCTCTGAAAAATGAATTCCATGGTGCCTATTGATATGGCGCTAGTGTGGTTTCATGAAGTAATCCGCTTATGCCATGACGATGGGGCAGGAGTAATCGTCAGTAGGGCAGCGATGATGGTGTGATGGATCAGTCACGGAGATATCCCGATGTCCAACAATGATGAAAAGCCACCTCTCACATGTTACGTACCTGTCTGGGACTGGGCAGTACGTCTGTTCCACCTCGCGCTGATTCTGGCCGTTGCCGGGCTGTGGTATACCGTCGAATTCGGCACAGGATTGGACTTCCCAATGGAGTGGCATGCTCGCCTGGGTTACTGCGTACTCGGATTGGTCGTGTTTCGATTGATTTGGGGCGTGATAGGGGCAGGCCATGCGCGCTTCGCCAGTTTCATGGTGTCACCAGTAAATGCCTGGCGTTACGGTAGCGCTTTTTTGGCAAAGCGCCAGCCTCGTTATGCGGGCCACAATCCGCTTGGTGGCTGGATGGTTGCTGCATTGTTGTGGACCCTGCTGGTCCAGGCCATCAGTGGACTATTCGCTACGGACGATATCTTGTTTGATGGACGCTGCGGGAATGGGGGACGCCTGCATTGCTGACCGCGTTCAACTGGCTGCATCACAACAACATTACCGTGTTGTGGGGATTGATCACGATACATTTGTTGGCGGTAATGTGGCATGCCTTACGCGGCGAGAGATTGATTGCTGCGATGCTGACAGGGAAGAAACCCTTCACTTCAGTGCAAGATGTCCATGATGTAGGGAGGGGGTATCAGCGACGTATGCCGATGGTGCCGCTGTTACTGGCGGTATTCATGATAGGGGTTGTAGGCGGCGTTATCTGGCTGACTCGCTAAGCGAGGCCGCATAGCCACCAGCACCTGTTTAAAGACACTGGCGACTATTCAATATACCGAACTGATAAGGCGTGTAGTTGGAGCAGTTGCTAAGAGAGGGGCAACAAGAGGACACGATCAGTCTGCACGATACTGTTGGTGACAGCTTTTGCAGGCCTTGGCAGTGGCGGCAAATTGCTCACGAATTTTCGCAAAATCTTGCGTGGCCGCGACCTCTGACAATGTCTGGCTCTCATCCATCAATGCCTGCGCATGTTTTTCAAATCCTGTCTTATCAGTGCTGATCTTGCTGAGTGCATCCGTATCCCCGTCGTATGATCCTTCGATAAAGCCTTCCCAAGGTAGTTGCGCAAGCAATGCCAAGCGCTCGGCCCTGGTCTGGAATTCAGTCGCGTCATAGTCCTGTTTGCCTTTGGCCATTGCGCCCATAGGACTGAATTGCCAAGCAAGTGTGTGGAATACCGATTGACGATATTGAATGGCATCTTCCGCGCTATCAGCACTGGCGGTTGTTGAAAGCAGTAGGCCCGCCAAGAGTAATGTGGAGGCAAGGGGCAAGTAGGGGAAACGACGTGTCATCAGGTCAGTCATATCGGAGTTCTCTTTTATAATTGATTGCTATTTATTTGGCAGTCTTACCCTGTGTCTTTATCTGGCTCTTCGACGCCAGGTG
>NZ_JEMF01000098.1 GCF_000591415.1 Cobetia crustatorum | reverse complement strand
AAAAAAACGCCACCTTCGGGTGGCGTTTTTCATTGATAGCGAGGCGCAGAGAGGCAGGATACACATCCCCTTACTGGTTCAGAATGATCGCCGTGATCACACCACCTGCAACAGCGGCCAACACGTAGCGACCGTCCACCTGCAACCAACGATGTCCTTGTGGCGGGCGGGACAGATGACGCGCTTCCCAGTCGCTGACCCAATAACGTTTATCGTTGTAATAACCACTCGGCACCTTGTCGCCACGTTTCCAGTGATGTGACGGATGTGCTTTGGCCTTGTTCTGATGGCCGTTGTTGGCCTGTCGCTTCTGTTGAACGTGGCCTTTTTGAGCTTGATGGCCTTTTTCCTGCTGGTGCTTCTGCTGAGATTTCTTCTGGTCCTTCTGATGAGACTTCTGCTGATAGCGCTCATCATTGGGGGCCGCCAGTGTCAGCGAAGACCCCAGGAGAGTGGATACCAGCACCAGTGTCATGAGTGTGCCTTTGCGCATGATGAATCTCCTCAATGGCAATGGACCGGGCGATGCGCGCCCCGCTAGGAAACATTGTTCTAAAATCATAACGTCAGGTGCTGGTCAATACAAACGTCTACGCTGTTTCGACGATTATCTCCTCATTTTGGCTGACGTTGTCGCCATGTGACGACTTCATTAGCTAGAGAACAAGAAGCATGGCAATGAAGTAAAAATGAACAGTGCGAAAGAGGATCAGTCACGAGCACTCGTATTCGTGAACATCCACGGTGCAGCAATCATGAAGAAGCGCCGTGTGACACTCCTCTCCACCGCCTTCGTCAACAATGACACGCTCACGAATACCGGCAGATTGAGCATCAGACCCCAGAAGCCCGCGTGAATCCCCAGCGGATGCGGCCAGATAGTGGTAAACATCACCGTGACCACGAAACCTGCGCAGATGCCGCTGAACACCCCGATAGCCGAAGCGCGTGGCCAAAAGAACATGCCGATGAAGGCCGGTAGTACCTGCGAGGCAAAGCCTAACCCGATCAACAGAATCATCACCAGGTTACCCGGCTCCAGGATGGCCAGTGGTGCGATGACCAGGAACATGACCGGGAAGATCATCCAGCGCGCCAGCTTGCCGGCACGGCCGTCACTCAAGCCCAGGCCGGGCTGCAGCACATCACGACTCAGGCTCAAGGCAACCGAATGGATGAAGGGCTCGCTGGAGGACATCGAGGCGGCCAGCGTCCCCGCTCCCAGCAGCCCCACCAACCAGACCGGCATGTTGGCCATCGCGTACTCCAGCACCACCGTATCGGCACGCTCAAGCTCCGGCAGGCTGAAGATACCGATGAAGCCCACCACCACCAGCGGCAGGATCACCACGTAGTAGGTCGGTAACCAGCTGGCGCTGCGACGGATGGTGCGTGCTGATGACGCACTCATCCACTGTGTCCAGACGGGAGGCATGAAGGACAGCATCGAGACGATGATCGAGGTCGTCCAGAAGCTGAAACTCATGTCACCACCCGCCCCCGGCAGGCGTAGAAACTCAGGATTATTGTCCGCGACACGCGTGAAGACGCCAGCAAAGCCCCACTCTCCAGTCGCCAGATGCGCGGCCCACACCCCGATCACCCACGCCACTACCAGCATCAGTACGCCCTGAAACACATTGGTGCGCCCTATCGCACGCTGACCACTGACGAACAGATAGATGGCAATCGCACTCAGCACCAGCAACACGCCGGCCCATAACGGGATTCTTCCGCCGCTCATCACCAACAAGATGTAAGCGGAGCCGATGGTCTGCAGCACTGCATAGGCGATGGAGGCGATCGACATCACCAGCGCCGATAGCGCGCCGAGTGCGGGGCTCTGATAACGATCCGCAATCGCGCTGGCCTGGGTGACATGGCCGAATTGCTCGCCGAACTTCCACACCTTGGGGCCAAAGTACCACGCCACCAACGCCAGATAGGCCAGATAAATCGCGACATAGAAGACGGGGACACCTTTGCTATAAGCCCAGCCCGGCGCACCCATGAAGGTGTAGGCACTCACGCTGCCCGCTGCGATCAATAGATAGAGCGTCACCGGCCCCATCGAGCGGCCGGCCACGCCCCACTGCTCCAGTGAATCCATGCGTCGGCCACCGCGTGCCCCCAGCCCGATCAGCATCGCCAGCGCGATATAGCCCAGGGTCATCATCAGCGGCACGCTACCCTGCCAGGACGTGAGGGCCAGTGACTCACTCATGTGACGCCCTCTCATCCTCGCGCGGCGCGCCATCCTCCTCATCCGGCAACAGACGATTGCCCAGCAGCATGGCCCCGCTGCAGGCGAAGATGATCAGGTAACTCCAGATGATCAACGACGGCATGCCCCACAGCGAGCTCTGCTGATTGACCCAGCCGATCACCGGCCAGATACCCATCACGACCAGCAGCAGGAAGATCACCAACAGGCTCCAGCCCCGCCAGCTGGCAGGCACGACGACGCATGGCAGGCGTGACGCGGAGGCAACCTCGCCGGCATCCGGCGTGGAGGAAATAGATGAAGACGACGAGGTGTCAGGCGTTGCCAAGACAAGCTCCGATATGAACAGGGAGTGAATGAAAAATCTCGGCGCGCAGTGTAGCCGCTTGAAGCGCGGCTGGGGAGTCACGTGACACGAGATCGAGATGGCGACACAAGCTGATAGGGAAATGTGCTTCAGAGATGGGAGATGGGAGATG
>NZ_JEMF01000097.1 GCF_000591415.1 Cobetia crustatorum | reverse complement strand
ACCACTAGACGAATGGGACGTAACGTTCTTGCCTCGTTGAGGTGGCGCGTATATTACAAAGCGCCCTCCCTTTCGTCAACCCCCTGCTTCGACAGGATTTTTCCCATATTGGATACATGGCTTGTGGTCACGTCCTTGCGCCCGCATTCTTAAGACATATGTTGTCACCCATGACGACATCCACCTATTTCGGTCCCATCCTCCTAAACACGGAAGTCCGGTACATGATGGTCAGACCCGAAATATATCTTTCGAGAAGGATTCCCCATGAACGAGCACGACTCCCAGAATCAACCGTCTAGCGCTGATCAGGCACAAGACAAACTGACTCGTAGTGAAGATGAATGGCGCGCCCGCCTGACGCCTGAACAGTATCGCGTCGCCCGCGAAGCCGGTACCGAGCGTCCCTTCACGGGCGATCATGAAGTCAGCCCGACCGCTGGCACCTATCACTGCATCGGCTGTGACGCGACGCTCTTCGACAACGACACCAAATTCGATGCTGGCTGCGGTTGGCCGAGCTTTGATCGCCCCTATCAGGACGCTGCCATCGAAGAACACTTCGACACCAGCATGGGCATGCGTCGCGTCGAGGTGCGCTGCCGTCGTTGTGAATCCCATCTAGGCCACGTATTCCCGGACGGTCCGACCGAGACCGGCCAGCGTTATTGCATCAACTCCATCTCGCTACGCTTCAAGCCCGTTCGCGATTGAAGTACTGATACCAAGCCATGGCACCGCGGATCATGGACATGCGTCGCCCAACCCATGAGATGGCGGCCTCTGGTAGAATGCGTCGCCATACGCGTCTCTGCACCATCTTCCTTACATCAGGGGAAGGGGCAGGACAGAGGTTACAGGACAGCCGTCTTTTCCCATGACGGCAGGAGAGAAACAACATGCTGGGCTGGTACCCGGGGCACATGCATAAGGCACGTCGTCAGATAAAGGACGCCTTGCCGGAGATCGACGTGGTGATCGAGGTACTCGACGCCCGCCTCCCCTACTCCAGCACCAATCCTGTGCTGGCTGAGCTAACCCGCCACAAGCCGGTGCTCAAGCTACTATCACGCGCTGACCTTGCGGACCCGATACGTACACGCGAATGGGTCGAGTACTTTGACGCCCTGCCCAATACTCGCGCGTTGGCAATCACGACACTGGATGCCCGAGACCTCAAGCAGATCCCCAGGCTATGTCGCGAGATGGCCGGCCATATCCGTGTCGACCGCGATGCGCGCGTGATGGTGATGGGCATTCCCAATGTCGGTAAATCGACGCTGATCAATGGCCTTGCGGGACGCAAGATCGCCAAGACCGGCAACGAGCCCGCCGTCACCAAGCGTCAACAGAAGATTCGTATCGATGGGGGCATTGCACTGATCGATACCCCCGGGGTGATGTGGCCCAAGATAGAAGATCAGGCGAGTGCCTATCGCCTTGCCGGTAGCGGCGCCATTCGCGACACCGCCATCGACTACACCGATGTGGCGGTGATCGTGGCCGCTGAGCTGGCCAAGCGCTACCCGACCGAGCTGACCGCGCGCTACAAACTGAAGTCGTTGCCGGCCTACACCGCTCATCCGGATGCTGAGCGTGTCGAGAGTGATGGACCGCGCAAGTTGGACCTGATGGCACTGTCAGGCTTCAATGGTGTGGCCATTCTGGAAGAGATTGCCAGCAAGCGTGGTGGTCTGCGCGCGGGCGGGAGCCTTGACCTGCATCGTGGAGCTGAAGTGCTGCTACATGAGCTGCGCGACGGCAAGCTGGGCCGCATGACACTTGAAACCCCGGCTGACATCCCGGCCGAGCCAACTCCTGAAGCTAACGGTGAGCTGGAAGAAGGGCTTGCCCAGGCAGGCAGCCCTGAAAATGACGGTAGCCCGGCACAATAAGGCAATGAAAACAGCGCGCTAATCATCACGGTGCTCCATCTCACCTCATTCGAGGTGCCTTAAAGCCAGTGAATAATCCTGCCAGGCAACCTCTGGCAGGATTTTTTTCTGCCTGAATATTTCAAACCACAAATTTAACCACGCTATTACCCCTTTGCCGTGGCGCTACGGGCGGGCACCACGATATGCTGGGCGCTCGCCCCTACACCTTACGTGACGGAGATCTACGGAAAGCATCATGGATACCGAGCAAAGAAAGCCCCGCGAAATTCGCAAGTCTCACAAGCTGGACAATGTCTGTTACGATATTCGTGGCCCGGTACTTGAGCACGCCAAGCGTCTCGAAGATGAAGGTCATCGCATTCTCAAGCTCAACATCGGCAATCCTGCGCCGTTTGGCTTCGAGGCGCCGGAAGAGATTCTTCAAGATGTGATGCGTAACCTGCCAACGGCGCAAGGCTACTGTGACTCCAAAGGGCTTTACTCGGCACGCAAGGCGATCATGCAGGAATGTCAGCGCAAGGACATTCAAGGTGTCGGTATCGAAGATATCTACATCGGCAACGGCGTGTCGGAGCTGATCGTGCTGGCGATGCAGGCACTGCTGGATGACGGTGATGAGCTGCTGGTGCCAGCACCGGATTATCCGCTGTGGACCGCTGCTGCCAATCTGGCGGGTGGCCGTGCCGTACATTATCTGTGTGATGAAGCACAGGACTGGGCCCCCTCCATCGAGGATATCCGCGCCAAGGTGACGACCCACACCAAGGGCATCGTGCTGATCAACCCGAACAACCCCACGGGCGCGGTCTACCCACCGTCAGTGGTGAAAGACATCCTGCAGGTCGCGCGCGAGTATGGCCTGGTGGTGTTCTCCGACGAGATTTACGACAAGATTCTCTATGACGACGTCGAGCACGTCTCGACTGGCGCGCTGGCTGATGATCTGCTGGTCGTGACCATGAACGGCCTTTCCAAGAGCTATCGCTGCGCAGGGTTCCGCTCCGGCTGGATGATTCTTTCCGGTGACAAACGCCCTGCCGCTGACTTCATCTCCGGGCTCGACATGCTGGCCAGCATGCGCCTGTGCGCCAATGTCCCTGCCCAGCATGCCATCCAGACCGCACTTGGAGGCTATCAGTCCGTCAATGACTTGGTGCTGCCGGGCGGCCGCCTGTTGGCTCAACGCGACGTGGCCTGGAAGAAACTCAATGAGATTCCCGGCGTCAGCTGCGTGAAGCCCAAGGGAGCGCTTTACATGTTCCCGCGTCTCGACCCTGAAATGTATCCCATCGAGGATGATCAACAGCTGGTGCTGGAACTGCTGTTGGAAGAAAAGATGCTGCTGGTACAGGGCTCTGCCTTCAACTGGCCGACCCCTGATCACCTGCGTATCGTCACCCTGCCCTACGCTGACCAGCTGGAAGAGGCGATTGATCGTCTGGCGCGCTTCCTTGCCCGTCGTCGCAAGGCCTGAGCGAGTCTTCGAACGCCTGCCTCTCCCGCGAGTAGCGATTGGCGCACTGTTCGATATACGCTTTCCTGGCCGCCACACTGGCAGTGATTCATATCACTGTCAGCCTGACGGGCAGATAATTGCGCCTTACCGAATCCTTGGCACTGGAGACCTGACCCCATGATGCGGATAGCCCTCTTCCTGATCACCAACCTGGCGGTGATACTGCTGCTAGCGTCACGCTGCGCCTGCTGGGCTTCGATGGTTATATGGAAGCCAATGGCATCAACTACACCGCACTGCTGATCTTCTGCTTCATCATCGGCATGGCGGGCTCGGTGATTTCGCTGTTTCTATCCAAGAGAATGGCCAAGTCATCAACCGGCACCAAAGTGATCGAACAACCGCAGAACGATGCCGAGCGCTGGTTGCTCGATACCGTGGCAGAACTGGCGCGTGATGCAGGCATCAAGATGCCGGAAGTCGGCATTTTCCCGGCACAACAGTCCAATGCCTTCGCGACGGGCTGGAATCGCAACGACGCGCTGGTCGCGGTCTCCGCGGGCCTGCTCAATGGTATGCGCCCGGAAGAAATACGTGCGGTACTCGCTCACGAGATCGGTCACGTCGCCAATGGTGACATGGTGACCCTGACGCTGATTCAGGGGGTGGTGAATACCTTCGTGATGTTCTTCGCGCGTATAGCAGCACACGCCATCGACGCCTTCCTGAAACGGGGCAATAACAATGGCGGGTTAGGCATGTTCGGCTATATGGCAGTGGTGTTCGTACTGGAAATGGTGCTGGGCCTGGCTGCCTCGATGATCGTGGCCTGGTTCTCGCGCTGGCGTGAATACCGTGCCGATGCCGCCGGCGCGAGTCTGGCGGGCAGTGGGGCGATGATCAATGCTCTGGCACGCCTCAAGCAGGAACACTCGCTACCCGACCAGATGCCAGACAGCATGACTGCGCTCGCCATCACGACGGGGCAGAGCCGCAAGCTGATGGAGAAGCTGTTCGCGAGTCATCCGCCACTGGATGATCGTATCGCAGCCCTCAAGGCGGCAGCTGACAAGTAAATATTGTGTTCATCGCCGGAAAACGAAAAAGCCCGCCACGTGATGCACGTGCCGGGCTTTTTTCATGTGCCGAAGGAACAATCGACTCAGCGCATCTCTGTCACCGGCTCATGCGGCGTCTCCAACACCAGCGACTCTGCCAGCGACGTCGGCTCCACCTCCTCTTCAAGCTCACCTTCCTCGAGGCGCTCCAGCTTGAAACCGACCATGGCGTAGATGATGGCCAGCGCCAGATTGATCAGGTTGAACAGCGCAAACGGCAGATAGCTCAGGGTCGCGACACCGAGGGTGGCCGCCATGTAAGCACCGCAGCTATTCCACGGAATCAGCGGCGAGGTGATGGTGCCCGAATCTTCCAGTGCACGTGACAGGTTGACCGGCGCCAGGCCACGACGACGGAACTCGGCACGATACATGCGCCCGGGCAGAATGACGGAGATGTACTGATCGCCCGTCACCACGTTGGAAGCCAGACAGGTGCCCAATGTCGTGATGATCAGTGAGCCGGCATTGCGCGTAGCCCCCAGCAGGCTCTGCACCAGTCGCTCCAGCAGGCCGAGACGCTCTATCACACCGCCAAAGGTCATCGCCGAAAGGATCAGCCACACGGTATTGAGCATGCTGCTCATGCCACCCTTGGTGAGCAGCGAATCAATTACCTCATCGCCACTCGCCGACACGTAGCCATCAAACATCGACATCCATACGCCCTTGAGCAATGCCATGGCAGTCGACATGTCCGCCACATTGGCCAGCCCTACCACTGCCTGCGGCTGGAACACTACTGCAAAGATACCGCCCAGCACTGCACCAAGAAAGATGGTCGGGAAGGCCGGCATCTGACGCACGGCCATGACTAGCAACACCAGCAGCGGAATCAGCAGGTGCAGCCCGATATTGAACTGCTCGGCCAGCTGGAGACGCAGCGTCTCGACCTGCTCAGGTGTCTGCAGGCTTGCGACAGCGTCATGGCCAAGCCACAGGAAGCCCAGCATCGCCAGCACCAGACTCGGTACCGTCGTCCACAGCATGTGCCTGATATGGGCGAATAGCGTCGTGCCTGCGGCAGCAGGCGCGAGATTGGTGGTATCGGACAGTGGAGAGAGCTTGTCGCCAAAGTAGGCGCCCGAAATCACCGCGCCTGCCGTAATGGCCTCTGACAGCCCCAGGCCATCCGCAATACCGATCAAGCCGATGCCGATGGTGCCTGCCACCGTCCACGAGCTACCCACCGACAGTGCGACCAGTGCGCACAGCAGACAGGCAGACGCATAGAAATACTGTGGCGCGATGACATCCAGCCCGTAGTAGATCATCGCCGGCACGGTCCCCCCGAGAATCCAGGTACCAATCATGGCACCCACGGCAAGCAGGATCAGAATCGCGCCCAGCGATATCTGAATACCCTTGTTGATACCGTCTTCGATGTCACTCCAGCGATAGCCATTCTTGAGGCCTATCAAGCCCGCAATCATGCCACCACTGAGCAGCGCGACCTGATTCGGGCCCCACGACGCATCTGCACCGAACAGCACCACCGCCAGCACCAGCATGGCAATGACCAGTACGATGGGAATCAGGGCATCCAGCAGAGAAGGAGGCCGGCAGACGCTGCCCTCGCCGGTCTTATCGGATTGTTGTTGCATGCAAGGAACCATCTTCAGAAAAAAGGAATACCGTCACGCACCGTCTGGACAAACATGAGGGCAGGCGGAAGGAATAGGATACGGGGACAGGCACAGCATGACTTGCCCGCAAGGTCGCTCAAATTATGCTCAGGCGTCGCCTTGCAGTATTTCGGGAACAGTCACTGCAGACCAGCATCGACCTTTGTCGCACATTGCGCGCCATTATATCGACCAAGGTCGCGGACCGAAACGTCTAGCGTAACGACCATTTCTCGCGGCCAAAACGCAAACGCCCCTGCCGGCATGACCGACAGGGGCGAATGACACAAGGGTAGCGCCGAGACGAACAGACACTGAAGACCGAGGGCAATGCTCAGCCCATCATTTGGTCACCAGCTTGACGCGCGAGAAGCCGAAACCTTCGAGAACATCGCGCAGTTCACGTGCGTTCTTCTTCAGCTCAACACGCAACGTCGAAAACTCACGACGCAGCGGATATTCGCGACGATAGCGCACAAAGCCTTCGGCAGTACCGAAGCGACGCTGATAACGACGTAGGCCCAACACATCACGGCGCACGTCGTAACAGGCCCGTACGCACAGACCCAGTGCTTCTTCGGGCGGTGCCCAGCCCGTCAACACCAGCTTGCGCAACCACGGATCAGGTTTGAGCTGACCCAATTTGCGACGTGCCGGCAAGCCGAAATAGCGGCAGGCCTGTTGATAGATGATCTCAGTACCCTGCATCTTGCCATCCAGGCTGTGACCCGCAATATGCGGAGTGGCGATATCCACCAGCGAGGCAAGCTCGGCATCGATATCCGGCTCGTTTTCCCACACATCAAGTACGGTCAGCAGATCACCACACTCCTGCAGGCGCTGCTTGAGCGCAGCAGTATCGACGCAGCCTCCGCGCCCGGCACTCAACAGTACGCTGCCAGGCTTGAGAGCATGGATGCGCTCCGCATTCATCAGATGATGTGTCTGGTGCTCGCCAGTAGTGATCATCGGCGTATGCACACAGATGACATCACACTCCGCGACCAGCTGATCGATATCAACGAAGCGGGGCGCATTCTTGCTCTCATCGCCCTGCCCTTCGGCCTCAGCACGAGGCGGGTCGCAGACCAGTACCTCAGCACCGAGGGACTCGAGCCGCTTGATCAGCCGCGACCCCACCTGACCGGCACCGATGACGCCAAAGCGGCGGTTGAGCTGTAGATCAAAGCCTTCCTGCTCGGCCAGATGCCACAACGACGACAGCACGTAATCCACCACCGAATCGGCGTTACAACCTGGTGCGTTGGTGAAATGGATTCCCGCAGACTCGAGCCAGTCGAGGTCAACGTGATCGGTGCCGATGATCGGTGAACCAACGAAGCGTACGCGAGTACCCGCCAGTAACGCCTCATCCACTCGAAGCGTGGAACGGCAGATCAACATGTCGGCATCCTTGAGGACGGCGTTGTTGATCTCACTGGTAGGCAGACAGGTCACTTCACCCAATTCGGAGAAGAATTCATCTGCCAAGGGGACGTTATCATCCACGATGATGTGCATCTGTTGCCTTTTCCTTCCTGTGGCAATGGGTTGCGCTGCGGGCATATTACACTGACGTATCGGCTTTTATTGCCTCATACCTTGTCGCAAAGCTCGCGAAGATTACAATGGTATGATTTCCTGCCCGCCGCCGTGCCATCTTAGGCGCACGTCGTGGGCGTCACAAGCTTGCGACAATCGTCAGGCCATCACAGTCTCGCTTCGGGAGTCACGCGTGATCATCCGCTGGGAAAGCCACCACGATTACGTTCTGGTCCATGTGCATCAGGACATGTTCGGCGACTGGATCGTCAGCCGCTCCTGGGGCCAGATTGGCACCCAGTTCGGCGGGCTGAAACATGACCTTGCCGAGAACTACGAACAAGCCATGACCTGGGTCAGCGATCTTGCGCATATCCAGGCTTCACGCGGCTTCACCAAGGTACTTGAGGCAACCGCCGACAGTCCCGAGGCTGAAGACGCCATGCATCAGATGTCGCTATTGGAAGGCTAGACTTCTCAGCATAAACATACTGGCGTGCGCCATATATCAAACGCTACATACCAAAAGACCGCTCGTGCATGATTGCATGGGCGGTCTTTTGATGTGCGGCACCTCTCTCAGCCGAGGACTCGACCTCAGTTGAGAAAACGGCGTCCATTGCGCATGACAGCCGTCCTGGAGACGAGTGCATCTTGTGGTGGCGCCAATGCCAACCCTGGCACGGATAGCTCGACACCTTGCATGGTCAGCCACTCCGACAGCGTCTGGGAAGTGTCTGCAAGAGAATATTCCTCGCCTGCAGACGTCCTCAGCACCGGAATACGGGTGGCATAACGCGCTACCCGCGCTGCGTCATCCGCAATCTCGACCTTCTCCAGCATCACCTGCGCACCTGACTGCACAAGCATTGCCTCGAGCTGCCCGCACAGATGGCAGCCTGCAGTGGTGAAAAGCTGCAGTGGCACCAAAGCACCCATTATTTAGCCCTTCACGTCGCTAACACGACGAATGCGGTAAACGTGATGGATATCCGGACGACGCTTGAAGTCAGGATCCAGCAGCTTACGCGATAGATTTTCCACTACCAGGTGCTCGCTCACGCTGTCATCCAGCACGAAACGACGATGGTTATTGGAGAAAATCAGCGTGCCGCCGGGTGCCAGACTCGCTACCGCCAAGTCAATCAACCGTGCGTGGTCGCGCTGAATATCCAGGGTGCCTTCCATCTTCTTGGAGTTGGAGAACGTCGGCGGATCCATGAAAATCAGGTCGAATTGCTCGCGAGAGCGCTCCAGCCACTTGAGGCAGTCACCCCGTACGAGCTGGTGGCGCTTCTCATTGATGCCGTTGAGCTTGAAGTTCTCACGCCCCCAATCCAGGTAAGTATTGGACATGTCGACGCTGATACTCTCACTGGCCCCGCCCAATGCCGCGTGCACACTGGCCGTCGCGGTATAGCAGAACAGGTTGAGGAAGCGCTTGCCTTCCGCTTCACGCGCCAGCAGCTTGCGTACCGGACGATGATCCAGAAACAACCCGGTATCCAGATAGTCCTTGAGATTCACCCATAGCTTGGCATCGCCTTCCTGCATCTCGATGCGCTGACCAGAGGTATCCTGACGCGTGTACTGTGCCTTGCCCGCCTGACGGGTACGCTGCTTGATGTGAATGTCATTCGGCGAGCAACCCAGCACACCCGGAATCGCGGCCAGGGCATCCATCAGGCGCCGCTGCGCTTGGCTTGCATCCACGGACTTGGGCGGCGTGTATTCCTGCACGTGCACGTGACGGCCATAGATATCGATGGCCAGCGCGTATTCCGGCATGTCGGCATCGTAGAGACGATAGCAGGTGGTATTGCTTTGCTTGAGCCAGCGGGCCAGAGCCTTCTGATTTTTCTTCAGGCGATTGGCAAACATCTGACCGCCTTCGCTCAGCGCAGGCTGACTTCGGGCATCTTCGACCACACTGTCTTCATCAGCCGCACGCTCACGCATGGTCACGTCAATCATGAGCAGCTTGCATTCGAGCTGACCATTGCGGAAAGCATACTGACGATGAGCACGCAGTCCCAGGCGGTGACCCAGATCAGGGTTACCGGTGAACATCGCCAGCGTCCAGCCGCCGAAATGACGCTTCATACGCTCGCCCAGGCTCGCGTAGAGCGGCACCAGCGCCGGCAACTCACCCAAGCGCTCACCATAAGGCGGATTGGTGATCACCAGCCAGCCGTGGCGCCTTCAGGGCAGGTCAGTTCCGCGACGGAAGCACCTTCAAATTCGATCAATGCAGGAATGCCAGCACGCATGGCGTTGGCACGTGCTGCCGAAATCGCCTGCGGGCTGTAATCACGTCCAAAGAGACGCGCCGTAACCTGACGACGCCCGGCAATGGCACGCTGCTCCATCTCTTCACGCAGCGCCGTCCAGATACGCTCGTCGTGGCGGCCCCAGTGACGGCAGGCAAACTGCTCGCACAGCGCTTGCGGTGCGATATCAGCCGCCATCAGTGCCGCTTCGATCAATAGCGTACCGGAACCACACATCGGGTCGACCAGGCTTTCGCCACGTGCCGCACGTGCCGGCCAATCAGCGCGCATCAACAGGGCCGCGGCCAGGTTTTCCTTGAGCGGTGCGTGAGCAATATCCGGGCGATAGCCGCGCTGATGCAAGCTACGCCCGACCAGGTCAATACCCAGCGTGATGTAACCGTTATGCAGATGGGCATAGATACGCAGATCAGCGCCCTTGCCATCGACCGTCGGCTTGTTGCGCCCTTCCTCGAACATCGCCTCGACGATGCCATCCTTGACGGTCTGAGCGCCAAAGAAAGTATGCCGGATGTCTTTCCACGTTCCGTGGAAATCGACGGCGATAGAGGCACGATCAGGCAATTCCATCGCCCAATCGACCCCAGCACTTGCCTTGCGCAATTGCTCACCGGTATCCACACCACCGACGCGAGTCAGCAAGCGAATGATGCGGTTAGCCAGGCGTGACCACAGGATGGTGCGATAGGCCATTTCCTGACTGCCATTGAAATGCACACCAGCGACGGTAGTTCCAGTCACCTCGGCACCCAAGGCAGTCAGCTCGTCAGCCAGCAGCGTTTCAATGCCACGCGGGCAGGTCGCAAACCAGGTGGATAGCGGGTTGCTGGGCGCACGGGGCGAGGTCGCAGAGGTTGTGTCAGTCATGAATCTCTCACCGGCAAATGCCGGACTTATTCCTGTGAGTTGGCTTCTGGCACTAGCGATATTCCTATACGGCTGTCGACAAGCCAGAGGCAGTGTTCTAAAAACTATAGGTGTAGCTACGAATTCGGACAGGTAACACGCCATGCGAAATCGAGGGTCAAGGAGCGAAACCCTCATTCGGGCAATTTTCCAAACCCGCACAGGTATCAATAGTGTCGGTACAGGAGAATAGTGACCTTTCCATCATCACACTCGAGCGTATTCAAGCAAGACTCTCAATCATCTCACACCCGCGACCTTTTCCGACATGACTGGTCAACAGAACGAGATGATGAAGCATGAGGCGAAGGTGCCTGTCAGGGCATCGGCCTACTCTCTCAATCGGCGCATCGTGCTGCATCTGGCGTCTGCGATCAGGCCACGCCTCATCGAGACATCATTGCAGACAGTGACTCACAGCGCCGATGGGTTCTCACATAGAGGTCATCCATGAAGAGACAGAAACGTGATCGCTTTCAGCGTGCCTATGTTCACGGCTACAAGGCCGGAGTAACTGGCCGCTCCCGTGACGAATGTCCCAGTATCGATGTAAATATGCGTGAATTCTGGATGAGTGGCTGGCGTGAAGGACGTGGAGACCAGTGGTCTGGTATGACCGGCGTTTCTGGCATACACAAGAATCCGATGGTGCTGTCCTAAGGTACTGTTCCCTGCCAAGCAAGATGGAGTCGACGTAATACACCGGAGTCATATACAGAATCATCACATGATGGATATGACTCCGGCATGATGGCGCATCGCGCCATTCACCCCGCCCACGCAGCCTGATGCGCTGCGCAAGCGGATTCCGGCATCACGCCACCGGCAAACCTCTCACCAGGCCCCGGTAGGCACGTATAGAGAGGACTCGAGGTGTTCACGGTGAGTCGGCCAATGCCGACTTCACCCGGAAAAATCCCAAGGATGTCGCAGTGCGACAAGCCTGACCACCAGGGAGGTAACGCCTTATTTCTACCTTGATGACGCACGGCACAGACAGGATGACTGAGATGTAGGCAATGGGGCCTGCACCTGTAGTTACCTTGATGGCCGCGATGTTGGCGCCCGTGTCACGGCACTTGCCATCATGCTCTATCAACAAGCGCGGCAGGCGACGGCCTGCGGGGACGACGGTCCAGCGCGGAGTACGGCACGGGTATACGTTCACTTGACTGCATCCGCAGGTTCGTCAGAAGCTGCAATACGCTTCACGCCTGCATTCACTAACCACGGCCCGATGAGCTCAATGGGTATTACCCAAGCCGTCATCCTTGGCGGAAAAGCGCTTCGCATCGTGCACGCTGGCTGGACATGGCAGCCAACACGGCGCTGACAGATCACGAAAATATACTGTCATCGCCATTTCATCTTCACGCCGGTACCGAGGCCGCCTCCTGCTGATAACAGGGGGCGGCTTTTCTATTATATGTCTGCTTTTGTGCCCAGCTGACACGATGATCTTATCTGGCTATCACCTGGGCCGTTACACCCGAATCAGAGTATCAGCCTTATCCAGCGCGCGTACGCACTCACCGACCAGTGACGGGCCACGATAAATCAAGCCGGAGTAAAGCTGGACCAGATCAGCACCCGCAGTAATCTTCTCGCGCGCACTCTCACCATCGGTGATTCCTCCTACACCGATAATCGGCATCTGCGGCAACGCATCACGCAGGCCACGAATCACGCGGGTAGACGACTCACGTACCGGTGCTCCTGACAGCCCACCGGCCTCATTGGCATGAACATTACCCGCCACTGCAGTGCGCTCGATGGTGGTATTGGTGGCAATCACACCATCAATGCCATTGTCAGCCAGGGCGCGAGCCACGAAGAGAATTTCGTCGCTATCCATGTCCGGTGCAATCTTGATCACCAGCGGCACCTTCTTGCCACGGCTAGCATCCAGCTGATCGCAGCGCTGACGTAAACCCGCCAACAACTCACTCAAGTGATCACCGAACTGAAGATTGCGCAGCCCGGGAGTATTGGGCGATGAGATGTTGGCGGTGATGTAGTCGGCGTGAGCATGTACGGCGTCCAGACACAGCAGGTAATCACTCAACGCATCATCGACAGCGGTCGTCAGATTCTTGCCGATATTGATGCCCAATACGCCCTGGTATCGGGATTTTCCGGACTGCTGCGCTGCCTTGACGCGCTCGACCAGATGCTCAACACCTGCATTGTTGAAGCCCATGCGGTTGATGATCGCCTGATGCGCCGGCAGCCGGAAAAGACGCGGCTTGGGATTACCAGACTGCCCTTTCGGTGTCACCGTACCGACTTCAACAAACCCGAAACCGAGCGCGCCAAGAGCCTCAAGATGATCGGCATTCTTGTCGAGCCCTGCGGCGAGCCCAACACGATTGGAGAATGTGAGTCCCATCAGTGTGATGGGATCTTGCGGGGCTTCTCCGCCAAGTCCACGTGCTATCCCTAGACGATGCGCCATATCGAGCGCACTGAGTGTCACACTGTGGGCCGTTTCCGGATCGAGTCTGAACAGTAGAGAACGAGCGAGCGAGTACATGGCAATCTCCAGGCGGCAGACGGGGTCATGGCAGCAAGACTAGGCCACGAGCAAGACTGGGCGCGGATTATACCCGAAGCCTCGTACAACAGACACCGCAGGACAGATTGCCCTCCCAATATGAGCATAAAAAAGGACGACCCCGTATAGGGGCCGTCCTTGATCTATCCGGTGAGGACTTCCGTTAGCGAGAAGCTTTCCAGAATGGCCTCCTTGTCCAGATCACTTCACGTCAAGCTGCTGCACACGAACGGTGTAGTTATTGACACCCTCCATGGACGTACCGTACTTGCGACCACTGACCCATACGGTATAACGGCCCGGCTCAAGCACTGTCTTGAGATGGAAGTCTCCCTGGAAGCCTTTGCCCTTGTCGCTAGCGACTGCATTGCCGCTGGCATCCAGCAAGCGCATCTCCAGCTTGTAGGTACCTTCGCTACCCGGGAAGGTTTCACTATCGATGGTCACGGTGCCGCGCTCGCCGACATCGAAGGTCAAGACCTCACCCTTCTCGTTGATACGCACATCGGTAACGATCTCGTCGAAGCGACGATCCTGCGGTTCGGCTTCTGACTGAGTAACGGCTGCGCTGCCGGTGGCGGCCGCTGTCTGACCAGCATCAGCGGCATCAGCAGCACCTTCAGTCGCCCCCATGGCACCTGATGCCGCTGCACTGCCTGTCTCGGCAGTCTTGCTCTCACGTGCCGCTTGCTCTGCTGCTGCGACGGTCGCCGGCTTGATGGTAGCGACTTCATCATCAGCATTGACGAAGGCGGTACGACGGCCATCACCATCAGTATCGAGGAAGACCAGTCCATCGCCAGTCTCGATACCACTGTCCTCGGCAGACAGCTTCTCACCGCTCTCGTTGAGACCTACCACATTCACTTCATAGGTGTTGCCACCTGACTTGCCTGCACTCAGCTTGTCGCCACGCACACGCAGTTTGTAAGTGCCCGGCTGAAGTTCGGTGCTGATCTTCAAGCCATCAGAAGCACGATTACCCTCTGCTGACACGACGGTCGCACCCTGCTCGTCTTCAAGAGTCGCCTTGAGCGTATAGGGATCTGTCACGTCAAAGTTGGCATTGCCGTCAATCTCGTAACGGCCCGCTTCCTTGATGGTGAACTGATGCACGCTGGTGCCACCGAACTGGAAGTTCTGGCTGTGGGCATCGCTGCGTGGCTTGAGGAACTTGGAGACATCAAGCTTGCCCGCAGCCGCTTCAGCGCGCTGCTGAGCAGGGCTACCGTCTGCCAGCGCAACCTGGAAAGTCAATGTGGAAAGGCCGAGCGCAAGGGCGCAGGCAAGGGGTAACGCACGATGTGACATGGTGTCTCTGCCTTGTTGTACTGGAGCTTTGAAAACATCTGCCTTTGAGTGTTGCCGCAGCAACCCTCAAGACGTGTCATTAAGGTCTACACAAGCTGTGGCTTCAGCATACCAGACCGCTGGCGACAGTTACCTTACTGCATGCTTTGGCAAACTACATTTTTCTGATGCATGACGATAAAAAAAGCCCTCACGGGAGGTGAGGGCTTTTCATGTCACCCCACCGCCTTCGCAAAGGCAGCGGGATCAGGGCGATTGATCATCGCCCTGTCATTTCCAGCAATCAGGCTTCGCGCTTGGATTCCGCCAGGTCCACCAGCTCACGCAGTGCAACAGCAAACAGCGGGAAGCTTAGCGGAGCACCACTCTTCATTTCACCGAGCAGTGCACACCAGCGACCCACCAGGTGCTCATGGCTCGTCATCCAGCGATCGACACGCTCATCGATCTCACGCGGTGCATTGTCCTGCTTGAGCACACTGACGGTGAGTGCCAACTGCTGGCGATCGAGGTCATCGCGGAAGCTCTCACGTGCCTGGGCCTGCCAGCTGTCCTGTACGTCCAGACCGCTGATCTTGTCACCGACCCACGGTAGCTCGAGGCGATGGCCGATACCATAGAAGGTTTCTGCCACACGATTGATCTTCTCACCCGTCACCTTGGCAGCCTCGATGATACCGAGACCGGCATACAGGCTTGAGGTCGCCGCGATAGTGCTCGCCAGCGCTTCCGGCACGCCTGCTTCGACATAGCTGTCACGACGAGCTTCCCAGCTCTCGCGGGCTTCGCCCTTGAGGCGTTCGCCAATGCTTTCCGACAACTGTGCCAGACGCGGCGCGAAGTGACCGATGCACTCCTTGACGCTCATGGCGCTGCGCTGACGCAGGAACCAGCGAGTCGAACGACGCATCAGACGCATCAGATCACTCATCATGCGGTACTGCAGTTCTGCCGGCACCTGGTGATCCAGCGCTTCGATCTGCACCCACAGCGCTTCAAGGTTGAAGCTGTCACGCGCCACGATGTAGGCACGTGCAATCTCGGCCTTGCCTGCACCGGTAGTGTCTTCAAGACGACGTACGAAGGCGATACCCATGTGATCGACCAGGTCATTGGCGATCTGGGTCGCGGCAATCTCACGCTTCAAGCGGTGCTGATACATCTCTTGCGGGAAGCGCTCCATCAGGACGCGCGGGAAGGCACGTTCCAGATGTTGCTGCACATAGCTATCGTCCGGCACATCAGAAGCGATCAAGCTGGTCTTGAGATCGCTCTTGGCATAGGACACCAGCACGGACAGTTCCGGCAGCGTCAGCGCTTCATCAGCATTGCCACGCTCGATCAGCGCTTCATCAGAGGGCAGGAACTCGAGTTCACGGTCCAGCGTGCCCGCTGCTTCCAACTCATTGATGAAGCGACGGAAGACGCCCATGCCTTCCTTGGACTGAAGCTCGGAGAGCGACAGTGCCTGGGTCTGGCGATAGTTGTCCTTGATCACCAGCTCGCCGACTTCATCTGTCATCTCGGCCAGCTGCTGATTGCGCTGCTTGTCGGTCAGATCACCGCGGGCGACGATATCGTCCAGCAGGATCTTGATGTTGACCTCGTGATCCGAGCAGTTAACACCACCGGCATTGTCGATGAAGTCAGTGTTGACGCGCACGCCACGCTTGGATGCCGCTTCCATACGGCCACGCTGGGTCAGCCCCAGGTTGCCACCCTCGCCTACCACCTTGCAGCGCAGGTCACGACCATCGATGCGCAGGCCATCATTGGCCTTGTCACCGACATCGGCATGTGTCTCGGCGGAGGATTTGACGTAAGTCCCGATACCGCCGTTCCAGACCAGATCAACCTGCGCCTTGAGCATCGCATTGATCAACTCATTCGGTGTCAGATGGTCTTCGCTGAGTCCAAAGACGGCTTTCATCTGGGCACTGATAGCGATGGTCTTGGCATCGCGTGAGAAGAGACCGCCGCCTTCGCTGATCAGGCTCTTGTCGTAGTCATCCCAGCTGGAACGCGGCAGACGGAACAGGCGCTCACGCTCGGCAAAGCTCTTCGCGATGTCCGGAGTCGGATCGACGAAGATATTGCGGTGGTTGAAGGCGCCGACCAGGCGAATTTTCTCGGACAGCAACATGCCGTTACCGAAGACGTCACCGGCCATATCACCGATACCGACCACGCTGAACTCGTCTTCCTGGATGTTGATACCCATCTCACGGAAGTGGCGTTGCACACCGACCCAGGCACCCTTGGCGGTGATGCCCATGCCCTTGTGGTCGTAACCATTCGCGCCGCCAGAAGCAAAGGCGTCGCCCAACCAGAAGCCATACTCGTTGGAGATGGCATTGGCAATGTCGGAGAAGGTCGCAGTGCCTTTATCGGCAGCGACCACCATGTAGGGGTCGTCTTCGTCGTAACGTACGACGGACGGTGGCGGCACGACGTCACCACCCGACAGGTTGTCGGTGATATCGAGCAGTGCGCGGATGAAGATCTGGTAGCAGGCGATCCCCTCTTTCTGGATCACATCACGATCATTGGTTTCTGGCATACGCTTGCAGACGAAACCGCCCTTGGCACCGACCGGCACGATGACTGCGTTCTTGACCTGCTGCGCCTTGACCAGACCCAGCACCTCGGTGCGGAAATCTTCGTGGCGATCAGACCAACGCAGGCCACCACGTGCGACCTTGCCACCGCGCAGGTGCACGCCTTCGACGCGCGGCGAGTAGACGAAGATCTCGAACATCGGGCGCGGCTTCGGCACGTCAGGAATCTTGCGCGTATCGAGCTTGAAGCTGATGTAGTCCTTGGCCTGACCATCGGCAGCCGGCTGGAAGAAGTTGGTACGCAGCGTAGCCATCATCAGGTCTACGTAGCGACGCAGCAGGCGGTCATCATTCAGGCTGGAGACCTGATCAAGTAGACCATTGATGCGCTCACGACAGGCGCTGACATCGTCTTCAACACCTTGGCCCTGCGGGTCAAAGCGCAGGTTGAAGAGCTGCACTAGCTCGCGGGTAATGTCCGGATGGCTACCCAGCGCATTGGCGATGTAGGCCTGAGACAGACCAAAACGGATCTGCTTCAGGTAGCGCGCGTAGGCACGCAGCATCGCCACTTCACGCCAATCAAGGCCGGAGCCGATGATCAGGCGGTTGAAGGCATCGGATTCCGCGTCGCCAGACCAGATCTTCTTGAAGGCTTCGATGAAACCCTCGCGCACTTCAGAAAGCTCAACTGCGCCCTTGCCGTGATGTTCAAGATCGAAATCATGCACCCAGCAATTGGCATCAGTACGCGCGATCTCGTAAGGACGCTCGCCAATGACGCGCAGGCCCAGATTCTCGAGCACCGGCAGCACATCAGACAGCGGAATCGGCTTGTGCTTGTGGAACAGCTTGAGGTTGACGCCAGAATTGTCGTCTTCCACCAGACGGTAGGTACTCAGACCCACTGCATCCCCCTCGTCCAGCGCACGCAGGTGACCCACGTCATAGACGGCGGTGCGCGGCGAGAAATCGTCACGGTAACTGCCCGGGAAGGCGTCACGGTAGCGTGTCATCAGCTCATTGGCCTGCTCTTCACCAAAGCCTTCGACCATCGCTTCATGCAGCTCATCACGCCAGCTACGTGCCAGCTGGGCAATCTTGTTCTCCAGCGCGCGCATGTCGTATTGACCCGGTTCATCACCCTTGAAGCGCAGGATGAACTGGATACGCGTCAATACTGACTCGGAGAGGTACGGCGTAAAGTCACCGAAGGTGGCATCCAACTCTTCGCAGAGTAGATTCTGGATGCGGACACGCAAATCGGTGGAGTAGACATCGCGCGGCACGAAGACCAGCACGGAGAAGAACTTGCCGAAGCGGTCTTCACGCACGATCAGGCGTACGCGACGACGCTCACGAATGTTGAGGATACTGGTCGCGGTACGCGTCAGTTCATCGGTGGAGATCTGGAAGAGGTCATCGCGCGGATAGACTTCCAGAATCTGCAACAGATGCTTGCCGTTGTGGCCCTTCGGGTTCACACCGGCGGCTTCCATGACAGCCTGCACCTTGCGGCGCAGAATCGGCACGTTGCGCGGGCTCTGGTTGTACACCGTAGAGGTGTAGAGGCCCAGGAAGCGGCGCTCACCGATCACACGGCCTTCAGCGTCGAAGCGTTCGACGGTGATGTAGTCAGGATATGCCGGACGATGCACACGAGCGTGGAAGGCGCTCTTGGCGAACGACAGTAGTTCGGGAATCAGCACGTACTGATCGCTGTTGACGCTCTTCTGGTGACGGGACTGCTCGTGGTAACGCTCCAGATCCAGCTTCAGCACACCCAGCTCTGAGCCCTCGACCTTGCTCAGTACGCGGGTGCCATCTTCCTGTTCGTCGACGGTGTACTCGTCATAGCCCAGGAAGGTGAAGTGGTCGTTACCCATCCACGTCATGAAGTCACAGGCTTCCTGATGGTCAGCCTCGGAGACGGTCGGCGGACGATTGTCGCGCAGCTCCTGCAGCGCCTGAGCACCTTGACCACGCATGGCTTCAAAATCGGCCACGGCGACGCGCACTTCTGCCAGCACTTCGCGCAGGCTGGCTTCGAGATCTTCCAGCGCCGCTTGATCAGTGTGGCGATCCACCTCGATGTAGATCAGTGACTCACGTGTCTCGGGGGCTTTGTCAGCGCGCGGTGATGTGACACGTTCAAGCTTGCCAGCCGCATCACGCACGACAGACAGCACAGCGTTGTGGATGGCGTGAACGGTGATACCACGGCGATTGAGCTCAATGCGGACCGAATCGACCAAGAACGGCATGTCGGTGTGCAGCACTTCGATAATGGTATGAGTCGACTGCCAACCATGCTTCTCGAAGTCAGGATTGTATGCACGCACCTTGGGAGCATCGTGGCTCTGCAGGAAGTGCCATACGGCCAGAGTGGAACCGTAAAGATCATCCAGCTTGCGCTCGGCCATGTCCTCGAAGGAAGCCGTCGCGTGGTAATCGCGCGCAAAGGCCGCGATTTCCTGCACCTTGTCCTTGGGAAGTCGCTTGTTCAGCTGCTCTTCAAGCTGCGCAAGGAATTCCTGCTTGCCGTCCGTTGCCACGTGTAGCATCGATCACCTCGACTGACCTGATGGAAGTATCAGGAAGAATAGTCATAGAGAATCCGCGTCCGCCTGTTAATCAGGCATCACACTATAGATTCATTCAGTGCAACACAGACTAGCGCAGTCTGTGCCTCTGCTACATGCCTGTTCCATATTGGTCATGCAGCATTACATCTGTGCATCGGGTATTGACTTGCACGCCAGCACATGAAACGAAAGTCTAATGCGGATAAAAAGTACCCACGAAAAAGCCCCGCTACCGATCACCTGTTAGGCAGATGGCAACGGGGCTCCTTGATTTCAAGCACCAAGCTAAGTGGTCGAACTGCTTATTTCTTGACCAGGTAAACGCCACATTCCAGATGATCGGTGTAGGGGAACTGATCAAACAGCGCAAAGCGTTCGATGCGATGAGTGCGGCACAGCACTTCTAGATTGTTGAACAGCGTCTGCGGATTGCAGGAAATATAGACAATACGCTCGTAGCGAGCGGTCTGTTCGCAGCTGTCATCGTCAAGACCCGCACGCGGCGGGTCTACCAGCACGGTGCGGAAGTCGTGATTCTCGAGGTCCATCTCCGCCACACGACGGCCGTCCTTCTCACCCGCCAGCGCCAACGAGAAATCTTCCGCTGACATGCGCGCTACCTGAGCATTATCGATGCCATTGGCAGCCAGATTGATTTGCGCCGATGCCACCGAGGTGCGCGAGATTTCAGTCGCCAGCACGCGGCGGAAATTCTCGGCCAGCGCGATGGTGAAGTTGCCATTGCCACAGTAAAGCTCAACCAGGTCGCCTTGCTCTCGGCCTTCCTCGATCGCCTTGGCTGGATGGGTCACGTCGCGTGCCCAACTGAGCATCGAGCAGCAGATCTCGGCATTGGGCTGAGTGAAGCTGTTCTCGACCTGCTGGTAGACATACTCCTTGCCATCAACTTCAAGGCGCTCGAAAACGTGATCTTGGGTCAACACGATGTGCTGCTTGCGCGAGCGACCGATGATCATGATGCCGAGATCTTGCTCCAGCGCACGCGCTTCGACTTCCCAGTCTTCTTCGAGCTTGCGGTGATAGATCAGTGTGATCAGCGCCTCGCCACTCAGCGTAGTAAGGAAATCACACTGGAATAGACGCTCACGCAGCACCGGGCTTGCCTTGATGCGCTCAAGCAGCAGCGGCATCAGTGCATTGATGCGCTGACTGGCCACCGGAAACTGATCCATGCGGACGACGGTCTTCTGCTTCTCGCCCTCAGAGTCGATCTCGACCTCGAACATTGCATAGAAGAGGTCATCGTCTTCGTGCCAGATACGAAATTCGCAGCGCATGCGGTAATGGCTCGACGGCGACGCAAACACCTCAAGTTCCGGCGTATCAAAGGCCGAAAAACGCGCCTTGATCTGCTCAGCCTTTTCGGCAAGCTGGCTCTCGTACTGACTTGAATCGACGACGGGTATGGCCACACTAACTCCTGCCTGCGGGCATACCGCAGCACTGAATCGATGAATAAAGGTACGCAAGTCAGCGTCATCGAATGACGCACCAGACACGTCCATTTAGAGGTTGGGCGCGCTAGCCTACCACCGGCAGCGCGAAGCTCAAGTGCGAGATGAGAGGAATACAGACAATACGTGCTGATCGTCGCTAGCGGGCCAATCACACTAACGCTATACAGCATTTTCCAATATCAGCGCTCGCGCTGGCGCAAAGCCTTGGCAGGCCAGTGCGATGGACAGTCCCGCTTGCCCCGTATCTGTGGCCAATGCGATACCCGTGGCAGTCTGCTCATGCGTATCAGCTGCCAACACTTTCAGCGCCAACACCTCGGCGACACGCCGCGCAATCGCGGCGCCGGAATCTATCAGTGCCACACGAACCTGGTCTCCTTGCACCCCTTGAGCCCCTTTGGTCAGTGCCGCGGAGATATCTGCACTCAGTAGCGGAAAGTGCGTGCAGCCGAGAATGACCACTTCCAGATCTTCCACTGCGGCTAAATCCGCCAGGCTATCAGTGACCACCTGTGGGCGTGATACCTCCCCCCGCAGGCGTCGTTCTGCCTCCGCGACCAGCGGATCAGCGGCGACGCGAATCACCCGGCAGTCGGATGCAAAATCATGGATCAGCTGCTCGGTATAGCTGCGCCTCACGGTGGCGGAAGTTGCCAGCAGTGCAAATACCGGCGGCGCTCCCTGCTGACGACGTATATCGCTTTGACGAACACGCGCCAGCGCCGCGGCTGGCTTTATCGCCGGCACGGTACCGATCACGGGAATCTTCAGCACTTTACGCAGTGAGGTCAGCGCCAGTGTACTGGCGGTATTGCAGGCGACGACAAGGGCACGTGCGCCACTGGCCTTTACCGCGGCCACGCAGACCTCAGTAATTCGCGTCACCAGCCAGTCGTCCGCCTTGGTGCCGTAAGGCAATGCCGCGTTATCGCAGACATAGGCCAGTGACAGGGCTGGCCAGTGACGACGAATTTCCGCCGCGACCGACAAGCCCCCTACGCCGGAATCAAAGACCAGCACGGGAGCTTCTGGCTGGCCATCCCCCCCCTCGGACAGAGTGACAGCATGAGCAATGTGGGCGGTAGAAAACGCCATGATGTTGAAATCTCGCAGCACGGAGGAAGAAGGCTGACATGAACAGCGAGCTATTTTACCTGCTTGGTGACGATGTAGGTGAAATAGCGATCAATCCCCAGCTCCGAGATCAACCAGCGATCGATCAATCGCTGATAGGCGTCGATGCTCGCCGTCTCAAGTCGCAACAGATAATCCACACCGCCGCCGACCGCGACACACTCGATCACCTCATCCGCCTCGCGCATGGCCTTCTCGAAGCGCTGAAAGCTTGCGGCATCATGGTGCTTGAGATGAATCTCGACCCACACCGGCGTGCGGGGTGCTGCTGCCAGCGGGCCCTCTCCTGCTAACAGCGACTGATTGATGCGCGCCGCATAACCTTCAATGATGCCAGCCTGTTCGAGACGCTTGACGCGCTCCCAACACGGGCTGACCGAGAGATTGATCTCCTCCGCCAACCGCGACTTGGTGATGCGGCCATCCCGTTCGAGAATTGCCAGAATCTTGAGATCAAACGCATCGAGTTTCGGTGCAGGCAGCATGCGGGGGTGACTCGCGCTCATGTGGCATCACGCGCGAGGTTATCCACCACCTCCGCGATCACTGCCAGCGTATCACCCAACGCGACCTGGGCAGGGAAACGACGCGCGACCAGCACACCCTCACGTTCGGCACGATACTCCACCGCCGGTTGCCCAGCTCGGCCCAAGGGATAAACCCGTGCCACGCACTGGCCTGCCACGACTTGCTCACCGAGCGCCACACACAGTTCCAGCAGCCCCTCATGCTCACTCTGCACATAGCAACTGGCGTCCGGCATGTCGATCAGCAGAGGGGATGCCGTCTGGCTCGCGCGCTGACCTTCAAGCTCTTCTTCAAGGTCAGCGCGACTGCGTGTGCGTAGCACACCACTGAAAGTGAGGAAGTTATCGACGCCGCGGTCCGCTATCGCCTGACGCTCCGGTGTGGTGGAACCGCCGCCCCCCAGTTCCGTCGTGACAAATATCTTGCCCTGCCGCTCCACTGCGGTGTCGTACAGCGCCTCGGCATCCAGCTCGAACATCATCATCGCGGAAGGCGCACCGAAAGCCAGCGCGCCAGCGAGACTCTCCGCCTCCTGATGACGACACTGCTCGACGCCCAACGATTCCTCGAGGTAGTCAAGACGATGCGCCGCGGCAAACGGCAGGATATCCAGCGTGCGCCCGCCAGAGTGGAGGTCCAGCGCGAAGTCACACTGCGGCACCAGCACGCGAGTAAAGTAGTCTGCGATCTGCTGCGTGGGGCCGCGCCCGGGTCGCCGGGGAAGCTACGATTCAGGTTGCCGCCATCCAGCGGTGAGCAGCGACGACCCGCCTTCGCCGCCAGCGCATTCATGGTCGGCACGATGATCACCCGACCTTGCACTTCCTCCACTGTCAGGCGCGCCGCCAGCTTGTAAAGCGCAGTGATGCCTTCGTATTCATCCCCATGATTGCCGCCGGTCAGCAGCACCGTCGGCCCTTCGCCGTTGGCAATCACGCTGATCGGGGTCATGACGGCGCCCCACGCCGAGTCATCGGTGGAAATCGGCAATTTGAAGAAGCCGTGTCGAACACCATCGGCGTTCAGATCAATGGTCAGACTGATGGGAGATTCACGCATACAGGGCCTCCTTGGCCGGACGGGCTGCTCGCGCTGCAAACGTTACTTCACGAGTGATTTCACAAGCCGCAAGTGCCACTTGATGAACGGATGGCACTATTTTAATCAAAGAACCCCTCGGCACTACTTACTTGACGAACAGCTGGCGCGGCACGTCACACAGCGGCTCGGCACCATTTTCAGTAATCAGGATCGACTCGGTGATCTCAAGCCCCCAGTCATCCATCCACATGCCTGGCATGAAGTGGAAAGTCATGCCTGGCTCCAGCACTGTCTCGTCACTCGGGCGCAGACTCATGGTGCGCTCACCCCAGTCGGGGGGATAACTCAAGCCGATGGGATAACCACAGCGCGCGCCACCACGGTCGAAACCGTACTTGTCCATCGCAGCACCCAGTGCCAATGCGATATCACAGCATCGATTGCCAGGTTTGGCGATGGCCAGGCCGCTCTCGATGCCTTCCAGCAACGCAGACTCACCACGCACGAAATCGCGTGGCGGGCGGCCGAGGAATACCGTGCGCGACAGGGGGGCGTGATAACGTTTATAGCAGCCGGCAATCTCGAAGAAGGTGCCTTCTCCCTCACGAAAGGGAGTGTCGTCCCAGGTCAGATGCGGTGCTGCCGCGTCACTGCCAGTGGGCAGCAGCGGCACGATGGCAGGATAATCACCGCCGAGAATTTCGCCCTGCGGCCCGATCACCCCTTCGACGCCGACGCGATAGATCTCCGCCACCAGCGCACTCTTGGGCAGACCCGGCTCGATCAGCTCAAGGATGCGTGAGTGCATGCGCTCGACGATGCGTCCGGCCACGCGCATGTAGGCGATTTCCTGCTCGGACTTGATCGCGCGACACCAATTGACCAGTGAATTGGCATCCACCAACCGTGCGTGCGGTAACTCCTTGACCAGGGCCAAGTGCGCTCGCGCCGAGTAGTAGTAGTTGTCGAGCTCAACGCCGATCACACCATCGTGCCAGCCACGCTGGGGCAGAATGGACTGGGCCAGAAACTCCATCGGGTGCATGTCCGGATTCTGCACGTAGTAATCCGGATACCACTGAATGTTGTCTTCCGCCATCCAGCAAGTGCGTAGTGCGCCATTGCCATCCTGACGACGTCCGTACCACACCGGCTCACCGCTGAGCCCCAGCAGCACACATTGGTGAACATAGAAGGACCAACCGTCATAGCCAGTCAGCCACGCCATGTTGGAGGGATCAGAAATTACCATCACATCGAGCCCAGCACGCGCCATGGCCTCGCGTACCCGCTGAATGCGAGAACGGTACTCACCAATGGTGAAAGCCTGGCGTCCGGCTGACAGCGCACGTGGCGTCCAACCGTCAGGATCACCCTGTGCCTCGTTGGCCGGCAGAGTATTGAGTCCGGCGAAAGGAGGCTGGATAACGTGCGAATGGGACGGGAATTGGCTCATGCAGCGCTCCTGTTCAATCAGCCTAGAGGCAAGCAGCACGTCGGGGCGGAGCAATACGCACTGCGCAGACAATCAGCACAGGCAGCGTATATGCGTACATACGAATTCCCCTCTTGATTCGAGTCTGTCACTCTGCTGTCAGCGGGTCAAAGACTGCTCTGGCACTGTCACCTTTCGCCGAAGCCCTTGCAAGGCCTGCGCCTGCTCACGGTCGCTTTTGGACATCAACGACGCCCCAAAGTCCAGTCACCTACACGGGAGAACAACATGCGAATACTGGTTCATCATGAGCGCGCCGAGCGCTGGTGCGATGCGCTGCGTCAACGTCTGGGCGGCACAGCTCTGGACAAGGAAAGCATCGAGATCGTAGCCGATGACGGCGAACAGCTGGGCGACATACTGGTGGTATGGACGCCACCCGCAACTCTGTTTGAGCGCCACCGCGATCACGACGTGAAAGCCATCCTCAATCTGGGCGCTGGTGTCGATGGCCTGCTCAGCAATCCGGCGCTGCCCAAGGATGTCCCGATCCTGAAGCTGAGTGATGCCGGCATGGCTGATTACATGATTGATTACGTACGTTACGGCTTATTGCACTTCCGCCGCGACTTCGATCGTTATGCCGTGCAACAAGACAGTCACGACTGGGCGCCACATCGCGTAGTACGCCCCAGCCAGTATCCCGTCGCGATATTGGGGTTGGGCGCGATCGGTGCACAGATCGCTCAAAGCCTGGCGGAAGACGGTTATCCGGTGCATGGTTTCAGCCGCAGCGCCCGTCAGCTTGAGGGCATCACCTGTCATCATGAGCAAGGCGAAGATGGCCGTACGTTGCATGACGTGCTTGGCGACAGCACGCTCGGCCTCAAGGCGGTGATCAACCTGCTACCCAACACCCCAGCGACACGCGATGTATTGAATGCAGCGGTGTTCGCGGCGCTACCTGATGATGCCGTGTTGATCAATCCGGGACGTGGCAGCAGCGTGGTGGAGACGGACCTGGTGGCAGCGCTTGAGGCCAACCAGCTACGTGGCGCGTTACTCGATGTTTTCCAACATGAGCCGCTAGCGCCACAAAGCCCACTTTGGAGCCATCCGCGCGTCATCATCACGCCACATTCGGCAGCGCCTACACCAATTTCCGAAGCTGCTGATCAGCTGGCGGAGAACATTCGGCGAGTGCAACGTGGCGAGACGCTCACTGGTATCAGCCGCGAGAATGGCTACTGAGCGATCCGGACGGCATGACTCGAGTGACATAACCCCGTCAGTGCGAACGCGACCCCATCAACGCGACAATCATATCGGGAGCGCCGTCGTCGACTTGATGCGTTCCATCGCGAAACGCGCCGACACATCGCTCAGGCCTTCGAGGGAATTCACCAACCGCTTGTAAACATGGTCGTAGGCATTCATGTCTGCGACCTGCACCTTGAGCAGGTAGTCGTAATCGCCTGCCATGCGATAGAACTCGGTGACCTCTTCAAAGCTCTCGATGATGGCCACAAAGCGCTCGAACCAATCGCGAGAATGGTCGCAAGTCTTGAGCTGTACGAAAGCCGTCAATCCTAGCCCGACGCGTTCAGCATCGAGCAACGCTACCCGCGCGGTAATCACGCCACACTCCTCCAGCCGCTTGAGACGCTTCCAGCACGGCGAAGTCGTCAGGTGCACCGCCTCCGCCAGCGCCGCCAAGGACAGACTGGCATCACGCTGTAGCAATCTCAGCAGGGCACGATCGGTAGCGTCGAGCATAATTTTCTCCACATTCCGCTCCTTGCAATAATCTCTTGCTTTGAAACATGGCCTTAAGCATCCCAACTGGCAAGTTTTGCTTTGGCACTCGCCGTACCATTGAGACTCTCCCCAGCAACGGAAAGCGCTCAGATGACGTCAATTGATGCCCCCTCCCCTAGTGTCACGCCGTCATCGCACGCTCAATCAGCCGATTACGCTGCACAGACATCACTACGCGTCTGGCAACAGTGCAGCCTGATGACATTGGCCGCCCTCAAGGCAGCCACGCCGCGGACACCGCTGAGAGTGCTCGCTTTGCCGGGCTTCGCCGAGGCTCACGTATTGATCAAGGACGAGCGCGCCCATGCCAGTGGCTCACTCAAGCATCGGCTGGCCATGTCTCTGTTCGAGCAAGCATTGGTCGAGGGCTGGCTAAAACCGGGACGGCCAGTCATAGAGGCTTCGTCAGGTTCCACAGCGGTATCTGAGGCCTGGTTGGCGCGCCAGCTGGGGCTTGAGTTCATCGCTGTGATACCCACAACTACCGCTCCCGACAAGCTGGCAGCGATTCGTGCCGAAGGTGGGAAGGTCGTGAAAGTCGATGACGCCGCACTGCTATGTCAGCACGCTCAGCGACTGGCCGATGTCAGCGGTGGCCACTTCATTGATCAATTCCGTCATGCCGCCACCGCCAGCGACTGGCGCAGCACCACAAGCCTACCCGGAGAATGCTTGAGCCAACTTGCATCACACGGATTACCACCGCTGGAGGCAGTATTTCTGGGCGCTGGCACCGGCGGCAGTGCTGCCACCTTCGCGCGTCATCTACGCCTCAAGGGGGAGCGCGCCAAGGTAATCGGTGTCGATCCGGAACACTCCGTCTATACCGCTTGCTGGCAGCACTTTCAGACTCATGGCGTGCGTCATACCGCGCTGACACCGCCGTGTGCCAGCAATCCCATTGAGGGCATCGGGCGGCCCTGCGTACTGGAAGCTTTCCGCCCAGAGGACTTCGATGACTATCTCTCTATCGAAGACAGCCGCAGTCAGGCGGCAGCATTGTGGCTAGCGGAGCATGCAGAACGTACCGAACAGGAGGAGTTGGCGGCCGGGCCCTCCACCGGCACCGCGTTCGCCGGATTGCTACAGACACTGGAGGCGCGTCGCATGCGCGGTGAGTCTCTTCGCGGTAGCTGGTTGATACTGGCCTGCGACTCGGCCAGTCGTTACGCCTCTACTTTCGGTAATCAGGCATGGCATGAACAACATCAAGTACGCCTCGCGCCGCATCGTCAGTGGCTGAAGTCGTTGACTGCTCGCTCCTGAACCTTGCCTTGAAACGACAACACCCCGCCGATAGGCAGGGTGTTGTGCAATGACCGCTGTATCATGCCGCTACTAAATCATGCAGCCACTACGCGAGTGGCATGCAATGCATCAGACCAGCAGGGCATTGAATTGACGCAGCCATTCAGGATGCGCCGGCCAGGCAGGTGCCGTGACCAGCTTGCCAGAAGTGATTGCGTCGGTGACCTCGAGCGAGACAAACTCACCGCCAGCCAGCGTGACTTCTGGCGCGCAAGCCGGATAGGCGCTGACACGATGGCCAGCCAGCGACATCGCCGCTGCCAATAGCTGTGGCCCATGACAGACCGCCGCTATCGGCTTGTCAGCGTCGACGAAATGACGCACCAACGTCAGTACACGTTCATCCAGCCGCAGGTACTCTGGCGCACGTCCACCAGGAATCAATAGCGCATCATAGCTTGCGGCATCGATGTCAACGAAGCTGGCATTGAGCGCGAAGTTGTGACCCGGTTTTTCGGTATAGGTCTGATCGCCCTCAAAGTCGTGAATCGCCGTCTTGACGATATCGCCTTCGCGCTTGTCCGGGCACACCACATCTACACGGTGCCCCATCGCCTGCAGTGCCTGAAAAGGCACCATCAGTTCATAATCCTCTACAAAATCTCCGGCAATAATGACAATGCTGGCCATGATGATCTCCTGATTAATCAAATGAGGGAGTAGAGCACTACGCGGCGCTTGAAGAAGGTGCGCGGCTCCTGGGAAACAAGTGCAGGTCACGAACAGGGCTTCTACAGGTTACCTACCCATTGCGCATGAGCAAGCGCTGAAATACCGTCTTGGCGCAAATAGGCAGGCTCAAGGGAACCTTGCAGGGCTTTATGCTTCCAAATCATCACCCCTTTCTATCACGACACCCCATTCATCCTGCCGGTCACGGATTTGACCACCGGTCACAGGAGTTACCATGCTTGCGAACCCTCCTGTCTTGCCTTGTCAGCCTCGACTTCGCCGCGCCGTCAGTTTCAAACTTCCAGGTCTTACAAACCTCAGCGTCAAAGGCCTTGGCAGAGCTTGGCTAGCCGCACTGATGTTGATGACGGGCGTTGTCCACGCCGACGACAGCACTCTCGCGTCGTCACTCATGCCTCCCGTCCCCTTTACCGCGCAATACACTCTGGCGCTGGATGGCTGGCCTGATGTGCCGATCACCCAGCGTGTCAGCCAGAGTGGTGAACTGTTCATTGCCAGCATGGAGGCCTCCATCAAGGTCGCCAGCGGTTACGAACAGGGCCGCTTCACGCTCAACGATGACACGATTGTGCCGGCAGGTTATCGCTCAGGCTATCGCCTGGCCGGCATCGGCAAGGACTACACGCGTGAAGCACCGAACGCGCAGGAAATGGTGCCACCAGATCGCCAGACCCTGCTTGTTGCCCTGGGCCAGCAGGCGGATGCGCAGTGGGCGCAAGGCCAGTGCACGCAAGCCGTGCCCTGCTCCATCGACTACCTGGACCACAAGAGCCGCACGCGCACTCTGGTCTACGAAGTTCAAGCCGAAGAATCGCTGCAGGCCGCCGATCAAACCTTCCGCACCTTGCGACTCGATGCCTGGCGTGAACATCGTGATCAAAAACACTATCGGATATGGCTGGCCCCTCGCTGGCCGGGGCTGATGGTGGCGCTGGATTACCTTGACTACGAAGACAGCCCTGCCGGTGAGGAGCCGGAGGTATCCGCTCACCTGGTGCTCAATCAACTGAGTAGCTCACGTCGCTAGCACCGCCATAAGTATCGCTAATCCGTCATCACCAGAACTGTCTCCCTATACATGGCGCCGGGGATACCCTCTATCTCCGGCAATCGCTACAGTAGGCCCTCCTGCGGCCAATACCGCTTATCGATGTCTTGCGGCCCACCGGGCCAGTCTTACCAAGGAAGGGTCATGCTTTCGGGTCTTGTCTTTATTTTGCTGCCACTGATTCTCGGCTATCTGGTTCATGTCGAGCAGCCTGCCCGGTTGGCGATGATCAATCACACCGTCAACGCCTCGATCTACGTCATCTTGTTCCTGATGGGCATGGGGCTGGCAGCGCTGGAGCATCTCGGTGCTGGCATGGCCGCCATGAGCCGTCAGGCGCTAATTCTGTTTGCCATCATCACGCCGCTGAATCTGCTAGCGCTGTGGTGGCTGTCAAAATACAGCTCACTACGCGCAGACCCTTCTCGTGTGGTCGAAGGCGCACCGATGACGCGCTGGCAGGCACTGTCCGGCTCACTGACACTCGCTGCGGTCGTGGCGCTTGGGGTAGGCGGTGGTGTGCTGCTGAACATGATGGACATACAACTCGACACCGACACTCTCGCCGAGTGGGCGCTTTACGTGCTGCTGGCGCTGATCGGTTGTCAGCTGAGAAGCTCGGGCATGAGCCTGCGTCAGATTCTACTCAATCGTCATGGCCTGTTCATCGCGCTGACGGTGATGGCCAGCTCGCTGCTGGGGGGCGTACTGGCGGCGCCACTGCTTGAACTCGACTGGAATCAGGGCATGGCCATGTCTGCCGGCTTTGGTTGGTATTCGCTGTCAGGGATTCTCGTCGGCGACCAGCTCGGCCCGATTCTGGGCGGTGCAGCCTTCTTCAATGACCTTGGCCGCGAGCTGCTGGCCTTCTTACTGATTCCACTGACCATTCACCGCTTCACGCCGCTGGCCATTGGTTTCGGCGGCGCGACCTCCATGGACTTCACCCTGCCGGTGATCCAGCAAACCGGTGGCGTGGCGTGCGTGCCGGTCGCCGTGGTTTCGGGCTTCCTGCTCTCGCTGGCCTCCCCCCCCATGATCATATTCCTGCTTTCCTTAAGCGGCACCTAACCGGCGCGCAGTGAAAGTGCCGGCGGCTTGCGATGAGTCGTCGGCTTGCTCATGAGCATCATTACCGGTAACACTCATGCCATCTTTCCCAGCCGCACGAGCGACCATGCCGCCTCTGCCCAGTAAATCACCACGCCTCAAACGCGTGACACTCGCCGACATTGCCGCCCGTCTGGGCGTGACCAAGGTTACGGTGTCGCGCGCACTCAATCAGCCCGAGAAGGTCTCCGACGTCATGCGCGAGCGGGTGCGCGAGTGCGCCCATGAATTGGGTTACATGCCCAATCGACAGGCAGGCAGCCTCGCCAGCGGCCGCTCGCAGCTGATCGCGCTACTGATCCCTTCGCTATCGAATGCGGTGTTCTCGGAGCTGCATCGCGGCCTGGAAGCTCCGTTAGCTGCCCGAGGCTATCAGCTACTGATTGGCCACACCGGCTATTCAATGGAGGAGGAGGAACGCCTGATCGAGACCTGGCTATCATTCGGCGTGGATGGCTGGTGCTCTGCGGCAGCCGTCATAGCAAGCGCGCCATTGAAATGATTACTCGCTCAGGCTGTGCAGTAGTGGAATGTATGGAAAAGCGCGAGGCACCGCTCGACATGGCAGTAGGACTGGACCAGCACGCCGCCGGCCGCGCCATGACAGAGGCCATGATCACGCGTGGACATCAGCGTATTGGCTTGATGGCAGCACGTATGGACCAGCGCGTTGAGCAACGCCTTGGCGGCTGGCAATCAGCGCTTGAGGCAGCCGGTCTCACTCAGGACTACCTGATGACGACGACAGCGCCGTCGAGCGTCCAGCTAGGCAGCGAGCTACTGGCCGAGATGCTCCAACGCTGGCCAGAACTGGACGCCATCTTCTGCTGCAACGATGACCTGGCGGCCGGTGCTCTGTTCGAATGCCAGCGCCGTCATATCGCCGTACCTGCAGATATTGCGCTGGCGGGCTTCAATGGACTGGAAATGACGCGTAGCACCTGCCCACCGCTGGCAAGCGTGGTGACACCGCGGCGAGACATCGGTGCCCGCGCTGCCGCGCTCATGCTGGCGCGCCTTGAGGGCGATACTGACGCCACGCCCAGCGGACACTGGGAAGACTTGGGATTCAGCCTGCAGACCGGCGGAAGCCTCTAGCCTCCCGTTGCATATAGCGCAAAGTGCAACGTACGAAGTGCAGCTTACGCATCCACCACCGTGTGAGACTGAGCCCGGATACGCGCGTCGAGCTGCACGACCAGTTCATCTGGGCTAGCACTGATATCCACCTGATAGAGACGCTCTTCCTCACCATTCGGTGCCTCGAGGGTCGCCAACTGGCTATCCAGCATCGAGGCACCACGGAAGAAGTGGTCCTGACGCGCTTCCAGGCGTTCAAGCAACAGCTCCCGCGAGCCATCAAGAAACACAAAGCCCAGCGCATCATCCCCACCACGCAACTGGTCGCGATAGCGACGCTTGAGCGATGAGCAAGCCAGTACCAGGCTGCGCTTCTCGCATCGGGCATCCTCGATCAGTTCGGCCAGCCGCGCCAGCCAGCCATGACGATCATCGTCATCCAATGGGATACCTCGCGCCATCTTGGCCACATTTTCCTCGCCGTGATAATCATCGCCATCGATGAATTCCGCCTCCAGTTGTGCCGCCAGCTGCTGGCCGATATGCGACTTCCCACAGCCGGAGACGCCCATCACGATCAATCGCACACCCTCTGCGGGCAAACGATCACGCTCAGACATCGATGAGAGGGATGATGATGGGTCTACTTGCGGCTGCATGTAACGAGCTCTCCCTGAGAGGGTTCCATGCCCTTCGATGAGGGCAATACCATGGGTCATACGTGAGAATAACGCAGATCGAGAATCATCCATGCCGTTTGCTTACAGCGACATGCACCTTTCGGATCATTGCGCAGGCGCTTATGTTACCGGTAACTTTCATCCTGCACGATGAAACACGCCTTCCACAATACGCCTTTGGGCAGTGACCACTTCCCGGGTCATTGCCAGCCGCAAGAGTTCGCCATCATGTCCCCAGATAGCACCCTCGTCCTGGCCGCCCTCGGCGGCATTCTACTGCTGCTGTATCTCGTCATGCGCTTGCGCCTGCACGCCTTTGTGGCACTGCTGGTCGTCAGTCTTGGCGTCGGCCTTGCTACCGGCATGCAGCCGGAAGCCATCATTGATTCCGTGACCAACGGCATGGGCAATACTCTCGGCTTTGTTGCCACCGTGGTCGGCCTTGGCGCCATGTTCGGCAAGATGCTGGAAGTCTCAGGCGGCGTCGACCGCATGGCCAACACCCTGCTGGGCCGCTTCGGCACTTCGCGCTCGCAGTGGGCGCTGGCGCTGACCGGCTTTCTGGTCGCGATCCCCGTCTTCCTCGATGTCGCTTTCATCATTCTTGTGCCACTGGTCTATGCACTGGCGCGTCGCAGTGGGCGCTCGTTGCTCTATTACGGTATCCCGCTGTTGGCTGGCCTGGCCGTCACTCACTCTTTCATCCCGCCGACACCGGGGCCGATCGCGGTCGCCAAGCTGATCGGCGCTGATCTCGGCTACGTCATCCTGTTCGGCGCCCTGTGCGGCCTGCCCGCAATGATCGTGGCCGGCCCGATCTTCGGCCGCTTCATCGCGGCGCGTATCGATGCCAAGATCCCCGAATACATGGAGAACACCGGCAGCGCGATGAGCGATGAAGACATCGAGACCCGCGCGCCGGGCTTCGGACTGATTCTCTCCATCGTGCTGCTACCGCTGGCATTGATCGTACTCAATACCGTGTCGGGCGCCATCTTCGGTGAAGACAGCCACTGGTCGGCTGGCTGGGCTTTCTCGGCCATCCCTTCGTGGCACTGAGCCTGGCGACCTTGATGGCCTTTACTCTGCTCGGCACCCGTCGCGGCATGACACGTGAACAGGTAATGGAAGTTGCCACCAAGGCGCTCGAGCCGGCCGGCATCATCATCCTCGTCACCGGTGCCGGTGGTGTCTTCAAGCAGATGCTGATCGACTCTGGCGTCGGTGATGTACTCGGCAACCTGATGGCCGACAGCAACCTGCCACCTATCCTGTTGGCCTTCCTGATCGCCACTGCCGTCCGTGTGATCCAGGGCTCTGCGACCGTGGCAATGATCACTGCTGCAGGCTTGATGGCACCGGTGATCAGCACGCTGGGTCTGTCCGGCCCTGTATTGGGCCTGGTGGTGATCGCGATCGCCAGCGGCGCGACAGTCCTTAGCCACGTCAATGACTCCGGCTTCTGGCTGGTCAGTCGTTACTTCGGACTGACTGAAAAGGAAACATTGAAGAGCTGGACAGTGATGGAAACCCTGATCGGGGTGATCGGCGTCTCGATGGCACTACTGATCGGGCTATTCGTATAAATTTCTAGCACCTTCAGCAGTCTTCAGGCACTCCCATCGGGTATCCAAAGATCGCCTGGCTCAACTAAAGTCCGCCTGAACTCTTCCCAAAAGACTGTCACCTTGCGTGGCAGTCTTTTGGTTTCAATCAACGACAATCCCTCGCCTCCTCCCTTCCTTTGCTTCCTCTTTTCTGCCTTCATGAAAGGCATGCTTTCATACGTTGCACGCTATTTCCCTGATTAAAACGACAAGATAATGGCATCATGGCACCCTTCATTATTCCGCCTGTTTCCTTTCGCATGATCGCCTGCCTCTGTGCGCTCGATAAGTGCGCATATGGGTCCTGGCCCTTTTCTGTCCGGAGTCCGCATGGACACTAGCCCTGAACCGTCTACGCCTTCTTCACCGCCCGTCTCTGCCGAAAAGACACCCCCCACATCGCGGCGTCTCATGTGGCTGCGCCTGCTAGCCGTGATCATTCTCGCACTGGCCGTGGCGCTCGCTGGCTGGTGGATGACGCATAGCCCCAGCGCGCCAAAGCGCGCAGCCGTCGAGGCACCTGTCCCGACGGTTGAGGTAGTGACGGTGAACCATCAGTCGAGCGCCCCGCTGCTTGAAGGCTATGGTCGGGTCATTGCAGACCGCGAAACCACGGTCTCGACCCGAGTCAGCGGTCGCCTTGCCCCCTTCGCAGACGGTGTAGAAGCGGGACGAGAAGTGAAAAAGGGGCAGTTGCTGGCCAGTCTCGACAAGCTGGATTACCAGCTGGCACTGCGACAGGCAGAGGCAGATCTCACCACCGCAGAGGCAAGTCTGGCGTCCGAACGCGGTGAACAGATCCGCGCTGCATCCGAGTACAAGACCTTCGGCCGTTCACTCCCTGCGGCGCAAAAAGCGCTGGTACTGCGCGAGCCACAGCTCAAGGCAGCCGTGGCAGCTGTGGAAAGTGCTCGCGCCAATCGTGATCAAACGAAAGCCAATCTGGAGCGCACCGATATTCGCGCGCCTTTCGATGGCTTGATCAGTGAGCGGCTGGTAGGTGAAGGCAGTGATCTCAACGCCTTCACTGACTTGTTGACGCTGGTCGCCTCAGACCGTTTCTGGGTGCGCCTCAACTTGCCGCAGGACGACATGGAATGGCTCTCGACTCACGCGCGTGATGGTCAGGGCACGCCAGTACTGATCTCCAGCAAGGCATGGCCCGAGGGACAGCATCGACTCGGCGAGGTCTGGAGCGTACTGCCGTCATTGGAAGACAATGGTCTGCTGACCCAAGTGATGGTGGCCGTAGATGACCCGCTGGCCCTGAGAGTCTCTGATGAGGCACGTACCAGCACCCCAGCACTGCGTATTGGCGATGTTGTCGAAGCCAGTCTAAGCCCGACACGCACAGCGTCATTGATCGAACTGCCGATCAGCGCGCTGCGCAGCAATCGTGAAGTCTGGGTGCTGACACCTGACGACCATCTCGAGAAGCGCAGTATTCAACTGCGCCATCTCGGCAATGACAGCCTGTTGGTCGCCGACGGCCTTACAGACGGCGAGCGCGTCATCACCAGTGCGCTGAGTAGTGTCGAGGCAGGTATGGCGCTGCGTGCCCGTGGTGATGAGAAGAAAGACCCCGAGCCCACACCGGACGCTGATCAACAAACCAGCAAGCGAGCCGAGAATCCGGTGGGTGGCCAGTCAGCCACCACCTCGACCACAGGAAGCGAGTCATGACGGTACCGTCTCGCCTCAAGGGCCCGATCAGCTGGATGCACGACCACGGTGTCGCCGCCAACCTGTTGATGCTATGCCTGATCCTCGGTGGTCTTCTGATGTCGAGTCAGATCAAGAAAGAGGTTTTCCCCTCCTTCGAACTCGAGATCATCAACGTCAGTGTCAGCTATTCCGGCGCGACGCCGGATGAGGTTTCCGAAAGCCTGCTGCAGGCCATGGAGTCCGCAGTTCAGGACGTGGAAGGTATCGATGAGATCACCGCCACGGCCCAGGAGGGCCTGGGTTCGCTGTCCATTGAGCTTCAGGACGGCATCGAGACCATGCGCGCCTATCAGGACATTCAGCAGGCCATCGACAGCATCACTACCCTGCCGGATGAATCTGATCCGCCGGTCTACTCACTCGCTGGCCGCTCACGTAGCGTGATGGAGCTGAAGCTGCATGGCCAGACTGATGATCAGACACTGCGCAATGTAGCAGAGCGCCTGCGTCTGAGCCTGCTCGACAGCAGTGATATCACCAAGGTAGAACTGACGGGCATCCGTGATCGTGAAGTTCATGTCGCGCTTGATGAAGGCGCGTTACGTCGCTACGGCCTGTCGCATCAGGAGGTTGCCAGCCTGATCGGCAATCAGGCCCTGAACCTGGCCGGCGGCAGTCTGGACACCCAGCAGGGCGAGTACCTGGTGCGCTATGAAGCACGTCGCGACGGTGCGGTCGAGTTTTCGCAGCTGCCCGTCATTTCGAGCCAGGAAGGTAATGTCATTCGACTGGGCGATATCGCCATCGTCAGTGACGGCTTTTCCGATAGCGATAAAGAAGTGCTCTACGACGGTGAACCCGCCATTGGCCTCGACATCTATCAGGTCGGCAAGCAGACCCCCACCTCGCTCTCCGAGGCGACCATGGCCATGTTGCCGGAGCTGACTACCAGCCTGCCGCGCGGACTGACCTTAAGCGTCGAGGACGATGACTCGCTGATCTATCAGGATCGTCTGGAACTGCTGCTCAAGAATGCCTGGATGGGACTGGCACTGGTGCTGGTGCTGCTAGGGCTGTTCCTGGAAGCGCGCCTGGCCTTCTGGGTAACACTGGGTATTCCGACCGCCTTCCTTGGTGCGATGCTGTTCCTGCCACTGGTGGGCGTCTCCATCAACATGATCTCAATGTTCGCCTTCATCATCGCGCTGGGCATCGTGGTGGATGACGCGATCATCGTCGGTGAGAACATTCACTCGCATCGTGAACGTGGCGCGAGCATGCGTGAGGCCGCCATCTTGGGAGCGCGTGAGATTGCGGTACCGCTGGCCTTTTCGATTCTTTCCAACATCGTGGCCTTCATTCCGCTGCTGTTCCTGCCTGGCTTCCTCGGGTTGGTGTTCGGCATCATCCCGCTGGTGGTCATCAGCATTTTCGCGCTGAGCTGGATCGAGGCCATCTTCATCCTGCCGGCGCATCTGGGGCACACCAGTGAGAAACCGATTCGCTGGTTGGCACCGCTCGATCGCGTTCGCCACGGCGTACAGCGGCGCCTGGAGCACTTCACTCGCCATCGCTTCCAACCGTTTCTGGAGCGCTGTCTCGACTATCGTGGCTTGACCGCTATCTGCGGACTGGCACTCCTGATTTTGGCGCTCGCGTGGATGGCCAGTGGACGACTCGGCTTCTCACTGATGCCGCGCGTAGAGTCCAATCGTGCCGGTGTCACCGCCAACCTCCCGGTCGGCAGTCCAATCAATCAGGACCGCGAAGTTCGCACCTTGCTGCTCTCTGCACTTGATCGCGTACGTGCTCGTGAAGACAGTCCCGACATCTATTCCACCAGTGCCGAGATCGAAGGCAACTCGCTGAGCATCATTGCCAATCTGGACACCACGGTAGAAGGCAACTGGTCGCCCTCGCAGGTGATTTCAGCATGGCGCAAGGAAGCCGGCGCCATCGCCAATACCGACTCGCTACTGTTCGAGTCCGATATCGGTGGCCCCGGCCGTGGGGCCGGGCTGACGATTCGCGTGTCTTCCACCGACGACACTGTCTTGATGGATGCAGCACACGCGCTGAGCGTGGCGCTGGGTGACTACAGCTCACTCTCTGATATCGATAGTGGCCTGGATGATGGCAAGCGCGAGATCTATCTCAAGCTCAATGCCTATGGTCGCTCACTGGGACTGGATGGTGCGACGCTGTCTCAGCAGCTGCGTGGCCCGCTCTCCGGGGCCACGGCGCTCAAACAGCAACAGGGCCGCAATGAGGTGGAGGTCAAGGTGCTGCTGCCAGAAGCACAGCGTGCCAGCCTTGCACAGCTCGAGAGCTTCGGTATCCAGACAGGCGATGGCGTCAGCGTGCCGCTGGGGCTGGTCGCTGATATACAGCAGGGCCGAGCGGCCTCCAGCATCTTGCGTATCGACGGACGCCGTGTGATCGAAGTCACTGCCAACGTCACCCCCTCGGATGCCGTCAGTCAGGTAATTACCAGTCTGGAGCAGGAAGTGTATCCGCAGCTGAAAAGCCAGTATCCGAGCCTGAGCATCGGCTATGGTGGTCGCCAGGAAGAGACTGCCGATAATCTGGGGTCACTCAAGATCTCGCTGCTGCTGACACTGGCGGCGCTCTATCTGCTGCTGGCATTGCCCTTCCGCAGCTATCTGCAGCCATTGCTAGTCATGTCCGCCATTCCGTTTGGCTTGATCGGCGCCGTCATTGGTCATCAGTTGATGGGGTATGGCCTGTCGGTGATCAGCTTGATGGGCATGCTGGCGTTGTCCGGCATCGTCATCAATGACGCGCTGGTATTGATCGACTATGCCAACCGACAACGTCTCGCAGGGGCCAGCCCTCGTGAGGCGATCCTACAGGCCGCGACGCGACGGCTGCGTCCTATCCTGCTGACTACCCTGACGACTTTCTTCGGATTGGCGCCGATGATCTTTGAAACCTCGCGTCAGGCGCGCTTCATGATTCCCATGGCGGTTTCCATTGGCTTCGGGATTCTCTTCGCGACAGTGATTCTGCTGATACTGGTGCCGTCGCTGTACCTGCTGCTTGAAGATGCACAGAACATGTTGCGGCGCCTGCTGGGACTGGCGCCACGTACTGATCGGCAGGAGGAGCACTCCACATGATTCAACGCCTGGCTTCGATGCGTTCGCGCCTGTCGATACGTCTTTTCGTCACACTCTTGATCGCCAATGCCGTGATCGGTACCAGCATCTACATGTTTGTTTCACACAGCATGGACAAGGGTTTCGTGGATTATCTGAAACGCACTCAGAAGGAGCGCGTCGAGGTCGTCTCCAATGAGCTCATCAACAATTACCGCTTGTCAGGTGACTGGCAGTGGGTGAAGGACCGCCAGGCCTGGAGACGCATCATCCATTCCGAGGCGACGATGCCCATGCCACCTCCTGCCGCGGAAGATGTCGGTCGGCCGCAGGATTACATGCTGCTGAATGCTAATGGCAAGCACCTGAATGGCCCACCTCGGCCCTTGCCCGGCATGCGCTTCGTCCCGCTGAAGGTCAATGGCCAGAAGGTCGGCGAGCTGGGCTATCTTCCGATCGGCGTGGTACTGAGGCGTAGCAAGGACGAATACCTTGATCGTCAATCGCGTAATCTGGCGATCATCATGCTGTCCTCCACCTTCGCTTCTCTGCTGGCCGCAGCTGGCATCGCCTGGTGGCTGGGGCATCGCGTACGAGACCTGGCGAGTGGTGCCAGCCGCCTGACCGCGGGGGATTACGCCACGCGTATACCAGTGCGTGGACGGGATGAGCTGTCGCGCCTGGCAGGCGACTTCAATGCCTTGGCCGCGACACTTGAGTCCAATCGCGACTCACGGCAGCGTTGGGTCAGCGATATCTCGCATGAGCTGCGCACGCCGCTGGCGGTACTCAAGGGCGAGATCGAGGCCATGCAGGATGGCTTCCGTCCGATGAGTCAAAGTAGCCTCGGGTCACTTGTTCAAGAAGTCGATGCTCTCAATCGACTGGTCTCTGATCTACGCCTGCTAGCGCAGAGCGATGCTGGCACTCTTAATGCGTGGCGGGAGCCGTTAGCGCTCGACAGCCAGCTCGTCGATAGTCTCGACGATTTAAGTGGCTGGCTGGATGATGCCGGCATTCACCTCGAGACCGACATCAACCTGCCGCTGCAGATAAACGGTGACCTACAACGCCTGCATCAACTGTGGAGCAATCTGGCCAGTAATACCCGCGCCTATACCGATGCCCCAGGGGTGCTGAAGGTCAGCCTGCACCGCGAATCCGCGCGTACTGCAGATGGCGAAGGCCATCCGGGCTGGGCGGTGGTGCGCTGGGAGGATTCAAGCCCCGGTGTACCAGCGGCGGAACTCTCTCACCTGACTGAGCGCCTATACCGCGTCGAGAACTCGCGCAATCGCACCAGCGGCGGTTCAGGACTGGGACTATCGATCGCCAGTGCGTTGGTAGCAGCACATGATGGACAGCTCATCCCGGGCCAGTCATCACTGGGCGGACTGCGCTGGGATATTCGCTTGCCGCTACTGGCCAGCTGATCACCGCTGCTTTCCACGCCCCGTCATTTTTTATCTTCAAGGATTCCTGAGCATGAGCGACGTTCACACCGACACCCACGATGCCCAGTCACAGACTCAGAAACCATTGGTTCTGGTGGTCGAAGATGAGCCCAAGATCGCCAGTCTGCTCTGCGACTATCTCAATGGCAGCGGCTATCTCACGCGTCACATCGATGATGGCAATGCCGTCATCGCTGCCGTCCGTGAAGAGACACCTGCGCTGGTGCTGCTTGACCTGATGCTGCCGGGCACTGATGGCCTGACGCTGTGTCGCCAACTGCGCGCTGAAAACAGCCTGCTGCCCATTATCATGTTGACGGCACGTGTCGAGGAAGTTGACCGCCTGCTGGGATTGGAGTTGGGCGCAGATGACTATATCTGCAAACCGTTCAGCCCGCGTGAAGTCGTCGCCCGCATCAAGGCTGTCCTGCGTCGCAGCCAGGCACTCGATCAAACCCTGTCCGACACTTCCGACAAAGGCCAGCTGCGCCTCAATGAAGATGGCTGGCAAGCATTGGCCGATGATCAGGACCTGGGCTTGACCGCCGTCGAATTCCAGCTACTCAAGGTAATGATGCAGTCGCCAGGGCGTATCTTCTCCCGCGACCAACTGATGGACCACATGTACCGTGACCATCGCATCGTCTCCGAGCGTACGGTGGATTCCCACATCAAGAAACTGCGCCGCAAGATTGCCAGCATCTGGCCGGAACGTGACGTCATCCGCTCCATCTATGCCGTTGGCTACAAGTTTGAACCTGACGTGCTGGAGTGATCGCACCGTTACCAACACCTTGACGCTGGAGAGTTGGGTCACGAGCATTTGACCAACAACCTTGCAGAAACATGACAACTGGCGTCTGTGACCACAGACGCCAGTTGCGTTTTTGTTGCACCTGCAGTGCCGATTTTGTACCTGTTGTGTAGAGATACTGACGTCACTGCCGCAACACAGCGGCCATCCCGCCAAGAGGACAGCACGATCCTCCTCAAGGCTTCTGTAAAAAGTACTGGCACGACATCACGCTACGAAGTTCGTCACATCACTGCACGATTTCTCTCTATTTACGTACGACAGTGACATGACTGAATGATGCTCGGCCTTTGACTTTCGACACACGGAGTACGCTATGAACCGCATCTCTCGCAAGCTCATCGTTTCAGGTCTTCTCACCGCTCTGGCACTGCCGATGACCGCTATGGCCGCCAGCAATGCAAAGACATCCGAGCACGACGCCTCCAGCCGTAAAGCAGGCATGGAAAAGATTCTAGCCAGCTGGAACCTCAGCGACGAACAGCAGCAACAGCTTGATGAGCTCCAGCAGCAGCGCATGGAAAGCCGCAAGCAGATTGAAAACCAGACATTTGATTCTCGTGAAGATCGTCGCGCCGCCATCAAGGCACAACGCGACCAGAGTGCCGCTGAAATGGCCAAGATTCTCGACGAGAATCAGATGACGGTGCTCACTGCCTACTGGAATGCCGGCAAGCACGACGGTAAACATGGCGGCGGTAAGCACGATGGCAAGCAGCAGGGCCACAAGAAAGACGGCGGCAAGGCCGGTGGCAAGCATATGGTCGACAACGACGGACAACGTATGGCGCTGATGGGGGCACTGTTTGACAGCTGGAACCTGGATGACAGCCAGCGCGACAGCCTGAAGGATTCCTTCACGTCCATGCGCGAGGATATGAAGGCGCTCAAGGACACTGATTTCGACTCACGTGAAGCACGCAAGGCTGCCTTCAAGACACTTCGCGATACTCAGCATGAGCGCTTGAGCAAGGTACTCAACGACGACCAGATCAAGGTGCTGGATCTCATGCACCAGCGCGACAAGCGCGGGCCGAAGATGGCAGAACGTCAGCAGAAAGAAGGTATGAAGGCGCTGCTGGCTAGCTGGAACCTGAGCGATGAGCAGCAGCAAGCGCTCAAGGACATTCGTGATGAAATGCGCGACGACATGCGTGACAGCATGAAGCAGGCACGCGCTGACATGCAGGAAGCCAAGCAGGCGGGTGAAGTGGCCGAAGGTCGCAAGGCTCAGCATGAAAAGATGCGTGAAGCCGGTCTTGAACTACGCAAGGAAGGCCGTGACAAACTGGCCGATGTCCTGTCTTCCGAGCAGCTGGATGCACTGGAAGCCTTCATGGATAACGGCATGCGCCATCACGCTGGACAGAAGCATTCAAATGGCGGGCATGCTACCCAGTCAGTAGAACAGGCACCTGAAGCCTGAGTCGCTATCTTACGCGACTCGATATCGAGTGCATCTCGAGTAAGCGACTCGCGCTCCAACAGCAGACATGACGGCATGATCTGAAAAGTCGAGCGCTATTTCGCCTAACCCACGACGCCCCGAGCACATTTTTTGTGCTCGGCGTCGTCGTTTTCAGTGATCATCTCACAAACCTCGTCCGTCACTTGAAGGCACTGCCAAAAAGCCGCTGTCATGCGGGTTATAGACTATTTTACTTGCGGTAATCACGCTTTTTACTCGGACAGGAATTGCATTGAAAACGACATATATATAAGAAAAACCAACATGCAACCCTACACATTTCCACTCAAGGGGTTATATTTTCATTGAACAATCAATTAAAATAATTCTGCGAGGCCTTGAGCATTACGCAATGTGATAGTGGAGTCACGCTTTCCTGACTGCTGAGCCCCTGGTAGACAGGTAGATGGGCAGGTGCATGCAACCGTCACAGGAAAGCGGACCCAGAATGCTGTATATGTCGTTTTCCATCTGGCAAGCGTACACATTCTGAAGCTCGACAGCTTTCCAATGCGCCTCTCTCTGCAGCAAGACGCAGTGAGCCGTAACGAAAAGCATAGAGACGTCCAATAACACTTGCGGAGCGTTCAAGGTAACGGGCCTGGCTACTTCCCCACAGCCACGTGATAGCGGCGCTACTTCTGCTTTCCAGCGTTTCGACGCTGCCCGCGAATTGCTCATCATTTGCAGTTCTCGCTTACCGATACGTCATGCAGACATGCCGCATCGGTCGCCACCACCGTCGTTTCGCGTTCGGCCACAGCCTGAGCGAAGCACGGTGCGTGCCGTTCGTGTCCGTCTTTTTTTGGCGTTTTCCAGACAACGATGTCATTGGAAGAACGATCAAAAAAGCACTACGCACGAGTGAAACTTCCCTCTGACAGGAGTTCCTCATGCAGAAACCTGCTTCCGCCGAGAACGCATCTCCGTCCTCGAGTCGCATCAACCCTACCGTCTTCTACGGCTCCATCATCGGTATTCTGGGCTTTCTCGCCTTCGCGATGTTGTTCACCGAGCAAGCGGACAAGTGGATCGGCAGCGCACTGGTCTGGACCATCGACACCTTCGGTTGGTTCTACATGCTGGCCATCGTCGCCTATCTGGTATTTGGCGTATTGATTGCCTGCTCACGCTTCGGACGGATACGCCTGGGGCCGGATGACTCGCGCCCCGAGTTTTCGCTGATGTCCTGGGCAGCGATGCTGTTTGCCGCCGGTATCGGTATCGACATCCTATTCTATTGCATCGCGGAGCCGCTCTCCCATTACGTTGCGCCAGTCACCGGAGACCCGATGACCCAGGTCGCGATTCGCAATGCGATGGTCGAGACCTTCTTCCACTGGGGTCTCTCCGGCTGGGGCATCTATGTACTTGCCGGTATGTCACTGGCCTACTTCAGCTATCGCCATCGCCTGCCGCTGGCCATTCGCTCGGCTTTCTATCCACTGCTCGGGAACCGCATCAATGGCCCGATCGGTAACGCCGTCGATATCTTCGCGATCATTTCCACCGTGTTCGGCATCGCCACCTCGCTGGGCATCGGCGTCATCCAGCTGAACTACGGTCTCAAGTTCATGCTGGGCATCCCCGAGAACATCGCCGTCCAGGCCGCTCTGATCGTGGGCGTGATGGTACTGGCAACCATTTCGGTGGTTACCGGTGTCGAGAAAGGCATCCGTCTGCTGTCTGAATTCAACATGCTGCTCGCCACCGCGTTGTTGATTTTCGTACTGGCTGTCAGCGATACCTCCCAGCTACTCAATGCGCTGGTACTGAACATAGGCGACTACTTCACCCAGTTCGTCAGCAAGAGCTTCGACACCTACGCCTACACGCCGGATACCGATGAGTGGATGAGTTCCTGGACCCTGTTCTTCTGGGGCTGGTGGATCGCATGGACACCGTTTGTCGGCCTGTTCCTCGCACGCATCTCACGTGGTCGTACCATTCGCCAGTTCGTCTTCGGTGCACTGCTGATTCCGCTGAGCTTCATGATGGTCTGGATGAGCGTGTTTGGTAACGCCAGCATCGACATGGTCGCTAACCAAGGCGTCACCTCACTGGCCACCGAAGCACTGAATGCACCGCAGAACACCATCTATACCTTCCTGGAGCAGCTGCCGCTGTCAGGCATCACCACCGCAGTCGTGGCGATTCTGGGCATCGTATTCTTCGTGACATCAGCTGATTCTGGTGCGCTGGTACTGGCTAACTTCACCTCCATTCTCAAGGATGTGAACCACGATGCGCCGATCTGGCTGCGTATCTTCTGGTCCGCCATCATCGGTCTGCTGACGCTCGCTCTGCTGATGGTCGGAGGTCTCGGCGCGCTGCAAAGTGCCGTGGTCATCACCGCCGTACCCTTCTCCATAGTGTTGATCTTCATGATGATCGGGATGTACAAGGCACTGATGATCGAAGACCGCAAGGAAAACGTGCGCCAGGACAACAGCTGCGTCTATGAAGGTGTCGACTGGCATGAACGTCTGGATCACGTGCTGGACTTCGCCCAGAGCGGCAGCGCCGAAGCGACACTCAAGCGCTCTGTCCGTCCGGCACTCAACCAGCTGGCCGAAGAGCTCACCCGACGTGGCCAGGTGTCGACCGTCACGGAAGAGCAAAGTGACGATGAACCGCTGCCGCGTGTGATGCTGGAAGTCGAGTTCGAGGACGCCTCCAACTTCGTCTATCAGGTGCGCTCCATACGTCAGCAGACACCGAGCTTCATCGATGCCAATGACGACTACTACCTGCGTCTGGCAGTCCACCTTTCCGAAGGGGGTAGCGGTCAGGAACTCAACGGCCTGTCGCGCGCTCAGGTACTGGATGAAGTGGTTACTGCCTACCAGCAGCATCTGGCCTTCGTACGTCACGATACGGTCAATGAAGCACCTGTGATGCCGGGCGTGATCGGCAAGCAGTCCTGATAAGGACTGCGCTACCTGAGAGCCCACAGGGGAAACCTCTGCGGGCTCTCAGACACTAAAAAGCCCCGCTCGGGTAACCGAGCGGGGCTTTTTAGTGTTCAGCTGCAAGCACCCTTCTCAGCTCACGGCAGCCGTCTCGACCTGCTGTGCGCCCTTCTTGAGCATGGCATAACCGATGCCGGTAATCAGGGTGCCGGCCACGATGGCTCCCAGATACAGCAACGGCACATTGATGGCATTGGGGATCAGCAGTACAAACAGGCCGCCATGCGGTGCGACCAGCTTGGCACCGACCAGCATCGACAGCGCGCCAGTCACTGCACCACCGGCCATGCAGGACGGAATCACGCGCAACGGGTCCTTGGCAGCGAAGGGAATCGCACCCTCAGAGATGAAGCACAGCCCAAGCACGAAACTGGCCTTGCCAGCTTCACGCTCCGGCACGGCAAACTTGTTGCGCGCGATGAAACTGGCCAGCCCCATGCCGAGTGCCGGCACCATGCCTGCCGCCATGATGGCCGCCATCGGCGCGTAGGTTTCGCTGGCCAGCAGGCCCACACCGAACGCGTAGGCAGCCTTGTTGACCGGTCCGCCCAGATCAAAGCACATCATCGCACCCAGCAGGATGCCCAGCAGCACGGCATTCGCCGAACCCATCGATTCCAGATAATTCGTCAGTGCCGACATCAAGCCTGCCACGGGCGTCCCGACGACATAGATCATCACCAGACCGGTGATCAAGCTCGCCACCAGCGGGATGATCAGAATCGGTTTGAGCGATTCGATCGACTGCGGCAGCTTGACGTAACGGCTCAGGCCGAGCGCGGTATAGCCCGCCAGAAAACCAGCGATGATGCCGCCGAGGAAGCCGGCATCCAACGTGGAGGCCAGCAAGCCGCCAATCATGCCGGGTGTGATGCCCGGACGGTCAGCGATGGAATAGGCGATATAGCCGGCCAGTACCGGAATCATCAACTTGAAGGCTGCACCACCGCCAATCTGCATCAGTGCTGCCGCCAGTGTCCCTTCCTCCTCGAAGGCCTTGATACCGAAGATGAAGGACAGCGCAATCATCAAGCCGCCCGCCACTACCATCGGCAGCATGAAGGACACGCCAGTGAGCAGATGCTTATAAGGGCCGCGTTTCTCGCCCTGTTGCTGACCACTGCCCTGCTTTTCACCGCCTGCCGGCTGTACCTGTGCGCCTTCGAAGGCCTCTTCAATGGTATCGCGCGGCTTCTTGAGCGCCGTGCTGGTAGAGGTGCGCCAGACGCGTTTACCGGCAAAACGGGTCGGATCGACCTCGATATCGCAGGCCAGAATCACGACATCGGCGTCCGCAATTTCCTGCTCGGTGAGCGCGTCCTGTGCACCAACTGAGCCCTGGGTCTCGACGCGCGTCGGATAGCCCAATGCACGCCCTGCCTCGCTCAACGCCTCTGCCGCCATGAAGGTATGCGCTACCCCCGTCGGGCAGGCCGTCACGGCCACGATGGACGGCACGGACTTGGCGGCTGTCTGAGTAGTCGTCCCTACATTTTCAGGCACGGCGCTGCTCAGACCAGATTTCGTCAGATCAATACTGCCCAGATCCGCGCTTTCCAGCCGACGAGCACGCGACTCCGCCATCGCGAGGAAGGCTTCGGGGTCCGGCAAGGCCTCCTCGATGGAGGCAACATGCACCTGCATACCCACGAAACGCTCAAGCCCGGCACTCGCGACAGGCGACGCTGCCACGATCACCAGCTCGGCGGCGTCCAGCTGAGACTCGCTCAGCGTGATGCCAGCCTCAAGCTCGGAATGCATGTCGATGACAGGATTCCAACCATGACGACGCGCGGCCTGTTCCAGACGGCGCGCTGCCAGGAAGGTAGTCGCCATGCCACTCGGGCAGGCGGTGACGATAATGACGTTCATTGGCGTGACTCTCCGGCTGTCTCGACATCGGCAGGCGCCAGTGTCTCGATGCTGGTGTGTTGTTGGAGGAATTCAAGCTGGGAAGCGAGCGGATTGCCCGGCCCCGGGTGCGTCACTGCTTCGGCCGACAAGGCCGTCGCAAAGCGCAGTATCCGTTCGCGCGTGGCGGGCGAGGCCACGGGATGACACAGCACGCCATGCAGCATGGCTGCCAGCAGTGTATCGCCAGCGCACACGGTACTGACTACCTGCATGCGTGGCGGACGGGCACGTAGCGTTACCGCATTGGGGCGGGTCCACAGCACGCCTTCTGGCCCAGCGGAAATCAGTGCTTCACGAATGCCGTGATCGACAAGCTGCATCAGGGCACGCTCACGGGCGGCGTCGCTGTCCAATGGCTCACCTGCCCACAACGCTAGCTCCTGCTCGTTGGGCTTGACCGCCGTCGGGCATGCCGCAAGACCCGCTTCCAGCGCCGCACCACTGGTATCGAGCCAGCAATCAACTGACTGAGCGCGTACACGACTCACCAGCGACGCCAACTGCATATGCGTAATACCCGGCGGCAGGCTGCCCGCGATGACCACTGCAACGCCATCAACACTGTCTCGTTGAGCGATCCACTCATCAATGCGGGCTTCAAGACGCGCGAATGCATCAGCATCAACCTGCATGCCGGCCCCATTGATATCGGTGACACGCCCACTGGTTTCACCGAGTTTGACGTTGATACGCGTTGCGCCTGACACACGTTCGAAAGCGTCTGTCAGGCCCCAGGTCGAGAAGGCGGCAGTGAAATCGGCCTGATTGTCGCGGCCCAGAAAGCCGGTCAGCGTGATCGGATGCCCGAGAGAAGCCAGTACCCGTGCCACATTGATGCCCTTGCCGGCAGCTTCCAACTGATTACCATCTGCGCGATTGACCTTGCCCAGCGTCAGACTGCTCAGTGTGATGGTCAGGTCCAATGCCGGATTGAGCGTCACGCACAGCACCGGACAGCTGCCCGCATCACGTACCAGCTTGTCTGTCAGTTCACCTGTCAACTCATCTACTGCACCTGTCAGTGAAGCCGTGCCATTGCTCATGTTCTTCGCTGCACCAGCCATCACACCGACTCCTGATTGAGAGTATCCAGTGACGTGCCCTGTGCGGTGTCAGCATGATCGAGCAGCGTATCCAGCGCACTGCGCACGTCTTCGGAGGTCGGTTGAATCAGCGCGACACGCGCCTGCTCACGCGCGGTGGCCAAATCCAGCTCGCGGACACGTGCCTTGACCAGCGGAATCTGGCGACTGGATACCGACAACTCATCCACGCCCAGCCCCACCAACACCCCCACCGCCTGATCATCGCTTGCCAGCTCACCACAGACGCCTACCCAGGCGCCGTGGGCATGGGCAGCGTTGACGGTCATCTCGATCAGACGCAGCACTGCGGGATGCAAGCCATCGGCCTGTGCTGACAACGTGGCGTGGCCACGGTCGATCGCCAAGGTGTACTGAGTCAGGTCATTGGTGCCAACGGAGAAGAAATCGACTTCCGGCGCGATGCTCGCCGCCGTCAAGGCAGCGGAGGGGATCTCGATCATCACCCCCACTTGCACATCACGCTGAGGCGGCTGACCATGCTCGGCCTCATGTGCCGCGTCCAGCTCATCCCGCACGCGATCAACGATCACACGAGCAGCACGTAGCTCGGCGAGGTCTTTTACCATCGGGAACATCAGCCGGATCGGACGCGAACCCGCCGCTGTCAACAGCGCCCGCACTTGTGTCTCGAGCACTTCAGGGCGAGTCAGCGCTAGGCGAATGCCGCGCAGGCCCAGGAAAGGATTGTCTTCACGCGGCAGCGGCCAGTAGGACAGCGGCTTGTCGCCACCCACATCCAGCGTGCGTGCCACCAGCGGACGACCGTCAAGCGCATCCAACGCCTCGCCGTATTGAGTGATCTGAGTCGCGAGATCCGGCGCTTGCGGGTGCGCCATGAACACGAACTCGGTACGTAGCAGACCCACCCCTTCTGCGCCGCGTTCAACCGCATCACCGGCATGCGCGGTGTTGCCAAGGTTGGCCACGACCTCGACATGATGACCATCACGTGTCATTGCCGGCGCCATGCGGGATTCCCACGCGGCGGCCTGACGCTGCTCACGGCCAGCGATGGCCTCTTCAGCCCGGGCGCGGCGACTGGCAGAAGGCGCGACGCTGACACGACCCCGCTCACCGTCGACGATCAATTCAGTACCATCGGCAATCGCCAGCACGCTCTGCCCTGCCCCGACCACCGCCGGAATGCCCAGTGAACGCGCCAGGATCGCACTATGCGAGGTCGCGCCGCCCAATGCCGTCACCAACCCGCGCACGCGCGTGGTGTCCAATCGTGCAACATCGGAGGGGCCGATATCTTCCGTCACCAGCACGTGCGGCGTTTCCGGCGCGCTCGGCAACGGGGTTTCTGTCAGCACGCCCAGTACGCGACGCCCGACATCCCGCAAGTCAGCGGCACGTTCGGCCAGCAGCCGGTCTGCCAGGTTTTCCTGCGCGCGGGCGGCACTGTCGATGGCCGACCACCAGGCCGCTTCCGCACTGCTGCCTTCTTCAAGGCTTTCACGCGCGGCGACGAACAGCTCAGGGTCACCGAGCATCTCTTCGTGCATCGAGAGGATCTCGGCCATCTCGGCACCTTCAGCACGATTGACCAACGCCTGCAGCTGCAGGCGAGCCTCCTGGATTCCGACCTCAAGGCGCGCGACCTCATTGTCAGCGCCCGCGTCACTGCGCGCAGAGTAATCAAAGCGCGGTAGACGCATCACCCAGCAAGGGGCAATCGCCATGCCCGGCGATGCGGCCACCGCAGGCACTACACTATCCGCAGTCGGTGCCTCGACATCAGACGTCTGCCCTGCTGACTCAATCACGGAAGTGCCTGCCGTCGGGCGCTGGTCGGCCAATGGCTCGACCGCTTCTCCCAATCCGGCCTGTACAGCCGCCACCATCATGGCCAGTGCTGCCTCGGCCTTGGCCTGATCCTCAGTCGCGGCACTGAATACCAACGCCTGACCACGACGCGCCCCTAGCCCCAACACCTTGGTCAAGCTCGCAGCACTGACGACACCATCACCACCCTCTTCAAGGCGCAGCGAGGGAATGACACCGTGCCGTTCACCGGCATCTCGCGCAGCCTGTACCAACTGCTTGGCGGGCCGCGCATGCAGTCCATGCGCGTTAAGCAGCGTCACGCGCACCACCTGTGCCGTAGCTGATTCTCCCGACAGGCGGGCCAACAGTGCAGCGGTAGAGAGGCCCGGCAGGCGGTCACCGCCGCCGTCTTCCAACAAGATCAACAGGCGTTCGAGCAGCGGCCTGTGGTGTTGCCCTTGTGAAGGCACACGCGCCAGACAGGCCAGTGCATTGATACGCCCGTGGCGCGTTTCCAGCGATTTCTCGGGCGTCACCACAGCAAGCCCAGCCTGCAACACGTCCTGATCTGACTGTACCAGCCAGATGCCCTGACCCAGTGCACGCGGCTCAGCCGATAACATGGCGCTGATGAAACCATCGCCGACACAGCCGGCCTGACGCAGTCGTGCCGCCGCCGCCAGTACCAGCTCATCACGATCACGCGCAGGGAAGCCTGTCAGCACGGTATCGGCATCAAGTCGCGCCGGCTTCACCTCTTGGCCCAGCTCGGCGAGAATCTGCTCCGGCTCACTGGCGGTCGCCAGACGTTCACTGACGCCGTCACGATCAAGTACACGCGTCAGAGCACGCAGGATGTCGAGATGCTCATCGGATTGCGCCGCGATCGTGACCAGCAGAAAGACACGATTGCCATCGTGCCACTCAACGCCGTCGGGAAACTGCAGCACACGTACTCCGGTGGACAACACCGCATCACGACTGTCCGGCGTACCGTGAGGAATCGCGATTCCCTGTCCTAGATAGGTCGAAGACTGCGCTTCGCGAGCCAACAGGCCTTCACGATAGGCCACTGTTGCACGCCCACCCGCCACCAGCGCATCGGCAGCCTGCTGCAAGGCATCACGCCAGTCAGTGGCATGGGCGGCGAGGAGAATATCCTCTCGATCGAGGCTGAGCATGGCAGGCTCCTTGAGGCCCCTCTCACAGACGGGCGCTAATGGGGTGGCGTGAATCGCGCATGATGGTGACAACTAGATGAATCGTGTCACCTAATAGATTTCATGCTGGAGGGTTTACGACATTTTATCAAGTAGAAAGCCGCTAGAACCCGCTATTCTCATACTATACATTGGCCGTAGACCCGCCTGTGGTGGGGGATGGCGCCAATGATTTGCACCAAGCCTCACAAATACGCATCATCTTGTGAACGGTGTCGCGGCAGGCGACCCACTTTCCCAGCAAGGATAGCGGCATGACCCTGGCAGAAATCGCTCGTCTCGCAGGCGTCTCAAGAACCACCGCCAGCTACGTGGTCAATGGACAGGCACAGGCCCGACGTATCAGCCCACAAACGGTGGAGCGAGTCATGGCCGTGGTGCAGCGCCATCACTATCGTATTGATGCGCAAGCAGCGGCGCTACGACGTGGTGCAAGCCGCACACTGGGCTTCATGCTGCCAGACCTGGAAAACGCAAGTTACGCACGCTTGGCCAAGCTGCTGGAGCGTGGCGCACGCGAGCGTGATTACCAGCTATTCATCGTCTGCTCTGATGATATGCCGGACACCGAACGCGAATTGGCACGCATGCTCAAGGCACGTCGAGTGGATGCTCTGATCACGGCCAGCTGCCTGGCACCGGATGATCCCTTCTATCGTGAACTAGGACTGGATGGCTTCCCGGTCATCGGCGTTGACCGTGCACTGGATACGCGTCACTTCGCCAGCGTCGTCAGCAACAATGAAGACGCCGCACGTCAGCTGACCGCTGCCGTACTGGAGCACTCTCCCGAGCGACTATTGTGGCTGGACGCACTGCCGGACATGGAGATTTCAAAGGAGCGGGCCCGAGGTATGCAAGCGGCTCTCAAGACCTACCGTGAGGCAGAAGGTGCGGAGATAACAGAAACGACGCTACATGCCGCGCGCTATGAACGCGATGCCGGCGCCAAGGCTTTGGAAGCCTATCTTGAGCATTCGCCAATGCCGGAGGCTATCGTGACGGCTTCTTATACGCTGATGGATGGCGCACTCGATGTACTGTTCAGCCACGGCACACCGGCTAACCCGCCCAAGGCGATGGCCAGCTTTGGCGATGACCGCTTGCTGGACTTCCTACCGCTGCCAATCCACTCGCTTCCCCAGTGCCATCAACGCATTGCCGATACCACACTGACGCTCGCACTGCAGGCCATCAAAGGAAAAACCACGCCTGGCGTGACTCTGGTCGAGCGTGAGCTACGCAGACGCCAAGCCGTCACGTGACAAGGCCACCAACGCCAATCGCGTCAAGGGGTTAGTGAGCATCAGGCATTGTCCATCACACGGTGATCACGAATCTCGGCCAGCAAGGCAGTGGCGGCAGCCTCGATACGCGTACGTGGTGCATGCACGGCGAGCTGCTGCTCCAATAGCTGGGCTGCATCGCTCAGAAGCCCGTAACCCAAGGTGGCTGCACTCCCTTTCAGCAAATGTGCTTCATGACGAAGCTGGGCGAGATCCATACCATCCAGTGCACGTCGGAGTCGCCCTATTTGCTGATCCAGCTGCTCGCTAAAGGCCTTTTCCAGCGCTGCGATGCTATCGGCATCCAGCTCATCATGCAGCCCCCCAGCAGGTGAGGGGCTCATATTTCTCTGGTGCGGCAAGGCTGTGTACGGCGCTGCCGCTGTCTTGGCCTTGCTCAAGATGGGTGAGGCTTTCTCAAAAGATTCTACCCTCGGAAATCCTTTCTCAAAGCGACCCACTGTCGAACTCTCTTCCTCCCAGTGTCCTGTCTCGTAACGCCAGGCTTCCAAGCCCTCTTTCTCGAAATACCTTGCTGCATAACGTTCGGTCTCGAATGGCTCAACCCGCCAGACTCCCGGCTCATTACCAGCAGCCTGCCAACGTACCAGCATGTTGGCGAGCTGCTGACGCCGCATGGGCTTGGACAAGAAATCGTTCATACCCGAGGCCAGACAACGGGCACGCTCACCTGCTTCGACATTCGCCGTCATGGCGACAATCAAGCTAGGCGGGCGTTCTTCGCTACGCTCCAATGCGCGCCAGCGACGCGCGACCGCAAAGCCATCCAGCTCGGGCATGCGCAGGTCGAGCAATATCAACACGACGTCAGGGTGGCTTGCGTACCAGGCCAACGCCGCTTTTCCACTATCAACCGCAGCCACCGAATAGCCCAATCCGGCGAGCATTGCACGCGCCACTTCGCGATTGATGTGGTTGTCATCCACTACCAGCACCTGCTCGCCGTGACTACTCGACAACGTGCTTGAATCATCCAGCTGCTTGAGAATACTTGACGTCCGCGTCAACGGTAGCTCGAACCAGAAACAAGCCCCTCTGCCAGTGCGCCGCTTGACGCCCAGCCGGCCTCCCATCAGCTCAACCAATCGACGTGAAATTGACAACCCAAGCCCGGTACCGCCAAAGCGTCGTGCCGTCGACAAGTCACCCTGCGTGAAGGGCTCAAACAGATGAATGGCTTGCTCATCACTGATACCGATGCCCGTATCATTCACCTCAAAGCGAATACGACCCGCAGGCAATGCCTCGATCTTCAGGCTGACCTGGCCTTGCTCGGTAAACTTGAAGGCATTCGAGAGCAGATTGAGCAATACCTGGCGCAGACGCACCGAGTCACCCATCACGTGCTCTGGCAGCAGAGGAGAACGACGATCAACAAAGACCACTCGCGTGTCATCCATCTGCGGTAGCAGCAGATCAATCACGCCATTGATCGCCAGGTGGAGATCAAATGGCCGTCGCTCGATACTCAGCTTGCCGGCTTCAATCTTGGAGAAATCCAGCACGTCATCGACCAGCCCCATCAAGACTTCACCACTATCACGCAAGCTAGTAGCGTAACGACGCGCACTGGGTTGCAACGGCTCGGCAAGCAACAGCTCACTCATGCCGATCACCCCATTGAGAGGTGTGCGAATCTCATGACTCATGGTGGCCAGGAAATCTGATTTGGCACGACTGGCCTGCTCGGCGCGCGCCGCTTCGTGCTTGAGAGCAGAAGACAGCATCAACAACTGTTGGCGAGACTCCTCACGTCCACGCGCCTGCAACCAGACCTGCCGACTGACCATCAACGTAGCCAGCAGCATCAGGCCCAGCAATAGCAACATCAATCGGATAAGCTGGTCACGCTCATGGCGCTCGGCAGTCAGCTCCTCAGCCAATCGCGCTCGCACGCGCAGCAGGAGGGATTGAGTGGAACGGCTGACAGCATCGCTTAGTACCTGCAAGTCCTTGACGCTGGCCGTATCGGGCTCGGCATCAGCACCACGCCAAGGGGCCAGCCGCGTATCGATATAATCGATCTGGCTCATCACCTCGTCGGCCAATAGCGGCACCGCCGGTAACGTCAGTAGATGGCGCTGGAAGTCACCGCGTCGGAAAATATAGGTGCGACTGTAGAGCAGCTCGTAGGTCTGTAATACCTGCTGCCAGATCAACGTACGCTCAGGCTCCGTGGCGCGAGGATAACGGGATATCGTCGATGCCAGACTCATGGCTTCCCGATCCAGCTTGTAGATGGTCCAGACGGCGTCATCGCGCGTGCGATCTTCCAGCCGCACCTGGTTATGCAAGATGATGCTGCCCACCCCCAACGCGGCCAGCAGGAAGGCAATGCTGATGGCCATGCCCAGCCAGAGGGGCCAGCGCGCGGGGGCAGGAGACGTCAAGACATCCGTGGCATCAGGTGATGACGCGGTATGTGACGCCTCCTTTTGCTGATCAGGTAAAGGTAATGATGAGTCCGGCTGCCGCTTCACTGCATGACTCCCGGTTCAAGGGCTAGCTGACAAGCACGCCTGCGACAACACTGCAGCGTCTTGCGGCGGAGTGCTGAAGGGAAATGGCATCGAATGGAAAAGAGGCTCTAGTGCTCTCATTTGAGACTTAACTCATTGACCTGCCAAACACTACGGAAGCGCACCTGCTCATTGAGCAGTTCAGGGTGAGCATCGAAAGGATAAAGAATGAACAGCGGGCCGAGATCACGCACTGCCATGCGCTGACCATCACGCTGCGTGGCGAGCAAGACGTCATAGTCTTCAATATCACTGATCGGAATATCGGCGGAAAAATCATTGAGTGCACTGACAGTCAGCAAGGTGACGTTACCGGCCACACGGTGAATCAACTCACGTACCAATGGGCCAGTGAAAGTGACACGTCCCTGTGTCCAGGGAGTGTGAGTGGCCATCACGCGAGATGGCAAGGCATCCAGCATGTCCATGTCGAAATGTGCCTGGGGCAAGTCAACAGTCCCGGCATTGCCACAAATAACGGCGCCTTTGATTGTCAGTACGACGGCCCCCTTGGGAGCCGGCAAACAATCATTACCCGCAAGAGAGTGGCGCTCACCGGGCATGAAGGTCGTCTCGGCAGCAGCTGTCTGACTTATCATCCCGGCCAGCATGACCATCCCGAATGTGAAAACACGCCATACGCATGTCTGGCGCAGACAGCCTTGAACAAACTCGCTCCACGCTAGTGGCGGGTAACCTGTCGACTGCTCATTCATGCCTTTTTCCCATGCTATTCTGCGAACGCCAAGCCCGCATGCTGCGCCAACTTTACGCTAGCAGGCCTGCATGTTGCGAGTATGTGCCGCGAAGCAGTAAAAGAAGATTCGCCAGCACCTTCTCGTCAATCTTCTGATGCTGATAGCACATTGCACTCATGCTCGCTCACGCTGTCCATGTCTCTAACTCCCCCACTATCGTCGTGCTTACCCTTGCCATCAGCCGAGTCCGTTTCATCAATGCCTGATTCTTACACTCCTCTCGAGACAAAAGACACCCTGCCCCGTGTACTGGCTGGACCAATACTGCGGCGTGTCACACCTGAAGGGGTCATGCTCTGGCTGGTGACATCACGCCCACAACAAGCGCGCGTCTGGCTATTGCCCGAACATGACGATGAGCCACTGCACCTGGGGGGAAATCATCTCCCCAGGCATGCGAGCTGCACGCTGACAGAGCATCTAGCGATGCCGCTTGGGGCACATGCCTGGCTGATGCTGATCGAAGCGCACCCTGCCACTCCCTTGCCAGTAGACACGGCCATCGCCTACGAACTGGCATTGGCCGAGCGCGCATCGGATACCGTCTCAACAACGCTCGATTGGCACGGCATCGCCGACTGGGGGCCCGATATCTGCTACCCCGGCGAGCCGCTGCCACGCTTTCGACTGCCAGCCACACTGTCACGCATTGCACATGGCAGCTGCCGCAAGCCACATCATGGCCTGACCGAGAAAAAAGCTCGCCAGCAGACGGACAATGGCCATCCTGATACCCCCGGCAATGAGTCCGAAAGCGTCGATGGCCCGGCAGGCGATGGCTTGGTGGCACTGGATAACTGGCTGGCCAAGCGCCGCGATGACACTCGCGAATGGCCAGAGGTGATGCTCTTCACGGGGGATCAGATCTATGCCGACGATGTCGCCGGCCCGATGCTGGGCGCCATCGACCAGCTGATTGCCGGGCTCGGCCTGCCAGAAGAGACGCTGATGGGCGCCGAAGTGTCGGATACTCGTGAGCTGCGCCAGCATCCCTCGCACCTCTACCACCGTCCGCAGTTGCTGCCCGACATGCCTGCCAACGAGGGGCTGGCCGCCAGCTTCTTCGGTGCCAAGCGCAAGCCCATCTTCACCTCTACCGGTGCTGACAATCACCTGATTGGCCTGTCGGAAATGATCGCCATGTACCTGCTGGTGTGGTCTGACGTGCCGTGGAAGGCATTGAGCATCGAACTGGAAGACCCGAAGGCACTGGAAAGTCACGCCGAGGCCACCCGTCAGCGACATGCGCAGGAGGCCAGCCATCTGCGGCGCTTCCGCGCCGGACTTGGTCAGGTGCGTCGCCTGCTGGCCAATGTCCCCAGCCTGATGATCTTCGATGATCACGACGTGACCGATGACTGGAATCTCAGCGCCGCTTGGGAAGAAGCCGCCTATGGCCATCCTTTCTCGCGGCGTATCATCGGCAACGCCCTCACCGGCTATCTGCTGTGTCAGGGGGCGGGTAACGGCCCTGAACCCTTGCGTGACCTGCTGGAGGAGGCGACGGCACTGTTTAACGACGCCTTGCTCACGCCGGCGGAGTACGCTCTGACACCGTCAACATCTGCCATCGGCTCGACAGAGGAACATCATTTCGATGCAGACCGTCAGGATGCGCTGATCACGAAGCTGGAGCGCTGTGAGCGCTGGGACTATCAGTTGGATACCACGCCCGCGCTGATAGTGGCGGACACTCGCACCCGTCGCTGGCGCAGCGAGCGCAACCTCGCCAATCCATCCGGACTGATGGACTGGGAGGCACTGTGCGACCTGCAACAACGCCTGGTGGAACATCGTGCCGTGGTACTGGTGTCAGCGGCGCCCATGTTCGGCGTCAAGTTGATCGAATCCATCCAGAAACTGTTCACGCTCGCTGGCAAGCCACTGATGGTCGATGCCGAGAACTGGATGGCGCACCGAGGTGCGGCCAGCGTGATGCTCAACATCTTCCGCCATTCACGCACGCCGCAGCACTTCGTGATTCTCTCCGGCGATGTGCATTACTCCTTCGCCTACGACGTGCGCCTCAAGCATCGTCGTTCGAGCCCGCACGTCTGGCAGATCACCAGCAGCGGCATCCGAAATCGCTTTCCCGTTGGCCTGCTCGACGTGCTCGATCGCCTCAACCGCTGGCTGTATGCGCCCCGCTCTCCCCTCAATCTGCTGACGCGGCGGCGCAACATGCGAATCACGCCACGTCGTCATGATGCCGCCAGTCACGGTGAGAGACTGCTGAATGCCTGCGGTATCGGGCTGGTGGATCTCGACGCCGACGGACGGCCAACGGCGATCCGCCAGCTCACGACCAGCGGTGAGGAAATTCACTTCCTCGCACGGCGCTGATCCATCCTGCAATGATCAACGTCTCACTGGCCAACTTTTACTGCCCGACTGCGAGAGATCTGAATGACCACGACTCCCCAGCCTTGCCTGACACCACGCTCGGCGTCGTTTCCAGACGTGGCAGGCTGCCCGCCACTGGCGCTGATTCATCATCCCGGTTACCGGATTCCACTGCCGGAAAAGCATCCCTTCCCGATGGACAAGTTCAGCGTGCTCAAGCGCCAGCTGGATCACCAGCTGGCCGGATACCCGCAGGCCGTAGAGTGGGTGACACCAGAGCCGGCTGATGAGGATGACCTGCTACAGGTGCATACCCGTCGCTACGTGCACGAATTCCTGACCGGCACGCTGAGTACACAGGCCCAGCGCCGCAGTGGCTTCGTGTGGAATGAGGCACTGCGTGAACGTAGCGTGCTGGCCGTCGGCGGTACGCTGGCCACCGTACGTGAAGCGCTCGCGCGTGGGCTGGCCTGCAACACGGCCGGTGGCACGCATCACGCACATCCTGAAGCAGCCAGCGGGTATTGCCTGCTCAATGACATTGGCGTAGCAGCACGCCAGGCGCTCGATGAAGGAGTGCGCCAGGTACTGGTGGTCGATCTCGATGTGCATCAGGGGGACGGTACGGCGCTGATCTTTGCTGACGAGCCGCGTGTGTTCACGCTGTCGCTGCACGCCGGCAGCAACTTCCCGGCACGCAAGCAGAAGAGTGACCTGGATGTACCTCTGCCGAAAGGCATGGGAGATGAGGCCTATCTGGAGGTACTGGCACGTACGCTGGAGGAGGTGCTGGCTCGCGTACGCCCTGAGCTGGTGATCTTCGATGCGGGTGTCGACCCTCATGCGGCCGACCGCCTTGGCCATCTGGAACTGACGGATGCTGGTCTTTATCGACGCGAACGCCACGTCATCGAGCGCTGTCGCGCCACCGGTGCTGCCGTGGCTTGCGTGATTGGTGGCGGCTACGACCGCGATATCGAGGCGCTCGCCTGGCGCCATAGCCAGCTGCACCGCGCGGCATTGGACGTCTGGCGCGAAGCCCACGGTGAACCGGCACTATTCGGGCCGCCTGCCTGAAGCACTCCTTCTTGGCCATTCTGTCTGAGCCATGCACAAAAAAAATGCCCATCACCTCACGATGACGGGCGTTTGCATGTTCAGCGTACAGGGGCCTGCTAGGCCATCACTTCCACGTCATCACCAACGTGCAGCGTGTTGCGGCCCTCTGTGGGGTCCAGCGCGACCAGGTTATAACCGAAGTGCACCTGACCATCCTCGAAACGACGCACACGCGCCAGTGTCGTCAGCGGTTCCTTGTCGTCACGCTTGAGGCCGGTAGCAGGGTCTACATTGACCATCGCGCACCGCGTGCAGGATGACACCAGTCGGAAGCGCACGTCGCCAATCCGCACTTCCTTCCAGTGGTCTTCTGCCCAGGCCTCAGCACCGCTGATCACCAGATTGGGCCGGAACTGGTTCATGCCATGATCGGCCGTTGGCGTGTCAGTATTCAGCGCTGCCAGCGACGATTCACTGGCCAGCAACAACGGGAAGGCATCAGCCGCGCTGACACGCTGGTCAATCACCTCACGGTAGCGAGTGGATTGCTCACCCAGCCAGAGCAATCTCACGGGCATGCCCACCTGCTCGCTCAACCAGGCATCCGCCTCATCACTGACACTCAATGCCGTGAACTGATCTGCCCATACCTGGATATCGAGACGCTCAGCCTGAAGGTCTGTCGCGAAGGCTATCTCGCCATATTCGGGACGATCGAGGTGCGCGAGCTGCCAGTGCCCTGCCGCTTGCTCACGAAGGCTCAGGCGCTGCAGTTGCGGATGCGTGCGTGCCGTCACGAACTTGCCCCGTGCGGCGACCACGACGAAGCGACGGTCTTGCTCCAGCCCTTCTTCACCAACCACGGCCGACGCGAGTGCCTCACCAGCACCGGACTTCATCGGATAGCGCCACAGATGGGTCAATCGCATGGAGATCTTCCTTGTAAGAGAGGGTCTGCCGAAGCATGCCAGAAAGATGATCGTCCGACACGCCGTCCGCCTCAGCGGTTTTTTGTATCTGGCGCAGAAGGCTTTGCAGCCAAGGATGAGTCAGTACTGGAGTCAGATGCGGTGTTGGAAACGGCCTGAGCAGCAGAGCCGGAAGACGGCTCCGGCGCATCAGCAGACGCATCCAGACTGATCACGTCAGGCCCGGACAACGCGACACTGGAGATCAGTGCCTTGATGCCCAGCCCGACCTTTAGCCCCAACTCCTGACAGACCAGCCGGTCCACGCGGGCCCGCACACGCTGGCCAGCAATCCCCAGCACCAGCTCGGCACTCGCATGGCCGCGCTCGGTTTCTATCTCGTGAATCACCGCGGGCAACACATTGCGCAGGCTGGTGTGTTCAGGAGTCTTGAGCGCGATGCTGATATCACGCGCACGCAGGCGCAGGCGTACTCGCCGCCCGACCGGCATTGCCAGTCGCGCCAGCTGCAGGCTGAGCCCGGCCCCCAATCCAAGCCGCGTCAGCTGCCAGTCATCATCGTGAGACAACACTTCAGCACTGAGCAGTGATCCTGCCTCATAACGGCCGGTCTGAGGCGCCAGATCCAGCCGTGACAGCATGTCACCGATCTCACCACTGGCCGTGATACGGCCGTTATCCACCAGCGCCAGCCTGTCTGCCACCGCAAACAGCTCGCGGGTATCATGGCTGACAAACAGGATCGGAATCTCGATCTCACGTGCCAGCCGACTGATGTACTGCAGCAGCTCCTGCTTGCGGGCACCGTCAAGCCCAGTCAACGGCTCATCGAGCAACAGCATCCGCGGGCGCGACAACAGCGCACGACCAATGGCGACACGGCGTGCCTCGCCTCCCGACAGCTGTCCTGGCATGCGCGCAAGCAGGTCCTCTATTCCCAGCAGCGCCACCATTTCGTGCAGGCGATTGCGATTTTCCTGGCGCTTGCCGGGCGTGAGCGCGCGCGGCATGCCATAGCAAAGATTGCCGCGCACGGTGTAATGGGGGAAGAGGCGCGGCTCCTGGAAAACCACGCCTAGCTGACGCCGATGTGCGGGGACGAAGACATTGTCTTCGCCCCCCGCCAGACATTCACCGGCCAGCCGCAGGTGACCGTGATCCAGACGTTCCAGTCCGGCGATCAGCCTCAGGATACTGGTCTTGCCACTGCCAGAGCGCCCAAACAGTGCGGTAACGCCGCGCGCAGGCACCTTGAGCGTAGCGTCCAGCTGGAAGGTGCCCTGCAAGCGATTGAGGTGGAAATCAAGCATCACGCCCCTCCATGCGCATCCGCGCACGCCGCGCCAGCCATTCAGATGCCAGCAGTGAAATCATCGCGATCACCACGGCGATGGCGCACAGCCGGGCAGCCGCATTCTCCTGCCCCGGCGTCTGGATCAAGGTATAGAGCGCCAATGGCAAGGTGCGAGTCTCACCGGGAATGTTGGCTGCGAAGGTGATGGTGGCGCCGAATTCTGACAACGCACGCGCGAAGGCCAGAGTGCCCCCCGCGAGAATGCCCGGCAGTGACAACGGCAGCGTCACGGTCAGTAGCACACGCAGCGGATTGGCGCCCAGCGTGCGGGCGGCAGCCTCAAGCCCGGGATCAATCGCCTCCAGTGACAGGCGCATGGCGCGCACCATCAGCGGAAATGCCATCACGGCAGCGGCTACGGCAGCCCCCTGCCAGGTGAAAGGCAGCACGATGTCTATCTTGGCCAGCCACTGGCCAATGGCACCGTTGCGCCCGAAGGTGATCAGCAGCAGATAGCCGACCACCACCGGTGGCAATACCAGCGGCAGATGCAACAGACCATCGACCAGCGCCTTGCCACGAAAGTCACGGCGCGCCAGCCACCAGGCGGCGGCAAAGCCGGGAATCAGGCTCACACCGACGGCCACGCAAGCCACCTTGAGGCTCAGACTCAGGGCTTCCCATTCCAGGGCACTCAGCATCGGCTCTCCTCGAACATGATGATGGTCATCTCCCGCAGGCGACTGCACATCAGTGCAGATGCTGCTGGCCACCGTGCGGCAGTCAACTCGTGGCATCAGTGTATCTGTCGCCCGTGACGGCGTCATGGTGAGGCGATCACGATGAGGGCGACTCTATCCGACACTCATGCCAGTGCGCGCGTTCCCACGAGCTGATTAAAAAGATGTATTGCTGGCATACGTAGAAGCTTCAAGAAGAGGTGTCAGCGTTGGCCACCGGCACAAGCTTGGCGCCTTGCAGAGTCGTGAAGCCGAAGCGGTGGAAGATGGCGCTGGCTTCGTTGGTGCTCAGCCAGTCGCGAAAGGCTTCAGCCTCGGGACTTGGCGATTCGCCGCCTCGGCTGATCAATGCCGCAGGATAGTGGATGGGATCGTGACTGGAATCCGGCAACAGTCCTATCTGATGCACGCGATGACTGACCGAGGCATCAGTGGCATAGACGATGCCCAACGGCGCCTCACCATGCTCGACCAGCGCCAGCGCCGCACGCACGTCTTCTGCACTCGCCAGATGCGAGCGTAACGCCTCCCACTGCCCCAGTGATTCCAGTGACTGACGGGCATAGATGCCGGCAGGCACATGGTCCGGATCACCCACGGCCAGGCGCGTGTCATCGCCAGTGGCGGCCAGGCGCTCTGCGATATTGGTGACATCCGCGCCATTGCTTAGCGTAGGATCAAGCTCACTGGGACCCGGGGCGACCAGCGACAGGCGATTTCCCAGCAGATCATGACGCCCCGTCACAACGATGCCGGGCTGCTGCTCAAGCCAGTCCATCCAGCGCTCATTGGCGGACAGATACAGCTGTGCTGGTGCACCACTGGCCAGCTGGCGCGCCAGGGTCGACGACGACGCATACACCGGCATGATGTCGACGTCGGCCAGACGCTCATAACGGGCTTCGATGGCATCCATCGCATCGTGCAGTGACGCAGCGGCCATCACGCGGATCTGAGCCTGCTCAGCAGCGTGCACTGGCGCCAGCGACAGGCTGGCCACCATCGCCACCACACCACTGGCCATCCAGCGCGTAAACGGGACTCCGTGGGATGAGAACAGAGAGCGTGTCGTAGGAGGGAATCGAAGCATCGTGCCGTCCTTGGTCATGAAACGGATAAAGGGAGCCTGTCCAAACCAATGGAGAGAGAGAACGGCGGCCCATGATGCCGTGCCAGCGCCGCCGCTGCATCCCCTGACCTGCGCTCAGAGCTCTATCACTCAGGATTGCTGACCGAACAGATGGCGACGCGCTTCCTCATCCATGGCGACATTGGCCGCGGGATTGATCTCATCGATACGTGCCATCGCGCGCACGAAACCCTCGCGCTCACTCAAACGCGTGCGATAAGCGGCAACTGCCGGGAATTGCGTCAAGTCAATTTCTTGCTTCTCGGCCTTGAGCCACGGCCAGATCGCCATGTCAGCGATGCTCAAGCTGTCGCCAGCCACGAAATCTCGCCCTGCCAGCTGACGCTCCAGCACGCCATAGAGACGCTCGCCTTCCTTGTGATAGCGCGCGATGGCGTACTCGACCGGCTGTGGCGCGTAGTGCTTGAAGTGATGTACCTGACCCAGCATCGGCCCCAGGCCGCCCATCTGCCAGTGCAGCCACTGCAACACATCATTGCGCGCTCGTGTCTTCTGCGACAGGAACTGTCCTGTCTTGTCGGCCAGATACTCAAGAATCGCACCGGACTCAAACACGGAGATCGGCTCGCCGCCATCAGCGGGCGCATGATCGACGATAGCCGGCATGCGGTTGTTAGGCGAGATGGTCAGAAACTCAGGCGCGAACTGTTCGCCCTTGCTGATGTTCACCGGAATGAGGCGATACTCGAGACCAACCTCTTCCAGAAATATCGTGATCTTGTGGCCGTTGGGCGTGGTCCAGTAATACAGATCAATCATCATGAACTCCTATTGGCGGAACACCATAAAAAGGCCCGGATGCCCTTGAGCATCCGAGCCTTTTTATGCCGTCAGTGGCGATGGTGACGAGTTATTCGGGAATGTCGCTAGCACGCGTGGCGTTGCGCGCCATGCCATCGTGAAGATCGAGCATCCGCTCGCGCCACTGCACCATCGGGTCAGCAGCATCTTCCTCATCACCGAAGGGCGAGGTATCAGAGACGATGCGCGCCCAGATGAAGAAGCCGAATACCAGATAGTCAGCGGCTGCCGGTGCATCGCCGTCGAGGAACGGCTGATTGCCAAGCACACCGCGAAGCGGCTTGAAGGCGCTGTCCAGAATGCCGCGCGCGATCTCGACGTTATTGAAGACCTCGAATGACATGCCAAAGCGCGCCTCACGGGCGCTCTGGAAGTATTCGCGATCGTCCGGATGGATAGCCTTGACCAGATCCAGAGCGACGAGGCGGAAGAAGCCTATCGCCATGACCTGCTCGGCATAGGCCTTGACGAAATTCAGGCGCGACTCAGCCAGTGAATCTCCTATCAGCGGCCCCATGCCTGCCTCTGGGTAGTGCTTGTCCAGATGTTTGAAGATGTCGTAACTGTCAGTCGCCAGGCCGAAATCATCCTTGAAGACAGGCACGCTGAATGCGTCACAGAACTCAATCGGGCTCTTGTCGGTAAACAGAACCGGTGACAGTTCAGCTTCCAGGCCCTTGTGGGCCAGTGCGAAGCGGGCACGCCAACAGAAAGGAGAGAACCGCAGGCGATCGTCACGGCCGCGTAGTTCATAAAGTACTGGGGTCATGCAGACATCCTCTAGTGTCAATGGTCGATCGACAAGACGTATTCATCCTCTGCACACACCTTGCCCTGAACAATGTTGTGAACGTAGTTGCGGCTAAATGCAAGTAGAATGAGCACTCATTCAACCATAAGAGAACGCTGTCTTTATCTGCAAGTAAGGGCCTGCTTTTTCCTTCGCGATGAGGCTGTCTTACCCTACATGACGTGCCCCGTGAGACTCACACGACTTCGCCCACCCTTGCAGTGATGCACCGCAGGACCCATTGAAAGAGGAATACTGCCTTTTTTGTGGCAAGCGTCCGAGCATTGCTCAAGGGATATTGATGGCACCCACGCCTGACAGCGCGAATAATGACGGGCTGGGGACCACCGTCAGCCCGCTGTCGGACATCTTCTAGCAAGGTGCCGCGCCCATTTTTTCGGCGGGTGTCGAGATGACACCCGCCTTTTCGTTACGGTCCTTATCTTTTCCCAACCAAGGAGTCCCGATGTCCGTCGAAGACCTGCATTTAAACCTGCGCAATCTACAGGAATCAGACTATCCCCAGCTGAAGTGCCTGATGGATGGCATCTATGACGACATTGGTGGCGCCTGGCCTGAGCACACCATCAATCGTCTGATCGCTGAATTCCCCGATGGACAGCTGGTGATCGAGGATGGCGACAAGCTGATCGGTGTCGCATTGACGGCGTTGGTGGATTACGACGCTTTCTCCAACCCGCACAAATACGATGATCTGATCGGTCATCGCGAAGTCATTCTCAACAAGGCTGACGGTGATGCGCTCTATGGCCTGGATGCGCTGATCGACAAGGCCTACCGCGGCTATCGTCTCGGCCGACGCCTCTATGAAGCGCGCAAGGAGCTATGTCGCTCCATGAATCTGCGCTCCATCCTGGCCGGTGGACGTATTCCGCAGTACCACGAATACGCGGCTGAGCTCTCGCCGACCGAGTACATCGACAAGGTAGAGCGCCGCGAGATTCACGATCCCATCCTGTCGTTCCAGCTTGCCAACGGTTTCCTGGTCAAGCGCCTGTTGCGCCAGTATCTGCCGGAAGACGAGGACTCCCAGGCTACGCCACCCTGCTCGAGTGGAACAACATTCTCTTCGAGCCGGCCGAGCGCGTACTGGAAAGCCGCAAGACGATGATTCGTGTCGGTGCCGTGCAGTGGCAGATGCGCGAGTTCGCGTCGGTCGAGGCGGTACTCAAGCAGGTCGAGTACTACGTCGATGCGCTGTCGGACTACCAGAGTGACTTTGCCGTCTTCCCGGAGCTGTTCAACACGCCGCTGATCGGTCTGCTGGATGACCAGAGTGACCCGGTGCGTTGCATCCGCTTCCTCGCCGGCTTCACCGAGCGCTTCAAGCAGGAAATCTCGCGCATGGCGGTGGCCTACAACATCAACATCGTGGCCGGTTCCATGGTGGAGGTGGGTGAGGACAATGAGCTCTACAACGTCACCTACCTTTGCCACCGCGATGGCGAGATCGATCGTCAGGCCAAGCTGCACATCACCCCGCAGGAGCGCCGCGACTGGATCATCAAGGGCGGCGATGAACTGGCCGTGTTCGAGACCGATGCCGGTCGTATCGGCATGCTGATCTGCTACGACGTGGAGTTCCCGGAGCTGTCACGCCTGCTGGCCGATCAGGACATGGACATCCTGATGGTGCCGTTCTGGACCGACACCAAGAACAGCTATCTGCGCGTGCGCCACTGTGCACAGGCGCGAGCGATCGAGAACGAGTGCTACGTGGTGGTCTGCGGTAGCGTCGGCAACCTGCCATCCATCGAAAGCCTCGACATCCAATACGCCCAGTCGGCGGTGTTCTCGCCGTCCGATTTCGCCTTCCCGCATGATGCAGTGATGGCGGAAACCACGCCGAATACCGAGATGATCATGTTCTCGGATCTGGATCTGGAGCGCCTCAAGGTGCTGCGCAGCGAAGGCTCGGTCACCAATCTCAAGGACCGCCGCAAGGATCTCTTCGACCTGCGCCTACGCGACTGGTCCTGGAAATCCGGCAGCCGTCAGGACTGAGCCGGTGACGCGTTGGTGGCAACAGCTTTGGCGACCAGTCTCTGAAGAGCAGTCGCCATCCTCCTCACACGCTGAGGAGGATGGCCTGTGGCAGGCTGTGATGCAGCGTCTGCCTATCCTCGAGGGATTGGATGAGCCGTCGTTGGCCCGTCTGGAGCGACGCGCGCGTCATCAGCTACACGACTGGAAACTGACCAGTGCCGAACCACTGGATGCCGTCGAGGCACTGGCCTTGGCCACACAGGCCATGCTGTTGCTCAACGGCTGGCCCGAGGCTGAGCGCTGGCGCGATGCCGGCGCTCGCGTGCATGAGATCATGCTGCCCGCGCAGGCCGTGACGCGAGAGGTCGAGGAAATCGATGATGCCGGTGTCGTGCATATCTTCCAGGATACGCGGGCCGGTGAAACCTGGTATCAGGGACCCGTGGTCATCAGCCAGGAGGAACTGGCCGCCAGCGGTGATTGGAGCGGCTTCAACGTGGTCATTCACGAGTTCGCCCATAAGCTCGACATGGCCAACGCCACCGATGCTGATGGCTTTCCACCGTTACGCGCAGGCATCACCCCTGACGAATGGCATACCACTTTTACTGCGGTATGGGATGACCTGAACGCCCGCCTTGAGCGTGGCGAGATCACTCCCATCGACGAGTACGCCGCCAGTCACCCCGCCGAATGCTTCGCCGTGTGCTGCGAGTATTTCTTCACCGCATCGGACACCCTCGAAGTCGCCTATCCCGAGCTGTATGCCCTGCTGGAACGCTTCTTCTGTCAATCGACGCTCAAGCGCTCAGTACCGCACTAGATCGGTAGATGCTGTGTCGCGAGCAGGAAATCCCACAATTTCCGAGCCGTGGGACGCAGAGGACGTGCGCGCGAACGCACCAGCCAGAAGTGTTGCTCAGCAGGCACCGCCAGTGGAAAAACCTGCTCAAGCCCACGATTGCCAGAAGCGCACCAGCGCGCGAACAAGCCATCATGTACCAATGCCACCCCCATCCCCAGTCGCGCCATCTCAAGCGTCATCACCTGAGTGTCGCAAGTAATGGTGCGCGTCGCGTTTTCAAGCGCCAGCTGGTCTGCCGCCATCAACCAGCGCCGCCAGCCTACCGCAAAACCTGCGGCATGCAGCAAAGTGACTCCGGATAGCTCTGCCGGTGTGTGCAGGTTGCTGGCGAGGGCTGGTGCGGCGACCGCAATCATGCACTCTTCAGTGTTACCGACCTGAATGGCTTCGGCCTCTGGCCAATCGCCCTGGCCATAGCGCAGCTCGATATCAACATCGGCATCATCGAAATCGCTCTGCCAGTAGGCACTGACCAGTCGCAGCGCAATGTCCGGCTCTGCTTGATGGAAGGTTGCCAATCGCGGCAGTAGCCATGCCTGCTGGCTCATCGGCGTGGCACGCAAACTGACGGGCGCAGCGCGCGAAGGGCCGAACACCTCAAGCGTGCCTTCGTGCAAGCGCTGAAAACCACTCTGCAATGCGGGCAGCCAGGCTTGTCCGGCAGGCGTCAGGCTCAAACTGCGGGCATGGCGCACAAACAGCGGCTGGCCGAGGCGATCCTCCAACTGACGAAGGCGCTGACTGATGGCCGACTGGGTGACGTTGAGCTCCTCTCCCGCAAGGGTAAAGCTCAGATGCCGTGCCGCGGCCTCAAAGGCCTGTAGCCAGGCGAGTGGCGGCAACGGCTTGGACGAGGTGTCAAGAGGTTCATCGGGAGTGTCATTCATTGCGGACTCTTCATAGCAGATGCTTCATGGCAGACTTTTCACGACAAGCAGTCTCTCAACACGACTCGCTTGTAGCGCGCCAGCCTGACACATTAGCTCAGCTTGGTCATGGCCCTCATATTCCGCGTTGGTCAGCGGTAGTGATGTGCGAGAAGATGGCCTTGTTCTCCCCTCCTGCAAACAGGAGGTTCACCGGTACAAGGACTGCATTCATGACTGAGATCGCGACGCCCGCTACGGACTCTCTCTCCCGCACACCGTGGGATATGAAAGAGTATCAGCCGCATCACACTGGCACGCCGCTGATACAGGGAGAATATGACGCGTCGTTGGCTACACTTGTCTGGGCAAACGGTGAGCAGGCCAGCTTCCCGCTGATCTGGTTGCGCGATCACTGTGCCTGCGATAGCTGCCGCCACCCTCAGACGTTTGAGCGCACCTTCATGTTGCTCGACGATGCCGCCCTCACCGTGCAGCAGCTGTCTCTCGAGTCAGGGAATCTCATGATCGAGTGGAGCGATAGCCACCTCAGTCGCTTCGATGCCGGCTGGCTCCAACAGCGTCGCCCGAGCGATGTCCTGCCTGAGACACCTGTGCCACAAAGCCGTGCATGGCAGTTGTCACATCAGACACATGTCACGTCCTTTGGTGACTACATGGCGGGTGGTGAAGCACGTCTTGGCTGGCTGGAAGCATTATGTCGTGACGGTTTTGCCGTGCTGGATGACGGCCCTAGTGAAGGTGGAGAAATCGATCAGATCGCCGCGACCATCGGTCCAATTCGCGCCACAAACTTCGGTGGCCGTTTCGAGGTCTACTCCAAGAAGGCGCCCAACAATGCCGCCTACACGCCCATCGCGCTGGAACTGCACACGGATCTGCCCAACTGGCATCAGCCGCCGGACATCCAGATGCTCTACTGTCTGGCCAATGATGCAGACGGTGGCGAATCGATCTTCGGTGATGGCATGGCCGTGGCCGAAGAGCTGCGTCAGCGCAATCCGCAGGCATTTCAATTGCTGGCCGAGACGCCGGTGGACTTTCGCTTCGCGGATGAGCGGACCGATCTCGTGGTGCGCGAACCGGTCATCCATCTGGATGCCAGCGGCAAGGTCATCGAGGTACGTTTCAATAACTGGATCCGCGACAGTCTGCGCCTGCCGCTGGTAAAGATGCAGGCTTGGTACGCTGCCTATCGCCAGTTCTGGAGCATCCTGCGTGAGCCGGCCTTCCGCCTGCACCTCAAGCTCGAGGCCGGTCAGATGGTAGCCTTCGACAACCGCCGCGTGATGCATGGGCGCCAGTCCTTCGACCCGACCACCGGGCGTCGGCACCTGCAAGGCTGCTACGTCGATTACGACATGGTGGAATCGGCATTGCGCGTCACAGCGCGCCAGCTGGACTGACGACGGCCCGCGAGCGTTGAAGCTCAGTGATTCAATTCGTCCAGTCCCGGCAGCAGACCACGCAAGGCGATGGCATCCTGAGACTCTGGCTACTCAGGTACCGCCCATGAATCCCATGACGCTCTGCTTTGCGGATGACACCCTGGAACGACGCTATCGTCGACAACAGATCGAGACCTCACACAAGCTCAGCCGGTTCACCATCCCGCTGAGCTGTGTGATGTTCGCGTCCTATGCGCTGATCGAGATAAGTCTTACCCACCATTTCGAGAGCCTGCTGCTGCTGCGCACCGGCATTCTCGTCAGTGTCCTGAGCCTGTTCCTGCTGTCACGCCATGCGCGATACAGACACCGGGTCAATGGCCTGCTGTGCCTGGCCTCCCTGAGCGCGGCGCTGGGCACGCTGGCCATGTTCCATCTCGGCAATGACCACGCAGTGGATCACCATGAGATGCATGAGGGTGAATTCCCGGCCTATTTCGTCAGTCTGCTATTGCTGGTGTTCTGGACCTACACCCTGCTGGGGCTGCAGTTCATCTATGCACTGGCCTGCGGATTGCTGATCTGGATGGGCTGCACCGCCAGCTGCGCGATCCTGCACAGTGGTACCGGCGTGCTGGTGGAAGCCAACGAAGCCTTCTTCATGATGTCCGCCAACCTGCTGGCCGGCATGAGCGCCTACTCGCGAGAGCGACAGAGCCGCCTGCTGTTCCTGCGCGAATGTCACATCACCGACGAGCGAGACAATCTGCGTGACCACGCGACGCGTGACTCGCTCACCGGACTGCTCAATCGACGCGCCCTGATGGAGCATCTCGATCAGGTGCTCGACATCCAGGCACCCGGCGTCGTGCAGGCTGCGCTGTTCATCGACCTGGATGGCTTCAAGCCCATCAATGACCGCCATGGTCACCACATCGGCGACCAGGTCCTGAGCATCATCGGCGAACGACTCGGAGACACCCTGCGTGGCAACGATATCGTCGGCCGCCTGGGAGGTGATGAATTTCTCGTGCTGATCAGTCGTGAAGGCGATAGCCGCCAGGGCCCGGAAACACTGGCCAATCGCCTGGTGGACGCAATCAGCAGGCCCATCCACCTCGAGGTCGACGGCGAGCCGCTGATCATCGGTGTCAGCGCCAGCGTGGGCGTCTGTCTGTTCCCCTTCTCCGGTGCCACGCCGGAAACCATCATCGCGCGTGCGGACGGTGCCATGTATGAAGCCAAGCAACGTGGCCGCGGGCGAGTTGTCGCAGCCAACCCGCTGCGCCTGGTGCTGTGAGCCCACCACGAATGATGCCCCCTCCCTCTTGAGACAACCGCAGACGCCCCAATGAGAGAAGGATGCCTGTGCATCCTTTCATCACGTAACGACGCCCCGCGACGATTCGCCGGGGCGTCCTGTCTCATGGAGCCCGCCAATGACACGCCTGCCGCATCTCGCCCTCTCGCTCGCTGGCCTCAGCCTCCTTGGCGGCTGTGCCGGTGTCCCGTCCGGCACCCAGCCCGTCGGGGGGTTCCAGCTCGAACGCTACTACGGGCAATGGCACGAGATCGCCCGCCTGCCCAACAGCTTCGAGGAGGGACTGAGCTGCGTCACCGCCGATTACTCGCCCCGCGAGGACGGCGGCGTGCGCGTCATCAATAGCGGCCTTGATGCCGACAAGGGCGAATGGAGTCAGGCCGAAGGGCGGGCCTACTTCACGCAGGGCAGCGAGACCGCGGCCCTCAAGGTCAGCTTCTTCGGCCCCTTCTATGGTGGCTACAACGTGCTGGCACTGGATGACGACTATCAGTGGTCGCTGGTGGCCGGTGCCGATCGCGACTACCTGTGGATACTGGCGCGCGAGCCGCAGCTGGATGACGGCACCTATCAAGCACTGGTCGATCAGGCCGCCGAGCTCGGCTTCGCAACCGACTCACTGATCAAGGTCGAGCAGGGTGTGGCATGCCCCGTCGCTGACGGTGAGAGCTGATGACGCAGACGCAGACTCTTGCTCATGGCGCAGGCTCCATCCAAGGTCTAAACCGACACGTGACGTTTACATGGTGCGGACAGCCGCTTTCATCCAACCGACCTTGCCTCTTGCCACGCGCCAGCGGCTCGCCAATGGTGAGCTGACAATCTGCCGAGGCAGCGTCTCGCCGAGTGCGCTGCCCTGCTGCCAATCGCCAAATGCCGTCGCCCAGTGTCAGTGACACCTCGCTGCACTGGGCAACTCAGTTCAGAGGGAGCTCGTGCCATGGATATCCAGCAGTTCTTCAGCGCCCTGTGGGATGATTACGTCGCCATGACGCCCCAGGCCCAACAGATCCAGGATGCCTTCGTGGCCGATGGCGAGACCATCGTCAACGACCACGTGGCCTTCCGGACCTTCGACCGCGGGCCGATCACCCTGAGCGCGCTGGAACCTCATCTGCTGGCGCTCGGCTACACCCGCTTCGCCCCCTATGATTTCGCTGAGAAGAAACTGCGCGCCTTCGGCTATCTGCCGCCGTCTCCCGACATGCCGCGCGTCTTCCTCTCCGAGCTGAAATGCCATGAGCTTTCCGAGCGCGCCCAGTCGATCATCGATGGTCTGGTCAGCCAGATCTCGCCGGATGCCGCCACCCAGCCCTCCGTGCTGTGGTCAGGTCGCCTGTGGGACGCGCCGACCTTCGAGCAGTATCAGCGTCTGATGGAGGAGAGCGAATACGCGGCCTGGCTGTCGATCATCGGCCTGCGCGCAATCACTTCACCATCAGCGTCAATGCACTTACCCGTCATGACACGCTCGACAAGGTGCTGACGCGCGTGGAAGCGCTTGGCTTGGGCATCAATCCGGCCGGTGGTCGCATCAAGGGCTCTGCCGATGTGCTGTTGGAGCAGGCCTCTACACTCGCCGACCGCCAGACCTTCACCTTCGCCGGTGGTGAGCAACACGAGATTTCCACCTGCTACTACGAATTTGCGCGCCGTTACCCGGATGCCAACGGTCAGCTGTATCAAGGCTTCGTGGCCGCCAGCGCTGACAAGATATTCGAATCCACCAACGCCACTCCCCGGGAGCACACCCCCTCGTGATTGCCGACTGGCTTGACCTGACACTTGAAGGCCACGCCAGCGCGCGGGGCATGGGACGCATCCCCAGCGGACGCTACGAAATCGTGGCACCTGGCGTACTCGAGATATGCCCTGATGACAGTGGGCCGCACGCGCGCCCCGTAGTGATCTCCGCGGGTATCCACGGTAACGAGACTGCTCCTATCGAGCTGATGGGTGAGCTGATCGCCGGTCTCGAGAGCGGCCACCTGATCGCCGGTGCCCCGCTGCTGCTGATTCTGGGCAACCTGCCCGCCATCCGCACCGGTGAGCGCTTCCATGCGACCAACCTCAATCGGCTGTTCCGACGTACCGAGACGGCGACCGCCATCTCGGTGGACGCCGGCAACGCGACTGCCGGCAAGGCCAATGACTGTCCAGCCGATGATGAGCCGGCACGCGCCCGCCAGCTGATGGCGGCAGTGGATGACTTCTACGCCCGCTTCCCGCCGGCCGATGGCACGCGACGCCTGCACTACGACATGCATACCGCGATCCGCGACAGCCACTACCCGCGCTTTGCCGTGGTGCCCTTCAGCGAGGGAGAGGCCATCAGTCCCTCACAGTGGTCGATATTGAGCGCTGCCGGCCTCCAGGCCGTGCTGCATCAACATCAGCACAGCTGGACCTTCTCGCACTACTCGCGCCACTACCATGATGCCGATGCCTTCACGCTCGAGCTGGGGCAGGTACACCCTTTCGGCGAGAATGACATGGTGGCACTAGCCCCAATGTCTCAGCTGCTGGCGGCACTGGCGATGGGCATCGAAGCACCGAGTGCAGCACCGGAGAGAATGGCCTACTTCAAGGTTGAGATAGAGCTGATGCGGCGCTCTACCGACTTTCGCCTGTGCTTCAATGACGACGTCGCCAACTTCACCACCTTCACACCAGGCACAGTGGTAGCTGAAGATGGTGAAGCAGGCCCATGCACCGTCGGCGACACGCCGCTCAGCGTGGTCTTCCCAAATGCACGAGTCGAGATCGGGGCACGTGCCGCGCTACTGCTCGCCGCTTGCGAGCCGCCGCAGGTCGCTCTTGCATCAGATCACACCTCCTCCGAATGATCACGACACCGTCGCGTACTGCTTACGCGACGGTGTTGCAATGCCCTATCCCTGATTCATCTGTACTGATTCATCTGCCACATCCCATAACGATAACAGGCAACCCTCATGACTCTTTCGATTGTCCGCACCACTGAGTGCAAACCTCTCCCGCCCTCCTTCCTCTCCGTGTCATTTCCCGCTTGTCAGAGCTCCGTCGGCTGTCACAGCTCATCACCTCAACCAAAGTTGTACTTGGAGACACTCGCCGACAGCAGTTAACCCTGCGTTGAGCTGGTAGAATCGGCCCCCTTTCCCGATCGCGACCCTGATGCCAGAGCTAGTACGGCACGCGTCACGGACGGCCGATATTCCCCCGACGCCGCCTCGCGCCGCGTTGACCACGAACAAGTACCCCCTGAGTCATGCCTCGATACGGCAGACTCAAGGCGCAAGAAGGCAACCACCACAATGTCGGTGGTGCGGGACTTGTGCATGGACCGGAGTGACAGCATGACCATGAATTCCCCCGCGACCGAGAGCACGAGCAGCGAGGTGCTGCCTCTCGAGGTCCGCAATATCACCAAGTCCTTCGGCACCAATCAGGTGTTAAAAGGCTTGTCGCTTGAAGCACGCAAGGGTGATGTCATTACCCTGATCGGCGCCTCTGGCTCCGGCAAGAGCACCTTCCTGCGCTGCATGAACCTGCTCGAGCAACCCGATGGCGGCGATATCCTCGTCCACGGTGAGCAAATTGGCTTCAAGAACACCCGCCGTGGCCGCGAGCCCACTGACTGGCGTCAGGTCGAACGCATGCGTGCCCGCCTCTCGATGGTCTTCCAGAGCTTCAACCTGTGGTCGCACATGACCCTGCTGGAAAATGTCATCGAGGCGCCGATTCACGTATTGGGCAAGCCGAAGAAGGAAGCCATCGCGCATGCCCGCAGTCTGCTGGATCGCGTTGGCCTATTGGAACGTGCCGACTACTACCCCGCCCAGATGTCCGGCGGCCAGCAGCAACGCGGAGCGATCGCCCGTGCACTGGCAATGGAGCCGGAAGTGATGCTGTTCGATGAGCCGACCTCGGCACTCGACCCGGAACTGGTCGGCGATGTCCTCAAGGTCATGCGTGACCTGGCCGAAGAAGGCCGCACCATGGTGGTGGTGACACATGAAATGAGCTTCGCTCGCGATGTCTCGAGCCAAGTGATCTACCTGCATCAGGGACTTGTCGAGGAGTCCGGCAAGCCGGCCGACGTGCTGGAGAATCCCCAGTCCGAGCGCCTCAAGCAGTTCCTTGCGCCCAAATACTGATCTATCCACTCTGCCGACCGGCATCCTCGCTGGCACGGCGATCCCGTGACCGGCACATGATTCATCACCACGAGTGCATCTGCTACAGCAGGCCTCGGGGCGGACAAGACTTCAGGAATGACAAGTGATGAAAAAGTACGTAACACGTTCTCTGATGGGCATCACCCTCGGCCTTTCTACTCTCGCGATGACCGCAACCTCCGTGCAGGCTGCCGATGTGCCCGACCCGCTGCGGCTCGGTATCGACATGCCCTATGCCCCCTTCGGTTACAAGCTGCCAAGCGGTGAGCTGACTGGCTTCGAGATTGAGCTAGGCAATGCCCTGTGCAAGCAGCTCGCTACTCACTGCCAGTGGGTCGAGCAGGACTTTGACGGCATCGTTCCGGGTCTGTTGGCACGCAAGTACGACGTCATCATGTCGGCACTGACCATCAATCCGGAACGTGAGCGTCAGGTGCTATTCTCCGCGCCGTATTTCACGCCGCCGTCCGGCTGGTTCGTCAAGGCCGATAGTCCGCTGGCCAAGGTCACCGGCGCGCTCGACAGCGAAGCACTCAAGGGCAAGGTGATCGGCGTGCAGCGCGGTAACCTGCAGGACCATTACGTGACCGATCTCTATGGCCAGGTGGCAGAAGTGCGTCGCTATACCAAGCTGGATGACCTGGTACTGGACATGGATAGCGGTCGCGTTGACGCCGCTTTCCTCGACCAGCCGGTCGGACAGGACACGCTGGTGAATGCCAATGATGGCAACTTCGTCAACACCGGTACCGCCATCAGTGAACCGAAGAAATACTTCGGTGACGGCTTCGGCATCGCCATGAAACAGCGTGATCGCGCACTCAAGAAATCCATCGATTCTGCGCTGGAACAGCTAAAAGCCGATGGCACTCTCAAGCGCCTGAGCGCCAAGTATTTTGCAGCGGAAAAAACCACGACTACCAGCCAGTAAGTCTCCTGGCGGCAGTGATATCACTACCGCTGTGACCTGCTGAATACCTGACGGATAGCATTTGCGCTGATACTGCCTGCCAAGGCCCAATTGTGGGCAACCGTATGGCCTCTCGTATCAGCGCTTCACGGGAGACTTCCCATGATCGACCTTCAAGGCTATGGCCCAAGCCTGCTGGCGGGTGCCTGGGTCACGGTGCAGCTAGCCGTGCTCGCACAGCTGCTGGCCATCATGCTGGGGCTATTGACCGCCACGGCCAAAATGTCGCGTTCTACACCGCTGCGCTGGATCGCGACGCTCTACACCACCGTAATCCGTGGCGTACCGGACATCGTGCTGATGATGCTGCTGTTCTTCGGTGGCCAGATCGGTATCAACATGGTCACCGACTGGCTGTACGAGAGCTATGGCTTCGATGTCTTCGTCAATGTCGACGAGTTCACCGCAGGTGTCATCACTATCGGCTTCATCTTTGGCGCCTACATGGGCGAGACCTTCCGCGGTGCCTTCATGGCAGTGGATGCCGGCCAGGTAGAGGCCGGACGCGCCTATGGCATGAGCGACTGGAAGGTATTCAAGCGCATTCGCTTCCCGTTGATGATGCGCCACGCCCTGCCGGGGCTAGGCAACAACTGGATGGTGCTGCTCAAGACTACCGCACTGGTGTCGGTAATAGGCCTGGTCGACATGGTGCGCGTGGCCAGTGAGGCCGCCAAGGCGACTCACGAACCCTTCACTTTCCTGTTGCCGGTGGCCGCAGGCTATCTGTTGATTGCCACCGTGTCCGAGTGGGGGCTGGCACGCCTCAAGGTGCGCTATAACACCGGCTTCGGGGAGGCCAGCGCATGGAACAATTAAACGACGTGGCCCAGTCAGGCTTCATCGCTCAGCTCGGTCAGATGATCAACGATGTGTTGAGTCAGAACTACATCTTCACCGCGACCACTCTCTGGCACTACTGGGATGGTCTGGTCACGACCGTACAGCTAGTCTTCCTGTCGCTGATCATCGGCCTGATACTGGCGGTGCCACTGGCGATTCTGCGCGGCTCGCGCCGTCGCTGGATCAAGATGCCAGTCTATCTGTACACCTACGTGTTTCGCGGAACACCGCTGTTGATCCAGCTCTACCTGATCTACTACGGCGTGGTGTTCTTTGACGGCTTCGATGTCTCCTACGGACTGGGTAGCGTGCATATCCCAAGCATCCAGCAGACCTGGCTTTGGGATTACTTCCGCGATCCCTTCGTGCCGGCCATGCTGGCCTTCGTGCTCAACACCGCGGCCTACACCACCGAGATTTTCCACGGTGCCATCCAGTCTACGCCCAAGGGCGAAATGGAGGCAGCCCGCGCCTATGGCATGTCACGCGGCAAGATGATGCGTCGTATCATCATGCCCAGCGCTTTTCGACGTGCGCTACCGGCCTACGGTAATGAAGTCATCTTCATGCTACATGCCAGCGCCATCTGTAGTGTGGTCACGCTGCTGGACCTCACCGGTGCTGCGCGTGATATCTATGCACGCTTCTACGCGCCCTTCGAGGCCTTCCTGTTCGTGGCGGCCATCTACCTGTGTCTGACCTTCACGATCATCGCGATTTTCAGACAGTTAGAAAAACGCCTGCTAGCGCACCTGAGACCATTAAGCTGAACTGGGAAAGCGCTCAATATGGAGCGCTTTCCTTTACTCATGACTAGTTTGGCCGAAATAAATCTCGTTTAACGATCGTTTGAATCCGACCATTTACCCTCTTCTCGACAGCGCCAGTCTGGGCTAGTGTGGGGTGGACTATTCTGACAGCGGCACTGGGTAGTCTCATAAGCCAGACTCATTACACCTGCGCTGATCAGCAAGAACGACAAACAACAACGATGGAAGGGAACAACATGAAGAAGCTGCTGGGAATTTCCCTACTGGGTGCTGCCCTGATGGCCGGTGGCGCACAGGCCGCCGATGCATTGCGTATCGGTGTTGACGTGCCTTACGAGCCGATGGAATACAAGACGCCGGACGGCGAACTGACCGGCTTCGACATCGAGCTGGGTAACGCTATCTGCGCCAGGATCGACCGCGAATGCGAGTGGGTCATTCAAGCATGGGACGGCATCATCCCGGGCCTGATGGCGCGCAAGTACGACGCGATCATGTCGTCGATGACCATCAACGACGAGCGTCGCGAAAAGGTACTGTTCTCTGATACCTACATCACACCGCCGTCTGCCTGGTTCGCGCCGGCCAAAAGCACGCTGAGCGAAGCCTCGCAAGAAACACTCGAAGGCAAAGCCATTGGCGTGCAGCGCGGTACGCTGCAGGATAACTACGTCAGCGATCTGTACAGCAAGTCATCTGACGTCAAGCGCTACACCACTGCCGATGATCTGGTACTCGACATGGATGCCGGTCGTCTCGACATCGCATTCCTAGATTTCCCGGTCGGCAAGTCAACGCTGATTGATGGCGGCAATGGCAACTACAAGGCCGTGGGCGAAGTCGTGACTGAACCCAAGAAGTACTTCGGTGACGGTTTCGGCATTGCCATGCGCAAGCGTGACAAGGACCTGGCCGAGCAGATCAACGGCGCGCTGGCTGATCTGAAGTCCGATGGCACCTACGACACCATCCACACCAAATATTTCGGTGAAAAGAAATAAGCACTCCGACTTCTCATGAATGAACGCGTCAATGAGCAAGTGAGGCATCAACAGCGAAGATTGCATTTCCACCTTTGATGCTTGAGTGCCATGCAAGACAACAAGCCCCGTCGGCTATCGCCGCGGGGCTTTTGCGTTGAGACAGGGTCTTATTCCGGTTAAATCCACCAACAGAGCAACACGATATAAGACGCCGTCAGACCCCAGTAGCTCATCTGACGTAGATAAAAATCTTCGTCGTGCACAATTGGTGCAAATTTAGAACCAAAGCAGTGTGCCTGAGAGGACTTATCCCGAACCGTTCAGCTCTCTAGGATTCCCTACCATTCCTCCCTGCAA
>NZ_JEMF01000096.1 GCF_000591415.1 Cobetia crustatorum | reverse complement strand
AAGGATGGGGTCCACTTCAAAGATACGCCCCGGCAGCAAGTAACGACCGATGACGGCAAGAGTCGAGGGCTCGGTGCCCGCTGGCGGCTTTTCGACCATGCCAGTGATTCTGGCCGACTGGCCTGCTTCCGGTGCATCTCCGTCGAGTGCGACGATACCGTACTTGTAGGCCATTTCCTGCGGGACATTCTCGACCATGATCTGCGCTGCCTGGGTGGCTTCATAGGCCTCCATCATCTGCGCGAGATCGTTCTTTTGCAGACCTTCTCCGTCGACCAGTACGTCGGGCAGCATGACGACAAAGGGTTCGTCGCCGACAATCGGTTTGGCGCACAGGACAGCGTGTCCCAGACCCAGAGGTTCAGGCTGGCGCACGCTGATGATCTTGACGTCATCCGGGATGATGTTGCGCAGTTGTTCGAGCAGTTCGAGCTTGCCCTTGGCTTCCAGGGTAGCCTCCAGCTCGAAGTGCTTGTCGAAGTGGTTCTCGATGGCGCTCTTGCTCGAATGCGTCACCAGGACGATTTCCTTGATACCGGCCGCGACCGCTTCTTCCACCACATATTGGATCACCGGCTTGTCGACGATGGTGATCATTTCCTTGGGGATGGCCCAGGGAAAATGCATGAAAAACCGCTCTACGACGGGCCTCGTAGCGCTTTACCAAAAGGACCTCATGTGGTCATTTAGCAGCTTTCGCTCATGGATGATCCGATGCTGACACCGTCTCTTATGCACCATTTATCGATTGTTCCCGACTTCCGCCAGGCGTGGAAAGTGAAGCATCAGCTGTCGGATATCTTGTTTCTGATCGTCTGTGCGGTGATCTGTGGTGCAGAAGGTTGGGATGAAATCGAAGATTTTGGCCACGCGAAGTTGGACTTTCTTCGCCAGTACGGCGATTTTAAGGCTGGCGTGCCGAGTCACGATACCTTGGCCAGGGTGATGGCCCTGGTGAATGCCGAGCAGCTGCAAACTGCATTCGCTGAGTGGATGAAAAGTTGCCATGACGTGACTGAGGGCGCAGTGGTAGCCATTGATGGCAAGACATTGCGTGGCTCGTATTGCCGTGGCAAGAACAAGGGTGCGATCCACATGGTCAGTGCCTTCAGCGCGGCTAATGGTGTCGTGCTAGGGCAGGTGAAGACGGCGCAGAAGTCGAATGAGATTACGGCGATTCCCGAGCTGCTAAAGCTACTCAATCTGCAAGGCTGCTTGGTGACAATTGATGCCATGGGCTGCCAGAAAAAGATCGCCACTCAGGTCCTGCAGAAGGGTGCCGATTACCTGCTATCGGTAAAGGGGAATCAGCCAGCTTTGGCTGCCGCCTTCGAGACGGCATTCCCAATAACCAAGGTGGCGAGCTTTTCGGGAGACTCGTATATCACGGATGAAAAGAACCGCGGCCGGCAAGAGACGCGCTATCACATTGTGAGTGAGATTACTGAAGAGTTTCAAGAGCTTAGCTACGAATGGCCGGGCTTGAAAACGGTAGGGGTGGTGATGAGTTTTCGCCAAGAGGGCGATGAGGCTCCTGAA
>NZ_JEMF01000095.1 GCF_000591415.1 Cobetia crustatorum | reverse complement strand
CACCTGGCGTCGAAGAGCCAACAAAAAGCAGTGACTGATACTCTCACCATCGATCACTCGGGCATCGGCAGGGAGGCGGCCATGACAACGCAGAAGACGCTGGACCTGTCATTCTTTTTCAGCACGGCACACGACAGCCTCTGCGACCGACCTTTTCCATGAGAAAATAGCCAATCACAGTCTTCAATTCGAGCATTCCTGGATGCCAATCACATTAACATGTAGTGCCAAATAAAGATGGATATTTATGTAGCGTTTAAAGAGATATTGCTAACAGCTTGCGTTGGATCAAGAACCGTAGAGGAATATTTTTGAAAGAAGGGAAGATGATGCTAGGATAGAAATATTGGCACTATCAGAACCATCAGTCGCGACTATCGAAAACGCCCGCAATAGCGGCGTTTGACATTAAAAAGCACGTTATTCGTATATCTACACTCTCTTTTATACCGCACCTTTCGCTTTCATTTCACGCAGCACTGCCACCACATAGCGCATCTCTTCCGGCGTACCCAATGACATGCGGCACCAGCCATCAGCCGGCGGGAAGGCACGCCCGATGAGAATATGATGCGCCTTCATGCTCGCCTGAAATTCCTTGAGCGGTTTGGAAATACGGTGGAAGACGAAATTGGTCTGTCCCGGAAGATAATCCCAGCCCAAATCATCCAGTGCGGCAGTATAGATAGCCCGCGACTCATCATTGCTGTGCTTGCTGTGTGCCAGAAAATCCGGCGACTGCATCGAGGCGGTGGCTGCCATGACGCCGGGATAAGACAGCGTCATCGAGTCTTCCTCGACGTAATGCGACACGCGTTCGAGACGCTCTGCACTTCCCACAGCATAACCAACACGTAACCCTGCCATCGCGTGAATCTTGGAGAAGGTCTTGAGCACCAGCACATTGCCAGCGCCATTCACAATCAAGCGATCCGCAGAGCGATACGTCTCATCATTGACGAATTCGCCATAGGCCTCATCAATGATGAATAGCGTGTCCGTACGGCTATTCTTGACCCACGCTTCCAGCGCATCACTTGAAACGATGGTTGAGGTCGGATTATTGGGATTCACTAGATAGACAATCGACGGGCCAGCGTGATTGCTCACCGCCTGTTGCATGTCTTCCAGCTTGAAAGACCAATCCTCGCGCGAGGAAGGCACCTTGTGGATGACGAGATCATAAAACCCTGCATAGAGCGCACCATCGCCGTAAGTTAGCTCAGGAATGACCAACTGCGTCTCAGGTGTTGCGTGGGCAAGGATGCTCGCGCGAATCGCGTCAGATGACCCCGGGGTGAAGAGAATACTGTCTCCGCTTACCTTGTGATGCTCTGCCACCAGTGACTGCAATTTACCAAGGTGCGCGAAGGGGTAACGATTGGAGTGTGCGATAGAGGAAGAAGCCGCGCGCTGAGCAGAGGGTGCCATTCCCAAGGCATTCTCATTGTAATTGAGTCGTACCGGAGACTGGGAAGAGGGAGTTAGTAATGTCGCCTCTGACGTCGATTCTTTCGCAAAAGCCTTGGGAATACCCGGCATGAATTGACCAAGAGCAGCGCCTGCAATTGCCGCACCACTCATACCCAGGAAGCCACGCCGTGAGCGAGATATCGGCGCATGTGTCGTCTCTTGACCCATGACTTCTAACGCGCTTTTTTCGGACACATCTTTTTCTGCAAACTGGGTCATTTTCTGTCCTTGCTTATGCTTCAGTCCTTGCCATCATGGCGAGAAATCTGACTGTCGCTGTTGTATTTGTATATTCTAAATAATCAAATTCAACTTATAAGACTTTCGTCAGACACACAACTGATTACCGTCTCGTCTGACGTAACCCGACAATCCGCATATAGCCTCTTGCCTGGCAGACAGACTTCTGCTGATAGCAGGACAACCCTTCGTCTATCGAAAGTTCCCCTCCTCTGCCTATTCCTGGCATCTCGAAAAACTGACTTGTCATTTCGCAAAGCTAAAGCCACTCCCAAAGAGCAATAATAATCATTCTTATAAAAGTACTCAGGGAACGCCAACGTGTCACATCCATCCGCGCCATCTGCACTGCCGCTGTCACGACTGACCCTCGCCATCGCGCTGGCTAGCGCTGCATCTCCCAGCCTGGTGTCGGCTGACGAGACGCGTGAGCTGCAAGCCATGACCATCGTCGGTGAAGCGCAGACCTCCACCACCGAGTTGACCCGCGACTACACGGTCGGCGCCAGCACCCGCGCCAATGGCCTGACGCTGTCACCGCGCGAGACACCGCAGTCGATCAGCTTCCTGACCCGCCAGCAGATGGAGGATGAGGCGCTCACCAGCACCACGGAAGCCGTCAACCGCCTGCCGGGGGTGTCCTCCAATCGTCTTGATGGCACGCGCACCAACTTCCAGTCGCGTGGCTACTCGATCCGCAATTTCCAGTTCGATGGTCAGCAGAGCAACACCAGCAGCTTCTGGCCCTTCGGTGACGCCGAGTGGGATACCGCCATCTATGATCGCGTCGAGGTGATTCGCGGGGCCACCGGCCTGATGACCGGGGTGGGCGATCCCTCCGCCACCGTCAACTTCGTGCGCAAGAAGCCGCTGGAGGAAGCCGCCGCCAGCGTGACAGGCGCGGTGGGCAGCTGGGACCGCCGCCGTGGTGTGGTGGATGTCAGCACGCCGCTGGATGACGCCGGCAAGGTCGGCGTGCGCTTCGTGGCCGCCAAGGACCGCTCCGACAGCTTCATGGATGACGTGGAGAATGACCGCGAGACCCTCTACGGCGTGATCGCCGCGGAACTGACACCGGATACCGAACTGAATGTCGGCGTCGAATACCAGCGCTACGACCAGGACGGCGCCTATCTGGGCGTGCCGCTCTACTACACCGACGGCTCGCGGACCGATTTCGATCAGTCAGTCGCCAACAATACCGAGTGGGCCCACTTCTTTACCGAGAACACGCGTGGCTTCGCGGACCTGACCCACTACTTCGCCAATGGCTGGAAGGCGACCGCCGCCTACAGCCACGGCGACGCCAATTACGGGCTGACCTACAACTACCGTGGCGGCTATGTGGACCGTGACAACGGCATCCTCTACTACGACACCAACCGCCAGGTGCCCACCAGCTCCTATCTGCTGGACTACCGCGGAGACCGGACCCAGAAGAACCTCAACCTGAGCGCCGAAGGTCCCTTCGAGCTGTTCGGACGCGAGCATCAGCTGGGCTTCGGCTACATGCAGCTGAAGGAAGAGTACGAGATCTGGAGTCGCACTCCGGCGAGCAGCGTGCCGGCGCTGGGCAGCTTCACCGATCGTGACGACCCGGCACTGGCCGAGCCCGAATGGGGCGAGTGGGGCCTGAGCGATGACACCGAGACCAAGCAGGAAGGCTTCTACGCCGTCACGCGTTTCTCGCTGGCAGACCCCGTGCATCTGATCCTCGGTGCCCGCCTGACGGATTGGGAGATCGACCAGGACTATCGCGGTGAGCGCAGCTATGAGTACAACGACGAGTTCACGCCCTATGCCGGCCTGATCGTCGATATCACCGACAACCTCACCGCCTACACCAGCTACACGCAGATCTTCAACACCCAGAGTGAGCGTGCCCCCGATGGCGCCCTGCTCGATCCGCTGGAAGGCACCAGCTATGAAGCGGGCCTGAAGGCCGAGCTGTTCAATGACCGCGCTGACGTGTCCTTCGCCGTCTTCCGCAGCGAGCAGGACAATCTGGCCGTCGAGATTCCGGGCGTCTACGTTGCGGGCACCACCGATCAGGCCTACACCGAATCCGACGGCGCGGTGGTGGAAGGCTTCGAGCTGGAAGTGGCCGGTGAAGTCGCCCCGGGCATCAACCTCTCCGCCAGCTACGCGCTGGTGGATGCCGAGGATTCCGATGGCACCCAGCTCAATACCAGCTATCCACGCCAGCAGGCCAAGGTCTACGCCACCTGGCAGCTGCCCGGTGACTGGTCACGCCTGACCCTGGGCGCCGGCGGCACCTGGCAGGGCGACACCTATCGTGACGCCGATACCCCGACCGGCACCGCCAAGGTCGGTCAGGGCGATGTCTTCCTGGCCAACGCCATGGCGCGCTATCGCATCAATGATCACTTCAGCACCCAGCTCAACGTCTCCAACCTCTTCGATGAGGAGTACTACACCCAGCAAGGCTTCTACAGCCAGTACCTCTATGGTGCGCCGCGCAGTGCCCTGCTGAGCATGACCTACGACTTCTGAGGACAGGCGCGTCATTTCTCATGGCCAGCCCTTCCGAAGACCAGCCCTTCCGATGGCCAGCCTTTCCTCCGGACAGCCCCTCAGGTGCAGGGGCTGTCATCCGCGACCCGATTGAAAAAGGATTCTCCCTTGCGACGCACACGACTTTCCTGCGCCATTGGCCTGGCCATCATGGCCGCCAGTCTCGTGCCTGCCGCCCAGGCACAGGCTTCAGCGACGTCTCACGCTGATAGCCCCTCCACGGTATCCGCGTCTGACGCCTCAGCAGCGGCAGGGCACGCCCAGCACTACCCGATCACCCTCCAGCACGCCTTCGGCACGACGGTCATCGAGGAAAAGCCGCAGCGCATCGCCACCGTCGCCTGGGCCAATCATGAGGTGCCGCTGGCACTCGGCGCGGTACCGGTGGGCTTTCCGCGCCAGGCCTTCGGGGATGACGACGATGACGGCATGATGCCGTGGGTCAAGGCGCGCCTGGAGGAACTTGACGCCGGCGAGTACACGCTGTTCGACGAGGGCGATGGCATCGATTTCGAAGCGGTGGCCGCCAGCCAGCCGGACGTCATCCTGGCGGCCTATTCCGGCATGAGCGAGGCCGACTATCAGACACTGAGCAAGATCGCGCCGGTGGTGGCACGTCCGGGGCCGCGCTGGTCCTCCAGCTGGCGCGACATGATCCGCCACGACAGTGCCGGCATGGGCATGGCCACCGAGGGTGAGGCGCTGATCGAGCGTCTCGAGGCCCGGATCGCCGAGAACATCGCGGATCATCCCGAGATCCAGGGCAAGTCGATCATCGTGATCAGCCACATCGACCCCACCAATCTGAGCCGCATCGCCTTCTACAACGACAACGATGCCCGAGTGCGCTTCTTCCACGAGCTGGGCATGGTCTCGCCGCCATTCGTCAGCGAGACCGCCGTCGAGGGTCGCTTTGCCGGTCAGATCAGCGCCGAGCGCCTCGATGAGCTGGCCGATGTCGATATCGTGCTGACCTACGGTGGCCAACCGCTGATCGACCGCCTCAACGAGCATCTGCTGACCTCCCGCCTGCCCGCCATCCAGCAGGACGCCGTGGTGCTGCTGGAGAACGGCCCGATGGCCACTGCCGCCAACCCCACACCTCTCTCGATTCCCTGGGTACTCGACGACTATGTTGACCAGCTGTCCGTCGCCGCCCGCAAGGGCGAGTGATCTCACCCCGCTGTCGGCCAGCCGTCAGCGGCGCTGGCTGGGCACCCTGCTGCTGTGGCTGGCGCTGTGTGCGAGCCTCGCCCTGTCGGTGGCCTTCGGTGCGCGGATGACCCACTGGGCCGACATCACGGGGCTGCTGGACGGCTCGCTGGATTCGATGGCCGAGGCCGCCGTGGCCAGCCGCCTGCCGCGCACCCTGCTGGCCATGCTGGCCGGGGCGGCGCTGGGCGTGTCGGGCGCCGTGATGCAGGGCCTGACCCGCAACCCGCTGGCAGACCCGGGGCTGCTCGGCGTCAATGCCGGGGCGGCGCTCGCCGTGGTGATCGGCATCGCCTGGTTCGGCATCCAGCAGGCCAGCGACTATCTGTGGCTGGCCATTCTCGGGGCGGGGCTGAGTGCCGTGGTGGTCTATCTGATCGCCAGCCTCGGGCGTGGCGGGGCGACCCCGCTGCGCCTGGC
>NZ_JEMF01000094.1 GCF_000591415.1 Cobetia crustatorum | reverse complement strand
TTTTTGTTACCTGCTGTTCACGGCGATGAAGGCGACTTCATTGCTGATTCAGGTCTCGCTCCATCCTTGCGACCATCTCGTCGATGCTGGTCTCGTCCATGGCCGTTTCACCCGCGATACGATGAGACTCATCTGCCCATGCACCAAGGTCTAGCAGGTGGCAGCGCTTGCTGCAGAAGGGCCGAAATGTGCTTTCGGGGCTCCATACGACGGGAGTACGGCACTGAGGGCAGGCGACCGTTAACGGCGAGCCGGTCTGTTGAGATGAAGAGGAGTCAGACATGGGAAACATCCTGAAGCGGTGAATGATGGGAATTCAATCGACTGGCATGCAGTAAGACGAGTCGCTACAGGTTCAAGGCGATACCTGTGTCAGCGCCAGTGCGCGATAGCGAGCATCAAGCGCGATGACCTGCTCGCGTAACTGCGTCTGTGTCCCTACATTGTCGATCACATCACACGCCTTGGCTAGCCGTGTTGCGCGTGGCAGCTGTGCGGCGAGAATGGCGCGTACCTGCGCCTCGCTGACGCCATCACGCTGTAGCGTGCGTGCCAGCTGTACGTCTTCCGGCACATCAACCACCAGGCAGTGGCTTACCAATGCGTCTTGCCCAGACTCGAACAGTAACGGCGATACCAGCAAGCGGTACGGGCCGGGCATGGCGGTCAGATGCTGCTCTATGCGTTCGCGGATACGCGGATGCGTGCAGCGCTCCAGCCATTGGCGTTGTTCGGGGGCGGCGAAGATGTGTTCGCGTAGCGCCGCACGATTCAGCTGGCCGGCGCTGTCGACTATCTCATCGCCGAAGTGAGCGATGATCTCGCCCAGTGCCAGCTCTCCCGGGCGAACAATCTCTCTCGCGACGTCGTCGGCATCGACCCAATGAATACCCAGCTCCCCAAACAGACGCGCGACACTGGACTTGCCACTACCAATGCCGCCGGTAAGCCCGATGATCGGCCCTTGGTTGGCCGTATGGTTTTGTGTCGTCATGCGCCGATGACACTGAGGTAGAGGCTCATCAACGGCGTGCCGAACAGCAGGGCGATCCAACCAGCAACAGCCAGATACGGCCCGAAGGCATCGGCGCACCGCGCAGGCGAGGCACCATCAGCTGCAGCAGAATGCCGAGGACTGCGCCCAGGCCAGCTGACAGAATCAACAGCAGCGGTAGCCACTGCCAGCCCAGCCAAGCGCCAAGCGCGCCAAGCAGCTTGAAGTCACCGTACCCCATGCCTTCCTTGCCGGTAATCAACTTGAATAGCCAGTAGAAGCTCCACAGCACCAGATAGCCGGCCATTGCACCGACAACAGCGCTGGATAGCATCAACGGCTGGAACATCAACTGATAGGCAAGGCCGGCCCACAACAGCGGCAGTGTGATGGCATCAGGCAGAAGCTGGGTACGAAAATCGATGACTGACAGGACAAGTAATGTCAGGCAGGCACCGAAGATCCACAGGCTCTGCATGTCGAGGCCATAGATGAGGGTAATGGCAACCGCCAAGGTGCCACCGGCAAGCTCTACCAGCGGATATTGCGGGCTAATGTGTGTGTTGCAACTGGCGCAGCGGCCACGGCGCTTCAACCAGCCCAACACCGGGATATTGTCATGCCAATGAATGGGAGTGTCGCAGCCTGGGCAGCGTGAAGCCGGTACCAGTAAATTGAAGCGTGGATTTACCTCTGTCTCGAGTTCCAGTGCTTCGCGGGCTTCGGCGCGCCATTGGCGCATCATCATGACCGGTAAACGAGTGATCACGACATTCAGAAAGCTGCCGACCATCAGGCCAAAAACGCCCGCCAAGCAGGCCTGAAGTGTGAGGGGGAGCTGCGCGAGAGAGTCCACAGAAAATCCTTATCAGAGATGCCACGGCCGCGTCCCTCAGGTATCGCGGCCGATAGGTGATCAGTAGAGATAGACAGGTATGATTTAGATTACATTGCCCATCTCGAAGATAGGCAGATACATCGAGACTACCAAGCCGCCTACTAGAGTCCCTAGTACCACGATGATCAGTGGCTCAAGAAGAGAGGTCAGCGCATCGACCTTGTTGTCGACGTCCTCTTCATAGAAGTCCGCTACCTTGTTGAGCATGGCATCCAGCGAGCCAGATTCTTCACCAATCGCCACCATCTGTACTGCCAATGTCGGGAACAGCTGGGTATTACGCATAGCAAAATTAAGCTGCTGGCCTGTCGAGACATCTTCCTTTATCTGGGCGATAGCGCGCTCATAGACTTTGCTGCCCGTTGCTCCAGCAGCAGTATCAAGCGATTCTATCAATGGCACACCTGCCTGGAAGGTGGTGGCTAGCGTACGTGAATAACGTGCTACAGAAGACTTGTCCAGAATGTCACCCAGCACTGGCACTTTAAGCATGAAGCGGTGCATCGCATAGGCGAAATTATCTGAGCGCTTCATGCCTTGAGAAATAAATACCCCTGTGAGTATTACTGCACCGAGTGCTACATACCAATAGCTTTGCGCATATTCAGACATGGTAATGGTCAGTTGGGTGAATGCAGGCAGCTCGGCACCAAAACCATCGAAGAGTGTTTCGAACTGAGGAACGACCTTGACTAGCAGTATGGCAGTGACGCCGAAACCCACACATATGACGGCAGCTGGATAATAAAGCGCTTTCTTGACGCGTGCCTTGAGGGAGTCAATTTTCTCTTTATAGGTCGCGACTCGATCGAGCATCTTGTCGAGTGCACCGGCTTGTTCGCCAGCAGCCACCAGGTTGGTGAAAAGGCTATCAAAATGTTGCGGATGTTTGCGTAGTGCCTCGGAAAAGCTGGCGCCAGCGCCCACCTGACTCATCATATCCTCGACCAAGTGCCTCATGCCGGGGCTTTTCATGCTTTCAGCCACGATGCCAAAGGCTTGTAGCACCGGTACACCGGCGCGGATCATGGTCGCCATCTGGCGCGCGAACATAGTGACATCCTTACCGCTGACCCTTTTGCTACTCCCGAATAATGACGACTTCTTGCGTAGGCGCTTGACGACTATGCCTTGACTGACAAGTGTGTTCTTGACGAGGTCTACGTTAGCTGACATCAACTCGCCTTTGACGTTCTCGCCACGCGAATTCTTGCCTGACCACTGCCAAGTTTCTATGCCCGCCTTCTTTTTCTTGTGCTTGGCAGTTTTGATTGTTGCCATATTAGCTGTCATTCCCTATTGGGTGGCAGTATTCGTTCAGTATTGCCAAGTTATCTGCACCCATGAGTATTTGTCGCATGGTCCACATGATGCATGCAGTATCGCGTGTCACTGATGTCGACCTTCTCACGATCAATCATCCTGGCTAATGATTATTGTATCTTATCGCTAATGTGCATGATGGCTGAAGAAAAGTCAGTGCTGTTCAAATGTTTAGCAGCTGATTTTTCAACGATTGCAGCGGCTTCAATCCTTAGTGATACGGTTGACTTCCTCAAGTGAAGTCATACCAGCCATCACTTTACGTAGCCCACTACGTCTCAGGTCGGAGAGCCCTTCCTTGCGTGCCTGGTCTGCCAGTTCGATCGCGGTGCCTTCACGCATAATCAGACGGCTCATTTCATCGGAGATCGGCATGACTTCATAAATACCGACACGTCCCTTGTAACCTAGTGTGCATTGACTACAGCCTACTGGACGGAAAATTGTCGCGCTTTCAAGTTCCTCGCTACTGAAGCCATTATCTGTACGGAATCCCATTGATTCACGTGCCTCTGGTGGTATTTCCGCTGGCTGACGACAGTGAGTACACAGACGGCGTGCCAGTCGCTGCGCGATGATCAGCGAGACTGAGCTGGCGATATTGAAGGGCGCTATGCCCATGTTACTGAGGCGTGTCAATGTTTCTGGTGCCGAGTTGGTATGTAACGTGGACAGTACCAGGTGGCCTGTCTGTGCCGCTTTGATGGCTATCTCAGCAGTTTCTTTGTCACGTATCTCACCGACCATTACCACATCAGGGTCTTGGCGCAGGAAGGCACGCAAGGCCGAGGCAAAATCCAGCCCGATCTTGGGCAGTACATTGACCTGATTGACACCTTCGACCTTGAGCTCGACAGGGTCTTCCGCAGTCGAGATATTGCGTTCAGCGGTGTTGAGGATATTCAAGCCAGTATAAAGGGTGACCGTCTTGCCGCTACCCGTTGGGCCTGTGACGAGGATCATCCCCTGTGGTTCATCCAGTGTCTTCTCGAACATGGCACGTTGTTCAGGCTCGAAGCCCAGCGCCTCAATCCCCATCTTGGCAGAGCTAGGGTCGAGAATACGCAGTACCAGCTTCTCGCCATACACTGTTGGCAAGCTATTGACGCGGAAGTCGATGGAGCGCGATTTGGATAGACGCAGCTTGATGGCACCATCTTGCGGCAAGCGTCGCTCTGAGATATCCATCCGTGACATCACCTTCAGGCGTGCCGAAATACGGTTACGCATATTGAAGGGCGGTCGTGTGTTCTCGATCAGCATGCCATCGATACGGAAGCGGATGCGATAGGTGGATTCGTAAGGTTCAAAGTGAATATCCGAGGCGCCACGCTTGATGGCATCGAGGAGTACCTTGTGAACGAAGCGCACCACCGGGGCATCATCGCTACTGGCGGTAATTGCCATGTCGTGGTTGTTGTCTTCTTCGCCTTCGAATTCCAGATTGTCGAGTGCTTCACCTTCTTCACCGAGCATATCCATGGCGCTTTCTTCGCCGGCCTCCAAATATTGCTCGAGGGCTGGTGTCAGTTGGTCGGCGGCGACCAGTACACTCTCGATTGATAGCCCGGTGGCGAACTGTAGCTCATCAAGATGTGTCAGCGTCGAAGGTGAGGGCACACCCACCGTCAGGCGATGCTCGCGGCGATAAAGAGGAAGTACCCCTAGTTTGCGCAATACCTTTTCAGGAAGCTCGTCTATAGAAGGGAGGGAGTCGATACGCAGCGCATCGAGATCAACGTAGGGCAGGCCGTACTCCCATGCCGCCGCCAAGGTGGCTTCACGTGCGGGTGCCAAGCCATGCGTAATCACATGTAGCAAGAGGCTTTCTCCGGCCTCGTTGGCTTCCTGTTCGGCAAGCTTGGCAGCCTGAGCCTCCAGCAAGCCTGCTTCGACCAAGCGAGCGGCAAACCCTTTAAGCGTGTGATCTGTCTGAGGCATGGAAATATCCTGTTCCGAGTCCTTTCGCTTACTTGGGAAGATTTCTCCAAAGGAAGCTTGCCTGACCTCACAGCAATCGCCTTGCTTTCAAGGCGTGAAAAGCCTGTGCTGACAGGGAGTTGATACTGACCTGGTGATGCTGGCCTCTTGCGGTCAGTGTAGCTCGAAAGCTTTCTATCAGAAATGCTACTGTGAGATTGATTCGGCCTTGACCAATATCAGGCCTCTGGTATCGACGATAGTGAGAGTGTGGTGCTCTAAACGTTGAATATATAGTGCATCCAAAGGAGAAAGTTTTTCTGGCGTTGCTTGCAATGTCACTGAGTGTAATCTATTGTAACAACCAAGCAGCCGTCAGCGCCGCCAGAGTAGCGTCTTGCGACATGGCAATGGCACCTAATCTGTGGCTGTGGTATCAATCGTCCCGTCCGGTCGATACCCCGTGATATCAGAATGTTATGGCAAGATTATGAAGTATGAAGTGTGGATAATAGCTCAACGCAGACACAAGTCATTACAGGGTAACATTCTGGACATCAGGGAACGTAACCGGGGTCTCAGGACGTACGACCTGATCTCACTACGCAAACGCAAGGGAGTCATAAGTGCTTGGTCTTA
>NZ_JEMF01000093.1 GCF_000591415.1 Cobetia crustatorum | reverse complement strand
GTCCCGTCCAGTCCGCCACTCGATTTCAAGAATTCGTAAAACCCGAGCCTTCGTGCTCGGGTTTTTGCGTTTCTGACCGATATATGTCTGATCCATGCATCTAGTCTGGACGGTTTTTTCTCCCTCTCCCTCTTTCTTTTCTGTGCTCCGTGTTCGTAGCAGTGGATTTGCGCTCACATTTCGCGCCGGTTGTGCTTGCGCCATGTGCCCGGTGGCTGTGCGTGCCAACGACGAAAAGCGTGCTGAAAGCTCTCAGGGCCTGAAAACCCCAGCACCCAGCTGATTTCCTTGAGGCTCAATCCAGTGTCGCGCAGATAGCGTTCAGCCAATCCTCGGCGCGTGTCATCCAGTAGTCCCTCGTAGTGCCAGTCCTCGGTAGCCAGCCGACGTGCCAGCGTGCGCGGATGAAGGTTGAGTGCAGCGGCCACCTCGTCACGCCCGGGAGTGCGTCCAGATAGACGCATGGCAATGGCGCGCCGTGTACGTGACACACTATCGAGATGGCCTTGGCGGGCTTCCAGCAGCTGTAGAATCTGCTGGCGTAGCTGGGCAAAGGCTACGGGGGCTGTCTGGCAGGTAGGGGCATCTAGCACCCTTGCAGGCAGCCACAGGCGATTGTGGCTCGCCGTGAAGCGTAAATGCGTCAGCGGCAGCCCTAGACGTTGCGCATAGCGCTCTCGCCAGGCGTTTTCGTTGCTCGCGACTTTTTCATCATTGTCGACAGCAGGTATCTGGTAGTCGATCTCGAATCGGGCATCCTTGAGCTCATCACCGCTGAGTTGACGAGCTAGCTGCCACCAGCTGCCCAGTACGCTGTCGACGACAAAGCGGTTGAATGCATTATAAGGCGCCAGCGAGTAAAACGTCAGCCAGCCACCCTCGTGGTAACGTTCAAAGTGTCCGTGGCCACGACTGTTGTCACTGTAGAGCGTTTCGGCTTCACAGAGCAGCTGCAGTCCTTCTCCCAGCGTAGGCGCGCAGGCACAGGCCAGCCCTGGCAGCAGGAAATCGCCGGGGAGTATCAAGCGTGCCATTTCCAGCCCCAGTAACTCATCACCACTGGCGAGAATGGCGGCATGGCCGAGTCGCATGTAGCGAGCGATGCCGATGCGCGCCTCGCCATCGGCGATCAGCGGCCAGTCGGTGTAAGGGTGAATGACAGGAGCGGGGTCTATCTTTTGCTGGCTCAGGCTACGCGCGACAAGATGCACCAGACTGATCGAGACTTCTCCCAGCTGCATGTTGGATCTCCCGGATTGCACGCGATCGAGCTAGATTCTGTGGTTGCCGATACTTTTCATTATCACCTGCGTCCTATAAGACTATCAATATGTCCTTCGGAAGCATTGAGTGCCGTGGTGCATGCACTACACTGTTCATCTCTGTTTCATACGTCTGTTTATTTGCGTCAGTCCTGACCACTACGACGCTGATGTTCAACGCTACACCACAATAATGATCGCCTGATGGCGTTGCCGTGCCTCTGTGTAACAGGGGAGCGGTGATTGACAGGGGGCGGCGACTGAAAGGAGAGACTGCCATGTCTGCCTATCCGATGCTGTTTCGCCCGCTGACACTGGGCCATGTGACACTCAAGAACCGTGTGCTGATGGGCTCGATGCATACCGGGCTTGAAGAAGCGCCCAATGGCTTTACGCGACTGGCGGCCTTCTACCGCGAGCGTGCTCGTCATGGGGTAGCGCTTATCGTGACGGGCGGTATTGCGCCGAATCCGGAAGGTGCGGTGATGAAGGGCGCCGCCAAACTGACGACTACTGAAGAAGCTGTCCAGCATCGTGAAGTGACGGATGCCGTGCATGCCGAAGACGGCCGCATCTGCCTGCAGATTCTGCATGCTGGGCGCTATGCCTACTCGCCGGATCAGGTCGCCCCTTCCGCCATTCAGGCGCCGATCAACCCCTTCACGCCGCGTGCACTGAGCACTGAGGAAGTGAAGGGGCAGGTCGCCGATTACATTCGCTGCGCCAGTCTCGCGAGTGATGCTGGTTATGACGGTGTTGAGGTGATGGGCTCCGAAGGCTATTTCATCAACCAGTTCATCTGCCGCCGGACCAATCAGCGTGACGATGAATACGGTGGAAGCTTCGAGAATCGTATCCGGCTGGCCGTGGAAATCGTCACGGGCATCCGCCAGGCACTGGGCGACGATTTCATCATCATCTACCGCTTGTCGATGTTGGACCTCGTCGATGAGGGCAGCACCTGGGAGGAAGTGGTCGCGCTAGGCAAGGCGATTGAAGTTGCGGGTGCCAGCATGATCAATACCGGCATCGGCTGGCACGAAGCGCGGGTGCCGACCATCGTCACGAGTGTGCCGCGGGCGGTATTCACTGAGCTGACACACCGCATGAAGGCTGAATTGTCGTTGCCGCTCATCACGACCAACCGTATCAACATGCCTGATGTAGCGGAATCCGTGCTGGCCGAAGGTCATGCTGACATGGTGTCGATGGCGCGCCCTTTCCTTGCTGACCCGGCTTGGATCAGCAAGGCGAAAGTCAACGATGCCGATATCATCAATACCTGCATTGCCTGTAATCAGGCGTGTCTTGACCATACCTTCCAGATGAAGTTGACCTCGTGTCTAGTCAATCCGCGAGCCTGCCACGAGACCGAGATAGTGATCGAGCCGGCGCGTACCGAGCGACGTGTCGCAGTAATCGGTGGTGGTCCGGCAGGGCTATCCGCTGCGGTAACCGCTGCTGAGCGTGGCCATGAGGTAGTGTTGTTCGAGGCGCAAGCCGAGGTGGGTGGACAGTTCAACTTCGCGCGCAGAATTCCTGGCAAGGAAGAGTTCGATGAGACATTGCGCTACTTCAACGAAAAGCTGGTGCGCACGGGGGTTGAGGTGCGTCTCAATACCCGCGCTACGCCTGAAATGCTGGAAGAGTTCGATGCAGTGATTCTTGCCTCTGGTGTGCAGGCGCGGATACCTCAGATCGAGGGGATTGAGGCGGGGATCGCGCGAGGGCAGGTGCTTAGCTACGCAGAGGCGATCATGGCACCGGAGCGCGTTGGCAAGCGTGTCGCGCTAATCGGAGCGGGCGGTATCGGCTTTGATGTCGCGGAGCTGATGACGCATGTTGATCCCTCGCCCGCACTGGACGGTGCGCTGTGGTGTGAAGAGTGGGGGGTTGATCTCTCGGTCAGCGCGCCAGGTGGTCTCAAGCCAGCGGCTCCCGTACAGAGCCCGCGTGAGGTGTGGTTGCTGCAGCGCAAGACCTCAAAGCCTGGCAAGAATCTCGGCAAGACGACCGGCTGGGTGCATCGCGCCACACTCAAGCAACGTGGCGTGAAGATGGTGGCTGGCTGTGACTATCAGGCTATCGACGCCGAGGGTATGCGTGTTGCGATCAATGGCGAGACTCAGCATCTTGCGCTCGACAGTATCGTGTTGTGTGCTGGACAGGATTCGGTGCTGGACCTAAAGACCTCGCTTGAGGCGTCGGGAGTCGAGCTGCATATCATTGGAGGTGCCGACAAGGCTGCCGAGCTGGATGCGAAGCGTGCCATCGCTCAAGGCACCATGGCTGCTGCTGCACTATGAGACGTTCATATGACGCAAGATGGGGATATTTAGCGTTGAGCTGAGTCGATGCTCTGCCTAGACTGATTGAGGCTGTAGGTCGTGTCACTTCCCTTGGGGAGTTGGCATTATCTGCGGCCTCAATCGTTAGTGTTGCACGCCCATCTCTCGCACTCCGCCACCATGGGACACGCTCATGTCACCGCACGCTGCCGCCTCTCGCCAGACCTCCGACGAGACTCAGCCGCTGGATGCTGATGTTCCTGCGTCTCAACAAGAGGCGAGTAGAATGGGAGGGTCGGAGGAGCAGTCTCCTCCTTCATGCGCTTCCTTGCCTTCCTTTCCACCTCATTCCCCCTCACTGTCCTCGTCTCCCCTGTGTCAGCATTCGCCTCCCGCGCTGGAAAACCTGCTGGATCTGTTTACTCCGCCTCCGGTTGAGCGTCTTGATTGGTCGATGGCTCATGATGCCGGTGTCATCGTCGAGTGCCTGCGCGCCGATACACTCGATAATGAGATATCAGGTAACAAGGCATGGAAGTTGAGGCTGCCTTTGGCACGGGCGTTGAGTGAGGGGTGCGGTATCATCAGCTGTGGTGGTGGCTGGTCGAATCATCTACATGCGCTGGCAGCCGCAGGCACGCGACTGGGTATTGCCACTCACGGATTGGTGCGCGGACACCCGGAGGCACCGCTGACACCCACGCTTGCCGATGCTCGCGCCAATGGCATGCAACTGAGTTTTATTTCTCGTGCCGAGTATAAGCAGCGCGATCAGGAGGACTTCGCAGCACGCCATGGTGATGGACTATGGGTGCCGGAAGGCGGCGGCAGTATTGATGGTGTTGCCGGTCTGGCACCGCTGGCAGAAGCGCTGGTGGCGCCGCTGGCAGGTTCTCCCGCCCCGCAGCTTGTACTGTTGGCGTGTGGCAGTGGCACCACGCTTGCAGGTGTACTGAGCACGTTAGGTGAGCGTGATGGTTTACGTGTCGTGGGGGTGCCGACCATGAATCATGGTGATCAGCTTTATCACCGTGTGCGACGCTTGCTGGCGGAGAGCGGCGGTAGCGAGCAACAGACTCCCGAATGGGGGTTGTGGCTTGGGGCGCAGGCGGGAGGGTTTGCCAAGGCGCCAGCCTGGTTGATCGACTTCATCCAGCGCTTTGAGGCTGAGACGGGCCTCGAGATCGAGCCGGTGTATACCGCCAAGCTATTTGCGGCACTGGCGCATCATCTTGCCAATGGACTGATCGCCCCTGGTACGCGAGTCCGAGTGTTGCATACTGGTGGTTTGCAGGGGCGGCGCGGTTATCCGGCTCTGAATCTGGCTTGAAACCGCTGCCAATAAAACCGTCGCCATGGTCGTGAGCGTGACTGGCGGTGCCGTATAGCGCTGTTATGATGGGGTCTCTGCTGCGGCGCCTGCTACCCGAGGGGTCGCGTTTGTTTTATCGGATAAGGTAACCCCTTCTCCTGCTCTGGACATTCCCATGACGACTGACGCCATAGCTCCGACACGATCTGCGACCACTGCTGCCGAGGACACCGGCACCTCACGTTTTCTGGCCAGTGATAATACGTCCGGTATCTGTCCTGAGGCGATGGCATACATGATGCAGGCCAATCGCGATGATGATCTGCCTACGGCAACGACCGCTGGACTCAGCTGGTCACCGATAGCTTCCGGAAGTTGTTCGAGACCGAGTGCGAAGTGTTCTTCGTCTTCAATGGCACTGCAGCCAACTCGTTGTCACTGGCGCATCTCTGTCAGTCCTATCACAGTGTTATCTGTCATGAGCTGGCACATATCGAGACCGATGAGTGCGGCGGGCCGGAGTTCTTCTCCAATGGTTCCAAGCTGCTCAACGCACCAGGCCCGAATGGCAAGCTGACGCCGGACGGTATCGAGCAGCTGATCACCAAGCGCACCGATATCCACTATCCGCGCCCGCGTGTGATTTCTCTGACCCAGTGCACCGAGGTCGGCACCGTCTACACCATTGAAGAGCTACAGGCGATTCGTGAGGTGGCGGACCGTCATGATCTACAGATCCACATGGATGGTGCGCGCTTCGCCAATGCCTGTGCTGCATTGGGGGTCTCACCAGCCGAGCTGACTTGGAAGGCTGGCGTCGATGTGCTGTGCTTCTCGGGGACCAAGAACGGTCTGGCGATGGGAGAGGCTGTCATCTTCTTCGATCGCAAGTTGGCACGTGACTTCGATTATCGCTGCAAGCAGGCCGGTCAGCTGGCGTCCAAGATGCGCTTCATTGCTGCGCCATGGATGGGGCTGCTCGAGAATGATGTCTGGTTGAAGAATGCACGCCACGCCAATGGCATGGCCCACTATCTTGCTGAACGTCTTGAAGCGTTTGAGGGTATCGAGCTGTTGTTCCCCAGTCAGGCCAATAGCGTGTTCGCAAATTTCCCTGAGCACGTGCTGACGGCACTGCGTGCACGCGGCTGGACCTTCTATACCTTCATCGGCGCTGGCGGTGCTCGCTTTGTATGCTCCTGGAATACGACGACTGATCTACTGGACGGTCTGCTGGAAGACATTCGCGAGGTGCTTTAGGCGTCTGAGCCTCAGAGCCTTTTGGCTTTCGAATGACTGGGCTTATGAAGCACCGAGCTGCTGTGACCTACTGATCCTTCCATGAAAGCCTGCTTGTGAGGCTAATGAATCGCCCACCGTTCTCGGTGGGCGATTTTTTTTGCGTGATGATTTTTCATGTTGTCGCGTTGCATGGCTTGCATCAGAAAGAATCATGATGTCAGTAACTGCTTCGTCCCAAGCATCCAGCATCAGCTGGACCGCGTATTCAATCAAGAGAAGGAAGAGGTGGCGGATTGATGGTGGTCGGGCTTCATTAACGCCGTGGATGCCCGCGGTACGTGTGATGTTGCCGCGTGACGTGCTGGCGGTAGTCGCCAGTCTGTTCCTATTCTTGAAAGGTGCTGCAGTGCGACATGACGATAGCAGTGTTGCCCGATATGAGTGATGAGGGGTAAGTGGCTTCAACGGCTATGCAGGAGTGCTGGAGTGCATGAAAGAGTGCTGCAGCATACGTCATGTCTGCCCTGTAATGAGATGCGGTGAGTACGAGATGACGTGGGTGGCAGAAAGTTCGTTGAATGCACTTATCAAGTGTATTGGACACTCGCTACCTATATCGATCTATGCTGATAAACATGCCGAGGCAGTCACTTGGAAGCCAGCGGTGAAGCAATCAAGTGACAGGGTGAAGTAGTCGTACATGTGTGGGCCCGGCGATGGTTCCAGCGACCAGGAGTCGCGACAAGGAGGCTTCCATGAGCATCTTCGATCACGTGCAGAGCCGCTATGAGCGGATTCAGCAAGAAGAGATGAGTCTCCAGGAGTATCTGGAGTTATGTCGGCAGGATCGCTCTGCCTATGCCAGCGCCGCCGAGCGCATGTTGACGGCCATCGGTGAGCCGGAGGTCATCGACACCGCCAAGGACCCCAGTCTTTCACGTATTTTTTCCAACAAGCTGATTCGCCGTTATCCCAGCTTCGCCGAGTTCTATGGCATGGAAGATGCCATCGAGCAGATCGTGTCCTACTTCCGACATGCTGCGCAGGGTCTTGAGGAGCGTAAACAGATTCTTTATCTGCTTGGGCCGGTAGGCGGTGGTAAATCATCGTTGGCCGAGCGCCTCAAGCTATTGATGGAGCAGATTCCCTTTTATGCTGTGAAGGGCTCTCCGGTGTTCGAGTCTCCGCTGGGACTCTTCTCTCCGGAGGAGGATGGCGAGCTACTCGAGAAGGAATACGGTATTCCACAGCGTTGCATGAGAAGTGCCATGTCACCGTGGGCGGCCAAGCGTCTCAAGGAGTACGGTGGCGATATCAGCCAGTTCCGAGTCGTCAAGCTGTATCCGTCACGACTCAATCAGATCGCCATCTCCAAGACGGAGCCGGGTGACGACAACAACCAGGATATTTCAGCGCTGGTCGGTAAGGTCGACATCCGTCAGCTCGAGCTTTATGCGCAGGATGATCCTGATGCGTATAGCTTCTCCGGTGGGCTGTGCAAGTCCAATCAGGGGCTGATGGAATTCGTCGAGATGTTCAAGGCACCGATCAAGGTGCTGCATCCACTGCTGACAGCGACGCAGGAAGGTAATTACAACCCTACTGAGGGGATGGGAGCGATTCCCTTCGACGGCGTGGTATTGGCGCACTCCAACGAAAGTGAGTGGCAGGCCTTCCGTAATAACCGCAATAACGAGGCCTTCCTTGATCGCGTCTATATCGTCAAGGTGCCGTACTGCCTGCGAGCCTCTGAAGAGGTGAAAATCTACGCCAAGCTGCTGGAGCACTCTTCGCTCAACCATGCTCCATGCGCACCGGATACCCTGCGCATGCTGTCTCAGTTCATCGTGCTGTCGCGCTTGCACGAGCCAGAGAACTCCAGCGTCTACTCCAAGATGCGCATCTATGATGGTGAGAATCTCAAGGATACTGATCCGCGCGCCAAGTCGATCCAGGAATACCGTGATAGTGCTGGTGTCGATGAGGGCATGGATGGGCTCTCTACTCGCTTTGCCTTCAAGATTCTCTCCAAGGTCTTCAACTTCGATGCCAGTGAAGTAGCTGCCAATCCCGTGCATCTGCTGTATGTGCTGGAGCAGCGTCTTGATCAGGAGCAGCTGCCGAAAGACACGCACGAGCGCTATCTGCGCTTCATCAAGGAGTATCTGGCGCCGCGCTACGTCGACTTCATTGGCAAGGAGATCCAGACCGCCTATCTCGAGTCCTATTCCGAGTACGGCCAGAACATCTTCGATCGCTACGTGACCTATGCCGATTTCTGGATTCAGGACCAGGAGTACCGTGACCCTGAAACCGGCGAGCTGCTCAATCGTCAGTCGCTCAACGAGGAGCTAGAGAAGATCGAGAAGCCGGCGGGCATCTCCAACCCCAAGGATTTCCGCCACGAGGTGGTCAACTTCGTATTGCGTGCCCGTGCTCAGAACAACGGCATGAACCCGAGCTGGCAGTCCTACGAGAAACTGCGTGCAGTAATCGAGAAGAAGATGTTTGCCAATACTGAGGAGTTGCTGCCGGTTATCTCCTTCAATGCCAAGGCCTCGACTTCGGATCAGAGCAAGCACGAAGACTTCGTGGCGCGCATGGTAGACCGCGGGTATACCGAGAAGCAGGTGCGCCTGTTGTCCGAGTGGTATCTGCGGGTGCGCAAGTCGCAGTAAGCCCTGCCGACTGACGACAGGCCTGCCGGTGGGGAGGAATTCCGCCGGCACTTGCCATCCGGTCAGCCACTGACGGTGGGACCGGCAAGGAGGGCGAATGAGTTATTTCATTGACCGACGCGGCAACGCACGCAACAAGAGTGCGGTGAATCGACAGCGCTTCATTCGACGCTATCGCAGTCATATCAAGCGGGCGGTGGAGGATGCCGTCAATCGTCGCTCCATCACTGATATGGAGCGCGGTGAAGAGGTGTCCATTCCGACACGGGATATTTCCGAGCCGGTTTTCCAGCATGGGCAGGGTGGCAAGCGGCGTGTGATCAATCCCGGCAACAAGGAATTCGTTGAAGGGGATCGCATGCGTCGCCCAGGTGGAGGGAGCGGTGGTGGAGGGAGTGGCGAGGGGCAAGCCTCGAATCAAGGCGAGGGTGAAGATGATTTTGCCTTCAGTCTATCGCGCGAGGAATTTCTGGAATTCGTGTTCGACGGACTTGAATTGCCACACCTGGAGCGCAAGCAGGTCGCGGACATGGATGAGGTGCGGCCGGTACGTGCTGGCATTGCACGTGACGGTCCTCCGGCACGTATCAATATCGTGCGTTCGATGCGCTCGGCACAGGCGCGACGCATCGCCATGCGCTCGCCTATCAAGCGGGCACTGAAAGAGGCTACTGAGGCGCTGGAGCAGGAAGAGTGCAAGGACCCAGTGCTACGTAACAAGGTACGCATTGCCGAGTTGAAGGCCGAGATAGAACGGCTGGAAGCACGTCTCAAGGCCGTACCATTTCTCGATACCTATGATCTGCGCTACAACCACCTCATCAACCAGCCAATGCCGTCCAACAAGGCTGTAATGTTCTGCGTGATGGATGTCTCGGGCTCGATGACTCAGGCCCATAAGGACATCGGCAAGCGCTTCTTCCTGTTGCTGTACCTGTTTCTCGAACGCAACTACGAGAAGGTCGAGCTGGTCTTCATTCGTCACCATACCGCTGCCAAGGAGGTCGACGAGGAAGAATTCTTCTACTCGCGTGAGACCGGCGGCACCATCGTATCCAGTGCGCTTACGCTGCTCGATGAAGTGATCGAGTCACGCTATCCAGCCGGTGAGTGGAATCTCTACGTGGCCCAAGCGTCAGACGGTGACAACTGGGACGATGATTCCACTAACTGCCGCGAATTGATGATCAAGAAGCTGATGCCGCGGTTGCAGTACTACGCCTATGTGGAGATCACGCCGCATGCTCATCAGGCGCTATGGGGTGAGTACGAACGTGTTGAAGAGGAATTCCCCGATCGTTTTGCCATGCAGCAGATTGTTGAGGCAGGCGATATTTATCCGGTATTCCGAGAGCTGTTCAAGCGCCGCGTCAGCGCCTGACGGCATCATGTGACGTGCTCGGCAAATATGCCGGGTCGGGAGGCCCCATGAGCCACAAACGTGAGAGTCGACTTGAGAATCATGCGCCTGCCAGCGGCTCTGATTGGAGTTTCGAGCTACTGGAGCATTTTGAGCACGAGATTGCGCGTATTGCGGCGCAATACCGACTGGATATTTACCCGAATCAGATTGAAGTCATCACCTCTGAGCAGATGATGGATGCCTATGCCAGCATTGGCATGCCGGTCGGCTATCACCATTGGTCCTTTGGCAAGCAATTCCTCTCGGTAGAGCAGGCCTACCGTCGTGGCCAGATGGGGCTGGCCTATGAGCTGGTCATCAACTCAGACCCCTGCATCGCCTATCTGATGGAAGAGAACACCCTGATGATGCAGATTCTGGTCATGGCGCATGCCTGCTATGGCCACAACAGCTTCTTCAAGGGCAATTATCTTTTTCGCGCCTGGACCGATGCCTCGGCGATCATCGATTATCTCGTGTTCGCACGGAAGTACGTTGCGGAATGCGAAGAGCGCCATGGTGTAGACGCGGTCGAGCAGCTGCTGGATGCCTGTCATGCATTGCAGAACTATGGGGTGGATCGCTATAAGCGCCCCTCGCCCATCTCGCCAGAGGAAGAGGTTCAGCGTCAGCAGGAGCGCGAGGCCTATCTGCAAGCGCAGGTGAATGCATTGTGGAGCACGATTCCACAGGCAGAAGACGATGATGAGCAGCTGGATGAGGTCAATGATCCGCTCGGCCTGCACCGCCGTGGACGCTACCCCTCCGAGCCGCAGGAGAATCTGCTCTATTTCATCGAGAAGAACGCACCGCTGCTGGAACCCTGGCAGCGCGAGCTAGTACGTATTGTGCGCAAGCTAGCGCAGTACTTCTATCCTCAGCGCCAGACTCAGGTGATGAACGAAGGCTGGGCGTGTTTCTGGCACTACACCATCATGAATCAGCTCTATGATGAAGAACTGATCGGTGAGGGAGTGATTCTGGAGTTCTTGCAGTCGCACACGTCGGTCGTGCAGCAACCGGGCTTCGATCATCCGCACTATAACGGCATCAATCCCTATGCGCTGGGCTTTGCGATGTTTACCGATATCAAGCGCATCTGTGAGCATCCTGATGACGAGGATCGCGAGTGGTTCCCAGATATCGCCGGTAGCGATTGGTTGGAGACGGTGCATTTCGCCATGCGTAACTTCAAGGATGAGTCTTTCATCCAGCAGTTTCTGTCACCGAAGGTGATTCGCGACCTCAAGCTATTCTCGCTGATGGATGATGATCATGACGACCATCTGGTGATTGATGCCATCCACGATAGTCGTGGTTACAAGCGTATTCGTGAAGCATTGTCGGTCCAGTATGCACTGAGCCATCGTGAGCCAAATATTCAGGTGTGGGCAGCCAATATTCGTGGCGATCGCTCGCTGACACTGCGTCATGTGCAGGATGATCGACGACCTTTGGCACGTAGCGTCTATCCCGTCATGCGGCACCTGCATCAGCTGTGGGGATTCCCCGTGCACATGGAATCAATGGAGCAGGATGAGATTGCCAGGCGATATCAGTGGCCATTGCCGGAGGAGGATAGTGCCTCTGGTTAGCGCTTATGTGAGTCAGAGACTGAATAAAAAACCGCCACGGGCACGGGCTCGTGGCGGTTTTTTTATTCACACGCAAACCAAGGTGCGCGCGTTACGCCGGGCGCTTGGTCCAGGACTGACACCAGCCCTTTGGCGCTACGCTGTTGCTGGGGAATAGCTGGCAGCCCTTGTTCTCTGGCTTGTAGAACATGCAGTTGGCGCAATCGGAACCAGCCTTGAAGGCGGCATGATCCTTGGCCTCGTTGGCGTCTTCTACATAATTTAGTGCTTTAGCCTGCGGGTTGGAGGTATCCAGCAGAGGTAGGTCGGCAGCAAGTGCGCGCGGGGACAGGATGGCGGCACCCAACGGCAGAGCGGCAAGGCCCAGCAGGCTGTTGCGCATGAAATTACGGCGACTCTGATTAGCCATGGTCAAGCTCCTTGTCATCAATGGCTCACGCTTCTTTGGGCGCGAGTATCGTCACGAAACGCCGTCAGGAGGCGCTGGCACACTATCATTGTGCGTCTCGACATCTCATGCACGCCATATGCCAAGCGCTGCGATCGATGTCAGGTGGTCGATATGCAGCCAAGCATGCATGATGCCGAAGAGCAGTCTGCACACTCACGGTGCAGTCGCATAAGCTCCTTGTATATTGTGGCCTGAGATGGCGCAGCCGTCAGCCTCGGAAGCTTGTCTCTGGCATGATAACGTCTGTAAACAGCGTTGCCCGTGAGGTGCGCTATTGGTGTTCTACTCATTCTTATGGAGTCGTCTCATGCACAGTGCCATTATTTTGATTCATGCCGAACATGGCCGTATTCGTGATGTGGCCGAGCGCATTGCTGAGCTGGACGGTATCAGTGAAGTCTATTCTACCGGTGGGCGAGTCGACATGGTGGCCATCGCCCGTGTGCGTGATTTTGAGCAACTCGCGGAGTTGGTGACGGGGCGTCTGTCGTGCATTGAAGGAATTCGTGATACCGAAACACTCAATGCGTTACAGGTCCACTCGCGCCACGACCTCGATACCATGTTTGATCTTGGGCTCTAGCGGATGCGCGCTTTGGAAGAAACGTCTCGATAGCCAATTTCCCAATCTTTGACAACTAACATGTTGATAACAAAAGGGAAGTGGCTGGATGCTGGGAGTGATGGACGAAATACGTTCAGCCGGACGCAAGCTGTGGCGTGGGCTAGGGGTCAGCTTGGCATTTGCGCTGGTCGGTAGTGGCCTGTGGTGGTGGCAGGAGCGCGACTATCAGCAGTTCTACACTTGGCAGGGCGTACCTGAGGCGCGTCAGCTCGACTGGAAAACCTTTGTGCGTGCTCTGCGTAGCGATGCTTATCTGGTGGGCTGGTCTGACCTGCGCGCCAATCCCCTGTGGGTAACTTGGCGACTGGACCATGCTGATACCTCACGACAAGGCAAACGTCCGGAAAGCTTTGAGCGCGACTGGCGCTCACTATGGCCGGTGTCACCGGATAGCTATCGTGGCAGCGGTTATGATCGTGGCCATCTGGCACCCAACTATGCGATTGGCAAGATATATGGTCTGAAAGCGCAGGAGCAGACCTTCCGCATGACCAATATCTCTCCACAGACCCCAGCGCTGAATCGCAAGCTATGGCAACGGCTAGAAGCAGCCGTCATGGATAATATCCTGCCGCGAAAGGGAGCGTTGTGGATTACGGCAGGGCCTGTGTTTACCGGCAGTACTGAGCGACTTTCCAGCCTTATCGAGATCCCTGATGCTTTCTACAAGATCATTGTTGCACCGGGAGATGCGCAGCACCCACCGCGCGCACTGGCATTTTTATTTCCGCAGCAGGTGCGGGGTGATGAGCCGCTGGATCGCTTTCTCGTCAGCATTGATAGGGTAGAAGCGTTGACCGGCCTCAATTTCTTCCATGACCTGCCGGATACTGTCGAGCAGCGACTGGAATCACAAGTCAGGCGTGAGGGCTGGAAGGTCGAGAGCTTCAATCGCACGCCTTCACGTTACTGAAAGCGTCATTGATCGCGAGGGAATGCCAAATGAGCGCTGATCATGGCGTAATGACATGCCTCATAGACGTGCGACGGACTTTATTCACAGTCACTTGCAGAGTCTGACGCCTGGCGAACGAAGAAAGAGGGTAAGGCACGTGCAGTAGGTAGGTGCTATCGATTGGCAGAAAATACAGAAACGCGGAAGACGACGCGAGGCATCGTGAGGTATTGCTTGGGCATTACTGAGTATTGGAAAGCATTGCTAAGATAAAGCAGAGGGAGTGATGTAGGCAGCAGGCGCTGCAGAAGTAACATCAGATAACAACTTGATGGTGCCCAGAAGAGGACTTGAACCTCCACATCCTTACGGATACTAGCACCTGAAGCTAGCGCGTCTACCAATTCCGCCATCTGGGCATCAAGTTGTATGCTGAAGGCTCATGAGGTGAGTCTGTCAGCTGAACGATCATGAA
>NZ_JEMF01000092.1 GCF_000591415.1 Cobetia crustatorum | reverse complement strand
GTCATGTCATTGGTCGGCGTGGCGACGACCGGCGCATCATTGGTGCCGATCACGGCGATGCTCAGCGTCGCGGTGTCGAAGCCACCCTGACCATCACTGATCTGATAACTGATGGTGCTGATACGAGTTTCATCGACCGCGAGGTCGTCGAAGTCAGTGCCCGGCGCGAAGTCATAGCTACCATCGGCATTGATGGTGAACTGACCACCATTATCGCCGGCAGTCGGTTGGCCGACGCTGTCGGCGTCTTCACCAACCTGACTGACAGTCAAGATGTCGCTGGCATCGACATCACTGTCGTTGAGCAGCACATCTCCACTGACAGCATCATTCTCTGTCGTGGCATTGGTGTCCTGCACTGCTACCGGCGCGTCATTGACGCCCGTCACGGTGATGCTCAGCGTGGCGGTATCCAGCCCGCCCTGGCCATCGCTGATCTGGTAATCGATCGCGGTGACACGGGTTTCGCCGTCGGCCAGATCATCGAAGTCCGTGCCCTGGGCGAAGGTGTAGCTGCCATCACTGGTGATGGTGATCAAGCCGCCATTGCTGCCGGTAATCGCCTCACCCACGTTGTCGGCGTCAGCATCGACCTGGCTGACGATCAGCGTATCGGTGTCCGCACCGCCGTCGGTGTCATTGGTCAGCACGTTGCCGGTAGTCGGCGTCACGTTCTCGACCGCTGTCGCGGTATCATTCGTGGCAACCGGTGTGACATTGCTGGCCGTCAGCGTGAAGGTGTCGTCGATCGTGCCACCATTGCCATCGGTGGCGGTGATTTCGAACGGGCCGTTCTGTGAGGCATCGGCACTCAGGGTGCCGGTGATCTCGCCAGTGGCGGCATTGATGGCCAGGCCAGCCGGCAGACCGGCGACCGTGTAGGCGAGAGTGTCAGCAGCGTCGGCATCACTGAAGGCGTCGCCCGCAGGAATACTGAGGGTCTCGCCATCGACGGCGGTCAGGTCATCGGTCGGCGTGGCGACGACCGGGGCGTCATTGACGCCGGTCACGGTGATGCTCAG
>NZ_JEMF01000091.1 GCF_000591415.1 Cobetia crustatorum | reverse complement strand
GCTCAGGGTGGCGGTATCCACGCCACCCTGGCCATCACTGACCTGATAACTGATGGTGCTGATACGAGTTTCATCGACCGCGAGGTCGTCGAAGTCAGTGCCCGGCGCGAAGTCATAGCTACCATCGGCATTGATGGTGAACTGACCACCATTATCGCCGGCAGTCGGTTGGCCGACGCTGTCGGCGTCTTCACCAACCTGACTGACAGTCAAGATGTCGCTGGCATCGACATCACTGTCGTTGAGCAGGACATCTCCACTGACAGCGGTATTCTCTGTCGTGGCATTGGTGTCCTGCACTGCTACTGGGGCATCATTGACGCCGGTCACGGTGATGCTCAGCGTGGCGGTATCCACGCCACCCTGGCCATCACTTACCTGATAGCTGATGGTGCTGATGCGGGTTTCATCGACCACGAGGTCGTCGAAGTCAGTGCCCGGCGCGAAGTCATAGCTACCATCGGCATTGATGGTGAACTGACCACCATTATCGCCGGCAGTCGGTTGGCCGACGCTGTCGGCGTCTTCACCAACCTGACTGACGGTCAAGATATCGCTGGCATCGACATCACTGTCATTGAGCAGGACATCTCCACTGACAGCGGTATTCTCTGTCGTGGCATTGGTGTCCTGCACTGCAACTGGGGCGTCATTGACGCCGGTCACCGTGATGCTAAGCGTGGCGGTATCCAGCCCGCCCTGGCCATCACTGATCTGGTAATCGACCGCGGTAACGCGTGTTTCGCCGTCGGCCAGGTCATCGAAGTCGGTGCCCTGGGCGAAGGTGTAGCTGCCATCACTGGCGATCGTGATCAGGCCGCCATTGGTACCTGCCACGGCCTGACCAACATTGGCGTCGTCGGCATCCACCTGACTGACGACCAGAACGTCACTGTCGGTGCTATCAATGCCGCCGTCGCTGTCATTGGTCAGCACGTTGCCAGTGGTCGGTGTCACGTTCTCGACCGCTGTCGCCGCGTCATCCACGGCGACCGGCACGACATTGCTGACCGTCAGCGTGAAGGTGTCATCAATCGTGCCACCTTTGCCATCGGTGGCGGTGACGGTGATCGCAAACGGACCATTCTGTGAGGCATCGACACTCAGGGTGCCGGTGATCTCGCCAGTGGTGGCATTGATGGCCAGGCCAGCCGGCAAGCCAGCGGCCGTGTAGCTCAGGACGTCAGTCACGTCGACGTCACTGAAGGCGTCACCGGCAGCAATCGTGAGGGTCTCACCATCGATGGCAGTAATGTCATCGGTCGGTGTCGCGACGACCGGGGCGTCATTGACGCCGGTCACGGTAATACTCAGCGTGGCGGTGTCCAGCCCGCCCTGGCCATCGCTGATCTGGTAATCGATCGCGGTGACACGACTTTCGCCATCGGCCAGGTCATCGAAGTCGGTGCCTTGGGCGAAGGTGTAGCTGCCGTCACTGGCGATGGTGATCAGGCCACCGTTATCCCCTGCCACAGCCTCACCAACATTGTCGGCGTCAGCATCGACCTGGCTGACGATCAGCGTATCGGTGTCCGCACCGCCGTCGCTGTCATTGGTCAGCACGTTGCCAGTGGTCGGTGTCACGTTCTCGACCGCTGTCGCCGCGTCATCCACGGCGACCGGCACGACATTGCTGACCGTCAGCGTGAAGGTGTCATCAATCGTGCCACCATTGCCATCGGTGGCGGTGACGGTGATCGCAAACGGACCATTCTGTGAGGCATCGGCACTCAGG
>NZ_JEMF01000090.1 GCF_000591415.1 Cobetia crustatorum | reverse complement strand
GCTTTCATGCGTTTTCCCTGACTCAGGAGGCCTGGATACCGCAGGTGCTGCGCTTATTGCTTGAATTCAGGATTCAAAGAAAGTGTTTATATATTATTGTTGATCTTATTTTTAATAACCATGGATGATCATATTTTATGGCTTGGGCGTATAACGTAAGAGTATTGGCTATATTTGCAGTTGTTGTTCTCCATACTGCCGCAGGGTTTGTAGGTGGTGTGGAAAAGTCTGATATTTTTTATGGAAGTATGAATTGGTGGGCTGGAAACATGTTTGACTCTATTACACGATGGTGTGTTCCGGTTTTTGTTATGATTAGTGGGTACTTTCTTTTAAATAGCAGTGATAATGCTTTTGTTTTCTTTAAAAAAAGATTTGGTAGAATTTTTTACCCCTTGGCTTTTTGGTCGATTTTATTTTCTGGGTGGGTTCTATTGAAACTTTCCATAAAGGGTGATCTGGATACTGCACATCTCATCATCGCTAAAGGTTTTTTGATGGGGAGGCCTTATTACCATCTTTGGTTTTTGTTTATGATACCTTTCCTTTATGCGGCCACCCCGTATCTTAAGCAAGTACTGGTATCTTTAGGCAAGGAGTATTCTTTTGCCTTTATATGCTTTGCCTTTTTATTATCCGCTTTTAGTATTTTGTTCAAAAATCTTGTTTCTTTCTTTGGGGTTGAGGGAGGTGTAGGATTTTTTGCGAATGACTTTTTGTTATACATAGGATATTTTATGTTGGGTGGTTATATAAAAAGGCATGAGGTTAAACTTAATCCGTTATATGCTGTGTCTGGTCTTTTATTGGCATGGTCAACAACTGTGGTTGGGAGCTATTTTTTCACGTATGAATATTTCTATAACTACTTGAGTTTCAACACTATAATTGCTTCTGTTTGCATTTTTTTTTGTTGTTATGAGGTTTTTTGATTTTGATTTTTTAAATTCTAGTAAAGCTCTTTCTGGGATGACTCTTGGTGTTTATCTTATACATCCTATTTATCTTGAGATCGTATCCTATTTATTAAAGGATGATTTGCTAGGCTACATGAGTGGTTTCTTTTACATTCCGTTGGTTTCTTTTTTTGTTTTTTTGGTTTCCCTTTTCTCTGTTTTTATTATGAGCAAGATAAAGGGCTTAAAGGTATGTATATAGTAATATTTTTTATATACGTGTAGGGTGCCGGATGATCGGATTTCACAACGAAGCTATCTTTTGTTAGCCTCGCGTGAGCTCATCAAGCAATTTATTCAGGCAAGGCTTCATGGACATTAAGCTGCTTGGCCGCAGATTCTGAGTGCAACACCTGAGTTTCCCTGTAAGGTATTGCGCCAGGGAAAATGCATGAAAAACCGCTCTACGATGGGCCTCGTAGCGCTTTACCAAAAGGACCTCATGTGGTCATTTAGCAGCTTTCGCTCATGGATGATCCGATGCTGACACCGTCTCTTATGCACCATTTATCGATTGTTCCCGACTTCCGCCAGGCGTGGAAAGTGCAGCATCAGCTGTCGGATATCTTGTTTCTGATCGTCTGTGCGGTGATCTGCGGTGCAGAAGGTTGGGACGAAATCGAAGATTTTGGCCGCGCGAAGTTGGACTTTCTTCGCCAGTACGGCGATTTTGAAGCTGGCGTGCCGAGTCACGATACCTTGGCCAGGGTGATGGCCCTGGTGAATGCCGAGCAGCTGCAAACTGCATT
>NZ_JEMF01000089.1 GCF_000591415.1 Cobetia crustatorum | reverse complement strand
TCGCCACTGCGATAGGGGCGTTCGTGTTTATAAGGCTCGTATCCCAGTGTTATTACGCACGGACCTCATAGAGCTCGATAGGTGTGCCATCTGGGTCGGCCAGAAAGGTAAAGCGTGCCCCAGTATATTCATCAATACGGATAGGCTCAGGAGAAGCACCACGGGCTATCAGCAGTGCCACACAGGTATCTATGTCTGCCGTTGCCAATGCCAGATGGCGAAGACCACACGCTTCGGGGGTAGCTAGGGCGGGGAGGAGGAGAAGGGAAGGAGAACAGCTCGAGCTGAATGCCTCCCGGTAGGCACAAATCGAGCTTGTAGCTATCGCGTGCTTTTCGGTAAACCTCACCCAGAATCTCAGCGTCCATCACTTCCAGGTAAAAGCGTTTGGCCCGAGAGTAATCAGCAGTGATCAATGCCACATGGTGCACATGTGATAGAGGCATACGAGCTGTCATGGCAGTCTCCTATAGCGATGGAGGCAGAATTCAACGACAGAAGGCGCCCAATGGGGCGCCTTCTGTCGTTGAGAAGCAGTGCGTCGTATTCTAGCGGCACAGGCATTCAAGGGCTTCGATCAGACTATCCATCTCAGCATCGGTCCCGATGCTGATACGCAGATAGTCACGCAGGGCATCAGTATTGAAGTGGCGAACGAGAATGCCGTGCTCACGTAGTCCGATGAATAGTTCACCAGCATCGTGTGTCAGATGCTTGGCCAGCACGAAGTTGGTCTGGGAGGGCAGGATCTCGAAGCCTAGCGCCACCATGCGATCGCGTGTCTGCTCACGTGTCGTGATAACTCTGGTGCGGCATTCGTCGAAATAGCTTGGGTCGCTGAGGGCTGCAATACCGATCTGTTCAGCGAGACGATCGATCGGGTAGGAGTTGAAAGAGTCCTTGATGCGCTCCAATCCTTCGATGAGCTCGCGTGATGCTACCGCGTAGCCGAGGCGAATGCCGGCGAGACTACGTGATTTTGAGAAGGTACCTGTCACGACCAGGTTCGGATACTGATGGATCAGCGGTACGGCACTTTCGCCACCAAAGTCCACGTAGGCTTCATCAACCAGTACAACGCTGTGCGGATTGCGTTCTAATAATGCGGCAATCGCTTTACGACCATGACCATGACCCGTCGGTGCATTCGGGTTGGCGAAGATGATACCGCCATTGTCGTTGCCGAAGGCTTCCAGATCGACCTGCCAGTCGTCAGTCAGCGGCACGCTTTGTGACGCAATGCCGTACATGCGGCAATAAACGGGATAGAAGCTGTAGCTGATTTCAGGTAGCAGCAATGGCTTGTTCTGGCGAAAGAATGCCTGAAAGGCCAGTGCCAGGACTTCATCGGAACCATTGCCGACGAAGACCTCGCCAAGCGTGACATTGAAAGTAGTGGCAAGCGATTCACGCAGCGAGGTAGAACTCGGATCCGGATAGCGTCGCAGGTCAGAGGCATTGAACTCACGTAACACCTGCTCTACTGCTGGGGCCGGTGGATAGGGGTTCTCGTTGGTGTTCAGCTTTATCAGCTGCTCTCGCGGTTGCTCGCCGGGGACATATGGGGTCAGGTCGTGGACCTGTGGGCTCCAGTACTTGCTCATGGTTTCTCGCCGCTAGTGACAGTGCATGATCTTTGTCATGGGATGCTTTCATGTTGCCCGCTGGACAGGCGAGGCACAAGCGCAGCGACTGTCCTCATGGGGCGAGTGAGGCTGAGTACGTCAGCGATGGCGATAGATGAGATTGTTGCCACCTCAGCATTATTCCCGTGCACTCGATGATGCTTGAAGTCTGGGTGCCTTCACCGCATCTCACGGGTAACCACATTGTGGTCTGCCATCAGGTAGACCGCATGTTGACCGTCATTGAAGGAGTGCCGCATGACCGATACCACGACATCTGATACCACCACGACCGCCGCAACGCTGCTCGATCCAGTTACGCTGGGTGATCTGAGCTTGCCTAATCGTATCCTGATGGCACCTCTCACGCGTGCGCGTACGCCGGACAGCATTCCGGGCAAGCTGCAGGAAGTCTATTACGGTCAGCGCGCTGGTGCGGGCCTGATCATCAGTGAGGCGACCAACATCTCACCGACAGCGCGGGGCTACGTCTATACGCCCGGTATTTGGACAAATGAACAGGAGGCGGGCTGGAAGGGGGTCGTTGAGTCTGTACATGCCAAAGGTGGACGCATGGCGCTTCAGCTTTGGCACGTGGGGCGTGTCTCGCATGAGATGGTACAACCGGATGGCCAGCCGCCGGTCGCACCGAGTGCACTCAAGGGCGAAGGGGCCCAGTGTTTCGTCGAGTTCGAGGATGGCACCAGTGGTCGTCATCCGACCAGTACTCCGCGTGCACTGGAGACCGCTGAGATCGCTGGCATCATCGAGGATTATCGCCAAGCTGCCGTGCGTGCCAAGCGTGCCGGCTTTGATATGGTTGAGGTGCATGCTGCCAACGCCTATCTGCTCAATCAGTTCATGGCTACCGGCACCAACCAGCGCACCGATCAATATGGTGGTTCGGTCGAGAATCGTGCCCGTCTGACGCTAGAGGTGGTCGATGCCGTCGCTGAAGTGTTCGGCCCTGAGCGTACGGGTATTCGCCTGACACCGTTCATCGAGATATTTGGCCTGACCGATGACGAGCCTGAAGAGATGGCCTTCTATATGGCTGATCAACTCTCCATGCGCGGCATTGCCTATGTGCACGTCAATGAGCCGGACTGGGCGGGTGGCGACATCAAGTTCAGCGACGACTTCCGCCGTGCCTTGCGCGCGCGCGTCAAGGGAGCGTTGATCTTCTGTGGTCATTACGACGGTGAGCGAGCAGCCCGAATCATCCAGGAAGGCATTGCTGACGCCGTTGCCATGGGGCGCCCTTACATCGCCAACCCTGATCTGGTTGAGCGTATGCGTCTCGGGGCTCCGCTCAACGAGCAGGATCCGGACACCTTCTACGGCGGCGAGGCCAAGGGTTACACCGACTATCCGTTTCTGGATAACGGACATGATCGCCATGCGTGAAGCCGCTACCGAATAGCGAATGGTGTTTGATAAATACGTTCTGTGTCGTTCGGGGGTGGCCTCGCAGGGGCGATTCCCGCTATTCTTGAGCGTGGAAGCTTGCGGGCAGTCTCTCTTTTTCATCGTTAGGCTGCTCGCCGCCGGTATCGGCGACGCTGATACCGGGTCATCGCCTTAAGGAGGATTCAATGCAGATCAGGACTCTGATGGTGGGAGCCGCGCTGATGGTCGGTCTCGCCGGGTGTGCGTCAACGGCCCCGACCAATGATGGTGCCGCCGAGAGCACCGCCGCCGAGACAGCCAACGAGCAGGTTGCCGTCTACAAGGGCACCCTGCCGTGTCGTCGTTGCACGGGCATTGATCTCGATGTGCGTCTCAAGGGTGCTGAAGCGGCCCCGGAAGATCAGCGTACTTTCAGCCTCGATGCGACCTATCGTGATCATCCGCAGCAGCCTGCTCCGGAGCATTACGAAGGTCAGTGGGATGTACTGTCCGGTACTGTGACCGACCCCGATGCGACCGTCTATGAGCTGACACCGTCCGGTGAAGGCCAGACTTACTATTTCCTGCGTCTGGATGCTCAGACTCTGGAACTGGTCGACCCGCAGAAGCGTCGCTTCCAGAATGGTGAAACGCTGCGTCTCGAGCGCCAGTGATCATGCCATGAGCCAAGTGGCTGCTATAGGCTCAGGGCTATAGGCACCAGAGCTATAGACACAAGGAAGGCGGCGCAAGCCGCCTTCCTTGTGTCTGGCGTTTGGTCGTGTGCAAGCTGATCCGTATCACCGGATGATGCCTCCCTCTGATTTCTCTCTTCCTGACAGGATTGCCCCATGGCGAAAGCAAAAAGCGCCTTCGTGTGCACCGAGTGCGGTGTCGAGTGCTCAAAATGGCAGGGTCAGTGTAGCGGCTGCCGTGAATGGAATACCCTGCAGGAAATCCGGGTCGGCGCATCAGTGCTACCCGGTGCTGCGCCAGTAGCAGGCAGTAGTATTGCTGGCACTGCACGCGCGACACCTGCTCGCGGAGGTTATGCCGGCACACTGAGTGACAACGTGACGGACCTCTCCAATGTGTCGCTGTCTGAGGTGCCGCGCTTCTCCTCCACCTTTGGTGAGTTTGATCGCGTACTTGGTGGCGGACTGGTACCGGGTTCTGCAGTGCTGTTGGGTGGCCATCCTGGGGCAGGCAAGTCGACACTGCTGCTGCAAACCGCTTGCAAGCTGGCACAGCACAAGCGTTCGCTCTACGTCACTGGTGAAGAATCGCTGTCTCAGGTCGCGATGCGTGCTCATCGTCTGCAGTTACCGATGCAAGGGCTGAAGATGCTGGCAGAGACCAGTGTCGAGATCATCCTGGCGACCGCTGAGCGTGAGAAACCTGAAGTGCTGATCATCGACTCCATTCAGACCATGCACATGGAGGACTTGTCTTCAGCGCCGGGTGGTGTCTCACAGGTGCGCGAGTCCGCAGCAGCACTGACGCGCTTCGCCAAGCGGACTAATACCGTGCTGCTATTGGTCGGGCATGTCACCAAGGATGGCTCTCTGGCTGGCCCTAAGGTACTGGAGCACATGATCGATGCTTCGCTGCTGCTGGAGGGGGACGGTGATTCACGCTTTCGTACCTTGCGTGGTCAGAAGAACCGTTTTGGCGCGGTCAACGAGCTAGGTGTTTTCGCCATGGTTGAGCATGGCCTGAAAGAGGTGAAAAATCCCAGCGCCATCTTTCTGTCGCGCAATGAGGAACAAGCCTCCGGCAGCCTGGTGATGGTGGTCTGGGAGGGCACACGGCCGATTCTTATCGAAGTGCAGGCGCTGCTTGATGACTCGGCGCTAGGCAACCCACGTCGCGTAGCGGTGGGTCTCGATGGTAACCGTCTGTCGATGCTGCTAGCCGTACTGAACAAGCATGGTGGGCTGTTCACAGGCGACCAGGACGTTTTCCTGAATGTGGTGGGTGGGGTCAAGGTTCTGGAGACGAGTGCCGACCTTGCAGTGCTGTGTGCGGTGGTATCCAGCTTGCAGAATCGCCCGTTGCCACGAGAATTGGTGGTCTTTGGGGAGGTGGGGTTGTCGGGCGAGATTCGCCCGGTCCCGAGTGGGCAAGAGCGTATCATCGAGGCCGCCAAACACGGCTTCACTCGCGCTATCGTCCCGAAGGGCAATGCGCCCAAGCAAGCGCCGAAAGGCATGACGGTGATCGCGGTGGACAAGCTGTCTCAAGCGCTCGAGGCGTTGTAATCGCGTATGATCAGAGAGCGTCTTTCAGTCGTCATGGGACAGACAACGTCGATTGAAAAACAGAAGGCCAGCCGCAAGGCTGGCCTTCTGTTTTTCAATCTGAGCTTTGGGTTTGAGCGTCGAGCCCTGATGCGCTGACATATTGCATGATGAGGTGGCGCGTGATGAACCGGTCGAGTCGATGGTTTTGATCAGTCTTGCGCGGCGTCTTTCTTGTTGGCATGCGCGCAAGCCTTGAGGCGAGTGACCAGCGCCTCGACACCACGTTCGCGCATCAGTGCTTCATTACGTGCTGGCACTTCTTCGACATCGCCGGAATAGGCATTGATGGCCGCTTCGACTGAACTTTCGCGTAGCAGGTGCAGCATCGGATAGGGTGAACGGTTGGTATAGTTGGCCGCATCGTCTTCCTCAGTATCCTCGAATACATAGTCGGGATGGAAGCTGGCCAACTGATAGATGCCCTCGTAACCCTGCATTTCCAGCAGTGCTTCGGCATAGTCCAGCAGTTCGAGATACGCATCGAAATCGCGGAAGCCATCCTTGAAGATCACCAGGGTCGTCTCTGCCTCGCGGTGAGCATCGAGATTCAGAAGCTCATCCCCCAACGCCTGCAAGCAGCGTTCCAGCCCGGCGCCGGGCACTACCGCGTACTGGATGCTATTACGCGCCATCTCGCGCGCTGCAAACGGACACAGGTTGTCGGCGACGATATGGGTTTCGACCCACTGACGTGTGGCGTCGATGGCCGCATCTTCGCTGGTCTCGAGAGGCGGTGTGTAGCCGGTCGTCGTATCGGTAGGCATTGTATCTGCGGACGTATGATCGGCGCTCATGGCGTCAGGCTCCGGGGCGGTGTCAGGGACTGCATTGTCACTGCTCAGGCTCGGCATGGCCAGTCCAGATGTGTCGGATGTCTTTGCGGCAGGTGCTTTCTGGAATGTGTGGCCGTGTGTCGTCGTCGATGATAGTCCAGTTCGGTCATGCGCTGTTTCATTAGTGTATTCAGCGATAAACTTGTAACCAATGGCGTTAGCCACATGGCATGAGTACTCATGAGTTTCATCGCCTCTTCCTGGGCGACCTCTTTCCCTGTGCTACCACGGAGATATTCCTTGTCCGCTTCTTCTCCGACACCGTCTAGTGATACCAGCAGCGCGACCGTTTACCGAGTCACGCGCATGCTACCCTTTCTTGGTTGGCTCAAGAGTATGTCGCCAAGAGATGCGCGTGCTGACCTGATCGCCGGCGTGAGCGGTGCAGTGTTGGTGCTGCCGCAAGGTGTGGCTTACGCGCTGATCGCGGGCCTGCCGCCCGCGTATGGTCTTTATGCTGCCATCGTGGTGGCGGTCATCGCCGGACTGTTCGGTAGCTCGCGGCATATGGTCAGCGGCCCTGCAGCGGCGATCTCGATGGTGGTATTTGGCACTGTCTCGACACTAGCCTCACCGGGGAGCCCCGAGTATTTGCCGTTGGTGCTCGCGCTGACCTTCATGGTGGGCCTCATTCAGCTATCGCTGGGCCTGCTGCGCATGGGGGCGCTGGTCAATCTCATCTCGCATACCGTAGTGATAGGTTTCACGGCGGGAGCAGGAGTGTTGATCGCGACCAGCCAGCTCAGGCATCTGTTCGGAATTGAGTTAGGCGATGCCACCAGCTTTCTCGGTACCTGGTGGACGCTGTTCGGTCATCTGAGCGAGACATCGTGGGCCACGCTGGCGACGGGGATGAGTACGCTACTGGTCGCTGTGCTGGTAAGGCGTATCAATCGACGCTTGCCGTGGATGCTGGTGGCAATGGCGGTCGGCTGTGGCGTTGCCGCGCTATTGGGCGGCAGTGGGGCGGGCATTCCGATGGTGGGTGCGCTATCCGGCAGCTTGCCGCCGCTCTCACTGCCACCGCTGGGCTTTGACACCCTGCGTTCGTTGGGCGGTGCCGCTTTCGCATTGGCAGTGCTCGGGCTGATCGAAGCGGTCTCTATCGCACGAGCCATCGGCGTACGTTCGCATCAGCGCATCGACGGTAATCAGGAGTTTATCGGCCAGGGCTTATCGAATCTGGTGGGCAGCTTCTTCTCATGTTTTGCGGGTTCTGGTTCCTTTACGCGTTCCGGCGCCAATTATGATGCCGGCGCACGCACACCATTGTCGGTCATCGTGGCGGCGCTGATCGTGCTGGCGGTACTCCTGTTGGTGCCTGACGTGACTGCCTGGCTGCCGTTGCCGGCCATGGCAGGGCTGATCATGGTGATTGCCGCCAACCTGATTGAATTCAGTCATATTCGCCAGATTCTGGCCGTCAGTCACGAAGAGGCGGTGATATTGGTCATCACCTTCCTTGCCACGCTGCTGTTACCACTCGAATTTGCCATCTTTGCCGGCGTGCTGGTGTCACTGGTGCTCTATCTCAACCGCACCTCACGACCGCGGTTGGTAGAAATGGCACCAGATCCTGAGCACCCTGAGTTGGGCGTGCGCAACGCTGAGCGTTATCAGCTCACCCAATGTCGAGAAGTCGTCATTCTGCGTGTTGATGGTTCGCTCTTCTTTGGTGCCGTGGATCACGTGCAGAGCAAGCTGGCACGCTATAACGGCAAGCACGTCATTCTGCTCGGCACTGGCTGTAATTTCATCGATATTGCGGGTGCTGAAATGCTGGAGATCGAGCAACAACGCCTGCGTGATAACGGCGGCAGCCTCAGTATGTGTGGTTTCCGAAAGTATGCATTGGAAGTGATGGAGCGCGGCGGCTTCCTTGAGCGAATCGGGCGCGAGCAGTATTTTCATACCGCCGAAGCGGCGATTGTTGCGCTACGCGAATCTGTCGCTGAAGCACATCGTGGCCATGATGGTGACCCCGCCGAGTGTGCAGATTGTCAGTTGTTTGGTCCTGCTGGTATGGGGCCAGGGCAGGGTGTGCGGTTGACGCCGCCACTGGCGTGAGAGACATGATTCGGGAGAGGTGGGTGGCAAGGCTGGGGGCCGTCGCACGCATGCGATAGAATAGTGAGCATTGATGCGTCAGTGATTTACCTGCTGGTCATCACCTCATTCCTGCCTGCTAGTCGAGAGATGCCCATGAGCCTGCCCACCGTTGCGGCCAGCTGTGACCTGCTACGTGACGGCCGCCCGCTGATAGATGTGCGTGCGCCGGTCGAGTTCGCCGCTGGCGCCTGCCGGGCGCCGTCAATCTGCCACTGATGGATGACGAGGAACGTCACCAGGTTGGCTTGCAATACAAGCAGGTCGGGCCAGAATCGGCGGTGCATCTGGGACATCAGCTGGTGAGCGGTGGCATCAAGAAAGCCCGTATTCGCGCCTGGGTCGAGTATGTCGAACAGCATCCCGACGCTATCCTTTATTGCTTCCGCGGCGGCATGCGCTCGCAGCTCAGTCAGCAATGGCTGAAAGAGGCCGGTGTCGAGCGGCCGCGCATCGCGGGCGGTTGGAAGGCCATGCGCCATCAAGTTTGTCAGATGATCGACGAGCGGGTTGAGCAAGCGCCGATGCTGCTGATCGGCGGGCTGACCGGCTGTGCCAAGACTGAGCTGATACATGCTCTGGATAACGGCGTTGATCTGGAAGGGTGCGCGCGCCACAAGGGCTCTGCCTTTGGTCGCCATCCGTTCCCGGCGCCCAGTCAGATCGACTTTGAACATCGGCTTGGGGCCGACATGCTTCAATTGGCACCGGATGCTCCCAGCGTGATGGAAGACGAATCGCGCTTTATTGGCAGCGTCAATATTCCACTGACGGCTTGGCGTGCCATGGAGCAAGCCCCGTTGATTCGTGTCGAGATGCCGCTCGACTGGCGCCTGGTGCAGATTCAAAAGGATTACATCGAGGGGTTGTGGGCAATTTATAGCAGCCACTACGGCGATTTTCTGGGCTGGGCGCTGATGCAGCGTCAGCTACGTCAGGCACTGCTACGGCTGCGCAAGCGCTTGGGAAGTGCACGATTAGCGCGACTGGTGCGTATGCAGGAGATTGCTTTCAGCGAGCACAAGCGCGGCAATGCCTCTGCCCATGAAGCCTGGCTGGCACCACTGCTTAGCGAATACTACGACCCCATGTATCGCTATCAGCTCGAGAAGCATGAGCGCACCTTCCTGCACGTTGGCGATTGGGATAATAGCCTCGCCTTCGCCCGTGAGTGGAGCACCACTCACCGCTGGCAGCGCTGAGACAGCCAACGCTCTGGTATCTATTTCAGCTGCTTAGCCAGTCCAGCATCAGGCGGTCAAGCAAGGCCGCCTGATGATCGAAGCGCTTGGGGTCCGCGAGTAGTGCTTCGCCAGATTGCACACCGCTACCTTGCGCGGGGGCTGGGCGCTCTTCGAGGCGGCTAGCGGTGGCAGCTGCATCAAGATTCGGGTGAAAGTTTAGTGCCACGACACGCCCCCCATCCCAGCAGAAGCCGGCTATCGGCGTATGTTCGCCGCTGGCGAGTAGCTCACAGTCTTCCGGTAGACCACAGATTTCCTCATGCCACACTAGTGCCTCAAACTCTACAGGCAGGCCCAGCGGGCATTCGTTGCTGCGCGTCAATGATACCCAGCCGCGCTGGGGAACCACCGCTGGCGATACGATAGCGCCTAGCTGCTCGGCAATCAGACGGGCGCCCAAGCCGATACCCAATATTGGACGATTGCTATTGAGCGCACGGCGAATCAGCTTACGTTGCAGGCGTAGCGCCTGACGTGTGGCAGCGGGTTGGTTCTCTTCTGACAATGACAGCCGCTGTGGACCATCTAGAATAACCAGTGCTTCGAAATCATCGATGCCGGGCAGGGCTTCTCCTTCCATCGGGAAGCTGCTGTTATGGCTATGGCCCATGCCCGTTAGCCAATCGCTCAGACGTACTGGGTCCTGCCAGCCATGCACCATCGTCTGGGCATCGACAGGCGCAGTATCCGGGCGAACAGGGGTCTGACCCTGATGTATGAAGTAGAGGTGCATGACAACATCATGCGTGAGCCGCTCGGCAGCGTAAAGAGGGACTATGACACCAGGGATATGCTGGCGGCATGCTAGCCATTTACTTGGCAATCCACTGCTTGAGACCTTGCTGCCTTGCTTGGGCTTCATGAACCATGACTGAGGAGAGCGCGATGCGTGCCGAACTGCTGGAGCAGATCTACACCGTGGTAGCCCAGATTCCCGATGGGCGGATTACCACCTATGGGCGAATCGCCAAGATGACTGAAGGCGCGACCGCCCGCATGGTCGGGTCAGCCATGCGCCATCTGCCCGATGGGCATGAGCTTCCCTGGCATCGGGTGATCAACGCGTCGCTGAAAGTGACCGATCATGGTGGCGCGGTGAACCAGCGTGCGAAACTGCGTAGTGAAGGCATTTTGTTTGATGCCGTTGGCCGCGTGCCACGAGAGTGCCTGTGGCCCTGAGTCGGGATGCTGGTTAATGCTTCGTACGTTGTTACCGGCGCAGTGTTATATCCTGTTTATATGTTCGGCCATCTGCTGCGCAGGTGTCTTTGCCGATTTTTTCGATGAGATAAGAGAATACTCATGACTCAGCCTGTCCCCGGTTTCCGTACCCGACTCGATGCACTTGCTCCTATGCGGCGTACTGCCTTCATGGCGGCTCTGACTGAGCGCCTGCTACCGAATGCCGGTTTCTACGCCGAGGCCAATGGCACTGCCAGCGCACTGGAAGCCACCCGTGAGCTACGCAAGCTGCTGGATCTGGTGTGGGAGCAGCTGCGGGTACGAGAAGCGAAGATCGATTTCTCTCTGCAGGCTGAAAAAGTCGCTGCCTTCGAGCCTGAGGAGCTGATGAGAGCTTTGGCGCACGCCGTGCATTGGAAGCCGTCATGGCGCTGACAGCCTGTATTGATGTACTGGTCAGTGAGGAACCAGAGGCTGCACTCAAGATCAGTCGTTTGTCTGCTGATGGCGTTCGCGCGTTGATCGATCTGCAGGCCGGAGAAGGAGTGGAGCAGGGGGCACTGGAGGCGCTTATCCGTGAACATCCGCTGATGGAGGATGAACGTGATTTTCAGGATACGGTGCTGGAAAGCGTGGAGGCGCCACGCCTCGAACGCGATGACTGGCGAGCACTCAAGCAGCTGGGCCGTAATGAAGATGTCAGCAACCTCGGACTATCCTTGCAGGAGTGACCACGCGACGGGTGAGCGAGAGACCCGTGCTGGCGGTCATTCCTGAGCTGGTGACTCTCACCAGCTCACCAGGTTGGCATCTGCAGCGGGAGAGCTTGAATGGTCGACGGAACCGAAGGTCGCAAGCAGTTTTCACCGGCCACTCTGCTGGCAGAAGTGATCACCGCACGGCTTGAGAGCATGCAGGCGCGTCTGGAGCAACCCACTCTAAGCGGCGAAGACATTCATGCACTACGTGTTGACTGCAAGTCTTTGCGCAGCGGATGGCAGCTGCGGCGCGCCTCGTTAGGCAAGCAGTTGGTCAGTGAGCATCAGGCGCGCCCAAGCGACATTGCCAAGGCACTCGCTGGGCCGCGTGAAGCACAGATGCTGCGCAAGACGCATGCGCGCGCTTATGGTTGGGTAGATGCGCACAGTCAGCGTTTGTTAGATGCGCTGAGGCCGGGGCTCACGGCAGCGATGTTGGACGAACCACCGGCCAAACTTCAGCATGCGCCGCTCCTGAGGCTGCTGGCACAGGAGCAGTCCGCTTGGCGCGAGATGCCTCTGATGTATGTGGAACTCGAGGCTGGGCTCGCATTCAGTCGCGAACGGGTTGCCAGACTTGCGGCGCAAGTCGTGAAAACACGCGAGGTCGAGGCCTCCCACCGACTGCGCAAGTGGGTGAAGTACCGCATGTTCCAGCTCAAACTTGCGGATGCTGCCTTCGGTGATGCCACGCTTGCGCAGTTTGAAGTACCGACTCATGGCCGTCGTCGAGAGTCGGCACTGCTTGATAAGGCTGCCTCGCGCTTGGGCAATCAACATGATCTGGCCGAGCTGGCGCTGTGGGTCGGTGAGCGGGTGATACCGCGTGAAAGCGAGGCGCATCTGGTCAGCGCGGTCATGGCACTGGCGGAACAGCGGCTGGCACAGGCACTCAAGCCGCTGGCAAAAGCAGGTTACGTCACTTGAATGCGGTCGTGCCTGAGGTTATACCCCATCCTCCTCATTCGTCGCACGAGGGCATGATATGTAATACAAAACGCCGCCGCTCCCTTGCGAGAGTCGACGGCGTTTTGTATTTCGGGTACGACAACAGTGCATAGCTGACTGGTTACAGGCGCATCTCGATGCCGCGCTCGGCCATGTAGGCCTTGGCTTGCGGAATCGTGTACTCGGCGAAGTGGAAGATGCTGGCGGCCAGCACCGCATCTGCGCCGCCCTTGAGCACGCCATCCACCAGATGGTCGAGGGTGCCGACGCCACCGGAGGCGATGACGGGCACGCTGACGGCGTCGGAGATGGCACGCGTCACGCCGAGATCGAAGCCGGCCTTGGTGCCGTCGCGATCCATGCTGGTCAGCAGTAGCTCACCGGCGCCCAACTCGACCATCTTCTTCGCCCACTCGACAGCGTCGAGTCCGGTCGGCTTGCGGCCACCGTGGGTGAAGATTTCCCAACGCGGCGTCTCGCCGTCTTCACTAACGCACTTGGCATCGATGGCAACCACGATGCACTGGCTGCCGAAGCGGTCCGCCGCTTCACGCACGAAGTCCGGATTGAACACGGCCGCCGTATTGATGGAGACCTTGTCCGCGCCCGCATTCAGCATGGTGCGAATATCTTCACAGGTGCGGATGCCACCGCCGACCGTCAGCGGGATGAACACCTCACCGGCGATGCGCGACACCATGTCGACCGTGGTGCCACGGTTGTCGACGCTGGCGGTTATATCGAGGAAGGTGATCTCGTCGGCGCCTTGCTCGTTGTAGCGCTTGGCGACCTCGACCGGATCACCGGCATCACGAATGCCAACGAAGTTGACGCCTTTGACGACGCGCCCGGCGTCGACGTCCAGACACGGGATGATGCGTTTGGCGAGTGCCATGGATCGCTCCCCTCAGCCTTGCGGCCAGTGATCGAGTCAGACAGTGCCTGCGCTTCCGCGATATCCAGGCTGCCTTCGTAGATGGCACGACCCGTGATGGCGCCGAGAATACCCTGATCAGCGACTTCCGCCAGACCACGGATGTCATCCAGATTGGTCACGCCACCCGAGGCGATCACCGGAATGCCGCCGGCGAGAGCCAGTGCCACGGTGGCCTCGATGTTGACGCCCTGCATCATGCCATCGCGTGCGATATCGGTGTAGACGATGGAGGACACACCATCGTTGGCGAAACGCTTGGCCAGTTCAGTCGCCTTGATGGTGGAGACTTCAGCCCAGCCATCGGTCGCGACGAAGCCATCACGTGCATCCAGGCCCACGATGATGCGGCCCGGGAAGGCGCGGCACATCTCAGCGACGAAAGCTGGTTCTTTCACGGCCTTGGTACCGATGATGACCTGACCGACACCAGCTTCCAGGTAGTGCTCGATGGTGGCGGCATCGCGGATACCGCCACCGATCTGGATAGGCAGATCCGGATAGGCGCGGGCAATGCGGGTCACGGCGTCGCCATTGACCGGTTTACCTTCGAAGGCACCATTGAGATCGACCAGATGCAGACGGCGACCACCGGCCTCGACCCAGCGCGCGGCCATGGCCAGGGGGTCATCGCCGTAGTTGGTGGAGTCTTCCATGCGGCCCTGTTTCAGGCGCACGCACTGACCGTCCTTGAGATCGATCGCGGGGATTACCAGCATGTCGGGTGTCCTCTCGGCGTGTCTTGGCACGCCTGAATTGTCGTCGATGGTGCAGCGTGTGCCATTACGCCATCGCTGCATCATGCGGTTGAGCAGGTGTCATGCGGGCCAGCCCTCAGGGCTGCCAGCGGACGAAGTTCTCGAGTAGCTTGAGGCCGGCAGCAGCGCTTTTCTCTGGATGGAACTGCACTGCGAAGATGCTGCCTTTGCCGATGGCGACATGCGCTTCAGCACCGGCGTAATGTGTCGCGCCAAAGACCTGTGAGCGCTCGCTGGCCGAGACGTAGTAGCTGTGCACGAAGTAGAAACGCGCCTTGTCCTCGATACCGTCCCACAGGGCGTGCCCCTGTATGTGGCTGACATGATTCCAGCCCATGTGCGGTACTTTGAGGCGCTGGGCGTGTTCATCCAGCTGCTTGTCGTCGAAGCGCTTCACGGCACCCTTGAGATAGCCGAGACAGTCGATGCCGCCGTTCTCTTCGCTACGCTCCATCAGCATCTGCTGACCGACGCAGATGCCCAGCAGCGGCTTGCTGTGGTTGGACAGCAGCTCGTCGACCAGACCACGCAGCTCCGCGCGTTCAAGCTCGCCCATGCAATCGCGAATAGCGCCTTGGCCCGGCAGCACGACACGGGTTGCGCCGCGAATGGCGCGTGGGTCGCTGGTAATCACGATATTTTCGTCGGCCACATGCTCAAGCGCCTTGGCGACAGAGTGCAGGTTGCCCATGCCATAGTCGATGACGGCAATCGTCATGTCTTTCTCCCGAAGGCCGGAGCGAGCTCCGGCACTGGATGTTCATGCGGACTGGGTGCTTGTTCGAGCTGAAGGCTGGAGTGAGCGCAATATGCTGCTACCACTCAAATCAATAGCTTACAGCGAACCCTTGGTGGAGGCGATACGACCACCCATGCGCTCGTCCTCTTCCACCGCCATGCGTACGGCACGCCCGAAGGCCTTGAAGATGGTTTCGGCCTGGTGGTGAGCATTGAAGCCCTTGAGGTTGTCGATATGCAGCGTGGCACCGGCATGATTGACGAAGCCCTGGAAGAACTCCCAGAACAGCTGAGTATCGAAACGCCCGATATTGCCGCGCGTGAACTCACACTGCATGAACAGGCCCGGACGCCCGGAGAAATCGATTACGACACGCGACAGTGCCTCATCGAGCGGTACGTAAGCATGGCCGTAACGGCGGATGCCTGCCTTGTTGCCCAGCGCCTGAGCAAACGCCTGACCGAGGGTGATGCCGATGTCTTCGACGGTGTGGTGGTCGTCGATGTGCAGGTCGCCATCACAATCGACGTCGATATCGATCACGCCATGTCGTGCGATCTGGTCCATCATGTGCTCAAGGAAGGGCACGCCGGTATTGGCGGTCAGCTTGCCTTCGCCATCCAGATTGATGCGAACCCGGATCTTGGTCTCCGAGGTGTTGCGATGAACTTCAGCGATACGCTCTGCCATGATGTCTCTCCAGCGGTCGGTGACGTCATCAGTGGCTTCTGATCTGATGACATCAGGGCGCAGTCTGGGGCCTTTGGAATGCTAGGCGTGTGTCCAGTCCGGCCGGGAAGTGCGCATCATGTGGTTGTTGTCATGTGATGTCGCAATCGAAATCGTGATCAACAGGCCTGTCTGGCGCGAGTGATCGGCGGCATGTGCGGCGCTAAGTCCGCTTGCCCGACCTGTCATTATAGAGAAAGGTTCATGGCATCCGCTACAATGGCGGGCATTCATATCGCGGGCGAGGATCTCACCATGCCGGTCACTCTTCAGATGATCGATCACGCGCGCTGGCAATCCGATGAGCAAGTGCGCATCGATCTGTCACGTATCTACCATGAGGCGCCGGTCGAGCGCCTTCCAGCAGCGCCGGATGACTTCATTCAGGCTAGTCTGGCCGCTGGCCATCGCTTCTGCAGCGCCTTTTTCAATGATCGCCATATCGGTGCGCTATTATGCGAGGACGATGGCGAGTGCTGGCGAATCAGCCATTGCTGTGTACGACAGACCACGCGGCGGCGCGGGGTTGGCACTCGGTTGATGGCACTGATGTCGCTGGAAGCCACTGCCACCCAACGTGTGCTCATCGTGCCGTGCCAAGGGCTGACAGTCGCGGATGAGCTGCTGGTGTCTCGATTGGGGTATAGACGCGATCCTGTGCGTGACGGGTTCGTGTTGGCGCATGATTGAGCGATAAGCAGAGGCATGCGGAACTGATGCCAGCAGGATCTGTCCACCGCCTGTGTCATCATTGGTTGACGTAACAAGCACTGATTGCCTTACCAATCACTGTCTTCTGGAGTGAAGGCAGGGAAGATATTCTCATCGTGTCAAAGGGAGGATGCAGATGAAAGCACTGTTCAGGGCCTTGCTGGCCATCGTCGGCGTACTGGCGTTGGTAGTCGTGGCGGGGGTGATTTATGTCACGACCTTCCTCAACCCGAATGATCTCAAGCCGCGCCTCGTCCAGGCGGTCAAGGACCAGGCTGGGCTTGAGCTGGCCTTGAACGGTCCGCTGGATTGGTCCTTCTATCCGCGCTTGGGCGTCAGTGTCGAAGACGCCGAGGCCTGGCTGCCGGAGCAGCAGCGTGATCAAGCGCCCTTTGCCTCATTCCAGCGCGCCGAGGTAGGCGTCTCCTTTGCACCGCTGCTTAGTGGCGAGGTTGAAGTCGAGGGGGTGTTTCTCGATGGCCTGAAGCTGGCGCTCAATCGCGATGCCAAGGGGCGTGGCAACTGGGAAAGCCTGCTTGAGCACGCCTCTGATGCTGCTGAGAGTGGCGCGGCCGACAAGGCATTACCGCCGGCCAAGAGTGCGGGCATTGCGGTAGCGGATGAGAAAGCTGCCGACACGACCTCCGATGATGCGGAAAGTGTGAAGGATGGAACGGCTGGCATGTCGGTCAATCTTGATATCGCTTCGATTCAGGTCACCAACGGGCAGATTTCCTATCAGGATGCCGCCAGTGGGTTGGACATGACACTGAACGAGCTGTCGCTGACGTCCAGCGATGTCAGCCCGTCCAAGGCATTCCCTGTGAAACTGTCGTTCGTGGCCGATGGGCGTGAGCCCAAGGTGCACAGCACCATCAGTCTCGATGGGGAGGTCGCGTTGGATCTCAAGGAAGGCCATCACGTACTGACCGGCGTGAGTCTGGATACCACGACCAACATGCCGGCACTGGGCGAGAAAGATCAAAAAGTCGCCTTGGACATCGACACCCTTACGCTCGATACCGCCAAGCAGCTCTATCGTGCAGAAGGCGCAGAGCTGGAGGCCACTCTTGATCAGCCAGCATTGGGTGACAAGGCGTTACCGCTGAAGGCGACCTTCGGTGCTGAAGCTGATCTGGCGGCGGGCACCGCGAATATCGATGACCTGTTGCTGACCTCCGGTAACGACTTGCGCCTGAGTGGTGCGCTGAAGGCCAAGGATGTCACCAGCGATGCGCTGAGTTACACCGGTCAGTTCAAGCTGGCGCCGTTGTCACCCAAGGCGTGGATGACGCGTGTAGGCATGACTGCGCCAGAAACCACCAAGTCGAGCGCACTGACATCGCTGGCATTCTCTAGCCCGCTCAAGGGTGACCTGTCTCAGGTACAGCTGACTAACCTGGTCGTCGCGCTGGATGATACTGCGATCAATGGCCGCCTCGGCTCGTCTTTCGATGCCTCGAAGATCACCTTCGACCTGGATGTCGACAAGATCAATATCGATGACTATCTGCCGCCAGCTACCGAGAAGAAGACGGCGGGCCTTGCAGTGGTCACACCCGCGTACGCTGCCGAAAGCACTGCGGAATTGCTACCGGTCGCGTTACTGAAAGCGTTGGGTCTGCAGGGGCAGCTGGATATCAACACCCTGATCGCCTCTGGTCTTGAGATGAACAAGGTTTCTGCCAAGCTGTCTGGTCAACCGGGCCTGCAGAAGCTTGATAGCCTGACCGCTAATCTCTACAGCGGTACGCTGGCCGCCAATGCGCGTATTGATAGTCGCAAGGCGCCGCTGGCGATGAGTTTCAGTGAGAAACTGACCAATCTGGATATTGCGCCGTTCCTCAAGGCGCTGGCACCGGAGCAGAAGGAAGTCCTGCGTGGTCGTCTCTCCCTGAATGGCGACTACACCACGAGCACCAATCAAATCGACAGCATCAAGCGTAATCTGAACGGCAGCGGCAACTTCGAGATTCGCAATGGCGAGGTGCTCGACGTCAACGTGTCGAAGGAAATGTGCACGACGGTCGCAACGCTCAGCGGCAAGCAGTCCGAGCGTGAATGGAAGGCGAATACGCCGCTGGAGCGTGCCCAAGGCAGCTTCAAGGTCACCAATGGCGTGATCAGCAATCAGGATCTGGCGCTGGCGATTCCGGGCATCACACTGGACGGCAAGGGTCAGCTCAATCTGCCGACCGACGCCTTTGATTACACGATGGCAGCACGCTTTGTTGAAGGCACTGATGTGGCTGGCTGCAAGGTCAACCCGCGCCTGACCAAGCTGCGCTTCCCGGTGCAGTGCAAGGGCAGCCTGAGTGGCGAGCCGGGCGAGTGGTGTGGGTTCGATCAGAAGGGCTTCCAGACAGCCGCCGCGGAGCTTGCCAAGGAAGAGGCCAAGCGCAAGGCTGGCGACAAGGTTTCCGAGAAGCTGGATGAGAAGCTGGACGAAGATACCCGCAAGAAGATCGATGACAAGCTCGGCGAAGGTGCCAGTGACAAGCTGAAAGGGGCCATTCAAGGCCTGTTCAACTGAGTCGACACCAGAGCTTGTAGAGAAATACGACAGCACGCCAGCTCCTCGGGGCTGGCGTGCTGTTGTTTGAGCCCGCCTGAATCCAAGAATCTGTATAGGAAGTTTTCGATGGCGCGTCCTGACACTGCCGCTGCGCCACGCGTGGCCGAGATTGCTCTGAGTCCTGAAGATGTTCAGGCACGTGTTTTCGCCTGGTTCGACGTACATGGTCGCAAGCATCTGCCTTGGCAGGAAGACACCACGCCATATCGAGTGTGGGTCTCTGAAATCATGCTGCAGCAGACTCAGGTCGCGACGGTGCTGCCGTACTATGCGCGCTTCATGGAGCGCTTCCCTGAGGTGCAGATGCTGGCTGCTGCTGATAGCGATGATGTCCTGCACCTGTGGACCGGGCTGGGGTATTACGCTCGTGCACGCAATCTGCACAAGGCCGCGCAGCAGGTCGTATCGGAGCATGGTGGCGAATTCCCCGTCGAGAGTGTTGAAGCGCTCTCGACGCTACCGGGTATCGGGCGCTCTACCGCTGGTGCGATCATCAGTATCAGTACCGGACAGCGTGCCCCGATTCTCGATGGCAACGTCAAACGCGTACTAGCACGCCTGCATGCCGTGGAAGGCTGGCCTGGGCGTCCGGCGGTCGAAAAGGAATTGTGGACGCTGGCGGAGCGTTATACGCCCGACAATCGCCTACCCGACTGGACTCAGGCAGTCATGGACCTCGGGGCGACGCTGTGCACGCGTGGTCGTCCTGATTGTGAGCGTTGCCCCTTCAACGATGTCTGCGTGGCGCATGCGCGTGGCGAGGAGAAGCGTTTCCCCGAGAGCAAGCCTAAAAAGGCGATTCCCCAGCGCGCTACGTTGATGTTGCTGGTATTTGATACCGAAGGGCGCGTGCTGCTGGAGCGTCGCCCACCGACGGGTATCTGGGGAGGTTTGTGGGCACCGCCGCTGGTCGAGGATCGCCAGGCCGCCCGTGACTGGATTGCTCAGCAAGCGCGTGGTGCTCATCTGGCAGAGCCACTGGCGAGCTTTGAGCACGTCTTTAGCCATTTCCGGCTGACGATCACTCCGCAGCCGGTACAGTTGGGTGAGTCAGGCTTGGTGCCAGCGAGTGCTGCCGAAGAGGTGCGTGAGTCTGGCGCTGGGCAGCGTTTCGTTGACCCCGCTGCACCAGATGCTGTTGGCTTGCCTGCTCCGGTCAAGGCATTGCTTGCACGTTGTACCGGTGATTTGTTCGGCCTTGGTTGAGATTTATCCTGCCTTGAGGGAATCAAGTCAGGCGAGGCTGGGGGGATGCCGGCAAGGCGTGCGAGAATGATCTTCAATGCGAGAGTCGTCTACGACAGGCGACAGTCATTTGCTCATTACTTACCAACGTCGGAGTCACCTATGCGCACCGTACATTGCCGCAAGTATGACCAAGAGCTTCCGGGCCTCGATTTTCCGCCGCTACCGGGCGAGAAAGGGCAGGACATCTGGTCGCATGTCTCAAAGCAGGCATGGCAAGAGTGGCAGACACTGCAAACACGCCTGATCAACGAGAAGCACCTGAACATGATGGATGCTGATAGCCGTCGCTACCTGATGGAGCAGATGGAGCGTTTTCTAAACAACGAAGAGACGGATCAAGCGGAAGGTTTCGTGCCGACAGACGCTGCCGCGAAGGAAGAATCGCAAGGTGGTCAGGGCTACGAACTCTGACCTGCTCTCGAGGGCGGGGGGATGCCAATATCGACGCCAAATTCTTGATAAGCAAGGGTTGACGTCGGGAAAGGTTTTCTATTTAATACGTCCTCGTTGGCAAGGCCAGATAGCTCAGTTGGTAGAGCAGGGGATTGAAAATCCCCGTGTCGGCGGTTCGATTCCGTCTCTGGCCACCAAGTGTTGGGGTATAGCCAAGTGGTAAGGCACCGGTTTTTGGTATCGGCATTCCCAGGTTCGAGTCCTGGTACCCCAGCCAGCCAACGCGCAGTAAGAAGACTCATATCATGAGTTCTTTGTGCCGGCTTAGCTCAGTTGGTAGAGCAACTGACTTGTAATCAGTAGGTCGAGGGTTCGACTCCTTTAGCCGGCACCATTTTACAGGCACTTGTGTTCGCAAGACTTGTAAATGAACGAAGAGCAAATGATATAGAAGTCGCCTTGGCGGCTTTTTTTGTGTCTTTAGGTTGGCCAGATAGCTCAGTTGGTAGAGCAGGGGATTGAAAATCCCCGTGTCGGCGGTTCGATTCCGTCTCTGGCCACCATTTTGGGGTATAGCCAAGTGGTAAGGCACCGGTTTTTGGTATCGGCATTCCCAGGTTCGAGTCCTGGTACCCCAGCCAATTCAGGCATGTTGATGAAGTCGCAAGATGAATTTGGCAGCCAACAAAAAAGCCATCCTTCGGGGTGGCTTTTTTGTGTCTATCGATCAGAAAATGTGTTCAATCTTCTCTTCTCTTCTCTTC
>NZ_JEMF01000088.1 GCF_000591415.1 Cobetia crustatorum | reverse complement strand
CGCAGCAACAATGCGCCGCTGTCGCTGGTGGTGCGGTGGCCGCTCAGCTCGACACGGACAGAGCCGTTGCATGAGGGCGTCCAGGTCGTTAGGGTTTCACCCATGGCGAGTGGTCCTCTTGAATCGTGTTCTGACAGGAACATCCTGATTCTACAAGAGAAAACCACTCGCCATCTTCGTTTTCAGGTCGGCCTCATGAATAAGCCGGGCTAACAGTTTGGCGTGCCTTGTAGAGGCGATGAAGTGTTAACGCGAACATCACCACCATCAACTCGATGGCCACTGTCAGGCCAAGTGTCATCACTAGCCTGATGTTGTGCTTGTCTCCAGCCAGCGTGGCCCGACCAGTATCAGTTTGAGCAGCGGCAGCACGCCTTGCAGGTACGCCGGAGCGAAGTAGATAGCGGGATTTCTGATTTTGATGGTCACGAGCAACGCACCAATCATGACCGCCATCGACGCCAACTCCACCGGATGGCTTCTCAGTATCGACAGCCACGATTCACTTGGCACTGCCAATTCTATGCCACCCTCGGCGTAGCATCCCGCCGATACCAAGGTGGCGGATAGCAATACTGCAACGCCAATGCTCCATTTCTTCATGTTGATCTCATTCCCTGATGATCACGATGGTTAGTATTGCTTGGCTGATACTAGCGGCCCCCATTCGATGGCCAAGCCGTCGCTGCCGCTAGATGTAGGATGCCGGATGATCGGGTTTCACAACGAAGCTACCCTTTGTTAGCCTCTCGTGAGCTCATCAAGCAATTTATTCAGGAAAGGCTTCATGGACATCAAGCTGCATAAGCAAGCGACGACGACACCGAAAATTCGTGCCGACATCCAAGCAGCTCCTGCCGGCATGACCAACAAAGATCTCGCTCGTCAGTTTGGGGTCAGCGTCTCAACCATCCAGCGCTGGCGTTACCGCAATAATGTCCAGGATCGTTCCCACACCCGCCATAACCTACTGGCGACTCTAACCCCAGAACAGGAAGAGGTAGTCATCGCCGCTCGTGAACTACTACGCCTGGGGCTCGATGATCTACTTGTCGTTGCTCGTGAATTCCTGAACCCCAATCTGTCACGTTCCGCGCTTCAGCGCATGCTCAAACGACGTGATGTACCGACTCTCGCCAAGTTGGCGCGTCGAGATGCGGAAGAGGACGAGAAGCCCAAGTATCGGCCTTTCAAGGATTATGAGCCCGGGTATGTGCACATTGATATCAAGCACCTACCCCAAATGCCTGACGAAGATCAGAAGCGTTATCTCTACGTCGCGATTGATCGTGCCACTCGCTGGGTGTATCTGGAGGTCAGATCAAGTCAATCTGCAAAGGACGCCCGGGCGT
>NZ_JEMF01000087.1 GCF_000591415.1 Cobetia crustatorum | reverse complement strand
AAAAACATCAATCGAAACAATCACCTGCACACCTCTTTCACCGCTGGTAACGCCATGCGTCCCCGGCAGCGGATGCGTACTTTACGCACCGGGCCGGTTCAGCGCAAGGCCTTTTGGGAAGAAATGTCATCTAGAGCTCATACATCACACCGGCAGAGCATATTCCAGCATAAGCTGGAGGGATTCTCGGCCCCGCCACCGGTTACGTGACAGCTTATAAGCACAGTGCAGGACATCCCCCAAACCAAAGGCAGGCGCCTCACCAGGTGTCAGCGCTCTGAACCAGATAGCTTTTATGCGCACTCGCCCCAGCGAAAGCTCCATAGAAAGGTGGGTACCGTCGGCCCCTACGGGACGCAAGCTTTCTATCATGAAGCGCCCCTCGAAAAGCGGTGCCTCAAACTCGCGGCCAAAGGGGGCGAGGCGCTCGATCTCATCCAGTGTCTCCAGGCTCAACTGCCCTTCATTGAGCCCACCATCGCTGAGTATCAGCGGATTGAGCGGAAGATCACCCAGTTGCTCGGCAGCCGCTTGCTGAATGGCATCAGTAAAGATACTCCTCTCGACCAGGGGCAGCCCTACCCCTGCAGCCCCCTTATGCCCACCGAAGCGCGGCAAGCCTGGGGCGCGAGATCGTGTGCCCGCTGCAATGCATCACGCAGATGCAACCCTTCAATGGAGCGGCCCGATCCTGTCAGCATACCCGGTGTTGCAGCAGGTGTGAGTACGACAGCGGGCCGCCCAAATTGCTGGACCAGCCGCGAAGCCACGATCCCCTGTACACCGGGATGGCCGTCTTCCAGGTAGACCACAATGATCTGATGCCCGGCGCGCAAAGACTCCATGGCCAACGAGCGGGCCGACTCTACCATCTCCACCTCGATGGCCTTGCGCGATTGATTATCTTGGTCAAGCACATCCAGAGCGCTGCGTGCCGCGGCATCTTCCCGTGCCAGCATGAAGTGAAGCGCAGCATAAGGATCATCCAGCCGTGAGCGCGCATTGATGCGCGGCCCCATCTGAAAGGCGAGCGTCTCGGCATTAAAAGGTACGCTATCAGCGCCCAGGCGCTCGGCCATCGCCCGCCAACAAGGCTCCTGCATACGATTAATCAGTGTCAGGCCGAGATTGACCACTGCACGATTGATGGCACTCCCACCAAGCGAGACACAATCAGCCACGGTCCCAAGAGCGACATACGATAGCCACGGTGACAACTTTGGCGTACTCGCTGGCAACCTGCCCTGCTCGATCAATACATTACGCGCCAGTGACATGGTCAACCAGGCCACCATACAGCCAGCGATGGTCGCATCCGGGTAGGCACAATCGGCCCGTGTCGGATTGACGGTTGCATAGGCAGAAGCCGGTGGCCCTTCCTGCGGCAACGCATGGTGATCCGTCACCACCACTTCTATTCCCGCTTCCTTCAACAGCGCCAGGCGCGCCTCATCGCTGGAGCCACAATCTGCGGTCACGATGAGAGTGGGACGCGGACTCAGTGTCATGATGCGCTCAACCAGCGGCAGACTGATGCCGTAGCCGTCATGAATGCGATGCCCGATCAAGCTATGCACGCGATCGTAAGGCACATCGAACAACTCGGTCAGGGTGCGCAGCATCACTACATGCGAGGTAATGCCGTCGACGTCGTAATCTGTGAGGATACCGATGTGCTCGCCGTCACTGACAGCGCGGGCGATGCGCTCTGCCGCACGTCGACCGTCTGCCAGCCGTTCGGGATGCTCAATATGCTTGAGCGCAGGCGTGATCAAGGCCTCCAGCGGCGCCTTGCAGCTTTCGAGCGTCAACCGCCCTGCCAACACTCGCGCCTGCAATTCACTGAGACCTGCCGCAAGGCCTTGTTGATAGAGGCGCTCGTCACGTGTACGCGGGCGAATGACGCGCGCAATGCTGGCCGTGAGCGTACGCTCATCCGGGCGCGCCAAGGTGCCTTGTGATAATGAAACGGGCGACGATGAGGGAGTGACTGACATGATGGCTCCTGACAAACGACATGGCCGTCATTTCGGCAGCGGACTGCAGAAATGACGGCCATGAAAAATGGCTACCGATCAGCCTAAAAGGCCCGACCGGTAGCTGATGCGATCACCCGCGGCGATTCTCACGCACGAAGTTCTGCACGGCAGTCAATTCAGCCGGCAGCACACTGTAACGCTCTTCGCGCTCAAGCAAGTCACTCAGATGCGGCGGCAGATCAACGCCCGCAAAGCCTGCACGCGCTACCGCTTCAGCAAACTTCGCAGGGTGCGCGGTCGCCAGCGTAATCATCGGTGTCGCAGTATCGGTACGGCAGACCTCTGCCGCACGATAGCCGGTAGCCGTATGCGGATCGAGGATCTCGCCGGTACGCTGATGCGCTTCACGGATAACCTCGAGAATCGTCTCGTCATCGACACTGTGGCTGGAGAACAGCTCACGCAGCTTCGCCAGCGGTGCATCCGCCAGTGCCGCAGGTTCACGTGAGAAGTGCTCGAGTAACTCACGGATCGCCTGACCATCGCGGCCGTAGGCCTCGAACAGCAGACGCTCGAAGTTGGAGGACACCACGATATCCATCGACGGCGCCAGCGTCGCCTTCAACTCCTGACGCGAGAAGTCGTTGGAGGAAATGGTGCGATGCAGGATGTCGTTGGCATTGGTGGCGATCACCAGCTGGCGCACCGGCAAGCCCATGCGCGAGGCCAGATAACCGGCAAAGATGTTGCCGAAGTTGGCCGACGGCACCGTGAAGCTGACCTGACGCGCCGGAGCGCCCAGCGCCACACCGGCAGCCACGTAGTAGACGGTCTGGGCCATGATGCGCGCCCAGTTGATCGAGTTGACCGCAACCAGACGCGTGCCATTCAGGAAGTCCTGATCGGCGAAGCTGGCCTTCACCATCGCCTGAGCATCATCGAAGTTGCCCTCGATAGCAATGTTGAAGACGTTGGGTGCCAGCACGGACGTCATCTGACGGCGCTGCACCTCAGATACCCGGTTATGCGGATGCAGGATGAAGATATCCACGTGGTCACAGGCACGGCATCCCTCAATGGCAGCAGAACCGGTATCACCCGAAGTCGCCCCCATGATGACAGCACGCTCACCGCGCTTGGCGAGGAAGTGCTCGAGCAGGCGCCCCAACAACTGCAGCGCAACGTCCTTGAAGGCCAGCGTCGGGCCGTGGAACAGCTCCAACAGATAATGGTTGCTGTCGAGCTGATTGAGCGGCACGACAGCATCATGACTGAAGGTAGCGTAGGTCTCGCGCACGATGGTGCGGAAGGTTTCGTCATCGATGGCGCCATCGACGAACGGCTTCATGACACGGAAGGCGATTTCCGCGTAGGACTCGCCCGCCATTGCCGTCAGTTCTTCCACACTGAACTGTGGCAGAGTTTCCGGCACGTACAGGCCGCCATCGCTGGCAAGCCCCGTGAGAACCACATCTTCAAAACCGAGCGCTGGCGCCAGGCCGCGCGTAGAGATATAACGCATATCGTGTCTTCCCGTGGCCTCTGCCACCTGAATGATTCTTACCCTTCCCGGCCCTCGCCGGCAGCCCAACGGGAGGGGGCTGACGTTCAGCCCCCTCCCGATTGCACACCGTCAGGCGTTGTCGTCGAGATCCTCGACACGAATACGCACCACGGAACCGGCAACATCCACCAACGCTTCCAGCTGGCGAATCGCTTCGTTCATGTGCAACTCACGAGCACGATGCGTCAGCAGGATGATCGGCACCAACTCACCTTCGGTGGCTTCCTTCTGGATGATCGCCTCGATGGAGATGCCCTGCTCGGCAAGAATCGTGGCGACACGCGCCAGAACACCCGGGCGATCGACAGCCTGAAGACGCAGATAGCAAGCGGTCTCGATGTCTTCCATCGGCATGATCGGCAAGGTATCACCGTGCTGATTGACTTCGGAGAAAGCCAGATACGGCACGCGGTAGCGGTGATCGGTGGATATATCACGCGCTACGTCGAGCAAGTCCGCAACGACAGCAGAGGCTGTCGGCTCAGCACCGGCGCCAGCACCGTAGTAAAGAGTAGGGCCGACGGCATCACCCATTACCTCAATGGCGTTCTTGACGCCATGCACGTTCGCCAGCAGACGCTCTTTCGGGATCAACGTCGGATGCACGCGCAGCTCAAGACCTTTGCCAGTCGCACGCGTAATGCCCAGGTGCTTGATGACATAACCAAGATTATCGGCCTGCTCGATATCCTCAGCAGTAATGCACGAGATACCTTCGGTGTAGGCTTTGTCGAACTGCAGCGGCACACCAAAGGCGATGGACGCCAGGATGGTCAGCTTGTGTGCGGCATCGATACCTTCGATATCGAAGGTCGGATCTGCCTCGGCGTAACCTAGTGCCTGCGCTTCAGCCAAGACGTCGTCAAAGCTACGGCCTTCATCACGCATCGCGCTGAGAATGAAGTTGCCAGTACCATTGATGATGCCAGCCAGCCACTGAATACGGTTGGCACCCAAGCCTTCACGCAGTGACTTGATGACCGGAATACCGCCTGCAACAGCCGCCTCGAAAGCAACCATGACGCCTTTCTCGGCAGCAGCACGGAAGATCTCGTTACCGTGTACAGCGATCAGTGCCTTGTTGGCAGTGACGACATGCTTGCCATTGGCAATGGCTTCCATCACCAGCTCATAAGCGACGTCATAGCCACCAATCAGTTCGACCAACACATCAATCTCGGGATTACGTGCCACCTCGAAGATGTCATGGGTACGGCTGACGCCGGTGATATCGCAGTCGGGGTTATCACGCCGCGCACCGATTTGTTCGACAATAATAGGGCGCCCAGCACGACGCGCAATTTCATCGGCATTACGGGTCAACACGTTGAACGTGCCGCCGCCTACGGTACCCAGACCACAGATTCCTACTTTCACCGGTTTCAACGTCGCTTTCCTCTCTCGTTACGGTATCCAGCCTTGATGGCCGCGCCTATCGCGCTGACGCCCTGCCGACCTGTCGTCGGTCTCTTATCCAGACAGCATTTAACCTTACAGTCTGCCGTGACCACGGTAGCAAGGCAGAACGGCCTGTCAACGCGTGATCGTTATATCACTTGCAACTCATCAGCCATCGACGCCCAGCATCGTGGCAAGACGATCGACCGGCAGATAACCCGGCACCATCTGACCATCCGGCATCACGATGGCTGGCGTCCCCTGCACACCCATGCGCGTGCCGAGCTCATACTGGCTTGCGACCGGAGCATCACAGCTAGCGGTCTGCTTGGGCACTTCGCCTTCATTCTTGATGCGGTTCATGGCTTCGGTAGGATTCTCTGCACACCATACCTGCGCCAGCTCTCGCGCACCTTGAGAGCGCATGCCACCGCGCGGGAAGGCCAGATAGCGCACTTCAATACCGCGCGCATTCAGTTCCGGGACTTCCTTGTGCAGCTTGCGACAGTAAGGGCATGTCGTATCCGTGAAGACACTGATGACCGCTTTGATCTCGCCTGCCGGACGATAGATGACCATGTCTTTTTCACTGACATCGCCCAGCAGTTTGAGGCGCTCGCCATTGGCCTTCTGTTCGCTGAGGTTGACCAGCCCCTTGTCAGCATCGTTGCGGTACATCTCACCCACGATCAGGTGCTGACCATCGATGTCGGTATAGAAGCTTTCGCCGCTTGTCAGGCGCACCTCATAAAGCCCCTTGATCGGACTGGATGCCAATGACTCGACTGGCAACGGCTTCCCATTGACGACCAGTTTGTCACGCAGATCATCCAATGCATCGGCCTGCGCCAGCGGTGTCAGAAGCGTCAACAGTGTACCGGCACCAATCAGGCGAAGCACATGCCTCAGGCGCTGCGGGCGGCGGGTAAACTTGCTCATCAATCTCTCCTTGACGTCCGCGGGCGAGGCAATCGTTGATCAGCCGCGCGGATGGTGTTCGGCATGCAGACGTTCCAGGCGTGCCTGGGCCACATGAGTATAAATCTGGGTCGTGGACAGATCACGATGACCCAGCAACAACTGCACGACACGCAGATTGGCACCATGATTGAGCAGGTGCGTGGCAAAGGCATGTCTCAGCGTATGAGGCGACAGCGGCTTATCAATCGACGCCGTCACGGAATGATGACGAATGCGATGCCAGAAGGTCTGCCGCGTCATTGCCTTGTCCTGCCGCCCCGGAAACAGCGCCGGACGCGTCTGGTCGGTCATCATCGCAGGTCGGCCAGTGGACAGCCAGCGTGACAACCAGTCACAAGCCTCCTCGCCCAAAGGCACCAACCGCTCGCGATCTCCCTTGCCGACGACACGCACGACTCCCTGGCGAAGATTCAGTGCATCGACACTCAGGTTGACCAGCTCACTGATACGCAGGCCCGCGCCATATAGAACTTCCAACATGGTGCGGTCACGCAAACCAATGGCGGTGTCAAGGTCGGGTGCTTGAAGCAATCGTTCGACTTCGTCTTCATCCAGCGTGCCTGGCAGACTGGGGATCACGCGCGGCAGACGCACCTCATGCAAGGGATCTGACTCGATCATTCCTTCTGCCAGTGACCAGCGATAAAAGCGACGTAATGCCGATAACAAACGAGCAGTAGAACGCAAGGCATGTGACTCGCGCCGCGAATCACAAAAGGCCTGTATCTGCTGCGAGGAGGCCGACAACAAAGGCACTATCGCTGCGCCCTCCGACGTTTGAGCCGACAACCAATGGCGCCATGCCTGCAAGTCACTGCGATACGCATCAAGCGTATTGTCGCTGGCACCGCGCTCCAGCCAGAGCGTATCGAGGAAGCGCTCAACCAGCCCATTATCATCTGTCATCCCTGCGCCTCCTGAAGCCAGCGATACGAGAGCGCTTACTGCTCACGTGACTATCGATTCTACTCTGACAGCCTGACGAGTGGATTAACCCCTTCTGCTCGTCATCGATTTTTCGATTTTCTAAAACAAGAACACCCCGCCATGCGATGCATGCGGGGGTGTTCTCTACGAGAGTGCAAGTGGCAATTCGCACCCTCGCATGGTGCCGAGTTCTGCATTCAGAAAATGCGGAGCGCTTAGCCCAGCTTTTCTTTGATACGTGCAGACTTGCCGCTACGCTCACGGAGGTAGTACAGCTTAGCCTGACGCACGTCACCACGACGTTTGACGTCGATACCGGCAACCTGCGGGCTGTAAGTCTGGAAAGTACGCTCGACGCCCACACCGTGGGAGATCTTGCGGACGGTGAAAGCGGAGTTCAGACCGCGGTTACGCTTGCCGATCACCACGCCTTCGAAGGCCTGCAGACGTTCGCGAGTTCCTTCCACAACCTTGACCTGGACGACGATGGTGTCACCCGGTGCAAAGGTCGTGATTTCCTTGCCCATCTGCTCGTTTTCGATCGCCTGGATCAGTTTATTCTTGCTGCTCATCGCTAGCTCCAAATTCGTTAGCATCAAACCCTGGGGCTGATGTTTGTCATGACCCCGGCACCGCAAACGGCCTTGAACACGGGGATCGACCTTGTGTGTGACGCGCCACGGGGCTCCCGCAAGATGACTCCGGGCCGTGCCGCACCTCCGCCACGATGGCGGCCTTCTCCTAGAACGAACGCAGTGTCCGCGAAGGTCAGACCTTGCCTTTCCGGGCGTGCTGCGCGATGAACTCGTCGAGCAACTTACGCTCCTCTCGAGTCAGCGTGCGGCTCTCAAGCAAATCTGGACGCCTTAGCCAGGTACGCCCCAGAGACTGCTGCAACCGCCAGCGCTTGATCAGGGCATGATTGCCACTGAGCAAGACATCCGGCACCCGCTTGCCGTCGATGACTTCGGGGCGGGTGTAGTGCGGACAATCGAGCAAGCCATCGGTGAAGGAATCTTCCTCCGCGCTGGATTCATGCCCAAGAACGCCCGGCACCAGGCGTGCCACCGTATCGATCAAGACCATGGCTGGCAGCTCACCGCCAGACAGGACGTAATCGCCGATCGACCACTCCTCATCGATCTCTTCCTCCACCACACGCTCATCAATGCCTTCATAGCGTCCAGCGACCACGATCAGGCGCTCTTGCGTCGCAAATTCACGGGCACCGGCCTGATCCAGCCTGCGACCTTGCGGGGAGAGATAGATCACACGAGCATTGTCACCGCCAGCGGCGCGGGCGTCACGAATGGCGCCACGCAGAGTCTCGACCTTCATCAACATGCCGGGACCTCCGCCGTAGGGACGATCATCGACCGTACGGTGCCTGTCGGTGGCGTAGTCACGCGGATTCCAGAAATCGACCTCGAGCAGGCCTTTATCAACCGCTCGACCGGTCACTCCACTGGCGGTAATAGCCGTGAACATTTCCGGAAACAGACTTACTACACCAATCCACACAGGCGTCAGCTCTCTGTGCTTAACATCAGAATTCGGGATCCCAATCGACGCTTATGCGTCCAGTGGCGAGATCCACATCGCGAACCACCTGATTCGGAAGGTACGGTACGAGCCGTTCCTTCTCATCGATACTGTCGTCGTTCGGCTTTATCACCAGAACGTCGTTGGCACCGGTTTCCATCAGGGTGCTCACTTTCCCGAGGCGCTGGCCATCCAGCGTCACCACCTCGAGACCTTCCAGCTGATGCCAGTAGTACTCACCCACCTCCAACTGCGGCAGTTGCTGCTTGGGCAAGAGAATCTCCGCCCCGGCCAGCGCCTGCGCAGCCTCTCGACTATCGACACCTTCCAGCTGTGCCACCAGACCTTTGCCGTGGCGACGGGCCTGCGTGAGCCGTGCGGGAATCTGCTTCCCGTCCAGTTTCAGCATCCAGCCGGCATAGTCGAAGATGCCGTCGATCGGACTGGTGTAGGAATACACCTTGAGCCAGCCTTTCACGCCATAGGGGCTGGTAAGCTTCCCCATCACTACAACATCATCGCCATGCGGTGAGTGTGCAGTCGGCTGCGGGTTATTGGAGTGAGTAGGCATCCTGGATATCAAGCCTGCTGCTTGCCAGCTTCCTTGAGCAGCTGAGCGACACGGTCAGAGACCTGTGCGCCCTGCTGCTGCCAGTGAGCGACGCGCTCGAGATCGACGCGCAGACGCTCTTCCTGGCCGCGAGCGACCGGGTTGAAGAAGCCGACGCGCTCGATGAAGCGGCCATCACGGGCTGTGCGGGAATCAGCTACAGCGAGGTGGTAGAAGGGACGCTTCTTGGCGCCACCACGTGCCAGACGAATGGTAACCATTGCGTAATCTGTCCTTCGTGTTGAAGTGAAAAACGTGCCACAGAACTCGGCTTCGCGTGGAGGGTCCACACGAAGAGGCGACATTCTACGGAAATCGGCAAGCCTTGGAAACCTTTTTCCAAGGCCGTACAAGCGCTCCGCGACACCAACGATGTCGTGGAGCACAATTCTTGGCGATAAAGACCGTCAGGCGTCAGGGACTTAGCGACGCGGGAAGCGACCGCCACCCATGCCCCCCATACCACCGCCGGGGCCGCCCATGCCGCCCATACCTCCAGGGCCACCCGGGCCGCCGCCACCCATCATGCCGGACATACCGCGCATCATCTTCTGCATGCCACCTTTCTTGCCAGCCTTCTTCATCATCTTGGCCATCTGCTTGTGCTGCTTGAGCAGGCGATTAAGATCCGGCACCTGGGTACCGGAACCCATGCAGATACGACGCTTGCGCGAGCCGTTGATGAGATCAGGGTTACGGCGTTCCTTGGGCGTCATGGAATTGATCATCGCCTCAAGCTTGCCCAACTCTTTCTCACTGGCCTGGCCTTGGGCGGCCTCCGCCAATTGCCCCATCCCCGGCAGCTTGGACATCAGGCTACCCATGCCCCCCATGTTCTTGAGCTGTTGGAGCTGATCACGGAAGTCTTCAAGATCGAAGCCCTCGCCCTTCTTGACCTTGCTGGCCAGCTGCTCGGCCTTGCTCTTGTCGACAGTGCGTTCTGCTTCCTCGATCAGCGACAACATATCGCCCATTCCGAGGATACGCGACGCAACGCGATCCGGATGGAAGGGTTCGAGAGCATCAACCTTCTCGCCCATCCCCATGAACTTGATCGGCTTGCCAGTGATGTGACGTACGGACAATGCCGCCCCACCACGTGCATCACCATCAGCCTTGGTCAGCACAACACCCGTCAGCGGCAGGGCTTCATGGAAAGCCTTGGCGGTATTGGCGGCATCCTGACCCGTCATCGCATCAACGACGAACAGTGTCTCATCCGGCGAGAGGGTGCGATGGAGTGCGGCAATCTCGTCCATCATGTCGGCATCGACATGCAGGCGGCCCGCGGTATCGACCAGCACCACATCGTGGAACTGGATACGCGCATGCTTCATCGCGGCTTCAGCGATCGCGACTGGCTGCTGGGATGAATCAGAAGGGAAGAAGTCGACATCCACTTCCTTGGCCAGCGTTTCCAGCTGATCAATGGCCGCAGGACGATAGACGTCAACCGAGACCACCAATACCTTTTTCTTCTCACGCTCACGCAGATAGCGCGCCAACTTGGCCACGGTCGTCGTTTTACCAGCACCCTGTAGGCCTGCCATCAAAATGACGGCGGGGTTGCTCTTGAGCACCAGCCCTTCATTGGCTTCGCCCATGATCGCTTCCAGCTCCTGCTGGACGATCTTGACGAACTGCTGGCCCGGCGACAGGCTCTTGGATACTTCCTGACCGACAGCACGCTCGCGCACACGGTCGATGAAGGCCTTGACCACTGGTAGAGCAACATCCGCCTCAAGCAACGCCTTACGCACTTCGCGTAGAGTGTCCTTGATATTGTCTTCCGTCAGCTTGGCCTGGCCGGTAATCGACTTCAGCGTATGCGACAGGCGATCACTCAAACTTTGAAACATGGGCCTCTCCGGCTAGGGACGTCTGGGGGCCGCGCAGCGGGACGAGAATGTGAAACTTGCTCGACTCCGGCGTCACGGCATGACGCCCCAGCGCGTGAATGGTTATCCTGCCACGCATTATACGCACAGGGCGGGTCTGTCTCCATGATAGGCGCACTGATGATCAGGGCAATATGTGCGCCGATGTGCCTCATTCCTCGGTATAAGCCATGACAGAAGCCCCAGGGTGGATGCAATCCCGCCAGTGCTTTCGGTATAGTCTCTGCATATAGACAGCGCCTCAGATGAGGGCTGCTCTCCCAATACCCTCCGGCACCTGGACAACAGCACATGCAGGCTCTGCCCTTTGCCATTCTGGCCATCATTTTCTATCTCGGCGCTGGCCTCTGGCAGGGCCTGACGTTGACACGTCGCGTTCCGGCACGCGCGCGACTGGTGCGCAGCCTTGCACTGATCGCAGTTGCCTGCCATGCAGTGATTGTATGGATGACACTCAATCATGGCGGTCAGCTCCACCTGGGGCTCTTCGAGAGCGCCTCGTTGGTCAGCTGGGCGATCAGCTTACTGCTCGTCGTCGCGAGCCTTTTCAAGCCGGTTCTTGCCGGCGGCGCGGCGCTGTTCCCGGTCGCGGCTGTCTGCGTACTCGGCGTGATGAATCTGCCGAGCGCCAATACCGAAAACCCACTCTCGCCCGGGCTTATCGCCCATATCTTCACCTCCGTGGCAGCACTCGCCTTTCTGAGCATCGCTGCCATGCAGGCGGGCTTGCTATCCCTGCAACAGCATGCGCTCAAGACACGCCATACTCGCGGTATCGTGCAGGTGCTGCCGGCACTCACCAGCATGGAGCGCGCGCTGTTTGAGCTGATCTGGGCTGGCATGATTCTACTGAGCGTCTCGATCATCAGCGGCATGATCTATCTCGACAACATGTTCGCTCAACACATGGCCCACAAGACGGTACTCAGTCTCGGCGCCTGGGTGATCTTCGCCATCCTTCTATTTGGCCACCACGTATTGGGGTGGCGCGGACAGCGTGCAGCACGCTGGACACTCGGCGGCTGCCTGGTGCTGGCACTGGCATTCTTCGGCACCAAATTCGCGCTGCAGATAGTATTCGCCCCCTGATGCACGCCCCGGCTCATTAGTCCCGCAGCAACGCCGACAGCATCGCCTGATGCAATGCCGTCGGCGTGACAGTATCATGCGCTTAAATCCGCCACCGAGGACCCTTCACTCTTGAGCGACGACACCCCGCTGGGGCTGCTGTTCGGCCTATTGGTCGTTCTGATCATCCTCTCTGCCTTCTTCTCGAGTTCCGAGACCGGCATGATGTCGATCAACCGCTACCGCCTGAGCCATCGCGAAAAAAGCGGTGAGCGCGGCGCCAAGCGCGTCACCCGCCTACTTTCCCGCCCAGACCGCTTGATCGGCGTTATTCTGATCGGCAATAACTTCGTCAACAATCTGGCCGCGTCACTGGCTACCATCATCGCCATTCACTATTTCGGTGATGTGTCCGGTCCAGCCATTTCCACCGCCGCGCTCACCATCGTAGTGCTGATCTTTGCTGAGGTGACGCCGAAGACCATGGCCGCCTTGAATCCCGAGCGCATTGCCTATCCGGCCTCACTGGTTCTCGAGCCGATGCTCAAGGTGCTCTATCCACTGGTATGGCTAGTCAATGGCATTTCCAATGGATTGCTGCGTCTATTCGGTGTGCGCGATGTCAGTGGCAATGCCGATAGCCTGACCCGCGACGAGCTACGCACTGTGGTGCACGAGGCAGGCAGCATGATTCCTCGCCGTCACCAGGGCATGCTGCTATCGATTCTCGACCTCGAGAATGTGACTGTCGATGACATCATGGTGCCGCGTCAGGAAATCTTCGGTATCGATCTCGATGACGATCTCGACATCATCCTTAGCCATGTCCGCGCGAGTCAGCACACCCGCGTGCCGGTCTACAAAGGTGACATCAACAACATCATCGGCATCCTGCACCTGCGCAATGCCGCACGCTTCCTGTCACTGGATGAGATCACCAAGGCTTCCATCATCCAGGAGGCTCGCGAGCCCTATTTCATTCCAGAATCCACCCCGCTGCACACACAGCTGCTCAACTTCCAAAAGCAGAAACGTCGCATCGGTATCGTGGTCGACGAGTATGGTGACGTGCAGGGTCTGGCGACGCTGGAAGATATCCTGGAAGAGATCGTCGGCGAGTTCACCACTGACGTAGCCGGCACTCATCAGGAGATTCATCCGCAGGACAACGGCAGCTACGTGATCGAAGGGACGGCCAACATCCGTGAGATCAACAAGGCGATCGGCTGGCAACTGCCCACCGACGGACCCAAGACACTCAATGGCTTGATCCTTGAGCATCTTGAATCGTTTCCGGATGCGCCCGCCAGCCTGGCGATAGGTACCACGCGCATCGAGATCCAACAGGTGAAGGACAATCAGATCACCTCGGCTCGCTGCTGGCAGGCAGCTCGCGTGAGCCGCCCCTGATATAAGGCGTCATCCCGCGCCATCAGCAGACACAGGCCCGCCATTTGGTGGGCCTGTGTCATTCTAGCCTTGTGCAAGAGGGCATCATGTTCATCACCACTACCAATAACTCCTCGGCCCCTATGCTGATCCTCAGCGCCAGCGTGCTAGCCATGCGAATCGCTATCGTCTGGCTGTTGAGCCTATGGTGATAAACGCAAAACGCCGCTCATGAAGCCATGAGCGGCGTTTTCGCATGCAGTATCAATAGAGCTGTCTGCCACTACCGGCCTTTACTCAAGCGAGTCGCCTTGCGATGTAGGTCACGCACCGCGCTTTCGAGTTCTGCCGCCTTCACACCTTCAGCTTCGAAGGTACGTCCGGCACACAGCTCAACCCGCCCACGGATACGACGCGGCCACTTGGCAAAGGCCGGCCCCCCTCCGTGGGAGAACCAGGAGCCCCACAGCCCGCCCAGGGCCATCGGGATAACCGGCGCCGGGTTACGCGCCAGGATCAACTCCAGTCCACGCCGGAACCGCCCGACTTCACCATCACGCGTGAGCTGGCCTTCAGGGAAGATCATCACGACCTCCCCAGCCCGCAGCGCCTTGCCGACCTCTTCCAGTGAACGCCGCACACCCGCAGGGTCCTTGCGTGACGAATCGACCGGGATGGCCCCGGCAATACGGAAGAACCATTTTAGCCACGGCGAGTGATAGATTTCGGCGTCCATCAGAAAGCGTAGCGGTCGCGGGCTCGCTCCTCCCAGAATCAGAGCGTCCATGAAACTGACGTGATTGCAGACCACCAGTGCCGCTCCCTCCGCCGGAATCCGCCAGCGGCCCTTGAGGTGCAGGCGATACATCAGGTGAATGAGGATGAAGATATTCAGACGCAGGAAGGGCCGCGGGTCACGCAACATGCAGACCACGGCAATCAGCGCGCTGATGACGGCCAGCACCAACAGGAAATCAGACAAGCTGCGCCCCAGCGTGCTGAGCATCAGGATGCCGAATCCGGCCGACAGCACCATCAGCAAGGCATTGAGCACGTTGTTGGCGGCGATGACACGCGCACGATGATCTTCGGGGCTGCGCACCTGCAGCAGGGTATACAGCGGGACGATATAAAGCCCGCCGCCGAAACCGATCACGCCGAGATCCAGACACATGCGCCAAAATCCCGACACCTGCAGCAGCTCCAACAATGGCGTTGCCTGTTCAGCACTACCTAGCATCGGGCGCAGGGCCAGATCCAGCCCACCAACGAAGATGATCAGTGCGCCAAAAGGCACCAGCCCGGTTTCGAGTCGACCGCGCGAGACACGCTCACAGGCCAACGACCCCATCCCGATACCGATCGCGAAGGCGGCCAGCAGCGCGGAAGTTGCCCCTTCTGCACCATGCACGATGTCACGTGCATAGGCGGGCAACTGAGTGAGGTAGCTGGCCCCGAGGAACCAGAACGCGCTGATACCGAGCAGTGCCCATTTCAGACGACGATTACCCAGCCCTTCGCGCATCACGGCAATGCTGCCGGAGAGCGGCCGCCACGGCACAGGGCCTGGTGAAAGCGACGGTGCCGGCGGAATTCTGCGCGCCACGAAGACTCCGAGCAGCGACAGCGTGACCAGCGATGCCGACAGTGCCCAGCGCGCCAGATCACCGCCCAGCGCCATCAATGCAGCAGCGGCCAGCGTACCGACCAGAATCGCGAGGAATGTTCCCAGCTCGACCCAGGCGTTGCCACTGACCAGTTCATCCGCCTTGAGGTGCTGCGGCAGGATGGCATATTTGACGGGGCCGAACAGCGCCGATTGAGTGCCCATCATGAATAACAGCGCCAGCAGCAGCTCCCAGGCTTCAAAGATCAAGGCCCCTGCCGCGACACTCATGGTCGCGAGCTCAAGCCACTTGAGATTGACGATCAGGCGCTGTTTGTCGAGACGATCTGCCAGCAGACCGCCCCAAGCAGAAAACAATAGAAAGGGAAGGATGAACAAACCGGCGGCCAGATTATTGACGATGCCAGTGTCCCAGCCCCGCTGCTCGATCACCACGAAGGTCATCAACAGCAACAAGGCGTTCTTGAACAGGTTGTCATTGAAGGCCCCAAGGGCCTGGGTCCAGAAGAAGGGCGCGAACCGTGGACGACGGAGCAATTCTCGACTCATTGCCCCTCTTCCGTAGCATCCCCCGCAATCGCAGCCTCGCTGCGTACCCTGAGCCCTGCCAGCATGGTATCGAGCAACTGATCCAGTAGCTCAGTCACTTCCAATGGCTGCCCCTGCCACAGGCCAAGACGTTCGTTCATGCCCAGCTGGACCAAGCCATGCACGCTACCCCACAGGGTGCGCGCCATGCGCTTGGCCTCGACAGACTCCACACGAGGTGCGTACTCGACCAGCGCTCCCTCGACGCGCTCGAACAGCCCTTCGATCATCGTGTTCTGACGCTGATCCAGCTCACCTTCCTGTGCCAACGGGAAATCGAACAGCAGCTGCCAGCGGTAAGGGTCACGCTGAGCAAACCCCCAATAAGCACGCGCAAGCGACTTGAGGCGCTCCGAAGGACTCGGTGTCTCCTGGCCGGCAATCGCAGCATGCAGACGGTCCAGCGTCGCCAGATTGACGTGTTGGAGCAGGTTACCAAAACTGCCATAAAGCTTGAGCAGGGTACTGGGCGCGCAACCCACTTCACGAGCGAGGTTGCGCAGAGACAGGGCGTGAACAGGCTGTGCTTTGAGCCATTCATCGCAGGTCTCCATTACCCGCGCATGCAGCGCTTCCGGTGCATGCTGACGTGGACGGGCCATCGAATTCCTCTGATGCTTGAGATGCGTTACCGCGTAGCAAATCTGACGCGGTGTGTGTCCGTACTGCACGGGTGAGCAAAGGCATACGATGTCATTGCGACATCTTTTGAAGCGGCCCGTACCAGCCATTGAATCGAACACTGTTTCCGTCCAGCATATCGAGACTGAGCGCAAACGCAAGCACCACCAAGGTGTGGCATGCTGGCGTACGCCGCATGCAGCGAGGTCGTCACACCCCATTGGGCAGCGCGACACCCTGCATGTTCCTTTCGCCTTCCGCCTTCAAGGATTTCTGTGGCCGGACGCCTGTACACCCCTCCCTTTCCCGACGATCTGCCGCCTCGTGAGCTGTTCGGCAAGCTCGCGACCGCTGCACTCGCTCGTCAGTTGCGCGAAGAGATGTTGATCAGTGCCAATCGCGCACCACGCATGCCGGCCTCAATGTTACGGCTTGAAGGTTCAAAATTGCGCCTGGTACCAGCATTGTGGGGACTGACGCCTAGCTGGCTGGACATCATGGACCACGCACCGCACATAGCCCGTGCGGAAACTCTGGAAACGCGACGCATGTTTCGTGAGTCCTTCATCAGCCAACGGGCACTGATTCCGGTCGGTGGTGTCTATGTCTGGAAGGAACAGCCCAACATGAAACAACCGTTTCTGGTCACACATGCTGATCGCGCCCCCTTACTGCTGGCAGCTATCTGGACGCGTCACTTCAGCCCGCCATTGATAGAAGGTATGCCACCGGAAGGACGTGACAGCTTTGCCTTGATCAGCGTGGCGTGTGCCGGTGTCAGCGCTCGCCTTACCGATCGCATGCCGGCCGTCATTGCGCCGCATCAGGTACGTGAGTGGCTAACGGCCGATACACCACTGGAAACAGTCCGCGCCATGTTGGCGCCCGATGCCAGCCTTGCAGCCTTCCCGGTGGCACGCCGTGTCAATGACCCTGCACATCAGGAATGGAGTGTGGCGCACCCTACTGGCCCAATGCTGGTCTGACGTCACCATGCGTCTAGTGACGCACTGGCCTCGTAGCTCGCATATGCCTGTTCTTTCACTCACGCTCTGCCGCCACCGGTCTTTCGTATCAGGAGAGAAGATGCCACTGCTACCCAGGTTTCGCCCACTCGGCCTAAGTGCCGCCATCGCCGCCATCGTTCTGGCTGGCCTCTCCCCTGGTGCTGTACTGGCAGATGCCAACAGCACGCTAGGCAGTGCCCAGAATGTCAGCGTCAACGCGCAAACGGGGCCGGTCATCAAGAGCGAGAATGACAAGCGCAGCTATCGTAGCCTGACTCTCAACAACGGCCTCAGGGTGCTACTGGTCAGCGATCCAGACGCCGACAAGGCAGCCGCAGCCATGGACGTGGAAGTCGGCAGTGCCCAAGACCCCAAGGATGTATTGGGGCTGGCACACTTCCTTGAGCACATGCTGTTCCTCGGCACTGATCGCTATCCTGATCCGGATGCCTATCAGGATTTCATCACCAAGCATGGTGGCAATCACAACGCCTTTACCGCCAGCCAGGACACCAACTACTTCTTCGATATCGAGCCAGAGGCCTTTGATGAGGCATTGCCGCGCTTTGCACGCTTCTTTGTCGCCCCTCAGTTCAATGCCGAGTACGTGGATCGCGAACGTCACGCAGTGAACTCCGAATACCAGGCGCGCATGCAAGATGATGGGCGTCGCGTCTATGAGGCTGTCGAGAAGGCACTGAATCCTGAGCACCCCTTCAACCGCTTCAGCGTCGGTAGCCTCGATACCCTGCAAGATACTGACGCCGGCAGCCTCCGCCAGCGCCTGGTGGACTTCTACACCGCTCACTACGGTGCAGGCGTCATGCGCCTGTCACTGGTAGGACCACAATCTCTCGACGCGCTGGAAAAACTCACGCGCAGCAATTTCAGCGATGTGCCCAATCGTGATCTGAAACGCCCCGAGATTGATATTCCCCTCGTCACACAAGGCGAGCTCCCGGCACGTCTCGAGGTCAAAGCGCTCAAGCAGGAACGTGAGCTTGCGTTCATGTTCCCCATCGACGATCCCATCGAGCACTATCGCACTCAGCCCGTCAGCTATCTCGCCAACTTGATAGGTCACGAAGGAGAAGGCAGCTTGCTCGCTGCCCTCAAAGCCAAGGGCTGGGCGGACGCCCTTTCCGCCGGTGGTGGCCTCAGCGATGGCCACAACGCGATGCTCAGTATCGACATCACACTGACGCCGGAAGGTGCCAAGCATCAACCGGAAATTCGCGCGGCGCTGTTCGACTATCTGGCCTTGGTCCGCAAGCAGGGCATCAACGACTGGCGCTACGCCGAGCAGGCCAAGCTGGGCGAGCAGAAATTCCGCTTCCAGCAGCGTAGCTCACCGGTCGATCTCGCCAGCAGTCTGGCGATGATGATGACGCGCTATCCAGTCAAGGAAGTCCTGGCTGCGCCCTATCTGATGCAGAACTTTGACGCAGCGTTGCTCGACAAGACGCTGGCACGTCTTACACAGGACAACCTGCTGGAGGTCTACTCCGGCCCCAATGTGGCAGGCGATGAGCAGGGCCAATGGTTCAAGGCGCCCTACACACTGACGCGCCTGAGCGATGACGATGCCACTTCAAGCGCTGCGACTGATGGCGCTTCCGCCAGTACTGCCGATTCACTGGCCAATCAACTGGCACTGCCAGCCCCAAATCCGTATCTGGCCAGCGATTTCCGCGTGCTCGAGCTGCCAAATGCAGCACCGACACAGCTGCTGGATGAGCCAGGCGCAGAACTTTGGTATCAAGGCAACGATAGCTTTGGCGTACCACAGGCCGAGTGGCGCTTCGGCTTGCTGAATCCGGAGATCAGCTCCTCAGTAGAAGAGCAGGTCATGAGCCGTGTATTGGCCGCCTGGCTGAATGAGAGCCTCAATGCGCGCCTGTATCCTGCACGCCTGGCGGGACAGGATGCGCTGGCCTACGCTCATGGCCGCGGCATCACTTTGCAGTTCAGTGGCTGGCGTGACGGCCAGCAGCCGGAAATGCGCGAAGTACTCGATCAACTGGTCAATGGCGAGATAGTGCCAGCCACGCTTGAGCGCATTACTCAACGGCTGCGTCGCAACCTGCAAAATCGGGCGCAGGCTCCTCTCTACTCACAGCTGGGCCGCAGCCTCAGTGAAACGCTGATCGGTCCGCTGGCAACAACGCCTCAGATGATGGCAGCGCTGGACACGGTGAATAGCCAAACGTTGGACGCCTTCCGCAAGCACTTCCTGGCCCGTCTGCATGTGCAGGCAATGGTGACCGGAAACCTCACTGCCAAACAGGCGAGCGACACCGGTCAGCTGGTCGTCAATGGCCTCGCACCACGTGTCACGCGAGAGGCGATTCCGACACTGGAAGTGCGTCAGATCAGTCAGCAGACAGCACTGCGTCCGAACAGTACGCGCAGTGATGCCGGCGCGCTGCGCTATCTGCAAGGCGAGGACCGCACACTGCAAAGTCAGGCACGCCTCGCCGTCCTCGGGCAGTTGATAGAAGCCCCCTTCTACAGTCGCCTGCGTACTGATGAGCAGCTGGGGTACATCGTCTCGGCGAGTTACTCCCCGATGCTCGACGCACCGGGGCTGAGCATGCTGGTTCAGTCGCCGTCCAAGGATAGCAAGACGCTATTCTCGCGTATGGATGCCTTCATGACCGAGTTCGACACTCGCGTTCAGGCGCTCGATGAGTCAGCGCTGACAAGCTATCGCCAAGCCGTCATCGATAGCCTGACCCAAAAACCGCGTCGTCTCTCTGAATTGGCTGCCCGAAACTGGAACGAATTGAGCTTCGGCTGGACCGGTTTTGATCGGCGCCAGCAGCTGGTCGCTGCCGTAAAACAGGTCAATCCGGAAGACATCCGCGCAACCTGGCAGCGCCTGCGCAACGCCGACTCACTGGAACTGGCCTTTGATCCGGGCACGCCCAGCGACTTCGACCAGCGTATCCCCAAGCTCGCGCTGCCAGCACTGCCGGAGGCGCCACGCGCGCAGGCTGAGGCGACCACCTCAGCACCCTCAGCGCAGCCAACGAGTAATGCACAGCATTGACAGTTCGCCGCGGCATTCAAAGGGCTTGCCTGAACGTCTGATCTAAACGACACGACCCCAGCGAAATCGCTGGGGTCGTGTCGTTTAAGCTACTGAGATATTTTCAGCCACTGCCTAACCAAATGCTTGAGGCGGCATGATGCCTTCTACATACATGGCCAGCTCCTCTAGAATCTGCACCCGATCAGGGTCTTGCTCGGCATGCCCCAGTTGCTGAATGTCCGCCACGAAGCCCTTCACGGTCAGACTAGCCACTGTCTCATCGTTCATGCGCTCCCAACGCCACTGTTCCCAGCGCTCACGCTCGGCAGAATTGAGTGTGTAGCCGTAACTGCGCGCGCGATAACGGAATAGCATCTCCTCAAGGCGCCCATCCTGGAAAGCGAACGGCGTATCGTCCAGCGCCTCCGGATGCGTGGCACGCACCCGCTCCATCTCCTTGCGATCTGCCGGCGAAAAGAAGCCGCCAGAGTAAAGCATCAGATCCGGATCAGCGGGAGGTTCCGGCGGCGCTTCGGCAAATACCTGCGCCACTTTCACGCCGATACCAGCATTGTCCTTGAGCCACTTCCAGTGCACACGACACTGGGCAGGATCGATCTGGAAGCGCGCGACGATCTCGCCGTACTCCCCCTTGCTCGGCCCCTCAACATCCTTGAGCGCATTGGCAGGCAACAGTACCGGGCTCTTGTTGAGATGGATGACCTTGAGCGGGATGCGCTCCTCACCTTCGGCCAGATCATCAGCGCGAGCAAACACACGGGCACGAATTTCCTCGGCCGTAAGCTCCATCAACGGCGCAGGGTCCACCGAGAGGTCATAGACGATCACACCATTGGCGTTGGACGGATGCTCCGCGAGCGGCACGACCAGCGCACCACACGCCCGTGAGGCTGGATAGCGTCGTGAGATGTGCAGCATCGGTTTACGTGCGCCGATATCGAGCAGGCTGGCGACGTGGCGCTTGTTGCGCAGCTTGAGCAGGTAGTCGAACAGGCGCGGATTGCGCTCCTTGAGCAGACGCGCCAAGGCGATGGTCGCGCGCACGTCGACCAGCGCATCGTGAGCCCCAGCATGCTCGATACCATTGGCTGCGGTCAGGTGCTCCAACCGGAAGCTGGGCGCACCATCTTCACGCTTGGGCCACTCGATGCCTTCAGGGCGTAGCGCATGGAAGGCGCGCACGATATCGATCAGATCCCAGCGCGAATTGCCGTTCTGCCACTCACGCCCGTAAGGATCAAGAAAGTTGCGATAGAAAAGATGGCGACTGACCTCATCATCAAAACGCAGGCTGTTATAGCCCAACGTGCAGGTGCCCGGCACGCTCATTTCATCGTTGATACGCCCAGCAAACTCAGCCTCCGGAATACCGCGCCGCTCAGCCTGCTGCGGCGTGATCCGCGTAATCAGACAGGCCATCGGATGGGGCAGAAAATCATCGGCTGGCTTGCAGTAGAGCGTCAGCGGCTCCCCGATCTCGTTGAAGTCGGCGTCGGTACGGATGGCCGCGAACTGCGAAGGACGGTCACGACGCGGGTCAGCGCCGAAGGTCTCGTAGTCGTGCCACAGGAAGGTGGGCTCTGCCACAGGAAATCTCCACGCGGGCGGTCGGAAAATGAACCTGCCAGAGCACCGTACTCAGCAAGGCTGGCACAGCACTCTGGCAGATGGGGTCAGACGTGATACAAGGCGTCGCCGATCAGTTTTTCTCACCGGGGCGCGGCAGCGTGACATTCAGCTCCAGTACCGAGCAGTCGTCTTCTCGGTCAAGGGAGATGTTGATGGCATCTTGATCGACCTGAACATACTTGCGGATCACTTCTAGCAGCTCACGTTCCAGCATCGGCATGTAATCCGGCTGGTCACGCTGACTACGTTGATGCGCAACGATGATCTGGAGCCGCTCCTTGGCGACATTGGCGGTCTTCTTGCGCTCTCGCTTCAGAAAATCCAGTAATTTCACTTGCGGCCCCCTCCGAACATTCTGGCCAGTAGGCTGCGCTTCTCTATCTCATGGAAGCGCAGCGGCACTTCCTCGCCCAATAGACGAGAGACGCAATCCACATACGCCTGACCGGCATCGCTTTTCTGGTCGTGTGTTACCGGCACCCCCTGGTTGGAAGCACGCAGCACGGCGTCAGATTCTGGAATCAAGCCAATCAGAGGAATCGACAGGATTTCCTGGATGTCCGTCAAATTCAGCATATCGCCACCGGTCACACGCGCCGGATGATAACGAGTGATCAACAGGTGCTCGACGACCGGTGACTCGCCGATCTCTGCCCTGCGGGTCTTGGACGACAGCAGACCGATGATCCGATCGGAGTCACGTACTGAGCTGACTTCCGGATTGGTAACCACGACAGCTTCATCAGCGAAGTACATCGCCAACTGAGCACCGCGCTCGATACCTGCGGGGGAGTCACAGATGACGTAATCGAAGTCTTCGCGCAGAGCGATCAGTATCTTCTCGACGCCCTCCTGAGTCAGCGCATCCTTGTCGCGGGTCTGAGAGGCCGGCAGGATATGCAGATTGTCGATGCGCTTGTCGCGAATCAGGGCCTGCTTAAGGTTGGCTTCGCCCTGGATGACGTTCACCAGGTCGTAGACCACGCGACGCTCGCAACCCATGATCAGGTCCAGATTACGCAGACCCACATCGAAATCTATCACGACCGTCTTGTTGCCGCGCAGAGCCAGTCCAGTGGCAATAGCGGCGGCGCTAGTCGTCTTGCCAACCCCGCCCTTGCCTGACGTCACTACGATAATCTTGGCCAAAGGTATCTTCCTTGCTGAGAGTCCCCCGCAGCGCGGGGATCGCCTGTAAATATGAGGATTCGTTTCACGCGTGATCGCGTATGAATCAAAGATCTTATGAACAACGATCGTGCGCGAAACGATTGTGCTAGCACCAATGCCAAAAGATGCTCGACGGGCCGCGAACTACCATCAGCGGCCATCGCTCTATCAGTTGAGCCGCGCGATGCAGAGTTGATCGTGTTCAAGCACTACTTCGACGCTGGCGCCCAGTAAGCGGTTATCAATGTCATCGAGGCGCTTGTAGGTACCGGCGACCGAGAGCAGCTCGGCATGCAGTTCTTTGCAATAAATGCTGGCATTGCGATCGCCGTGGATACCGGCTAACGCGCGGCCACGCAATGCCCCATAAATATGCACACTGCCTGCCGCCAGAATCTCGGCCCCAGCATTCACCGCACCGATAATGACCAGATCACCATCAGAGGCACTGATCTGCTGGCCAGAGCGCACCGTGCCGCGGAACACTTTACTGGCATGAACAGGTTCTGCCTCGGGCTCAGGTTCGATGGCGCTAGCAGCTTCAGCCACGGGTTCAGCAACCGGCGGCACGGATTCTAGTGTGCGACCGCGGCTTTCCTGTGGCGGGAACCAGCCCAACCCCAATGCCCAAGCCGACTGACGCACCGGGTCACCGCCGCCACGGACAGCCACCGGCAGTAGCTTATGGCCACGACACACGGCGCAAATACGCTCCAATGCCAGATGCGGCTCGTCGAGTTTTTCGACGCTCAGCACCACCGGCGTATGTTGAAAAAATGCCGGCGACTGACTGAGCTTGCTGGCCAGCTGGGCTCGGATCTGCTCCGGGTCGCCACTGACCAGCTCCATAACCGTCATCGGCAGCATCCCGCCCTTGAAGATGAAGGCCTGAGGGGCCCTGTCCGTACTGAGACTCATGACCTGACTCCGGGTTGCGTAATGAGTATCGAAGCCCTTCGACACTCTTGATGATGCACGTGAAGCCCGATGCATCCTCCGGATGGCATCCCGAAGAAGAAGGCCACTTGGATAACATAGCTCTCACCCGCACATGACACAGCGCTGTATCACATACTCTGAATAACAAAGCTCTGGGTAACAAAGCTATGTGAGCTGACACAGTGCTGCAACTGATGATACGGCCAGCAAGCGACCCTGTCAGGTGTCGCGAGGCCACGACGTTCATCACTATTGTCGTGACCATGATGCGTCACGTGGCCCGTGATGTCGCGTATGGCGCCTTGTCGAGCCAATCAGGCACATTCATCCACACTCAGGAGCACACAATAGGGGTCTGCGACTGGTAAGATAGTGAGGTGACGAAATTCATGCGCCGTCACCCCGGAATCAATATCGGCCTTACCTTTCCATGCCTGTATTCGTGACCGGCTGTTGTTGCGCCCCTCTATTTTTGCCTGGATAACCGCTCTCTCATGACCGGACTGCTTTCCCGCCTCACTGGCCGCCTGTTCACGCCTCGCTGGCAACATGCAAACCCCACCATTCGCGCTGCTGCCACTGATCAACTTGATCCTGATATCCCGGAACAGCGCAAGATTCTGGAAACGTTGATACTCAACGATTCCGCTCTCGAAGTGCGCCATGCCGCTCTGACACGCATGCAGACGCCCGAGCGCCTGTTACCGCTGCTGGATCGTGCTGATGGCTTGGTTCGCGAGCGCTTGGTCGAGCTACTGAGTGGCGGGCAGGATGCCCCCTCGCTGCTGAGCCGCGAGCAACTGGTGGAACGCCTGGAAGACAGCGAATTGCTGTCGGCTGTCGCCGCGCGTGGCGACAACCAGCAATTGCGTCTGACAGCACTGGCACGCATCGACGATGAAGAAGTGCTGATCCAGCAGGCGTGCCACAACACCATTGCGGCCGTACGCCATGCAGCAGCGGCACGCATCACAAGCCAGGCCGGCCTTGAGCGCCTTGTACGTGATGCCAAGCGTGATCGTCATGTACAGCGCCAGGCACGTGACACCCTGGCGCGCCGCCGCGCTGATGCGCAGGAAGCTGATGCCCTCGCCGTCAGCCGTGACAATCTGCTGCGCCAGATGGAAAAGCTACCCCGCCAAGCGTGGGAAGATAGCGTGCCATCCCGCTATCGCTCACTGCTGCGCGAGTGGGAACGCCTACCTGCTGCCGAGCACACTCCTCAGCAGCGCTTCGAAGAGGCCCGCCAGCAGGCTTACAAGGTCATCAGCGATCATGAAGCACGTGAGCAAGCCATCCGTGAACATGAACGCCTGAGTGCCAATCTGAGCACGCATCTGACGGAAATTCTGACCGCCCTGACGCATGCGAGAGATGACCTGAATAGTCGCGAACGCATCAATGACCATGATTTCGCCAGCCTGCAGGCCCAACGCCGCCTGCAGGGCGAGCGTTGGCGCGAGCTAACCGACCAGTTCTCGGCCCCTACCGAATTGCTCGAGCAACATCAGCGCCTGCAGCAACAGCTGCAGAGCCCGCTGGATGCCTGGCATCGCCATCAGTTGTGTCAAGTCGAACTTGACGCCGCACTGATCGATAACGATCTCGAGCAGATGATGCGGCTTGAGCGCGAAGTCGCCTGGCCATCAGATCTAACGATGACGGCAAGTCTCTTTGCTCTGCAAGAGGCACTGGCCAATGCCGCTCCCATAGAATCGGAAGCAGTCCAGGGTGATGGTGACGAAGCACAGCCATCAGCAGCCGACAAAGCAGCGAACTCAGCACTCGATGCCGCTGCGCTCGACGCTGAGATTGATACGCTGGAAGCCCAGCTCGACGCAGGCAAGCTCAAGCCAGCCAGCCGACTGCATCGTTCTCTGCGCGATCGTACCGAGGGCAAACTGGATGCCCCTCGCCAAGCACGCCTGCGCCAGCTAGGGGCACGTGTCGCAGAGCTACGTGACTGGCAGAACTTCGTCGCGGCGCCGAAGCGTGAACAGCTGCTGGATGCCATCACCACATTGGCCGAGCGCGACGACGTCAGCGATGAGCAGCGTGACCGTCAGCACCAATTGCTGATCCAGCAATGGCGCGAGCTGGGCGATGCCGCTGCGACACGCGACGCAAGCCAAGCCTTCCGCACCGCGTCCGATGCGATAAAGCAGCGCCTCAGCGACTACCGCGAGACTCGCAAACAGGCACGTGAGCATAATCTGGCCATGCGCCAGTCACTCTGCGAGCAGCTGGAATCCCTGAATGGCCACGCCATGGAGGATGCTGACCCAGACTCTCTGCGCCAGATTCGTGATCGCGCGCGTGAGGAATGGCGCCGCCACACACCGGTACCAGCAGGCCCTGGACGCCAGCTGTCGCATCGTTTCGGTGAAGCACTCACCGCTCTACAGGGCTTGATCGATAGCCGCGCCGGGCAGATTGCCGCCGCCAAGCAAGCACTGGTAGAAGCGGCAGAGGCACTGGCTGATGAAGATTCGCCCGCCCGCCCGCGGGCCGAGCAGGCCAAGACACTGCAAACCCAGTGGCGTGAGCTGGGCCGTGCCCCCAAAGGCGAGGAGCAACGCCTGTGGACAGCCTTCCGTGCAGCCTGTGATCGTATTTTCGCTGCCCGCGATCAAGACCGCGAAGATCGTGACAGCCGCGAGCAAGTCCGCCTCGAGCAGTGGCAGGCACTGATCGAACGCCTCGACAGCTGGGAGCCCGAGACGCTCGAAGACGCTGCGCAGCTCGACGATGCGCTGAAAGAAGCCGATAGCCTTGGCGCGCTACCGCGCGGTAAGCGTGGTGACGGTATGCGTCGCCGCTGGAACGGCATCCTCAAGCGCCGCGAACAACGTCTGGACGAGCTGCATGCCGTGCAGCTGCTCGAAGAATGGCAGCAATGGCGTGATCTGCTGGAGCAGCACGCTGTCGCCGATGCCAGCGCCAAGCGTGGTGACATCAGCGATGTTGAGCTGCCGAACACTTCAGCATTCGACGACAACAGCCGTCAGGCCAACGCAGCACGTAATCAGATGCGTCGGGCTGAACCAAGCAACTGTAGCGCTGCCAACGAGCGCCTGGCTGAGCTACGAGTGCATCTGGCCATCCTGTTCGAGGCATCACTGGGAACGGAAGATGAATCGCGCCGCCTGACCGTCCAGGTCGCACGCATCAACCAGCAGCTGGGTGAACGCATGGAGCGTGAAGAAGAGCTGGACGAAGTGCTTGATGCCCTGCTCGCCAATGGCCCTCTGGATTGGGATGCCTGGCAAACCGAGCTACCGCGCTTCGATGCGCTGTTCAACCACTGACGGCTCCGCTGCCTGGTCGCTGGGGTAAATGACTGTCTTGACTGCTAGCTTGACTACTAAGTAGCGCGATACAAAAGAAGCCCCCGCCTCGTAAGAGGTAGGGGCTTCTTTCAATGTGGAGGAAACCTCCTCCATTGGAAATCAATCAACATACCCTGGCAAGTGTACTCTCCAGCCTCATGAACGTGAGCCGAATGAGTACGAGACGCACCAGCGCGAAAATAGCGCGAGCTTCGTCTCAGCCCATGAACTGGCCACCATTGATATCCAGGTTGGCGCCAGTGATGAACCCTGATTTTTCGTCAGCCAGGAAGACAACGGCACGAGCGATCTCTTCCGGGGTACCGTAACGCTTGACCGGGATAGCTTCGCGGATGGACTCGCGAATCTCTTCTGGAATTTTCATGATCATGTCGGTGGCGATATAGCCCGGCGACAGCGTGTTGACGGTGATGTTTTTGGTTGCGGTTTCCTGCGCCAATGCCATCGTCAAGCCGTGCATGCCAGCTTTGGCTGCCGAGTAGTTCACCTGACCAAACTGTCCCTTGCGGCCATTGATGGAAGAAATGTTCACGATGCGGCCATACTTGTGCTCCAGCATGTCATTGATGACAGCACGGCAAGTATTGAAGACGCTATCGAGATTGCAGTTGATGACTTCACGCCACTGCTCATAGCTCATCTTGCGCAATGTGGTGTCACGCGTGATACCTGCGCAATTGACTAGCACAGAGATCGACCCGAAACGCTCACGAATTTCATTGACGCCAGCCTGGCAGGCCTCGAAGTTGTCCAGCTCGATGCCAGAGAGCGCGATGTTCTCGAACCCGGCAGCATGCTGCTCAGCTAGCCAGCCCTCTGCCTTTTCCTTGTTCCTGTACCCGGCGATGACCTGATACCCCTGACTCGCCAGCTCACGACAGATAGCGGAACCAATACCTCCAGTACCGCCGGTAACCCATGCAACGGGTGCTGTTTGCGTCATGGTGTTGTAACTCCCTGTTCCTGGAACGTCCTGTATCCGTTGCCGGACACAGCATGGCATGTTCCCGGACAGCAACCCGCCCCCAGGCAGTCTGCTGTCTCGGTAATAACGACAATAACGACCCTCCCCCGACAGCGTGATGACAACCGTGCGCTCAACGCATTCGGCTACCACCTTGTCCGAGGCGCGTCACAATCCAGTATGGACAAGATCTGGCCGGAAAGTATGTAGCAGATCTCTCACATCCAACGACGACTATCTCCTGTTTCTCGATGGCACGTTTGCCCTCACTCACTCAGAGGAAAGTCTTTCCGCCAATTACGGGATAACGGTTGACCTATCACTGTATATCCTTATAATAAGCCACACGTTGATGCGGGGTGGAGCAGTCTGGTAGCTCGTCGGGCTCATAACCCGAAGGTCATCGGTTCAAATCCGGTCCCCGCTACCATTGAAGAGTCAGTATTTTCAGACTCTTGGGAACAACGTGATGTTGCGGGATGGAGCAGTCTGGTAGCTCGTCGG
>NZ_JEMF01000086.1 GCF_000591415.1 Cobetia crustatorum | reverse complement strand
ACACCTGGCGTCGAAGAGCCGGTAATGGAGCACATGAAAGCTCGAAGGGAACCGCAATGAAAGAAGATACCATTACAATGGAACACCAGCGCCGCTACTCACGTCATCATGAGCGGTTGATCGCGAGCAAGCGGTTACAAACCTTTTTTGGTCTTTTGCTGGTAGTCGTATTGCCTGCCATGTACCGCTGGGGTGGCGATTTCTGGTTCACCTCAACGACAGCGCAATGGAATGCCTTCATCGGCACCGCGGCAGCGTTCACACTGTCACTGACTTTCATCAACCGCTTGTGTCAGTTGCCAGGTACAAAATCCTTCGCGTATGTCATCCCTACGGTCTCAGTGTCGTATGTAGTGTTGATCATTCTCTGTAGTCTGTTGGAAATTGCCGTTTCCCGGTTGCAGGTAGGTATCTCCTTCGCGATGGCTGTGGTGTTTGGCAGTGCCTTCTATTATGTGGATTCCAGACTTACTACCAAGCGCATGGCGGTAGTGCCTTTCGGGAAGGCATTGTCACTCTGTGTGAAGAAGAATACCTCTGTCCGCTGGTACATGCTGAATAGCCCATCGCTGGTTGGTGTAAAGCGTATCGATGCTGTCGTCGCGGACCTGCGTGGTGATCTTCCTGAAGAGTGGCAACGCTTTCTGGCCGACTGCACCATTCACCGTATCCCTGTGTACCACGCTACTCAGGTGCACGAGATGCTCACTGGCCGTGTGCTGCTGGATCACCTGTATGCCAATGAATTTGGATCGCTTTCACCTCATGAAGGTTATGAAGTGGTCAAACGCGGACTGGATATCCTGGGGGCTCTGCTTTTGCTGCCGTTGGTAAGCCCTATCATGGTGCTTACGGCTATCGCCATTCGGCGTGATAGCCCGGGGCCGGCACTGTTTTGCCAGCCACGCATGGGCTTTCATTGCCGCCCCTTCAGCGTCTACAAATTTCGTAGCATGTATACCGATCACAAGGGGCAAGGTTTCACCGAAGGTGACAATGATCCGCGCATTACACGTGTAGGGCGAGTCATTCGCAAATATCGTCTGGACGAGCTTCCTCAGCTTGTGAACGTGCTGAAAGGCGACATGAGTTTCATCGGCCCACGGCCCGAGTCCATGTCATTGGCGAGTTGGTATGAGAAGGATGTACCGTTCTTCCATTACAGGCATGTCGTAAGGCCGGGCATTTCCGGCTGGGCGCAGGTAGAGCAAGGTTACGCTGCTGAGGTAGATGGTATGATTGAGAAGCTGGAATACGATTTTTACTACATCAAGAACTTCTCCTTCTGGCTCGACTTACTCATTGTACTTCGCACTATTCGTACTGTTGTGACAGGAAATGGTAGCCGGTAAGTAGGCTTCCCGTTAGTCTCTAAATTAGCCAAAATTTTCTTATAATCCTCTTCCTCTAAATCCTTCCAGCAAGAGAGACTTATGTTCAGTCAGCTCAAAGAACTTTATTCACTTTTGACCGTAGAACAACGAAGTAAGCTTAAACGCTTACAGATACTCGTCGTACTCATGGCCTTCGCAGAGATTGCGGGTGTGGCCTCTATTGGCCCTTTTATGGCATTGGTAGGTGATATACAAGAGTTGAATAGTGATGGAGTTATTGGGGGTATTTATCGAGCAAGTGGTATTTCTGATCCTCGAGATTTTCTGTTCTTTATGGGAGTTATGGTTCTTGTAGTACTGGCTGTCGCATCATGTGTCTCCATGTTCACGATATGGCGTGTATCAATGTATGGCCAGGTCGTAGGTGCGGAATTAAGCAGTCGTTTGTTTCGTCACTATATGCATCAATCG